>LYSV01000198.1 GCA_001657315.1 Flammeovirgaceae bacterium BBD 1991-12 | reverse complement strand
TTTACCACCTCTTTCCCTACAAAGGCCCCTATGAAGCCCCCCCCGCCAATGACCAATACTTTTTTATCCTTTAGAATCATAGTTTATTTTCTGTTTGAAATGGATGGTATTCAATTTTTTTGTTTAAAAAGGGGTGATAATCACCCATTAGACCATCCGGTTTAGCGTTCCTGATCTCATGAACTATTCTAATACTTTTTTCGGCTTGCTCTAATCCAAACCCATCACCTTCAAGAATTTTCATATAGCTTTCAGTATGCAGATTAGTAAAACCATCACTGAATTCTATTTCCTTTCCATCCATAGTTATTGACCGGAAGGTACGCTTTCCTGTGGATACTGCTTCTGCAGGTAAAGCGGTTGAATCTACACTTAAAAACCACCGAACCCGGGCCTTCTTAAGCTCTATTAGTCCACCGGCTCGCTTTGGTTCTGAAATATGGACTACATTTTTTGTTACATCTCCAAAAATCCAGGTAAGCATGTCAAAAAAATGAACTCCTATGTTTGTAGCTATACCCCCTGATTTCTCAAGCTGCGCTTTCCAGCTGGCAAAATACCAATGCCCCCTTGAGGTTATATAGGTCAGATCAATGTCATGAATTTTACCCGACATATCTTCTGCTAAGCTTTTTTTTAGCTTAACAATGCTCGGATGAAGCCTAAGTTGTAGAATATTATAGATCTTTTGACCTGTCTCATTTTCTATTTCCTTTAGTGCATCTATATTCCAAGGGTTTAGCACCAGGGGTTTCTCACATATAGCATCGGCATGATTTTTAAGGGCAAACCGGATATGAGCGTCATGAAGGTAGTTGGGACTGCATATGCTAACATAATCTACTTTTTTTGCGGTTCTGCTCAGTTTATCAATATGCCGATCGAACCTTTCATATTCAGTAAAAAAATCAGCTCCAGGAAAATAGCTATCTATTATTCCTACGCTATCGCTTTTGTCAAGAGCAGCTACCAACTTATTTTGAGTCTCTTTTATGGCTTGCATGTGCCTGGATGCGATATATCCAGCTGCTCCAATTAACGCAAAGTTTTTCATACGTTATCTACTTTAACCACTTCGCCATTTTGAAGCTCGTACTTCTCGCCACTTTCCGGGCAGATGGCAAAGTTGTCCCTAAAATCAAGCTTGTGACCATATTCACTCATCCACCCTGTTTGTCTTGCGGGATTACCTATAACCAAAGCATAGGCAGCCACATCTTTGGTTACAACTGCACCAGCCCCGATAAAAGCATACTCTCCTAAATCGCTACCGCATACAATTGTTGCATTAGCCCCGATGGAAACTCCTTTGCCTACTTTGGTCTTAGCATATTGTCCTCTCCTATTTACAGCACTTCGTGGGTTGACTACATTAGTAAAAACCATAGAAGGCCCAAGAAATACATCATCTTCGCAAGTTACTCCCGTGTAAATCGAAACATTGTTTTGAACTTTCACATTATGTCCCAGAACTACGCCTGGAGAGACTACCACGTTCTGGCCAATATTACAGTTTTCCCCTATTTTGCAATCTGGCATTATATGTGAAAAATGCCAGACCTTCGTGCCCTTACCTATTGTACAGCCTTCATCGATTACAGCTGTTTCATGAGCAAAATAATCTACAGTCATGTTTAATCAAAAAAGTCTATAACCGAATCAGCAATATATTTTGACATTTCAGCGGTAATTTCAGTGTGTATGGGTAACGAAATTACCTCATTACATAATCGTTCCGCAATAGGGAAGTCACCTTCTTTGAAACCAAATCCCCTATAAGCTTTTTGAAGATGCAAAGGTAATGGATAATAAATCATTGTAGGTATACCCTTGCTTAAAAGATAACTGGACAACGCATCCCTTTGTCCATTTTCCACCTTCACAGTATATTGGTGAAAGACATGGGTTGATTTCTTTGACCTATGTGGTACTAGAACCCCTTCAATACCCTTGAATTTTTCATCATAGTATGTTGCCACCTTGTTGCGTGCTATTGCATATTCATCTAAATACCTTAGTTTGGCTTTTAATACCGCCGCCTGTAATGTATCCAGCCTTGAGTTTACCCCTACCACATCGTGATAATATTTCATTTTCTGGCCATGGTTGGCGATCATCCGGATTTTTTCTCCAAGCTCTGCATCATTGGTAAATATAGCACCCCCATCTCCATAGCACCCCAGGTTTTTTGAAGGGAAAAAAGACGTAGTACCGATGTGTCCCATGGTTCCTGCTTTGAATGTGTTGCCATCGGCAAAGGCAAACACCGAACCTAAAGCCTGAGCACTATCTTCTATGACGGAAATATTGTGACTTCCTGCTATCTTCATAATTGATTCCATGTCTGCACACTGACCATAGAGATGCACGGGAACAATACCTGCTGTATCCTTGGTGATTTTTCCTTCCAGCTGATCCATATCCAAATTGAATGTATCCGGGTCCACATCTATGAAGATGGGCTTTAAATGAAGAAGTGCTATGACCTCCACCGTCGCCACATACGTGAAGGCAGGAACAATCACTTCTTTTCCAGGTTTAAAGTCCAGCGCCATCATGGCTATCTGTAGAGCGTCAGTACCATTCCCACAAGTAATCGTACATTGAGAACCCTGAAAGTTATTTAATGCCGAGGCAAATTCCTTTACCTGAGGGCCGTTGATAAATGCAGTTGATTCGAGGACTTTCTGAATTTCGTTATCAATATCATCTTTAAGTTTAAGATATTGAGATTTTAAATCCACCATTTGAATTCTGTCCATAGCTAAAAAAATGGTTTAAAAATTAATTAGAGGATTGGACAACTGAAAGAATTGAAAAGCGTATTTGGTAGGACTTATAGGTGAATCCTAACATATTAAATCTTCAAACTGACCATATTAACAATTTCTAAATAGCAAGATAAAGGTAATTCTAAACTTCATCCCATCAAAACAGAAGAAAAACCTTCTATCTTCTATCTTCTATCTTCTATCTCCCATCTCAACCTCTCTTTTAGATCAATCTGACTTTCCCAACCCATCTCATCCAACCTCGAGACATCCATCAGCTTCCTCGGCGTCCCATCCGGCTTAGAAGTATCCCACTCAATCTCCCCCTCATACCCGACAATCTCCCTGATCATCTCCGCCAATTCCTTTATGGTCACATCTACCCCCGTACCCACATTCACAAACCCTGGCTTATCATATTTCTCCATCAAAAACAAACAGGCATCTGCCAGGTCATCCACATGCATAAATTCCCGTCTTGGCGCACCCGTACCCCAAACCTCCACAAAAGGTTTGTTCTCAGTTTTGGCTTCATGAAACTTTCGTATCAGTGCCGGTAAAACGTGAGAGGTCTTAAGATCGTAATTATCGTTAGGCCCGTAAAGGTTTGTAGGCATAGCGGATATAAAATTACAACCGTACTGATCGCGGTAGGCATCGCACATTTTGATACCGGCGATTTTGGCTATCGCATAGGGCTCGTTGGTAGGCTCTAATTCCCCAGTCAACAGGTACTCCTCTTTCAAAGGTTGGGGCGCATGTTTGGGATAGATACAGGACGAGCCCAGGAACAGCAGCTTCTTTACCTTGTGTACATAACTCTGATGGATCACATTGTTCTGGATCATCGGGTTATCGTAGAGGAATTCTGCCCGGTAGGTGTTGTTGGCCAGGATACCCCCCACTTTAGCGGCGGCGAGAAACACATAATCCAGCTTTTCCTGCTTAAAAAATTCTTCGACATCCCGTTGCACCCTCAGATCCAGCTCTTTGGCAGACCTGAGTATGAAATTCTTAAAGCCTTCCTTTTGTAGCCTTCTGAGGACGGCCGAACCTACCATGCCCCTATGACCGGCTATGTATATTCTGGCGTCTTTTTCCACTATTCTTCATGATAGTTAAAGATCCTATGTCCCCCTTCGTGAAGGTATTTATCCTTTTTGAAAAGCTCCAGATCGGACCGGACCATGTCTTCAACCAGTTGGTCCAGGTTATATTTAGGGTTCCAGCCCAGCTTTTCCTTTGCTTTGATCGGATCACCGATCAGTAGGTCCACCTCAGTAGGCCGGTAATAGGTGTGATCTACCTGTACTACGATCTGACCCTGTTTTACCTTGAAATCCGGATTTGTACATTTGGCTATCCGTGCAACCTCCTTCTTCCCCTCACCTTCAAACTCCAATGAGATGCCGAGATTATCAAAAACCTTGACAACAAAATCACGAACTGTGGTAGTAATACCTGTGGCAATAACAAAATCCTCCGGCTCCTGCTGCTGAAGGATCAGCCACATAGCTTCTATGTAATCTTTGGCATGTCCCCAGTCCCGTTTGGCGTCAAGGTTTCCAAGATAGGTGGTTTCCTAAAACCCAAGCGCAATACGTGCCGCGGCACGCGTTATCTTTCTTGTGACAAAGGTCTCCCCACGCAGAGGGGACTCATGGTTGAACAGGATACCATTGGTGGCAAACATACCATAAGCTTCACGGTAGTTTATGGTGATCCAATAGCCGTACAGTTTGGCTACGGCATAGGGCGATCGGGGATAAAAAGGTGTAGTCTCCTTCTGCGGCACTTCTTGTACCAGCCCATACAGTTCAGAAGTAGAAGCCTGGTAGATCTTTGTTTTCTTTGTTAATTCAAGTAATCGAACGGCCTCCAGTATTCTCAGTGTACCCAGCCCATCTACGTTGGCCGTATACTCCGGCGTATCGAAGCTCACCTTTACGTGGGACATGGCCCCAAGGTTGTAGATCTCATTGGGTTGTACCTCCTGGATGATCCTGATAATATTGGCAGAGTCAGTAAGGTCACCATAATGCAGCTTAAATCTTAAATTTTCCTCGTGGGGATCCTGGTACAAATGGTCGATCCGGTCTGTATTGAAAAGGGAACTTCTTCTCTTAATACCGTGTACCTCATACCCCTTGTCCATCAGAAATTCTGCGAGGTAAGCGCCATCCTGCCCTGTGATGCCAGTGATAAGAGCTTTTTTCATTCGTTTTTTTGCTGTCAGCCTGCAAAGATAGGTAAAGTGTGGGAGAATAAGAGATTTTTTACCCGGCAGGGAAAACGTATCTATTTTTCGCAGAAGAAGATGAAGAGATCAAGAGTCAATCCAGAACTACCCTCCATAATGCTGCTGATAATACTGCTGATAGGCTCCGGAGGTCACATGCTCCAGCCACTCCCCATTCCTCAGGTACCAGTCCACAGTTTTCTCCAAGCCTTCTTCAAACTGCAGGGAAGGTTTCCAGCCCAGATCATTCATGATTTTGGAAGCATCTATGGCGTAACGTAAGTCGTGTCCGGCACGGTCCGTTACGAAAGTGATAAGCTTTGCAGATTCGCCCTCTGGCCGGCCAAGCTTTCTGTCCATGACACCACAAAGCAGACGGACGATGTCGATATTCTTCCACTCATTAAAGCCTCCGACATTGTACGTCTCCCCTGGCTTACCTCTATGGAACACTTCATCGATGGCCCTAGCATGATCAATTACATAGAGCCAGTCCCTTACGTTTTCACCCTTGCCATATACAGGCAACGGTTTATTGTTTTTGATGTTATTGATCATCAGGGGGATGAGCTTTTCCGGGAACTGGTTGGGACCGTAGTTGTTCGAACAATTGGTGATCTTTATGGGTAATTTGTAGGTGTTGGCCCATGCCCTTACAAAATGATCTGACCCTGCCTTGGAGGCTGAGTAGGGTGACTGAGGATCGTAGGGAGTGGTTTCAAGAAAATAACCGTCTTCATCCAGTGAGCCATATACCTCGTCGGTAGATACATGAAAAAAAATATGTTCTGTAACATTCTCTTTCCATGCATTCATGGCAGCATTCAGTAAATTGACTGTTCCAAATACATTGGTTTGTACAAAACTCAGTGGGTCTTTGATAGAACGGTCTACATGAGATTCCGCTGCCAGATGGATCACATCCGTCACCTGCTGTTCCTTAAAAACCGTATCAATAAGCTGTTCATTACATATATCCCCTTTGATAAAGATATAATTCGGCGAATTTTCGATGTCCTTTAAATTCTCAAGATTACCAGCATAGGTAAGGGAATCCAGGTTAATAATATTGTAGGGAGGATATTGATTGACAAACAGCCTGACCACATGTGAACCTATGAAGCCTGCTCCGCCTGTTATGAGTATGTTTTTCATTTGAAATTATAACCTTGTATCAAATTAACCCCTAAGGTCGCAAGTCCCATGAATGGAGACAATAGCTAGAAGGCTGAATTCAGCTCTTTTAAACCAGGCTGCGCCTTGTCTTTTGCCGAAATGATAAGATCAGCCGGATTAATTTTCCAGTCTATATTGAGATCAGGATCGTTATACAGTAAGCCACTTTCTGATTCCCTGTTGTAGAATTGATCACATTTGTAAAAGATCTCCACGTTATCTGTCAAAGCAGCAAAACCATGAGCAAAACCAGGCGACATCAGCAATTGCTTTTTGTTTTCGGCTGTAAGCTCAATACTGAAGTGCTTTCCATAGGTGGCGCTGTTTTTCCGAATATCTACCACCACATCCAGAATTCTTCCCTGAAGCGTCCGGATCAACTTGGTTTGTTCAAAAGGAGGATTTTGAAAATGCAACCCCCGGATCACCCCTTTGCCTGATTTCGAGTGGTTGTCCTGCACAAACACTGTGTTTATACCAAGTGAGAACAAGGTTTCTTTATTGTAACTCTCCATAAAAAAACCGCGTTCGTCTTCAAACACCGTTGGCTCCAGTACAAACAGTCCTTCAAATTCAGTTTTTATAAGTTTCATCAAAAACAATTATAGCACAATCTATTTCCCATTAACCACATTAACTATACCTACTTGTCAGGTTTCTGTCCAAAGACACATTGGCAATCCTCATGGGAAAATATGAAATGGCAGATGTAATATTATCACCATCAATCTGGCGTTTGACTCTGGCTCTTAACCTGACAAAGTAGTAGCAAGAAACTGTAAGGTATCATAAACGCTAAACAGAAAACAAGAAACCAACAACCATTAACCCCTCTACCACCTCGACTCAGCAATTTTTACCAGATACTGTCCGTACTGACTCTTTAGTAAAGGTTTTGCCAGATCTTTCAACTGTTGTCTGTTGATATATCCCATACGATAGGCAATCTCTTCCAAACATGCTATTTTAAGCCCCTGTCGCTCTTCAATAGACTCCACAAAATTACTGGCCTGCAACAGAGAATGATGTGTGCCGGTATCCAACCATGCCATGCCACGTCCCAGTAACTTCACATTTAAGGTACCTTCTTCAAGATACATTTTGTTAAGGTCGGTAATCTCCAGTTCTCCCCTGGCCGATGGCTTTACCTGTTTGGCTTTCTCGACCACCGTATTGTCATAATAGTACAACCCGGTAACTGCATAGCTGGATTTTGGATTTGCAGGCTTTTCTTCAATGGACAGCACTTTCCCTTCGTCGTCGAAATCTACTACTCCATATCGTGTGGGATCATTCACATAATATCCGAATACTGTAGAGCCGGTTTCCAGTTTAGCGACTTCCCGCAACATTTTTGGCAGATTATATCCATAGAAAATATTGTCTCCCAGAATCAACGAAACCATGTCACTTCCAATGAATTCCTCCCCTAAAAGAAAGGCTTGCGCCAGGCCGTCAGGGCTCGGTTGGATCTGATAGGATATACGAACGCCTAGCTCCTCTCCCGTGCCCAGAAGTTTTTCAAAAAGTCCGGTATCCTGAGGTGTTGAGATAACAAGAATATCCTTAATCCCCGCCATCATATGCACTGAAAGGGGATAATAGATCATAGGTTTATCATAAATGGGAAGTAGCTGCTTCGAAACAGATTTGGTGACCGGATAAAGACGGGTACCTGATCCTCCTGCTAATATGATACCTTTCATTGGATTTAAGTTTCTTAGCTTTTTAAAGTGTGATTTGGCGAGTTG
>LYSV01000197.1 GCA_001657315.1 Flammeovirgaceae bacterium BBD 1991-12 | reverse complement strand
CTGATCGTTTCAGACACATCCCTGAATATGGCCTCATCCTCCATGCTTACTTCATTTTCCATAAAATGAGCAAAAACCCTGGCCATACCGCAGTTGGCTATGAAATCGGGGATTACAGAGAAGTTTTTATCAGCATGAAGCCCGGTTGGGCCAAAAAATATTTCAGGATCAGCAAAGGGCACGTTGGCACCACATGAAAACACTTCCAGTTTTGAATTGATCATCCGGTCTACCTGATCCCGGGTTACAAGCCTGGAGGCGGCTGCAGGCACAAAGATCTCAAAATCCAGATCCCATATCTTCTCATTGATGTCCTCAAAAGACAGCATGCCCGGAGCTGCCAGCCGGTTACCATCTCTGTTCAGATACAGCTCCCGTACCTCCTCAAGGCTGAACCCTTCTGGTTTTATGAGGCCTCCGTCCTTATCAATGATACCTATGATATTCACCCCCATCTGAGCCAGGTAAAATCCGGCCGCTCCTCCTACGTTTCCCCATCCCTGGATCACCGCACGCTTCACATTGACACTACCTCCCCAGAGGTGATAGTAGTGCCTTATAGCCTCGGACACACCATAACCTGTGATCATATCCGCCACAGTGTATTTTCGTCTGACCGAAGGTGAGAATCTTTCGTCCTCCAGCACCTTGATCACGCCCATTCTCAGTTGCCCTATCCTGTTGATGATCTGAGCTTCGTTGGGGTGAAAATGACCATGAAATACTCCTTCCTGAGGGTGCCAAACGCCTACATCTTCCGTTACAGGGATCACTTCCTGAATTTCGTCCACATTAAGGTCACCCCCCGTACCATAGTAATACTTCAGCAAGGGCTTCACGGCTGCAAACCATCGCTCCAGCACACCGCGCTTCCGCGGATCGTTCGGATCAAAATTGATACCCGACTTGGCTCCTCCTATGGCGGGTCCTGATACAGTGAACTTGATCTCCATCGTCTTTGCCAGGGACTCTACTTCCCTTTTGTCAAGTCCCTTTCTCATCCGGGTGCCCCCTCCGGCTGCTCCGCCTCTGAGAGAATTGATCACCACCCAGCCTTCCGCCTCCGTTTCAGAATCACTCCATTCAAAGACGATCTCCGGTTTTTTATTTTCAAATTTTTCCAGTAATTCCTTCATGTCATCAGGACATTTTTTCCCTTGGTACAGATCGCCCAAAACTAAGTATTTTGATCAAATTAGTAAGAACAGGGCCGTTGCCATTTCCATGGCAGATCCGTTCGCTATCCAGATCCGGAATGAGCCTGTAGAATAACTTCCCTTGAGGTATCAGAATACCGCTGGTACATATATGTATTGACCGGACTACCTGTAAATGATATACTTCGTTTTCAAAAGGTTTCAGTAATTTTGAATGTAATTACACATGATTTTCAGGAAAAACGGAACCGGGGGAATTGAATTTTCGGTCTCTGCTTACTCCGGGCACAACATTGATAGCTGTGTTTCCCGTATAATCCGGGCTGATGTTCCTTTTACGTCCCTTTGATCTTTAGCTGCGATAACAAATGAATTTGGTCGTTGACATAGGTAATTCCAGCACCAAGGTGGGGTTCTTCGATCACCATGAGCTTTACCGTACCGAGCATCAGGTGGATCCTGACACCCTCGGCACCATGCTTGAAGACAAAAAACCTGACAGGGTCATTGTAAGCAGTGTAGGCAGTGATCACCGGTTATTTTTGGATGCATTGACCGGCTACAAGCCCGTGGTACTTTCCTCAGCGCTGCCACTGCCGTTTCGTATTGATTATGACACACCTGAAACATTGGGAAATGACCGGTTAGCAGCCGTGGCAGGCGCCCAGACCCTGTTTCCCGAATCAAACTGCCTGGTAATTGACTGTGGCACCTGCATTACCTATGATCTCCTGTCCGCAGATAATGCGTACCATGGAGGAAGTATCTCACTCGGCATGGCTATGAGATTTAAGGCGTTGAATACTTTTACGGCAAATCTCCCGTTGGCAGATTATAACGAAAATGTATCCGTAACGGGTAAAAGCACCCTTGAATGTATACAAAGTGGGGTGATGCATGGGATCATCGGTGAAATGGATACCTTCATTGATCATTACCGGCACGAATTCCGTGATTTAAAGGTGATTATGTGTGGAGGCGACACTAATTTCTTTGAAAACAGGGTGAAAGCTCGCATATTTGCAGCCCCCGATTTGGTTTTGAGAGGTTTGAACAGGATTTTAAATCATAATGCTTAGGAAAATATCGTTGTTGACTTTGTTCATTGCATGGCTTTTTGCCACAGGTGAAACAATAGCTCAAGCCAGCAAATCGCCCTACACTTCGCAGGGGATTGGAGATGTTTTCGACATGGGCCTGGCCCATAATCAGGGGATGGGAGGAATTGGAATAAGCAATGGGTCATTCTGGTACCTTAATAACCTGAATCCGGCCCTTTTACCCTATAACTCACTTACTGTCTTTTCAGCAGGGTTCATCGGAGAGAACAGAACACTGGAAAATGATGTGGCCTCTGAAGTGAACGGTGGTGGCAACATGAACTATCTGGCCATGGCATTCCCTGTAAAACCCGGTAAGTGGACCACAGCCGTAGGCCTGATGCCTTACAGCAATGTAGACTATGAGTCCACCTCTGTAGTCGATATTCAGTCCGCCCCTAACGGCGAGCAAGCCTTAAAAAGGGCACAGGGTTCAGGAGGTTTTAACCAGTTTTACTGGTCCAACGGTTACGCTGTGAACCGGTACATATCAGTGGGGCTAAAGGCAGCCTACATTTTCAGCAACATTGAGAGTGATATTTCTTTTGACCTGCTGGATGATGAATCACCGGGCGTTTCCTACGTCCGTGGACAAAACACCAGAATTTCTGTCTCCGATTTTATGTTTTCAGGTGGGATCGCTTTCAGAAAGGATTCCATTTTCAACAATAAAATACAGTTTAAAGCAGGACTCACTTATGATCTTGGCGCTACTATTGATGCTGAAAAGTTCTCCAAAACGGAACAGCGCTCCGTGGATATCCCGATCATAAGCGATTCACTGGAAAACGTAAGAGGTACCCTCGAGCTACCTCAGGCCATTGGAGCAGGTATATCATTCAATAATGGTCAAAAATGGACGGTAGGACTGGATGCCAGATACCAGCCATGGACTGATTACAGGGATTTTGAAGGTACCAGCGATGACCTCGCGGATTACGTCAAGATCGGGCTCGGCGGAGAGTTCACACCCGACCCCACTTCGGTGACAAGTTACTTCAAAAGAGTGACCTACAGAGTGGGATTTACCTATGAAAACACCCCTTTTCAGGTGACAGGACCCGATGGATCATTGAATCAGGTAAATGATTTTGGCATTAATATTGGATGGACCTTACCGGTAAGCAGAATATCCAACCTCGATTTTGCAGTCAAATATGGCGTGAGGGGTAATGTGGACGATACTTTGATCAGAGAAGAATATTTTAAATTTTATCTGGGCGTGACTTTTAACGACCAGTGGTTTATTAAAAGAAAATACAATTAAGCAATTGTGGTAATTATGAAACAAATGATGAAGAGAATTTTACTTTTGGCGGTAGTAGCGCTACAAGGATACTACGCACAGGCACAGTGTGGAGACTGGAAATTCCCTGAAGACAAATCTACTTTCGACGAAAAGAATGTGTTATACAATGATGCACTCAGAAATAATGATTTCAAAGGTGCCAAGGCGCCTCACAAATGGATCCTGATCAACGCACCCGACGTGAACCAGGCTATTTACATCAATGGTGAAAAATTATACAAAGGGCTCATAGACCAGGAAAAGGATGACGCACAGAAAAAGGTGTACATCGATTCTCTCATGATCATGTATGATATGAGGCTTCAATACACACCTTGTGGAAAGGAAGCAGATATTGCCGCCCGTAAGGCCTACAACTCATACCGTTACAATGTTAAGAACAGAAGTGAGCTGCCCAATATCCTGAAGCTGTATGATGAGGCCTATAAACTGAACGGAAAGGATCTGCCGTACTACATGCTGCTACCCTACATGAGTGTGGTCCAGTACAATGCAAAATACGTAAAGAATCTGTCTGAGGATGAGATTCTCGGGCACTATGACAAGATCATGGAAACCGTTGACTATCAGATTGCCAATGAAAAGAGCTCAGACCGCGTGGAGAAGCTGAAGGGATACAAAAGCTCTATCGACGGAATCCTGGTAGGATTAGTGAACATTGACTGTGATTTTGTGAAAACCAAAATGGCTCCCAAGTTCAGGGAGAATCCTTCGGACCTGAAGCTTGCCAAAAAGATATTCGGCTTTATGCTGAACGGAAAATGTACTGACGATCCGCTTTGGCTGGAAACAGGTGAGGTAATCCTTGCCAACGAACCCGACTTTGGGATTGCCAAGGCACTGGGTGTTAAATTCAAGGCGGCTGATGACAATGTCAAAGCTGAAAAATACTTCAATCAGGCACTGGAAATCACGGATGACCTCAGCGCTAAAGCTGAAATGTATATCCAGTTGGGCAACCTTAGATCAGGCAGCAGCGCCAGAGATCTTTACAGAAAGGCGCTGGGTGCGGACCCGAGTAAAAAAGAAGCTTACTCTGCCATAGGATACCTGTACTATGGCAGCTTCGAAAAGTGTGCCGGTAAGGAAGACTGGGTAAAGGACAGGGCAGTATTCATAGCCGCCTATGAAATGTTCAAAAGAGGAGGCAATACTTCTATGATGAGTAAAGCCAAAGATCAATTCCCCTCTAAAGAAGAGGTATTTACCTACAACTATGAAGTAGGTAGCACGATAACAGTAGGATGCTGGGTCGGTGAGACGGTCACCATTCAAACAAGGGATTAGACAAGGTATTTGCTGTTGGTTCTCAGTCGTAGGTTGTTGGGTTGGCTGATCAACAGGGTCTTATTCCAATACTGTAACAGAAAAAGGCTGTGGTGGACCCATGGCTTTTTTTGGTTGTCAATAACTATGAACAATGAGGATTAGTCTTTTTATTGCATTAGCTGTCTGGGCCTTTGCCTGTGGAGCTCCCGACCAGGGCATGGAAGAGATCCCCAACTATGAAGGACCTGTACAGCAGGCCGAGGATATGATCCTTTATCATAGTGAAGATGCCGTCGTCAAAAACAAGCTGGTGACCCCAAAATTCCTGGAATACGTCAATGGCGACAGGGAGTTTCCGGAAGGATTATACTTTGAGTTCTATGATGAAGAGGGAAATGTAACGTCTACCCTGAGAGCCGATGAGGCCTACTACTTTAAGGAAGAGGATCGATGGCGCGGGCGTGGTGATGTAGAAGTCAAGAACATAGAGAAAGGTCAAAAGCTTGAAAGCGAGGAGCTTTTCTGGAAACCAAAGGAAGAACAGATCTTTACCGAAAAATTCGTGACCATAACCCTGCCGGATAAAATACTTTACGGCCAGGGGCTTACTGCGAAACAGGACTTTTCATCATACCAGATCAAAAAGCCGCAGGGCACCTTTGACATTGAAGAATAAGCTGCTCCCAACGATCCTGTTTTCCGTCACGGTGGGTTTGTTCATTATTGGCATCCATCAGACCATCACGGCGGGCTTTACCCATTCATACTGGATTTTTATGTTATGCATAAGTCTGTTATTTTTATACAAACTGATAAAACCAAAAGATACTCCTGAACAGTAACCGATGGACCTGTCGCTGTTGATCCCTGTTTTCATTACGCTGTTGTTTTCCGCTTTCTTTTCCGGAATAGAGATCGCCTTTGTGTCGGCCGATAAGCTTCATATCGAGCTTAAGGGCAAAAAGGGGCTTTGGTCCGCGCGGATCGTTTCCAGATTTGTCAAAAACCCCTCAAGATTTATTGGTACCACACTGGTCGGCAATACGCTGGCGCTGGTACTGTACGGGATCCTGATGACACAACTGCTTGATCCCATAGTCCGCGGGTTCCTGCCGGAGGTAATACTTGGCGAGGCTTCCGTTCTCATCACTGAAACCATCCTCTCTACACTGATCGTATTGTTCACAGCGGAGTTTCTTCCCAAAAGTATTTTCCTGATCAACCCCAACCGGATGTTGAGCGCTTTTGCCATTCCCATGTACGTCATTTATCAACTTTTATTATACCCTGTGGTGCTACCGGTGGTTGCTCTTTCAAAATTGATGATTACCCGCATATTCAGGCTGGAGTACCGGGAGGACAAACCTGCCTTTGGGCTTACTGACCTGAACAATTACATAAAAAAAACAGTCGCGGCCAGCGAGGAAACCAAAGTGGAGCTGGACACGCGGATATTCAACAATGCGCTGGAGTTCAAGACCATCAGGGTTCGGGAGTGTATGATCCCCCGTACGGAGATCGAGGCTGTGGATGTGGAAGATCCCATCGAGGAGCTTAAAAAGGCCTTCATTGATTCCGGGCACTCCAAAATACTGGTATATAAGGAAAGCATCGACGATGTCATCGGCTTTTGCCACTCGCTGGAGCTGTTCAAAAAGCCCAAAAAGATCGGGGATATGCTAACACCTATCACCATAGTACCCGAAACTATGCTGGTGAATGAGCTCATGATCCAATTCATTCAGGAAAGGAAAAGTCTGGCACTGGTAGTGGATGAATTCGGCGGTACATCGGGCATTGTGAGTATTGAAGATATCATCGAAGAGATCTTCGGAGAGATCCAGGATGAACATGACGTGGAAGACTACATCGAAAATCAGATCAATGAGCGCACCTTTGTATTAAGTGCACGACAGGAAATAGATTACCTGAATGAAAAATACGGCTGGGCGCTGCCAGAGGGAGAATACGAAACCCTCGGGGGGCTCATTCTGTCGGTAACGGAAGACCTGCCCGAACCGGACGATACCATAGAAATCCCCCCCTATACCTTCACCATTCAATCCATGAAAGACATCAGGATAGACACTGTTAAGCTGATCATTGATCCTGAGGAGGTTCGAAAGGATGACATTTGATACCACTGTTTATAAAGCTGACATGAGATGGCATCATTGACAGGCTCCACAATAACCACGCATTACGCTTTCGCTAAATGCGGGCCGGTGGGTTATTTGTTCCTGAGTACATCAGGAGACCGTCGGGTACTGACAATATCAATTACCTTGATTACGCCATTCTCTTCCCTGTACAGCACTTTGTAATCCCTAACCACGATCCTCCGGTCTTTGGGTTAATCTCATCTACCTGGTACTGTTTTGCAAAGTGGATGGTTTTGGGAGCCCGCAGTAAATCTGACTTAACGTTTTTTGCCCCTTGTAAGGATCTCTCTTTGTAATAATCATAGATGCTTTTCAGTGCGTCCCTGGCCTGCCTGGTCCAGATAATCTTAGGGACACTCATTACCAGTTGTCCGACTCTGATTCCAGATCTTCCTGGATAATGTATTCTCCTGAGCGGAGTTGATCTTCTGCTTTCTGTAAACGTTTGTTATATGACTCTGTGGTCAATGGTTCTCCTTCAACGGTATAACCTACGATCATTTCCTTGTCCAAAAGCTCATTTATTTTATTTAAAAGTGATGCTTTAGTCACTCCCATTATTTTTTGTAATACATTGAGTTTGGCCGTCTGTAAATCCATTTTATTCTTCGTGTGTCATTGTAAAGATAACATTTTCATTTCCTCTTTTAGTTTCATTATCATAAAGTTGGGGCCACAACCCGCGCTCCCGGCAGTGATAAACCCTTTAGCTGTTAAGTATCGTTGCTATTTTTTTCAATTTATCGCACACTCGTCGAACTCACGCATCCTTCATTTACCACAGGCCAGGAAGAAAGTATGTTTTACCGCATGATAAGCCCTGCAAACCGGGTGCATTTCAAATTGTCTCGTCTTCAATCAGATAAGTATTTATTTTAATATGTAGCTAATATTCATAATCGAAAATGGGAAAATTAGTGCAACACTCTTTTTTTTAGTCATCTCGTAGTGTAAACGGAGAGATCTTTGCCCCGAAGCAGGTAAACGTGTCTTTTCTTTGTGGCAAAGATATCTTCA
>LYSV01000196.1 GCA_001657315.1 Flammeovirgaceae bacterium BBD 1991-12 | reverse complement strand
AGCCAGCCCATAAAAGTAAAATAGTGAAAAACCGCGATACAAACTGGGTGGAATATGAAGAAAAAACACTGTTTTTTCCCGACCTGTAAACGTTCTGTAAAAGCCTTGTAAAGCGCGTTTCTGTTTTCAGATTAGTAAACGATTCCAGCCCAAAACTTTTGATAGTGTATGCTGAGTTCAGTGATTCTACCAGTTGAGACTCAAGATCGGCTGCACTTTCCATTAACTTGCGCTGAGTTCCTTTGTTCAACTGGTTGGTTATGAGATATATGATTAGATAGACCGGCACAATCATTATCATGATCAGGGCCAGTTTCCAGTAATAGATGAACATCAGCGTGAAAGCGAATACTACGGTAAAAATATTAACAATGACGTCGATCATCACATCATTGATAAAAGCCCTGATTTTCACCGCATCGTTAATACGTGAGACAATCTCACCTACCCTCATCGTATCAAAAAACTTCTGTGGTAGCCTGAGCAAATGTTTATAGTACCCCAGGATCAACCGAGCGTCGATAAGCTGACCTGTTTTCAGGGTAAAAACAGATTTGGTAGCCCCAATAAAAATCTGTACAGCCAGAAGGCACAACATGATCACACTTATAAGATTAAGCAGGTTTGTATTTCCACCCACCAGCACGTAATCGACTATTTTCTGGACATAAACGGAGACGGAAAGCCCCAGTATGGTAAACACCGCAGCTCCCACCAGTGCCTGAAGCATAATAAACCGGTGTGGCTTGAGTAAATACCATAACCGCTGCCAGATCGGGACTTTCAGGTTCTCCTTTGAAAAGTCCTCGTTAGGCATTAGTAGAATTAGTACTCCCGACCAGAGTGTCTTAAACTTCTTATGACCATATTTATGGATCTTTCCGTCTGCCGGATCCATTACCTCAATATACCTCTCCGAGGTGGAACAGATGACCACAAAATGGTGTAATACTTCTTTGACAATAACATGCGCTATGGCCGGCTTGGGGATCTGAAACAGGCTATCCAACTCTCCCCTGACTCCTTTGGCCATAAAACCCAGTTTCTCTGCCGCCTCGATCATACCCAATATATTTGTGCCTTTCCTATCAGTAGAGGCATACTGACGAATGCGGGATATAGATATTTTCAGGCCGTAATGAGCAGCCACCGATGCAAGGCAGGCTGCGCCACAGTCGGTGATGTCTGTTTTACCTGTATCGTACTTCTCATGGATACATGTACTATGTGCGTAAAATTATAATGGATACACTGCGACAAAAGGGTCATCCATGACTTACAAGAGGATTCAGCCAATCGTCAATCTTGTCATACAGCAGCTGCCACAGGCTCCTTTCGGCCACAACGAACCTTGCATTGAGGGTCATACCTTTCCTGAGGTGACCTTTGTAGCCATTTTTCAGCGACAAAAAATCCCGGTCCACAACAGAGGTAACTTTAAACGCCGGCTGTCCTTCAAGCAAGATCACATCATTTGAAATATCCTGTATAGTGCCGGACAGGGTACCCCATTGATTGTAGTTAAAAGCATCTATCTGACAAATCACCCGGTCACCTTTCCTGATAAGGCCTATATCGGAAGGGTTCAAATAGCACTCGGCTTCAATACCGTCATCAGGCGATATCCTGCATAGCTGCTGATTGGCAAATACCTGACTTCCCGCATACAGGCCTCCCAGCTCCTGAACAGTGCCGTTCACCGGCGCCAATACAATATAGTTTTCTGCCTCAGCTCTTACCTGATCCAACTCCGACCTCAGCTTTTGTACTTCACGCTTGTTGTTGAATAACTGATCCTGCCAATCGCTCAAAAAGGATTGATGAAGGTTCCGAAAGTCGGACATGGCATTATCATATTCATATTTCGCATTTTCATATTCCATGGCTGCGATAGCATCTGCGTTGTAGAGTTGTTTGCTTCTTTGCCAATCCTGTTTAGCCTTGATCCACATCTGACTTGCCTTTGAGACCTGCTCCTTGAATCGCCGGTAGTTTTGTCTGTAAATTTTACTTTTGAGAGGGGCTATTTTTTCAAAAGCGGAAGAAGACAAGCCGGAAATAAGGCTTTCAAGGTCATTGTTGAGAATGCTGAGTTCAGTAATTCTATTTTGCAGAAAATCCAGTCGGACATGTAATTCGGGTGAATCCAATACCAGTAATGTATCTCCCTTGCTGATATACTGATTATCCGAGACCATCAGAGCCATGATCTTACCTAAACCGGGCGCACTAATGATGGATATATCCTGCTGCGACCGGAGTATACCCCTACTCTGAATACTTACATCAACATAGATGAATGGTAAAGCCAAAATAGCCATGATAATTGTGAGTATGATAGCAATATAGATGGCCTGTGACCGTGTAGAATGCCTCTGGAAGGTCTGTTCCAGGGTAAAGTGGAGTATTTCAGAAGGAAAGATCTGTTTATGCATGGTTGTCAACTATATCCAGCGTATACTGACAGATTACCTTTTGCGACAAGGGAAGATGGTTTTGAACCCGAAAGAATACTCCGCCCGACAGATAATGTACGACCACCTAAAATCATTTTTAATTCGTATTCCTTTAATTCTTTTAGTCTGAAATATCCAAAGATGAATCCTCCGGGTTCCTTATAGTAATAACATCGCTTAAGTTCATCGTACCGGATAGGGGCTCCCAGTGACTTCATCTCGTCAAGACATCTGAAGAAGGTACTTCTTGAAATGTTTAACCGCCTGGCTAATAAGAATGCAGTGCCGGGTATCCGCAACCGGATCAGTTGATCAATCCTTAAAAACAGATTTCTTCTTTCCTCGAGGGTCATGGCAAAACAGATTATTGAAGCATATGGAATAACAAATAAATAAGCAGCATATAAATTATGAAAACTAACGGGACGATGAACAACCGGAATGTTTGAAACTGGAAATATTTTTTCATAACGTAAATTAAATACTACACTATGATAATATTTATTTTTTACATATCATAAATTATTATTTACTTTTTGATGAATCAATTCAAATCCAGCATATACCTGTAAGTACAGAAGCAGTAACTTATTGATAATGAAAGGTTGAATTTTCCTTTTTTGTTGCATTCGTACAATTGCAGTATCTGCCTGTACGATTATGCTTTATGATCAACGAGGATCGGAGAACGGGAATCCTTCCCACCAAAGAGAGCATATCGAATTAAAAGTCAGGACCAGACTATTCGGTGCCAATGATTTCCTTAAGCACCTTCAGCCTGGCACTTATTTGCTCATGGACCTTTTCATAGTGTAATAATGAATCATAGATAAGGATCAGCTCCTCCCAACGCTCAATTTCTATTGCCAGCGTTAAGACCTCGATATGACTGTCCAGTCTTTTATGCTGCAAATAAAGATGCGCTACGGCATCAACAAACTTTTCTTTTTGGTGATCGGGTAGTTTTTTCATAGGCATAGGAGTAATTATCCAAGAGTGATCTCAATGATAAGAGCAGGCAATATCATTAGATGAGACCATGGGATATTTATTTTTCAGGCACACTGCAGACAGTGTTGATCAACTGATCAAGGATCAAACAACAGATGACATAACCTCTGATCCCTTGGACAGATCATGACCAGAGAGGTATAAAATCAGGATAATCTCTCTTTAGAGAAGCCAGTTGTAAATGAAACCAAACACAGAAACCATAAATAAATCCATCAGGGCTCCAATAAAGATATACAGGGTTAATTGGTTTTTCATATCGTTTTAATGTTAGCCCGATAACAATTTCATTCCAATACTAAAGGACGCGAGTCTCAAAAGCTGGGACTGGACAAATTTTTTTCAAAATTTATGTGAGTTTTGGATCAAAATGTATTTTCAGGAAACAATCAGATCCCCCATAAGCTATTCACTACAGAGGCAACAGAGAACACCGCTGAGAGTCTCAGAGGTCCGATGCGGTATTTTTTTCTATAGATTAGTGTTTGTCAGGAAAACACTTCATCTATTCCTCGGTCCTGTGTCCTCACAGACCGAAAATCGTGCTATAAATGGTCCGTTAGGACATAGACTATGGATTTAGTGTCAGAACATACCGTTGACGTAAGGAAATTGTGGAGGTAGCCCAAAGCATAAGTAACAATGAAAGCTGCAATTAACCCAAAGACAATGAATAACATTAATCTCTCTTTCATGTCTCATATTTTAAGTGCTGTATTATGTTTTAGAGGGCGTATTGAGTTGCAAATAATTTAATACTCCCGCAAATACTAACTTTTTAACTCACATTTAATTTTTTTAACTCAGTAACCAACAAAATAAGTAATGGTGAAAGCAGCGGAGACCATACCAATAGTTTCAAGGATTAAACCACCCTCTATGGTCCGTACCTCACGGGCACTAAGTTCAGTACAGTTGTTCAATAAATTTTTCATACACCTGCTTTGTTAAAGACTGACCTGACCATGTTTTGATCCTTTTTGAGAAATGATCTAAACCTGACATTAAGGATATTGCGTGCCACCAGCTACAAAGTCTTTTCGCTGCCATAGTGCTGTTTCTATCCATAAATCAGCATCCCTGTAAAAACCGGAAAGAGATTGGCCAGGCCGTGCAGGATAATGGCCCCGTAGATGGAATAAACCATTCGGGCATAAGTAAATAACCATGATATCAGGATCAATCTCAAACCCCACACGGACATAACAAAAAGGGATGCATAATACTGCTCAGGAGAGTAATGAAAGGCAGTAAATGCCAAAGAACTCAGCAGGACAACAAACCATGATCTTTCTGCCCAGAATTCCCTGAGCCTTGGCATATCAGAGTTTTTAAAGGCAGCAGTAAGTATGGCAAATAATACCAAGCCTGATGAAACTATAGTTATGGAATAGCTAAAGCTTTTGAACCAGGTCATCAGCAAGTCCTGCAGGTCAAATATCTTTAGCAGAAAAGTAGCTGCAAAAAAAGATAATCCCAGCAGAAAATACTTCTTATTCCAGACCAGCGGCAGACGGAAAATCAGCTCTTCAAGAACAGGGTGAATAAGACCGGTGATGAGGACAAATACATAAGCCGTGCACCTTTTTGGACTGCTATAGATTCAAGAACACCTTCGTAGCCGGTCTCCAGCGACCCTTGTGTTTTAAAATACCCTATCAACACGTAAAGAGGCATCGACATTCCTATCCATATCAAAAAGAGTTTCAACAGGCATGGCAGGTCACGAATATGAAAGGAGGGGTTTACGTGATACTCCAGGGGCCTCCTCACAAAATTGAATAAGTTCATTTTGATCCTTGTGTCAAGCCCATACTACATCTGTTCAAATTCATCGTTTTGTTTATTATATAAATTAAGGTGGGTTTGAAAAAACCTACTGCTGCCGAAAAGTCTATTTCAAAATGCACCAATACATAGTAAAATGAAATTAGCTGCAGCATGCAGAAAAAAACTGTATTTTATCCCATGCCTTCTTATTAGTCCGGCAAAGACCCCAAACAGGAATTGTGAACCTACCAAAAGCGGCGCAAAAAGATATAAATACCATGCATCCAACACATAATTGGTTAGATGCATTACGGCAAAACAACCCGAAGAAATAAGAATTATTTGTTTGTAGAAATGGGGAAATAAATAAAAGTAAAGCAGGAATCCAAAAAAAACTGCCATGACCATTGCAGTAATTACCTCGCCATCAAGGCATAATAGTATGCCAAATAAAATAGACAAGATAAAATAAAGCTTTTTTCTTTTAATAGGAAGCCTGAATATCAACTCCTCCACAGCCGGTAATATAATTACGACAATCGGATTATACAGATAGTTATCGTCAGCATTAAGGTTGATCACCTCAATGTTGAATTGAACATTCAGAAATATCAGAAAAGGAACAAAAACAAAAAGATCAAGCAGCAATAGAACCGCAATGTACTGCCAAAAAAACTTTTTTACCGGTTTTTTTGGATCTTGTATCGGTTGCTTTAAAGATTGATCTAACCAAGTCTTAATTTTTTCAATTGGTGCTTTGCATAAACATGACATCATTACCGTATCGCAATCTCGCAATTTATCTTTCAAGTGTCTGGCCATGAAAAGGAAGTCGTCTCTCAAACTAAAACGACTTCCTCCAAAACATCTTTTAGATCCATCTGTTCACAGCACGACTATGACCTTCTGCATACCCATCTACAAAGCTACAGAATGCCTCATGTGCCCATCTACCAAGTTGGTAGGCCCAACTACCCTCTCCTCCTCCTTCAATGTTTTTCATTTCATTTTTTGATAAATTATTGAAATTCTTCATTCTTTTCTTTTTTAGTTTTAACAATCATAACTATTCCATCCATCTGCAAAATCTTCGATGGCTTCAAGTGCTTCACTCACAAGCCAGCTTTTCATTAGTTCTTTTACTATTGGTCGCCAAATACCACCTTCTATTTCAGAAAGTTCCTCGGCGCTTAACTCAACCAAATTTTCCATTTAACATTTGAATAGGTGCAAAGCTACTTTTCCACGGGGTATCGCCCATCTCCCGGATCTTATGGCCATTAAAATCAATTCAATGATAAAGGCCAGAAGTCTCAAAAGTTGGGACTGGACAAACTTTTTTCAAAATTAATGTGAGTTTTGGATCAAAATGTATTTTCAGAAAACAAACAGATCCCTCCAAAATAACGGAAATCAGCTATTCACCCCAGAGGCAACAGAGAACATTGCAAAGGGTCTCAAAGGTGGTCTTATACAGTATTCTTTTGTTATTTCTGTAGTTTTAACGATTAATAAACCGCATTGGAGCCGGATAGCTGGCAACGTCTGTATACACCTGTTCATATGCAAGAGGCTTAGTAAGTCTTAATCCTGTCCTGATAAACTATTTCCTGTCCACGATCAAGAACCGCTTTCCCAGGTATTTCTCCACCACCCGGCGCATGGTGGTCTCACCTACCTCATTTTTGGACATGCGGTACCTTAGTTGCCGGAATTCAGTTCGGGTATCCTCATCCAGTTGCACCAAAATGCTCCTGTCATTGATGGTGATCAGAAACAATCTCCTCAGCTCTTTCTCATATTCACTGTCGGGCTCTTCAATCATCTTCCAACGGTAGTTTGACTATAAATACGGTAGTATTGTTTTCCACTTTATACGTGATGGTGCCGCCATGGTTTTCGATCACAGTCCTGCAGATCGTTAATCCAAGGCCGGTATGATAATCTTCTTTGGTGGTATAAAATGGCTCAAACAGATTATCTTTTACCCCATGCTCCAAACCAGCACTGTCTTTAAAATCAACCTGAGCAAAACCCTCCTCTGTGTGGAGATCTATTACAATATCACCCTTATCAGCTATTGCTTCCAATGCATTCTGAATAAGATTTTTCCACGCCATGATCATGGCAGTGCCGTCACCTTTGACATAAACGGGTGTATCCGGGAAACGGGCTGTGAGCCGGATACCTGCCGGTAACTTAAAATCCTCCAGAGCTGTCTGGATATTTGTGATAAGGTCCACCTGTCCGGAGGTAAGTAGCATGGTATCAGGGTTGGCATGGATCTGCAAGGTCTTAACAAGTGAGGCCATGCGTTCGGTCATCTCACTGACATACCGGATGTGTTTTTGAAAAAGCTGAACGGGTCCGTTCAAGGATGAACCTGATCCAGTGTCGGCCGTTCTTTGAACTTCAGAAGGCGAACAGGCAGCACTCAGGGCCATAAAACTGTCGTTCAGAGGTTCCAGCAACGCCCTTACAGCCCCCAGTGGAGAATTCAGCTGATGGGCCAGGCTGGTTACAACCCCGTTCATAGCCGTCTGTCTTTCCTGATGCACCAGTTTATCCTGTGCAGCACGGAGTTCTTCCATGGTCTCACTGATCTGATGATGGGCACGTTTCCTGAATCGGTTATTACGGTAGAGGATAATCACAATAAGTGTAACCAAAATAAACAGAACCAGAATGATGGTCAGATAAGTAGTGCGTGTTGTTATCTCCCGGCCTTGTTCATCGATGATCTTCTTATTCTGATATTCCTCATAGTCGGCCTGAATACTGGCCATATCTTTTATAATTCCCTTATTCAATAGTTCACTGTTAATGGAATCATACTTCACATAATACCGATAAGCAAACCTATGGTCATTTAGTTTAGAATAGATCTGCGCCAGTTGTTTGTAGTTGTATCCCTCCCATTCCGGCTTCCGATGATCTCTGGCCATTTTCAAACTGATC
This sequence comes from Flammeovirgaceae bacterium BBD 1991-12, assembly GCA_001657315.1. Classification (GTDB taxonomy): domain Bacteria; phylum Bacteroidota; class Bacteroidia; order Cytophagales; family Cyclobacteriaceae; genus Fulvivirga. The sequence continues at coordinate 1,159 of LYSV01000196.1, read as the reverse complement.
TTTGATAAGTCGAGGGCTTCATCAAAAGCATCTTTTTTTTGTTGTATGGTTGACAAATAGAAGTATGAGACTATCAAGCGAAGTATAAACTGATGTTCTTCGGACAATCCTATGCATTTCTCGAAGTAGACTCGCGACTTTATGTAATTTTCTTCATCCAGAAAAGACAGCGCCAGCCCAATATAGGCTTCCGCCAGATCCTCCGGGCAATCCAACTTACAAAGGCCAATTACCTGACCGTAATACTCTCTTGCCTGCTCATGCTTTTTAAGAGAGGTATAGCACAGGCCTAGATTGACCAAAGTAGAAGTAATTTTTTGATTGAGCGATTTTTTAAGTCCAAGTGCCTTTTTTAAATAAAAGATAGCCTTATCCTGATCGTTGATCCTATAATAAACAAGTCCAATGTTGTTACAGGCATAGGCGATCTCATTATCATTACCATCCTCCTCCCGCATTCTCAGGGACTCCAGATGGTAACGGAGTGCTTTATTATACATGGAATTGTCATAATGGAGCATCCCTAATCTGTTAAAAATAAACTTCTGTCTTCCTCTGAAGCCATTGGCACTACTCATTTTTAAACCCTCCTGATAGTAATAAAATGCACTGTCAAAACTCCCCTCCTTTTCAAAGATGTGCCCTTTGACATTTATAGCTCTGACGATCATTAAGGGATCACCGTGTTGGTAGGCCAAATTCCACATTTGCTTCCCATACTTTTTCAAACTGTCCGGGTCATTGCTATGGGCATACCTGGTAAACCTTTTTGCCAGTTGATCAAATTGTTCCTGAGGTGTTATGGCATTCTGTTCTGTCTGCGCAAGTGGATATATGTTTGACTGCAAAGCCAACAGAACAACCAAAAGCTGTCTCATAGCATCGCGGGTTTAGGTAATTCAACCTTGAACAGGGTCTGTCCGTCATGGCTTTCACACCAGATTACCCCACCATGCTGATGCACAATCCGCTGTGAGATATTCAATCCCAGGCCTGTGCCATAACCACGCTCCTTTGTAGTATAGAACGCCTCGAAGATCCTGTCTCTGGCATCTTCCGGTATACCACAACCGTCATCGGCCACTGTCACCTGTATCTTATCACCCATCTCCTCCACAGCGACCGTGATCGTCCCGTTACCTTCCACCGCCTGAACCGC
>LYSV01000195.1 GCA_001657315.1 Flammeovirgaceae bacterium BBD 1991-12 | reverse complement strand
GATGGCTTTTTTTGGGCCTGAACAAGGAACTATTACATGAAGATAATTTCCCTGATAGTGCCTTTACCAAATTCCTTTTCCAACAGCTCCAGCACCCTGGATTTGGACATGTTCAGTTCGTGCTTCAGAGGCGCCGAGTTGATCTCTACAAACAACACTTCATTCTTCACATAGATCTTACCTGTCTTACCGGCAATGGTCTTGCCCATAAGTTCAGGCCACGAAGCTACTACCCGCATCTCATCAAACCGGGGCTTGAGGTGATACTTCTGCAACATCTCATTGATAGCATCACCAACGGTAGATGTTTCTGCTTTTCGTTTATCCTTTGGTTTTCTAAACATGGTTTTCCACAGGTGCTACGTGACCATTGTCTATGGTATAAAAGGCCGCATTCAAAGTTAACTCTTTTAGAACAGATCTTGTTCTTTCTTCACGCGCATCCGTAATAAAAATCTGCCCAAAGTCATTCTCTGCCACTTTTTGCATCAGTCGTGCGATCCTATGACTGTCCAGTTTGTCAAATATATCATCGAGAAGCAGGATCGGCACAAGCTCAAGATGTTCCCGGATCACCTGAAAATTGGTCAGTTTCAATGCGATCAGAAACGTTTTCTGCTGCCCCTGTGAACCAAACTTTTTCAGGGGAGAATCACGTATCAGGAATTTGTAGTCATCTCTGTGAATACCAATGGTGGTACGTTCGAGAGCCAGATCCCTGGACAATGCATTGTTAAAGGCTGACTCAAAGTCCGGGATTTCATTGTCAGATCTGTACCGGATATCCACCTCTTCCTTTTCCTCGGACAGCCAGGAATAATTTGCATGGAATGTATCGAGGAACTCCTTCATAAAGTCTCTTCTTTTGCCGAACAACTCGTTACCCAGGACAATGAGCTCCCTGTTGTAGGGCGCCAGCAGGTCCTGTTCGAAGGCCTGTCCCTGACTGAACTGTTTCAGCAAGGTGTTCCTTTGCTTTAAAAAATGATTGTAGCGGATAAGTTTTTGAAGATAGTCCCGGTCAAGCTGCGACAGGATCATATCAAAAAATTTCCTTCGTATCTCGCCGGGTCCGCGAATGATGTCCGTATCATCCGGAGCGATAAGTACCACCGGAAAAAGTCCAATGTGATCGGATAGTTTTTCGTGCTCGTTCCCGTCTACCCTCATTATTTTCTTTTGACCCTGCGATACGGCACATAAAACTTCGTGCCGTCTGCCCTCTTTGAAAAGTGTACCTTTTATGCTAAACAGGTTCTGACCAAACAATATGTTTTGGGTGTCCACCAAATTGAAGGCACTTCGTGTCATGGAGAGATAGTGAATGGCATCGAGCAGATTGGTCTTTCCCGAGCCGTTGGGACCTACAAAACAGTTGATTTTGACAGAAAAATCAAGATCGATATCCTCGTAGTTTTTAAACCCAATCAAACCTAATTTTTCAATGTGCATTAAACTTTTTTACTTAATTTCGCAGTCCTGTTGGATCAAAAATAACACTATGGCTACTACCACAAAAGGAAAATCAAAGGCTAAAACAACCAAAGATACGTTTTCAAAGGAAACCTATTTGGAGTGGTTTGAAAGCATGCTTTTGATGAGAAGATTTGAAGAAAAGGCAGGCCAGCTTTACGGACAGCAAAAGATAAAGGGTTTTTGTCATTTATATATAGGTCAGGAAGCATGTATTGCTGGCGCTGTATCTGCGCTTAAGGAAGGTGATAAATATATTACCGCCTACCGTGACCATGCGCACCCCATAGCGCTGGGTTCCGATCCCAAAACCATTATGGCCGAACTTTTTGCAAAGGAAACCGGGATCTCCAAAGGAAAGGGTGGTTCAATGCACATGTTTGATAAGGAAAATCACTTTTTTGGTGGCCACGGTATCGTAGGCGGGCAGATCCCTCTGGGTGCTGGTATAGCATTCGCAGAACAGTATAACAAGACGGATAACCTGTGTATGTGCTACATGGGAGACGGTGCAGTGAGGCAGGGAGCTTTTCATGAAGCATTGAATATTGCCATGACGTGGAAGCTACCGGTAATATTTGTAATAGAAAACAATGGATACGCCATGGGTACCTCTGTAGAACGGACTTCCAACGTTACCGATCTCTATATGCTGGGCGAGTCCTACAATATGCCTTCCAGGCCTGTAGATGCCATGTCTGTGGAAGAGGTACACAAGGCCGTAGCCGAAGCAGCTACAGGAGTAAGAAAGGGAGATGGTCCTGTACTTCTGGAGTTCAGAACTTACCGCTACAAAGGGCATTCAATGTCTGATCCTGCAAAGTATCGTACAAAAGAGGAGGTAGAAGAGTATAAGCACAAAGATCCCATAGAGCAGGTGAGACGAACCATACTGGACAAAAAGCTCGCTACTGAAACTGTTCTGGAGCAGATCGAAGGCAAAATAAAGGAAATTGTAGCGGAGTGTGTGAAGTTTGCTGAGGAATCCAAATTCCCGGATGCTTCTGAAGCACTTAAGGATGTTTACGCTCAAACGGATTACCCCTTTATAATGGATTAGTCCGTGGATATTTGCTGCTGGCTGCCTGTGGTTTCCTGTTTATGTACAAAGATCAGAGAATTGCAGGCAGTCACCGGCCTACAGGCAAACTGAAAAACTCGCCTGGAGCCATTTCTTATTCTCATATTAATCATTAGATTTGCAGCCTTAATTTCCTAGAAGATGGCAGTGAAAAACAAGAAAAGGGCTGATGAAAAGCATAGTACAGATATCCTTGAGAACCCGGATGTGCTGGCTGATCAGCTTTCGCGCACGGAAGAATTCATTGAGAAGAACAGGGGTATAGTATTTGGTATTTCAGGGCTGATACTGCTGGTGGTAGCAGGTGTATTTGGCTTCAGATACTATAAAAACTCACAAAATGCCCAGGCTCAGAGTGAAATGTTCCAGGCCATTTACTATTTCGAATCAGACAGTCTGGATCTTGCGCTGAATGGGGATGGCAACAATCTGGGCTTCGTCGATATTTCGGAGGAATATGCCATAACTGACGCCGGCAACCTGGCAAATTTCTATGCCGGTACAGCCTATCTGAAACAAGAAAAGTTCAAGCTCGCCATACTTTATCTGGAAGATTTCAATTCCAGTGACCTGCTGATACAGGCACGGGCCTACAGCCTTATTGGTGATGCCTACATGGAGCTGGCGGACTACCAAAATGCTGCTTCATTTTATGAAAAGGCGGCCAATTACAAGCCTAATAAATATTTTACACCGCAGTACTTAATGAAAGCCGCACTGGCCCATGAAAAGCTCAATGCCAACAGTGCCGCCATTGAGGCATACCAGACTATCATAGACCAGTACTGGGAATCGGCAGAATTTCAAAATGCCAGAAAATACAAGGCACGACTGGAAAGTGCATCGTAGGGAAAAAGACCTTAAACGAAGGGATAGGGATACAGGTCTTTATCCCTTTTTTTATTTTTATACAAAGCAACATCTATGGCATCATCTGAAAAAAATCTAAGCAGCTATTCAAGGAGCAATATTCCGGAAATAGACAAGAAAGTCTTTGCGATAGTAGTATCGGAGTGGAATGAAGCCGTCACGGAAGCGATGTACGAAGGCGCCCTGAATACGCTGCTTGAAAACGGGGTAAGCCGGGAAAACATTATTCGAAAAACCGTTCCGGGGAGTTTTGAGCTAAGCCTTGCAGCACAGTGGATGGCGCAAAGAGATGAGGTAGATGCCGTGATCTGCATTGGCTGTGTGATCCAGGGGGAAACAAGGCATTTCGATTTTATCTGCGATGCCGTGGCTCATGGCCTTACCCAGGTGGGATTGAAATACGACAAACCCGTGATCTTTGGGGTACTTACACCCAACACTCAGCAGCAGGCCCTGGACCGTGCAGGTGGAAAACATGGCAACAAAGGCGATGAGGCGGCCATTACAGCGGTGAAGATGCTGGGGTTTTAATACTTTGCATTTTAAATGCTAACAATTTTTGGCAGAAAGTCAAATTGAGAAGTTAATTGTTAACCGATTACAATCAACAAGCACCACTTTGGTTCTGGCTCGTCCGGTAGGTCTGGTTTATTAGAACGCTGAGATCATGAGAGACTTCAATAGTCAGTCATTAGTGATTCATACGGAATTCGTAGCTTCTCATGAAGATTACGAATCATTCTCAGGGTGAGTTTTCTTTTTCTATTGAGAATTTCTGTAACACGACTTTTATAACCAATAATTTCAGCAAGATCCTTCTTCTTCATGCCCATTTGCTCCATTCTGAACTTAATGGCCTCGATCGGATCCGGTGGAGCCATGGGATAATGCTCATTCTCATAGTTCTCTATCAATAATACGAGGAGTTCTGCCTCATCCCCCTCTCTGGAATTGGCAGGGGCGTCAAATATATCATCCAGGCGATCCAACGCCTTTCTGTAATCTTCTTCTGTTCTTAAAATCCCAACAGCCATAATTCAAATATTTTCTGCATTTATTTTGTCATAGTCTGAATGGGTTCCAATAAACTTTACAAAAACCCATTTGCGCTCATAATTTATTTTAACGATAAGCCGATAGCTATTCCCACAAATATCGAAAACTACCCTGCGGTTTTTCAGAATACTGGCTTTTATATATTCCTTCTTCACGTCATTGGGAGAAGACCAATCAGCTTTGGATGCTTCTTTATACCATGTCTTAAGCTGTTCTTCCGCATCATTGTGTTTCTCCCAGAACTCCCGGAGGATTTTCTTTGCAATAACCCGCATCTATCTGTGCTCAACGCCAAATATAGTCAAAAGTTACCATTTTGGTAACAATTTGTAATAAGAATCATCCGAAAGTGCACGGAACTATTCCCTTGTCAGTTTCTTCCCTGACTGTCCAACGCTAACTACACCACCTTCTTCCTGATCTGTTTGGCATAGGTACGGCTCACGGGAAACGTCTTTCCATTTTCCATTTTGACAATAAGGCCTCCGTTAAAGTGTTTTTCAATCTCCTTGAGGTAATTGAGATTGATGATGGTGGACCGGTGGATCCGGATGAACTTCTCAGGGTCCAGCTTTTCCTCCAGCTTTCCTATACCCGAGGAGCTGAGGAACTGATCGGTCTTCGTGGTGAGAATGGTATAATCACCTGAAGCTTCCAGATGCATAATATCACTGACTTCGAGGTTCAGGAGCTTTTCCGATTTCTGTACAAACAGATGTGTGGAATACCTGTTGCTGTCTCCTTCCGCACTTTGTAGACTTTTGAGGAGTTCGTCTACATTATTTTCCTCCGCCTTTATCCTGTCCGTAGCTCTTTTTATAGCCAGTCTGAATCTTTCTTCATCCAGCGGCTTAAGCAGATAGTCTATAGCATTGCTGTCGAAGGCCTGTATGGCATATTGATCATAAGCTGTGGTAAAAATAACAAAAGGTTTATGCTCCAGGGATTCCAGTACATCGAAGCCATCCATGCCGGGCATCTGAACATCCAAAAAGATCAGTTTCGGTTTGAGCTCTTCAATCTTATCCACGGCTTCACTCCCCTTTGAACATTGGGCGAGCACCTCTATTTCAGGATAAGGCTCTAAAAATTCCATCAAAAGATCTCTGGCCAACTTTTCATCATCTACTATGATGCAGTCTAACTTCATGTGCTAATTGGTTTTCATTCTTACCCTAGGGTAACGAATAGTTGTTGATTTTAATTTTGCTCTAATTGTTGTACTAAAAATTCCTGTTCCAGTGATTCATCCTGCTCTACGTTTTCATCAGTAGGGATGATAAAACTGACTGTATATCCATCCAGCCGCGCCTTTATGTTCAGTCCGGCCGTCGGACCATAAATACTTTTCAAACGCTTATCGGAGTTTTTCAGCCCTACGCCTGTACCCTTGACTTTTCCGTCAAGTACCTTTTTGGCATTCAGGCCAAGGCCATCATCGGACACCTCAAAGTATACACCATTTACCACTTTTTTTATAGTCAGTTTGATGGTGCCTCCGTCATCTTTTGGGCCTATACCATATTTAACAGAGTTTTCAACAAGAGGTTGTAAGATCATAGGTGGAATATCAAGACTCCAGCACTGAGGATCTACGTCCACCTCATATTTGAGCCTTTCTCCAAACCTTACCTGCTGTATCTTTATGTAATTCTCAATAAAGTTCAGTTCATGCAGCAGCCTTACCTTACCTCCTTCATGAGAGTCCAGGGCATAGCGGAACACATCGGATAGCTGAGTGATCACCTTCCTCGCTTCTACCTTGTTGGTACCTACCAGCGTGCTGATGGAGTTAAGCGTATTGAACAAAAAATGTGGGTTGATCTGTGATTTTAGCAGTGAGATCTGCATTTCCTTATTTCTTAGTGCCAGGTAACTCTTTTCCTGCTCTTTATGCTGCACATATTGAAAATACCGGATAATATAATACACGGCTACCGTAATGATATATTGATCATAGAACCGCATGGCATCCCAGCTCAGCAGATCCAGCATATATTCTTTCCAGTCATCGAAAAATACCAGGCCGTCCAGGTAATAATCAAAATAATAACGCAAATAGCTGATGCCCAGAAAATGCACAATAAGCCCGCCAATATGACCGATGATCTGATAGAGTATGCTGAATTGAAAGAGCCAGTTGGTATAAATAAAGGTCAGTAAAATAAAGATGCAGACTGCTTCCAGCATGTAGAAACCGTTCCATAATACGAGTGTAAAAGGCTGGTCAACGCTGTATTCTATGATAGAACTTACAATGTAGTTAAGAGCGTACCATGAGCATATGATCAGATATGCAGTCTTCCAGATCTTTGGTATACGCTCTACTATTCGCAAGGTTTTTGTTTACTAAATTAAACAATTCGGTATAAACAGATGTAAATATCGTACATGCTCCACGTTTTTGATGACCAAAAAAACATCAATAACGGAAAAAAACTTGCATTGATGATGTTACATATATGAAAGGTATAGGGCAGAGTTGACAAAGCTGTGAGAGGTTCACATCTTTGAAGTTGCAAAAACCTTCGATCGAAAGAAAATAAAACCAACTATATGCGGCTAATAGTATTGGCTTTAATATTCCTATTGCCTTTATTTTCCGTTGGGCAGTCCTATTTCACTATTTCAGGAAAATTGCATGATGGTGAATCGGGAGAGCCTTTGGTGTTTGCTTCCATCAGCATCAAGGGGAAAGCGATCAGTACTGTCTCAAATTCTATGGGGGAATTTGATTTCCATGTACCCGAAGAATGTAAAAACGAATACCTGAAGGTCAGCATGCTGGGCTATAAAAACTATGAAGCTCCGGTGATCAACCTGATCGGTAAGGATACAGTGATCCTACGATTAAGCCGGGCTGTTCAGGTGCTGGATGAGGTTATTATCAGTGATTCTTTGAATGGTGAGGAAATTGTGCGAATAGCGCTGTCCAGAATAGAACAGAATTATCCGATGCAACCCTACCTGATGGATGGTTTTTATCGTGACCTTAAAAAGGTAGGAGGCACCTATTTTTCTCTTCTGGAAGCCGCCGTCAAGATCTATGATGAGGACTATGCAGAACCGCGCAAAAAGGACCGTTTGAGGGAAAAGGTAGCCCTTATGGAGGTAAGGAAAAGTCTGAGCTATGAAACGCACAAGTTCAGCCGGTATTTTGAGCAGCATAACCTTCTGGAGGACCTTCTGCTGCACAACAACATCAAGTATCGCAGCTTTCCCGAAGAGGACTCATTTTTTGCTCAATTCCAGCGTTTGAACAACTCCTACTATAATGGTCTTAAGGTGTATGTGGTCTATCTTAATACCGACATGTATACGTTGAAGTTGTATGTTGACAGGGATTCATACGCCATAATAAGGATGGAATACCAGATAATGTATCCAAACAATACGCTTAAAAAGAAGGTGGGCTCAGTAAGCCGCTATATCTCCGACACCAAGGTTATCGGATTCAAGAGGTATGAAGACAGGATGTACCTGAATTACATCAAGGTAGTTTCCCATTTCAATTGGTACGATGCAAAAACCAATGAACTGAACTTTGAGACCGAAATGCATCAGGAACTTCTCATCAACAAGGTCTATCCCGGCACCGATCAGCGGATAAGTAGCACAAAAAAGATGAAAAGATACGGCCTACAATACCAGGATGAGGCTTACAACAAGGATTTTTGGGACAATTACAACGTGATAAAGGATACTCCCCTGGACAAGGAGATCGTGGCCGATCTGGAGAAGCTGGGCAATCTG
>LYSV01000194.1:8474-11595 GCA_001657315.1 Flammeovirgaceae bacterium BBD 1991-12 | reverse complement strand
TGTCCTGGCGGACATCTGTAATGATCGTAGGCTCAAACCAATAGCCCTTTCCAAACTGCGCTCCCTCAGGGCTTTTTCCACCATAGACAATCGTAGCCCCCTCCTCTATGCTTTTAGCCACCAGGTGCTCCATGTTCCTTAACTCCGACTGGTTCACCTTTGGCCCCAGGTCCGTGGCAGGATCCATGGGATCGCCTATTTTAATGGCTTTCACCTTTTCCATGAACTTCTCCATGAACGTGTCATAGATGTCTTCATGAAGGTATAACCGCTCGTTGCAGGTACAGACCTGTCCGCAGTTATCGAACCGTGAGTGAAAAGACCCTTCGATGGCCTGATCAACATCAGCATCTTCAAACACGATGCACGGCGCCTTGCCTCCCAACTCGAGCTGAACATGGGTCAGGTTATTGGCAGCGGTTCTGAAGATCTGCTGTCCCGCAGGTGTGCTCCCGGTCATGGTGACCATCTTTGTGACAGGACTTTCAACCAGCGCATTTCCCAATACCCTGCCATACCCGGTGAGAATGTTCAGAAGCCCATCCGGTAATCCTGCATCTTTGGCAATATCACCGAGCTCAAGGGTAGCCAGCGGTGTTTCCTGGGTAGGCTTTAATACTACACTGTTACCAGCCACCAACGCCGGACCGATCTTACGACCCGCCAGAGCAAGCGGAAAATTCCAGGCGGTAATGGCGACCACCACTCCTCTGGGTATACGATGGATCCAGATATGCTCGTTGGGGTTGTCAGAAGTCACTATGTCCCCTTCAATATGTCTGGCCCAGTCACAGGCATATTCAATGAACGAAGCAGTTACGTCAACCTCCATCTGCGCTACCCTGAACAGCTTACCCTGCTCCCGCACCAGTATCTCAGCCAGGCGGTCCTTTTCCTTTTTTATTCCACCAGCAAAGGCGCGCATGACCTCAGCACGTTTTCCGGCGGGTACCTTTTTCCAATCTTTCTGCGCTTTTTCCGCCACCTTCAGGGCCTTCAGAGCATCCGTCTCATTCCCTATCTGGACTATCCCCACCACTTCTTCAGTGGCCGGGTTCAGGATATCAGCAGTTTCCCCTGAAGAGGCATCCACCCAATTTCCGTTAATAAATAACTGGTATGTTTTAGTTGTTGACATATTCCTGTTCTTATCGTTCTCTGTTAGTTTATTTGCTTCCTCGTATCAGGCATGGCAATCCATCAATACCTTCATGCCATGGGGGTTTTTGTCGATATCTTCAAACACCGTCTGAATAGTGCTTAAGGGCCTGACAGCCGTGATGAGTTTATCAAAGGGAAGTTCATTTTTTGTGATCAGTTCAATGGACTCCTCATAGTCTTCCACCTCATAGACCCTTGCCCCTATCAGTTTGAGCTCTTTCCAGAAAAAGTCAAAAAGGCTGACATTTTTGGGCTGGCCATGAATGGCTACCATTACAATTCGCCCTCTTATACCAGCTACTTTGGTCATTACATCCAGTGCGGGCTGTACACCTGCAACTTCAAAAACCACATCAGCCATGCTGTCCTCTGTCTGATGACTTACCAAATTAATCAGGTCCGTTTTTTGAGGATTTACGACCGTGAAACCGAGCCGCTCTGCAAGTGTTACACGCGTTTCATTTACTTCTGAAATGATCACATTTGCCCCCTTACTCCTGGCCACCAAAGCGACCAGCAACCCTATGGGACCACCTCCCAATACCACGGCTGTTTCACCTTTCCTTAAGCCGGACATGCGCACGTCATGACAAGCCACCGATAAGGGCTCTATCAATGCTGCCAGTTTGAGATTAGTTTGCACGGGAAGTTTATGGAGTGTGAAAGAGGGTACATTCCAGTACTCCTGCATGGCGCCGGGACTATCGATCCCGATAAACTTCAGATCCTTGCATATGTGACTGAAACCTTTGTCAGAAGGCTTTTCGCCTCTGTTATCAAGGGGGCGCACTACTACTTTCTCCCCCACTTCAAAACCTGTCACTCCTTCTCCGACAGCATCGACTGTTCCTGACATTTCATGTCCGATGATCTGGGGTATTCGTACCCGCTGATCCATCATGCCATGATAAATATGGACGTCCGTTCCACAAACCCCGCAAAATGCCACCCTGATCCGCACCTCTCCTTTTTGTGGGTCTTCCATCTCTTTTTCAATGATGGAGAACCTTTTATCCCCTTCGTACATCGTTGCTTTCATATGATCACAAAGCGTTTTCGTTTTTATTTGAATTCTATTTCCACTGAAACCGGCCTGGCCGCCCCAAGCTCAAGACTCCGGTGAGAGGGCAGCGAATTCCCTATGGTAATGGTATAATCTCCTTTTATCCAGGTTTTTTTACCTGAATCATCAATTTGAAGCAAATCAGAAGGAGATAGCTCAAAGCTTAACATCCTTGACTCTCCTGCCTTAAGGCTAACCCTTTGAAACTGTTTCAAACTGAACTTTGCGAGGCCCGAATTCTTTTTCTGAGGGATCAGATATAGCTGAGCTACGTCATCTCCATCCATTTTTCCGATATTCTTAACTTCTGCAGTAACAGTAATACTATTTCCTTTCTTTAGTTGCTTGTTGCTGACCTTCAGGTTACTGTAGGAGAATTGTGTATAGGACAGCCCAAAGCCAAACGGGAAAAGCGGCTCTTCCTCCATGTATTTGTAAGTCCGGCCTTTCATACTGTAGTCCGGGAAATCCGGCAACTGGTCAACGGACCTGGGAAAGGTTACAGGCAAACGTCCTGAGGGGGAAATGTCGCCGAATAAGACATCTGCTACTGCATTCCCACCCTGTTCACCCGGGTACCAGATCAGCAGGATCGCATCGGCAAGGTCATACAGCTCATGCAATGCCACAGGGCTGCCACTGGTAATTACCAGGATCAAGGGACCCTTTTTATTTTCCGCCAGTTCTTTCACATAATCTATCTGGGTCTGTGGCAGCTTAAGGTCCACTCTGTCCCCTTTATGCGCAGAAGCTATGGCGTCCACTTCCTCCCCTTCCAGATCACTGGACAGGCCCACGACAGCAATAACGGCATCAGCTGTTCTGGCTACTTTCGGCGCCCAGTTCAATGGATTTACATTGTCATGAAAAGGCAGCGAGCCACCCCGGTAGTTAAGG
>LYSV01000194.1:0-8457 GCA_001657315.1 Flammeovirgaceae bacterium BBD 1991-12 | reverse complement strand
CAATGCCTTCCAAAATTGTGACCAGGTTACCCGATACACCATAGTAATTTGCCAGCAGTATGTCACTGGAAGAGGCGAAAGGACCGGTCACATAAGGCACCTTTATATTTTTATCCAGAGGTAGTACATTCTCCTTATTCTTTAGCAGTACAATGGAGTTGCGGGCCACTTTTCGGGACAGCTGAATGTGTTCCTCACAATGTATCACACCGGGCTCCAGTTGAGCATATGGGTTCCGTTCAGCAGGATCGAAAAAACCCAACCTGAAACGGGTCATGATCAGCTCCTTCAGTCGATTATTCAGTACTTCTTCAGTGGTCAGGTTCAGCTCTATGGCTTTTTTCAAATGCTGATAGGTATAACCGCAGTTGAGGTTAACGCCTGTATTCAACGCCCTTGCCGCAGATTCTTCAACGGTGCTGGTTATTTTGTGCCCTGCGTTAAAATCATTTAGCGCCCCACAATCGGACACAATGTACCCCTTGAATTCCCATGTATCCTTCAAGATATCCTTCAATAACCTTTCACTTCCACATGACGGGTCACCAAACACCGCATTGTAAGCGCCCATGACTCCCTCTACCTTTGCCTCCCTGACCAATGCTTCGAATGCCGGCAGGTAGGTTTCGTTCAGGTCTTTTTCTGAAGGGTGTACATCAAAGCTATGGCGGAGGGCTTCAGGCCCCGAATGGACAGCAAAATGTTTGGCGCATGCCGCAGTTTTAAGGTATTTCGGATGCTCGCCCTGCAGGCCTTTTACAAATGCCACTCCCATACGTGAGGTGAGATAAGGATCCTCCCCATACGTTTCCTGACCTCTGCCCCAGCGTGCATCCCTGAAAATATTGATGTTGGGTGTCCAAAATGTAAGTCCTGCATATTGCCCTCTGTTTCCCATGGACTGCGAAATGCGGTATTTTGCCCTTGCTTCATCGGAAATAGCAGAGGCTACTGTGTAGGCCAGCTCCGGATCAAACGTAGCGGCAAGGGCTATGCTTTGAGGAAAGATGGTGGCTCTGCCGTTCCGGGCAACACCATGCAGGGCTTCATTCCACCAGTTATATTCAGGAATACCCAGGCGCGGAATGGCAGGCGCCCGGTTTACCACCTGACCTGTTTTTTCTTCCAGCGTCATTTGAGCTATAAGAAGATCGGCACGTTCTTCAAATGTCAGGTCAGGATCATACCATGCGTGATTTTCCTGAGCGCGCCTTTCTAAAGGGCATGAACCTACCGATAAACAGAAAACCAGCAACGAAATAAAGTTCAGACGCATTTTAATTCACAGTTAAAGTGATCTCACCTGATCTCATACCGGCCGAAGCAGCCTTGATCACTACCTCTCCCTCCTTCCTGCGGGACTGTACGATCATTAACCCCCTGCCCTGGCTGGTAACAAGTCTGTCAGACTGATAGTCCTGAACATTTCTCACAGACCCATTATCTACACCCAGCACTTTAATTTCACCCTTTACATCAAATACAATCTCCCTCTCCTGTCTTCTCACTGGATTTCCGTTAGCATCTATCAGTTGTGCTACTACGTGCGCCACATCATATCCGTCTGCCGTTAATGTTTTCTTGTCAATGGTAAGTTCAATGGCGGCAGGTTCTCCTGCACTCACCAGTGAGGCACTGAGGGTACTCCCTTTGAATTTGCCTTTAGCAACGAGTTTACCGGGAGTAAAAGGTACAGCCCATTTGTAGATCCGGTCCTCAAACTCAGTCAGATCTCTGGTGCCCAGACTTTTATCGTTCAGGAACAATTCTATTTCTTCACAATTGGAATACAGCTCTACACTTATCAGCTCACCCTCCTCGTAGTTCCAGTGATTATTGACATCCTGCCACGTCCAGAGCGCCTTTTCCCATTTTCCAGGGTCTCTGGCGATCAACAGACCGGTTTCCGGATCAATTTTATTGATGGACCTTTCTATGTTTTGAGTAGCAATGTGTATATGGGGCTCATCCACCCACAGGGTTTTCATCATATGGTAGGAGCCTTTCTCGAAACCTCCAAGGTCAAGCAGCCCGGATGCAGTGGCCTTTTTAGGCCATTGACCATGTGACTCTCCCAGGTACTCGACTCCGGTCCATATGAACATTCCGGAGATATGATCCCTTTCCAACACACTTTTCCACTCATGCCATTGCCCCAGATTTTCCGTTCCCATAATGGGTTTGTCCGGATAGTACCTGCGGCCATAATCATACAAAACCCGTCGGTAGCTGTAACCGACTACATCCAGTGCGTTGGTATATCCGGTGATGTGACTGGCGGATGGCAGGATGCAATTTGCCGTTACATACCGCGTGGTATCCAGCTCCCTTACCCAGCGGGATAGCTTTTCGGCGGTAGCAGCCAGCTCATATTCCATGGCTTCGCTTTCTTCATATCGTTTCCTGATCTCTTCAGGAGAAATGGGTGGTAGCTCCCAGAAGTAATTCCCCTGCCAGTTCATGTTAAAATAACCGGTGATATTCCTGTATCGGGGATGATAGGCCCACTCTATTTCATTGCCTATACTCCACTGAAATACAGAGGGATGATTACGATGCGCCAGCATTGCATTTTTAAGATCGTGCTCTGCCCATTCCTGAAAGTGTTCCGCATACCCCCTGGAAATGTAGTCCGAATGACGCTCTTCTGAATTAAGTCTTTTGTCCTTGGGATAGTCCCATTCGTCAAAGAACTCATCCTGGACAAGAAAACCCATCTCATCGCATAGGTCAAGAAACTCCTGGGAACCAGGATTGTGTGAGATCCTGATGGCGTTGCAGCCGCCATCTTTCAGTTTCTGAAGTCTGCGTTCCCACACTCCTTTTGGTACTGCCGCACCCACAAGTCCTCCATCATGGTGAAGGCATACTCCTTTTATTTTTATATTTCTTCCATTCAGGAAAAAACCTCTGTCATGGTCAAACCTGATCGTGCGGATACCAAATGGAGTTTCATACTGATCAACGACCTTACCGCTACGACTTACCTGCGTTACCGCTTTATACATATTGGGATGCTCCACATCCCAAAGATTGGGAGAAGGTACTTCAAAGGTTTGACGGTAGGTATCTTCGCTGTTCTTTGCCAGGGAAAATGTCCCGGTTTCCGACGCCACCATTACCTGCTGAGGATCATAAATTCTTGTTTCAATCTCAAATGTCTGATCAGCAGTATAGTCGTTTTTAATGGTGAGATCCAGTACTACAACCGCCTCTTTATCCGATACTTCCGGCGTAGTAATGAACGTTCCCCAAACCGGAACATGTAACTTGCTCGTGGTGATCAGTTTTACATTCCGGTATATCCCGGCCCCGGGATACCACCGGCTGTCAATGTAGCGTGTTCGATCCACTTTCACCGCCAGCACATTGTTTTCTCCGGTGGTATTCAGGTAACGGGTAATGTCAAAGTGGAAAGGTGAATAACCATAGGGACGAAAGCCCAAATGTGTACCATTTATCCAGAACTCCGAGTTGTTGTAGACCCCATCGAACAGCAGATAAACGTTTTGATCAGGATCCACCTCCAAGTCAAAACGTTTCCTGTACCAACCGGTTCCCCCAGGCAGATAAGCAGTTGCACCGTCACCGTTTACTGAATCAAAGGAGTACTCGACACTCCAGTCATGTGGTAAGCGAAGTGTTCTCCATTCCGCATCGTTGAATCCAACGGAACTTTCCCTGACAGAGGCAGAGTCATCTACCAGGGAAAATTTCCAATCGAAGTTAAAATCGGTTTCTCTTTCAAGGTTTATCTCTTTGGGTTGGGTAGTGTAAAATAAGCTTACTGATCCGATTATGACTATCAGCAGAATGTATGTGTATTTCTTCATCTTCACCTTGCAGTGGTCAATTATTTAAGGTTGATACGCACTTGTAATCATCACCTGATCACCAGTTTTTGTTTGAGCACTTTATCCCGGGTATTCCACAGGATGGAATAAATACCGCTGGACAAGCTATCGATCCGAATAGATTGTCTTTCCTGAGAGTTTATGGACCTCTCCAACACCGCCTGGCCATCTACCGAATAAATAGAAAGCTGAGAAACGGACCTGACCTGAGGCAGATCAATATTGATACTACCGTTGGACGGATTAGGATAAACTCTCAGGACAGGCAGGTGATGCGATCTGTTATCAACGGCAGTTACCTCGTCAGGGGCTTTAGTACGGCTGATGGTTCTGCTAAATCCAAAAACCTGCATGGCCACACTGCCAATGTGACCACCATCATCGTCAAAGGTGACGGCAACAGTATTGTCATTTTGAAGGAGCTCATACGGTACGGGTATTTCGATCACGCCGAAAAAGCGATCCCTTGTTTTCTGATCGTAGCCTTTCCAGTCAGAAGGTACACTTACCTCTGTATCATTCACGGTGACCGTGGGTCTTAAAGAACTTCCATGATCTCTTCCAATGCCCAGCCGCAGCATGGCCTCTCCCTGATCACCTGTGGTCACACCGTTGATATGAAACACCTCTGTTTTAGAGGACACGATGGGTTTATAGTATTCCTCGGCATAGTATTTTACTTCATCCGATGTCTGATCAATAGTGATCTCATCAGAGAATGTGTATTCCAGGATCATGGTGGCTTCTGCGCCAATCTCCACGCTTTCAGGAGCTTCATTCAGCTCCCGCACATCTATCACAGGAGTGTTTCCTACAAGGTGCAGGTGCTTTATTTCTACATTTTCAAGGGTGTTATCTTCCGCTCCGAAAGTATTCAGTGATATCGCTTCCGGCACAAAATTCAGATTGTTGATCGCCACATAGGCCTTTTTTCCATCAACAAACGCATCCACCTGCATATCCGGGTCTGATGGATGTGAGTCTACCCGCGTACCTTGCACATTTTTCCATAGCTCGAAAAACAGGATCATGTCCGTATACACCCATTCCTCCCCGGTTTCTCCGGCTGCTTCTTTTCCTTGACGCAGCAGCCGTGTGCTGTGAGGCACTCCGTTATCCGGATTGCGGCCCCATTCCGCCTTTTCTACAATAAAAGGGATGGTTTTGAGCATAAGGTGAGGGCGCTCCATGAATGTCATCATCATAGCGCTTACTGACTTGAGGAATAACCAGTCTTTAAAGGGGCTCCAGAATTCATTGAAGTAATCATGGCGCTGTGCTCCGTATTCGGAAATGACAAAGGGCTTCGCCACACCCAGGGAAAGTACGCTGTAGTGTTCCATCATATCGAAGGTAGCCTCCATATTACTACCCTTTCGATAGAGTGCCTTCCCCCCAAAAGTGGGGAAATCATAGAGATGGATAGACCAGAAATCCATTTTTTCACCGGCCTCATCCATAAACAGCTTCCAGCGCTCTTCCCAGCGTTTGAAATCCTGCTTTTCAAAATCAGGGAAAGCCGTGGTATAGCCTCCTATGAGCACATCACTATTGACTACAGCGCGGATGCCGTCTGCAACATCATTGTGAAATTGTGCTATTTCCAAAGGTGTACTTGTAAAGTCACTCGGGTGTGTAACAAAATGCCACATAGGCTCATTCATTACCTCCACAATCGTAGGTGCAGGCGCCCCTCCGTTCCCATGAAATTCGTTGATATACTGGCCCATGTATTCACCGGTAGCAAAACCGTCCTTAAACGCCCAGGGCGTTTCACCGTCGTAGGGTTTTGTCTTCGAACCCGGCCAGAAAGGATAGTATTGTCCGGCGAGTATAAGTCCGAGGTTTCTTTCCGCATGGGGATGTATACTGGTTTTGGCGGCATACTCACTCCTTACCTGGGCACCACGTGCCTTCAGATTGTCCAGATCTATCTGCCCAGGCCTTTCGGGATCTTCATCTACCTGATTAGCAAACCAGGTAATGCCTCCTGTGTCCCTTCCGAACCAGGCGTTATACCCTTCCAGAAAATGCCCCACGAGGTTATCAGTGAAGTTATTGCCATCCCAATCCCGCGAGGTAAAGTTACCATGCATGGTAATGAACTTCTCCCGTTCAAACTCCGATATACCCCCTACACTGTGTTTAACATCGAAGTTTATATCTACACGGGTTCCCTGCCCGAATAAGACTCCGGTGATCAATATCGTTCCAGCCAGCAGGGGTATTTTTCTACGTTTAAATCTGGTCTTCATATACATAAGGGTGATTAATTTTTAAAAGCGAAAGCCGACCAACTGTCATGCCCGGCTTTCGCCTGGTTACCAGGTAATACTTACTTCTGATCAGGGGCGTTTTTGCAATTCAGCGACCGTAATGTTATCCATGTAAAATTGCATCTCCTGGGTATTGCCCTGATTGAAACCTCTGATCATAAAAGCATAGTCCCCGGATTGGGTAAAGCTTACTTCGGTGGCACGGTACACCCACTGGCCTACCGGAAAGTCGGGATTGAAAAATATACCTCCGACTCCCCAGTTAGTATCCGGTGTCCAGTAAAATCTTAGATCCGGGGTCATGGACTTGTCTCCCAGGGAAACAACATATACCCATGCACCGATTTCATAGGTCTTATCGGCTTCCACAGAAAACTGAAGGTCATTGCCAGTATCATCCTTGTTCCCAATGATCATTCCACCATCAGGGTTAAGTGTGATCAGGGCACTTTTAGCGCCGCTGTACACCTGACCGGAGGATATACTCAAAGCATAGGCATCCCATGGCGCTCCCCACCATAAGTAGGGCCAGTTGCTTTCAGAAGTAGACTCTATGTCATAGTCAATAGTAGAATTCGCTCCTGCCAGCAGATTAACCTTACCCGGATCAACGGCTGCGTCCGAAAACGGGTCTACAAGGTAAAAATCAGTGGTGGTCAGGGTCCCCTGGACATAGCTGACGGTAATGGTGTCCGTATTGTAGAGCAATTCGTTGCCCAGATCAAGGTAAATGACGTTACTGGCCTCGGGATCGAGCCTCACAGCCGATACCGCCGGAGTGAGGATCTGACCGTTATTCCGGATGGTGACGGCAAAATTAGCCACTTCCGCCGCAGGGTTCAGCATTTCCCGGCTGAAGTTGATGCCCACGCTGTTCTCCTGCCTGAAGGCTTTGTCGATCAATACCGGAGCTGTGGAAGGCGTAATTTCAATGAGATCTCTGAACACGATGGTATCCACACCAAATGGCCTGGGACGGGATGAGATGAGCATTGCGTCATACACGCCCAGTTTTTTATACTTGATCTCCGTTATTGCAGCGTCATCACCGGGCTCGCTGCTTACCTCTTCCGGATCGCCACCTGCCATGATCCATCTGTATTCCGTCGCTCCGCCGGTAGATACGGCACTAAAACGTATGGTATTCCCTGCTTCTATTTTGTTTGCTGCACCATCTGCAATGGTCAGTGGCCCGGCTACTGACCCATCGAGATTCAACAGATCCGCCGTAAAGGATGATCTTACGGTATCCAGGACGGTAATGGTATAGGTTGTATCAATAGTCGTGCCTCTCAGATCCTCATCTATATAGGCATTTCCTGCATATTCCTGGTGCAGAGCAACCTCAAAAGTACCGGGAGCAATAAAAATAGCCTTTACGACCGGCTCAGAAGAGGTTTCATCGTTTTCTGAACCCACAATATCCACTGTACCACTGGGGAATGTCCATGTCCTGGAAACAACCCCGCGTGATACATCGCCAAAATCAATGTGATCATTGACCTGGATCTGATTTTGAAAATCTTCCTCAGACAAAAAGACTGAAAAATGATTGGGTTCGCCTGTTGGGTTTTCATAGTCATCATCACATCCTGTGAACCCTGCTAAAACTGCTATCAGGCATATGTTATTTATTAAATTTTTCATCCGTAATACATTAAATTATACACTACTAACCTCCTATCTGGTCATTGATCTGCTTTTCACCCGTGGGTATGGGGAAGTAATCGTGCGTTTCCGGTGAATAATTCTGACTGGATAAAATAAAGTCAGGGCGAATACGCTCTACGATAAGCAGGGGCTCCTGGTCTACGATCGTTGTAAAATTATCTTCCCGCCATTTTTCATCTGCTCTCAGCGCATCAAACTGTTCTTTCACAATACCCCATCGTACCAGATCTTTCCAGCGATGGCCTTCAAAGCACAGCTCAAGAGGGCGCTCTACTTTCATGATATGTGTCAAAACAGCATCGGCCGTAGCATTCGTATAGCTTCTGGAACCGTGCACCTGGATGGAAATGTGCAACTCCGGGATCTGACCCGCGTTATCAGTCATATACTGGTCGAGTGTGATCACTCCAGCACGGGTGCGTATCCTGTCAATATAAGATATAGCTTCAGATACAGCTGCTGCCCCATTGGCCTGGAGGATGGCTTCTGCGTACATCAGGTATACATCAGCCAATCGGATATGCCTGAAGTTGATCCCCGACCGGCTGTCCGGGTCTTCATTCGGCCATTGGTACCAGTTGGAGTGCTTTTTGATATAGGCGCTTTGCCCAAAGGACCAGCCCCCTCTTTCGCCTATGGGTAGCTGGTAATACAGA
>LYSV01000193.1:11963-13662 GCA_001657315.1 Flammeovirgaceae bacterium BBD 1991-12 | reverse complement strand
TTTCATTTTTTAAAACACAAGTCACAGGCTTGCGCCAGGTGGGAGCAGGAGAAAGTTAGCACGTAAGAAAATAGAAGTAAATATTTGCTCACGAATGGAATGGAAGATAACGTCCGGGTAAAGTGCATATGCACTTTATACCGCTTATATCTTTTTCACTAATCTAATAGATTTTTGATGGTGTTGAAAGCGTTACGGGCTACATGGGTATATCGCTCAGTAGTTTTACTGGAGTTATACCCTAATAAAACTTGTATGTAACACAAATCCGTCCCTGCCTCTAATAAATGTGTAGCAAATGAATGCCTCAGCATATGGGGGGTAACGCGTTGACGAATACCCGCCTTGCGAGCAGCGCGATGTACAATTTTCATCACGCTACTGCCCGAGTAAGGCCTGCCACCAGGGCCCTCAAATAGGTACTCCTTTGGATGGTATTGAAGGTAGTAGGCTCGTAATTCATGCAATACCTGCTTTCTCAAGAGGGTATATCGATCTTTGCCGCCCTTGCCTTGCTTTACTTTCACCAGCATGCGATGACTATCAATATCCGTTACTTTCATAGTGAGCAATTCTCCCCGCCGCAGGCCTGTTGAATATAGCAAACTGATCATACAACGATGCTTAAGGTTTTTGGTAGCCTGGATCATCTGTAGTATTTCTTCTTTACTCAATACCCCGGGTAAGTGTTCCTTTTTACGAGGGCACTCTATAGAATAGAAGCGGTTAGGCATTCCTTTGACCACCCTCGTAGTAGAATTTTATGGCGTTAACCGCCTGGTTCAAATACGAATCTGACTTACCCTGCTGCACCAGGTGTTGCAAATAAGCCCGAATATCCCTTTCGTCAAGCTCATTGACAGATCGCTTGGCGTAGTAGTTCATATATCCTTCAAACATGGATATGTAAGTACGTGCGGTACTGAGGGCGTATTTCCGGACCTCCAGCTTTTGAAGGTAGTCCGACGGGCAACGACAATGATTACCTGGCAATACCCGCTTTCGGAAGTGCTCCAAGTCAAGGTGGTGATCTCCCTCATTGACCAGCCGATTACGAAAAAAGTACTGGCCGTTAATCCATGCTATACCCGAAACTTCTCAAACACCTTCGCTAGGTTGTCCTTGGTATTTTTAATAAGCACGCAACCGCTTTCAGCACGCCATTTAGGCCCGGGTAATTCTTTAACAAGTGCTTGTATCACCTTGTCCGGGAAAACCTGAACCCGATATACCTAGTATCCCGGCGATAGATATGTTTCAAGGTGACTATACGTCGCTTCTCCTTTTCCATACAGCAATCAACCTATAAAGTTTCATTTAGAAAATGGAAACGTACATTTAGATGTTAGTTATACGTTTAATCGACACTTATGTCATCCTGCATGAACTTTGGAGAGGTACTCCAGGTCGTATAGACAAAAAGTTTTGCTCGTCCTACTGTAGCGTATCATTACCAGCAGAATCGCAACCGGCCCAACAACCTGTTTAAACAAATTGACGATCAATTGAAGCTCAATCGGCGTATACTTAAAGAATACAATAAAGCCGGAAATCTACGGTCCGCCAGAAAGTACCAGAGCAGGCCGGGTTCTCACCCAACTATTTTACACATTATTGGAAAGCCAAGAAAGGTAACATTTACCTGTTTTGTTACGAGTATGGATTCATGAAAAAAGAAGAAAATGGTAGAACTAAATAT
>LYSV01000193.1:0-11945 GCA_001657315.1 Flammeovirgaceae bacterium BBD 1991-12 | reverse complement strand
ACCAAAGATTATAGAACGTAATCTTCAGGGGCACTTGGCAAAATTCTTCGCCCAGAGCTGTTCAACTTGTTGCAAATTAATTCAAAATAACTTGAGCTAGTACTTCTCGCTATTTAAAAAAAAGCCCGAATCTCAACGATCCGAGTTTATTGGTAGCGCCGAGGGGATCATTATCGAACCTTTTCTCTCCGGATTTGAAAAGTTCACTAGTGTTTTGCCGTTCATTTTGAAAAATTTATAATTAAATGACAGAATTCTTACAGAGTTGGTAGGTTACAATTTATGGTGGTAGACTACGTTTAAACCTCAGGTAGGGACGTTTAATCCGTATTCTATGGTCCGCTTACAATATTACAATAGATCTTATTCATGCGTAGCCCTCTCTCAGACTGTCTCAGGGCAGATAAGATTTGCACTTCGATGAGTTTTGACTTTTGCATTACAATTGTCCTTTCTCAAGTTAAACGTAACTGCTCTGTTATTCCACTTTTAATCTATACAAGTTTTGCCAGAAGGTCAACGCTGAAGTTATTCAACTTTAAAATGACAACTTTTGGGAAGCTTAGAGATAGGTGTATTTTTAATTGTAGATAGAGAATTAAAGAAAGTAAAATGGCATTATTTGATATAACAGATTCTACTTACGGGGCTGATACATCCCTACCCTCTAACTCAAGCGCAATTCAAGCTGCGATAGACGCCGCTGCATCGGCAGGAGGTGGCATAGTCATCATACCTTCTGGAACTTATAATTTCGATACTGGCATAAGCCTTAAGGCTAATGTGTTCCTTAAGGGTTATGGAGGAATTCTTAACTACATAATGCCGACTCCTCCTCCAAGCGGCGCTCTTTATCCAATTCATAACTTAGATGGCCATCCAAATGTCACAATTGATGGTATTATAGTCAATGGTAATAACGATATTAATGACTACCCCATCGGAGGAGTTGTGGATTCGATTACTATAAGTGGTGAGAACTGTGTGATAAAAAATTGTCACATTATAAATCCTATTGACAGCGGAATTATGTTTTCAGGCGCAAAAAATGGCTTGTGCGTTAACAACAGAATAGAGAATTTGAATCCAAACAGACATTCCGATTTGGGAATTTATGTTAACGATGGCAATGGTTCTAATGCATACCAAAATCTCATTTCAGGAAATAGAATTAGTGGCTTCAGAGCCGGTGGTATTGGCTTGAAAAGAATCTCTCAAAAAGTCATTGTTAGTTCAAACTTGATTTCAAATTGTGGTAATGGCATTACGCTTGAAAATGCGAGTACCTCTTCTGATTTTTCTCGTGATATTCAAATCACAAATAACCGCATTTCAAAAATAGGTTATAACCCTGGCGATCCTATTCCCGCAGGAAGAGGTATTGATTTAAGAGCTTCGGATTTTTCAATAGCTAGTAACAACCGAATTGAAGATACAAAGGGACAAGGTATATTAATCCAAGGAACCAATAACTCAATCATTTCCGACAATGTTATTACCCTAACTAATAACTCGGATCCACAGCTAGGAAGAGGTGTTGAATTGACAAGCCGTTTAGTATCTGAAGAACCCAGTATAGGCTCAAAAAATAATGTAATAAGGGGTAATATCATTACAGGTCCCAGAACAGGTATTTACATAAACGGCAAGGACTCCCCAATTGAATTCAATAAGATATCCTCAAACAATATTACATCATGTACTTATTGTGGTTTGTTACTTGAAGGGAACTCTACACATGAAAACAAATTCAACATGATAACAGATAATATTATTAACAATTGTGATTACAGGGCTCTTTTAATTAAAAGTGACGCCAATGTCATTAATACATTCATTAATAATAACATCTTTGGCAGCAAAGCACCATTGGATGCGGAGTATTTTTTTAATTCAGATGATGATAAGAATAACCTTTCAAATAATATCTATGTAAACAACTCTATATCAGGGCATTTTCAATATTCCAGTAAAGGGACCTATTTAACTTTGGGCAACAAAGTTGTAAGTTCAGGTGATCGCCCACCTTTAAATGGCAATTGGAATGCAGGCGATATAGTTTTTAATACAGAGCCCAATACGGCAGAATATATTGGTTGGGTCTGTGTAGCTCCAGGAACTTGGAAAGGTTTTGGTCTAATTCAATAACGAAAGTATTTACAAAAATGATGAGTAAATTTGTGCAAAAGTTATAGTAAAAGCTTCTCCTAAGTACGAACAGTTAAATTAGGGGATTCTAATCGGCAAGTAGTATCATATTATAATCTATATGACAGAACGCATTATGACTTATTTAGAACGATTTCAAACAAAAAAGCACAAAACGTTACGTTTTGTGCAAAAGTAGCGGCGAGGGGATCAATATCGAACCTGATCATCTCCGATTTACGAGAGGTGTTAATGTTTTCAATTGTAGCTTAAAAACTTTTCAACTGTCAGTGAGAATCTTTATCAAATTGATAGATTTGTATATTTGGAGTAAAGGGTAATGATTGTAGGGCCTCCACCATGCTCTTTTAACAGTTTTCTATTTTAGAAGCTTTATTTTTTGTGCAGGTTACCAATTTGGTTGTGGAGACTATCCTTTCGTATAGATTATTTTAATTTCTTTGCTTATTAATTTTTGAATGTAAAGATTATTCTGATTTCTATACAAAGAAAATTATCTTTGTATAGATAATTAAAAAATCTTTACAATATGACTTCCTGGGAATTATCTGAACTTCCGCTAACTATAGACTTGGAAACTAAAAAAGTATTAAAAAGCCTGCCATCTGCTCATGCGGCATTAGCGGAATTAAAAGGGGTTGTATCAACAATCCCAAATCAGCACATATTGATCAATACGCTGGGGTTGCAGGAAGCCAAGGATAGTTCAGCAATTGAAAACATTATTACCACCCATGATGATTTATATAAATCTGGATTAAATCTTGACTCTTTTAAATCGCTAAATGCCAAAGAAGTTCAAAACTATATTTCGGCTTTAAAAAAGGGGTTTGGGTTAATTGATCGAAGTGGCCTATTAACGAACAAAATAATCATACAGATTCAAGAGGTATTGGAAGATAACAAGGCAGGATTTAGAAAATTGCCTGGAACGGCTTTAAAAAATTCGGTAACTGGAGATACTATTTATACCCCCCCACAAGACTATAAAGATGGTTAATGGCTAATCTGGAAAAATACATAAATGATGCTGAGATTTGCGATTATGATCCCCTGGTAAAGATGGCAGTAATACATTTTCAATTCGAGAGTATCCACCCTTTCTATGACGGAAACGGACGAACTGGTAGAATAATTAATATTCTCTATTTGATCTTACAAAAACTACAATCCCTTCCGGTTTTATACTTAAGTAGTTATATCATTAAACATAAATCTGATTACTACCGATTTTTACAAAAAGTTCGGGATGAAAACTTATGGGAAGATTGGATATTGTTTATGATCAGAGGTATTGAAGAGACTGCAAGAGAAACAATAGACTTGATCATTAAGATCAAAGGTTTAATACTCAATTATAAACATCATTTAAGGGCCAACTACAAGTTCTATTCGCAAGAATTATTAAACAATCTTTTTAAGCACCCTTATACTAAGATTGAGTTTGTTGTCAAAGATGTAGGAGTATCCAGGTTAACGGCAGCAAATTATTTAAATAAGCTTTCCGATGATAAAATGCTCAGAAAAGAGAAGTTAGGCACGGGCAATTACTATATTAACGAACAATTATTTGAGCTATTGACTAAAAGATAAAGCACTATTGTTTACCAGGTAAATAATGATGAACAACATTTAAATTGTGAAATATATAGATTAAAAAATCAATTTATATGGGGTTTACGGAGTTGGCCGTTCAGCCACAGGCAATAGGGAGGGCAATTTTGGTGGTCTGTAAAGTAATAACTGTTGTTTGCTGATAAGGATGTTGTCAGATGCTACAAAACTATAATAACGGATTTTACAAAATCCACTAGTCAAAACGTTACACTTTTAGCGTTATCATCATCTAGAATAACAATACACTCCATTCCGAACGCTCTCAAACAAAAAAGCACAAAACTTAACGTTTTGTGCTAAAAGTAGCCCCGACAGGAATCGAACCTGTATCTAAAGTTTAGGAAACTTCTATTCTATCCATTGAACTACGGGGCCAGTAAATTCTGCGGAACATGAGCAATAAAAACTCTTTTTCTCGCTGCAATCACCTGATTGAATACAGTCACTCGGTTGATACAGGAGAACTGTCCAATTTATCAGAGCAGCAAAAGTAATAAAATCCCCTGCCCAAGACAACCTCCTAAACCCTAAAATACTCCTATGTGCATGAGTAAGATCTTATTTTATTCACGTCTGAAAATTAGATACATTTACTTCTATGAAAATCAAGGTGATCATAACGGGAGCAACGGGTATGATAGGCAAAGGTGTACTGCTGGAGTGCCTTGACCATGAGCAGGTGGGTCAGGTGCATGTTATCAGTCGTTCTGCACTGGAACTGGAGCACCACAAACTCAGGCAGATCATTCATGCTGATTTTTCGGATTTCTCCTCCCGTAGGGACGAACTCACCGGATACGACGCATGCTACCTGTGCATGGGAGTAAGTGCCGCCGGTTTAAATGAAGAAAAATATACGCAGATCACCTATCATTATACCATGGCGCTGGCCCGGTTGCTTGTGGGGATCAACCCGGATAGTACCTGTATTTATGTATCAGGGGAAGGCACGGACTCCTCTGAAAAAGGCCGTTCCATGTGGGCACGTGTGAAAGGAAAAACAGAAAATGATCTGCTCAGGCTTGGGTTCAAACAGGCATTCATGTTCAGACCGGGGGCGATCATTCCATTACGTGGTATTAGGTCCAGAACGAAAATGTATCAGTTTTTTTACGATTACTTTATGTGGCTGGTAAAGCTGGTAAAACTCCTTGCTCCAAACTCAGTAGTAAACACCACACAAATCGGGCTGGCCATGATCCATGCCACCCTTTATGGGTATGATAAAAAAATACTGCGGCCAAAAGATATCATAACCCTAGTAAAGGATCAGTCAGATCCTACCTGACCCTCACCTGCACTTCAGCAAAATATTCAGAAAGAAAAGCATATGAGCCGGGCTGAGTACCGGAATTTGAATTAAAAATTTTCGGTATTTTCAGGAATTAACTTTCTGTGTAATTATGTATGTCAATAAAAACTTCAGCCTAAAAGGAGTTCTTGCTTTTGGAGGCCCTCATTTTTTATGGTTATCAATGTGGGCCTCTTTTGTTACCGGTCTTTATGTTTTCACGGAATGGAAGATCATTGCTATTCCATGGCTCCCGCTTTCCGTCATAGGTACGGCTGTGGCCTTTTACATCGGTTTCAAAAACAATCAGGCTTATGATCGCCTGTGGGAAGCACGTAAGATCTGGGGAGGAATCGTAAATGACAGCCGGAAATGGGGAAGTGTAGTGAAAGCCTATGTCCGGAATCACCACAATGAAGCGGAACACACCACCCTGGAAATACAAACGGCAGTCAAACGTCTCCTTTACCGTCATATTGCGTGGCTTTATACATTAAGAAATCAATTGCTCATCCCTGCGCCATGGGAGCATATCAATCAGGGAAAACACTTGCGAAGAGTCACACAGCAACGCAGGAAGCGGTTCGGAGTAGGGCTGCTGGAAGATCATGACACCGAAGTCATGCTCAGAGAACACCTCCCTGAAAACGAGTACCAGGAGCTGATTGACTACCAGAACACAGCCACCCAGATCATAGATTACCAATCACAGGACCTGGCAGCACTACGCACCTCTGGCATGATCGAAGACTTCCGGCACATGGAGCTTCAGAACGTTCTCAACAGCTTCTATGACCACCAGGGCAAATGCGAAAGGATCAAGAAATTCCCTTTACCGAGACAGTACGGCAGCATGAGTGTGATCTTTGTAGGCATCTTTATTTTCCTCCTTCCATTCGGTATGTTACCGGAATTTCAAAAGCTTGGCGATATAGGTGTATGGATGGCCATCCCTTTCACAACGTTGGTGAGCTGGGTATTTCTCATTATGGAACTGGTTGGAGACTATTCCGAGAACCCATTTGAAGGTCTGGGTAATGATATACCCATGCTGTCGCTATGTCGTACCATAGAAATAGACCTTAAGGAAATGCTTCGGGAAGCAGACCTGCCCACCCCGGTTGAAGCCAGGAACGGGGTTTTGATGTAAAAAGCATCCTCCGCCACCCGGAAGAAATGAGGATGAAGTACACCTGATCAATTGAATAAGTCGCTCGGTTTGGATAAGTTGCAGACACCTCAGGAATGTAGAGAAGGATCTTTACCATTGGCATAGGTATATCTTTGTTTTTGACGCTCGTCCTGTCACATACTTTAAACATGGAACTTTGAACTTCGAACATAGAACTTTGAACCCTTAACACTCAGGCCGTCCCAAAGTATTTTTCCATCGGTTCAAAATAATGATCCTGCCAGCCCTGTTTGTAATGATGATCTTCTTCTGTAAGGTTGGAGTGCCTCAGTGTCACTTTAGTGGTTCCGGGGCGCTCTTCCTTCAGACGGATCTCAAGAACTGAGTCTTCCTGATTGTCTCTGAACTGGCTGGTCCGCCATGATTGCCTGATAAGGCGATGAGGCTCCAGTTGCAGGTTCCTGCCGCTTATGTAACCGTCCCATGCAGTGAAGTGACCTCCTTCTCCGGAGGACACTTCTGCCTTTCCCCCAGTCATTTCCGAGTGCTTCTCACTGCTTAGCCAGGCACGATAGAGACCTTCAGCGCTTGTACTGAATTCTTTCTCAAGAGTAAACTCCATAATAGTGATAATTTGGGGTAAAGCTGCAATACCTGTTCAGGAAATACAAACGGACGGAATGGAGATGTCATACCGTAAGCAAGATCCTTCATCAACTATCCTGTCAATCCCATTCGGCCCTGGCCTTTTTGAAATCTGCCTGAAACTTTTCCGTATTCCACATCAGCTCCAGCATTCTATGAGCCAGCTGGCGGGCAGCCTCTTCGTCGCTCGGATAATGCACCCCCAGCACTTCCCGTGAAAAGCCGATCTCATAGGCGAGGGTAAGAAAATCCTCACGCTTCTTCGGTATCAATTCTGAAAAAGTATAGGCCTGAATATAGGCCCACAATGTATGCCCGCTGGCAAAAGAAGGAGATTTGATCCTTTGCATAGGGTCAAGCCTGGGCTCAAGCTGATATGGACGTGCCCTCAGGAGGTGGTATTTTACCCTGAACTCCATGAGGCGCATATCATTCATGATATTCTGTAAGAGTTTGGAAGTATACGGATAATTACCTGCAGTACACCCCTTACCGACAATCTCTCCGCACTCAAAAAACAAATTGGCCAGGTTTTGTTTATGGAACGGATGTGTAGGTACATGATTTGCATCCGGCCAGTAACCAATCCGGGCTATTTCCAAAACCCTTTCCTGCTGACTCACAGTCCGGTTCTGCTGAAGTTCAAGGAGAAAGTCAAGTTCTGCACGTACCTGATCCGAACTGTTTGCCGGGAACTTCAATGAGTTTTTCAAAAATTCCACCTGAGTCGCACTCAGATAGATGGGCCGGGTAAGGGCAAAAAGCAATGTGTTGTTTCTGTATAGTTCAGGTGGATAGACAACTGTGTCCATCCATGCTCTGGACGGATTGGACCCGGAGTTATGGGTTTGCAGTATTTTGTAGTGATTTTTTATCGGTTCAATGGGCGTGATCGTGGAAAATGAAAATTGGGAGTCCTGGGCATTGGAAGTGCAACCCAATATAACAGCAACCACAAAGGCTGTCATCAGTCTGTTGAATACTTGCATGTTGATAAACTTTAGCTGTTGAAAAAATATTTTATACAACCAGGACTGACAACCACCCAAAAAGATGCAAAAAACTATAGTGACTTTTTCAGCAGAGGTTTGCAGGTACTTTTGACAGCCAGCGAAACAATCGATCCGTGATGGTCCCTTTCGACATGGAAGCAGGTGAGTATCTCCTGCCGCAACAGTTGCCTTGCTCTCCGGATCCTGCTTTTAACACAGGGCAGTGAAAGGTTTAGCTGGCTGGCAATATCTTTTTGTCGTATACCTTCGATATCTGATAGTTTTAAAGGCAAGGCATATTTTTCAGGCAGAAAGTCTATGATCTGGTCCATGAATATGGCTGCCTCACCCAGGGTATTGATCTCCTGTTCCTCCATGCACTCAGGGATATCAAATACCTTGTTTTTTTCATTTTTATAATAGTCGATAATACAGTTGAATGCGATCTGAAAAAGCCAGGATCGGATATTCCGGATCGTACGGCCCGAACAGCATGACTTGTATACCTTCATCATTACCTGCTGTGTCAGTTCCGCCGCAAGATCAGCATTCCTGACCTTGTTCAATATGTAGGAATGGATAGCTGCCTTGTGGGCCAGCCATATTGGCGGGATATCCCGGTACCATTCTATTCGCAGCTCTTCTGTGTTCATAATTTCAGGTTTCGGGGAATGAATATACCTTCTTTCATTCCTAAAATCTGTTACGACTGGATTCCGCTAAAGTTCAATCTACCGGAGAATAATGATGATCAGGGCGCGAATCCGTTCAAATTCATTGATCATTCCTGATCTGCTTAACGAACTCATTCGGTGTGATCCCTTCCCATTTCTTAAAGTTTCTGTAAAATGTGGCCTTCGACCGGAATCCAGATTCCAGTGCAATGCTCACAAGATCATATTTGGAGTCATTATCGAGCATGACCTGCTTTTTAAACTCCGCTATTTTCATTTGAACAATAAGGTCCCTGAAGCTGATCGAAAGGCTGTCAGTAACGAGCTTTGAAATTCTGGGCGGACTAATATCAATACTGCCTGACAATTGATGAATATTAAAATCAGGATCCCGGTAGAGTTCCCTGTCCCTTAGCTCACTCATTATTCGGTCAAGCGAATGGCTGTCCTGGCATTTCTTATCAATCCTTATTTTTTCTGGTGTCACCAGGTTTTTGATCCATGATATTTCGGTAATAAGGATCACGGATACCGTAGAGGAGGTCAGAATGAAGATCCCCTCATTGATGTAATAGCTGTAAGGATACAGGCTCAATACAGCCTTTTCCGATAAATAATTATAGAGTACCACTATCACTGCAGAAAGGGTCATTTGGCTAAAAATGATGGCCATGGTTAGTTTATACTTCCACTTAACACCTCTTCGGATAACCAGCGTCACCCTGGTTACAAACACTTTCATGGTAAACAGCATGTAGGTGAATAAACTAACGACAAGCAGTGTGTTGGCAACTCGCCCCAGGGAAATAATAAAGTAGTTCTGGTAAAAGGGGAGCAGCAACGTAAGCAAAAAGAAAAAAGCCGCTATGGCGAGATGCAAAATGAGTTGGTTTTTTCTTACCTTCTGATGTACGATACGCTGGCAATACAAATAATACAAAGGGCCATAGAAAAAAGAGAGTGTAAAATAGGGTATCAGTTCGGAAAGCCATCCGGCAGATGTTTCACCCAATAGAGTAACCTTCAAACTGTTGAGGCCATAAAGCACCAGAAAGATACCGATCAGCTGATTTTTTCTTCTTCTGTCAAGGATCAGTAGTACACCTACTATCAGCAACTGGGCTGACACAAGTGAAGCAGCCCCGGACATAACGGAGAAAACGTCCATTTCAAAGGGCTCCATTCACTTTTTTCATCACGGCTATAAGTTCCCGGTAAATGTCCCTGGAATTACTGGTAGCAGGGTTTATACTTTCCACAATTTTTTCTCTGAGCCTGAATAGTTCAGAACTTGAGGAAGGTACGGCCATCAAGCCTCTTCAGCTCCCTGAATCGTTGAAAATCCCCTTGCCTCGTAAGCCATCTTGCTCTTTGTATAAAGTTCGTTGAGGAACTGCACGGTTGCATATACTGAAATAGATACTAACAGGGCTCCTGGCATATATTTCATTTTTTTTGATCTGTAGCTAACAGTTCATATCTCTGCCCTCTTTCCAGAGGCTAATGGTCCTTGCAATAAATTCATCGATCCCGCTTTCAGCTACAGAGACATTTTTCCTGAACCTCAGACACCCTTTACCCGTATCAATACCTTTCAGTAATATCCCCTCCGGATCAGTTTTTTTGATATTGCCCACATAAAGGCTCACATAGTTTTTCTGCGCGTTCAGGTGAAACAAAATATCCTCTCCCTGACCATAACCCAGCATTTTATAGCTGATCACCTCTTCCATATCCGGGGCTTTGGTATTGATGATCTCCCTGAGTTGCATAAGCGTTCCTTTCCTCCAGTCATCTTCCAGGGATCCGAGATAGTCTTTCGGTGTTTTTACATTATAAAGCATAGGTTGTTTTTTTAGTCCTTTTGGAGCAGGGGATCTTTCATTGTTTTTTATGATTACCGTCCATCCATCCTGCAAGAATGGTCTTTTCAATGGCGTTCCGGAGATACTTGCATACCCTCTATCTCCGGTATATGGAGGTAAAAAGACACTGCTCTCTCAATACCGCTCTCAGGAAGAATTATGCGATACGGTTTCCTTACATTTTTCCTGGGAGGTGACAATTGATCGTGAATCCTACCGTCTAAAACCGGAACCACCTTCTTCCAAGCTATACGATTATCAATTTAAAAATTTCTTTGGTAAAGAAAAACAGGTCTCAAACCGGCGTGTTGATACTTACAAACGGTCTGGGGTGACTCTTTTTGGATAAGCTACGGTAAGGTCTCTATCTCCCCTTAAGAAAATGGTTAAAAGCTTTTTTAGCGCTATCCATGAGTATATGACGGTGGAATGGCATAATATGATCCACCTCCAGTTCGGAGAGTTGCTTTATACTCTTTAGCTGCTTTTCAAAATCTTCGTATTCCTTTGGGCGGTTTTGAGTGAAATCGTAGATCTCTCCGTTTTCCATCGGCTCTACCGTATCTCCTGAAAATAAAATTTTGTTTTGCCTGTCATACAAACAGGTACTTCCAGCGCTATGGCCCGGGGTATTGATGACCATAAGATGCGCAGCGAATACCGGAGGTTGGTCATACAACTGATCCGGCTGCATCCTCAGCCATGGGTGCTCTGCGTCCTTTTCATCCAGATAAACCTGAAGTCCTGTGTGCTTTTGCCACCTGCTGCCATCAGCAATACCACAGGAGCCGTGCGAAAGAATAGCGTACATGGGCTTGCTGAACGATAAAAAGTAGTTTTTCAGCTCTTCATTATACTCCGGAAGATCAAATAACAGTAGCTTGTCAGGCAGGTCCAGCATGTATGTGTGGACCTTTTCTCCATAGAAAGTCTGATTATTTACCCTGTAAACCCCTGGAAATAATTCTGTAACCAAAGCCTTAGGTTCGCTTTGGCATTGAAAGAAAACCGTAACCCACATAAGAGCAGATAAACCAGACCTCATTGTTTTGCATTTACATAAGGTACTTCGCGGATATCATAATAAACGGTCAATCCCAACCCCCGGGCCACCTCAACATCCTGATCCGCGCCTTTGGAAGCTCCCTCTATGCGCATTATGGCATCACATTTTGTAAGTACCCGGTGTGCAATGGGGTAAGACATACTGTTGTAGATCTCGTCCCCTGCTTTTTTTGAGCCCGCCAGCTTTATCAGGGGCAGGGCAAGCCACTCCCCGATAACAGGGATATGTCCCAGCTCATAAAGTTCAAAAGCAGTTTTTTCCAGTCGCTCCAGATTTTTCGCCATAAGACCGGGATCATCGTTGGTGCCGCTTCTGTAGGGACCTGCTACCAATATCATCATAATTTTGCCTTTTTTCAAAGGAAGTGAAACCAGGGGCGATAAAAAATAAGGTAGATTAAGATTTTGAACTCAGATATACATTCTTTTTGACCACACTGAAGAACTCCGGTGTAATACCCAGGTAGGAGGCAATATGCTTCTGTGGTACCCTTT
>LYSV01000192.1:9057-15580 GCA_001657315.1 Flammeovirgaceae bacterium BBD 1991-12 | reverse complement strand
CTGCCGCTGCCTTTTTTTGGCCATTCGCGTGATTCACCCATATAGTCGATGCCCGTCCATAAAAATATACCGGGAACGAACTTCCTTTCCAGTACAGGCTTCCATTCGTGATAACGGGCCCAGTTCTCTGTTCCGAGAAATGCTTTATCCGGATAATGCCGGTATACATAATCATACACCACCTGACGGTAACTCAAACCCACGATGTCCAGTGCATCTGCATAACCGGAAAAGTAACTTACGGAAGGGATCACCAGATTGGCTGTGACGGGGCGTGTATCGTCCACTTCCCTTACCCATTTCGAAAGGTTTTTGGCGGTTTCCGCAAGAACATACTCCCCGGACTCTGTGTCATGGAAGTTCTTTTTTATCTCCTCAATGGACAACGGTGGCTCATCCCAGTAGTAGTTTACATCTCCCACCTTGTTGGCGCCCCAGTAGCCTGTTGAACTTCCGTACCCTGGATAGGTCCACTCTATTTCATTGCCTATGCTCCACATGATGATGGAAGGATGGTTGCGATCACGTAAAACCATATTTTTTATATCAGGTTGTGCCCATTCGGTAAAGTGTTCCGTATAACCGGCAGTGAGTGGGTCAGCCTGCTGTTGGTTGTAATTGTGCTTTTTATCCTTTGGGTTGTTCCATTCATCAAAAGCTTCGTCCTGCACAAGGAACCCCATGCGGTCGCACAGGTCCAGGAATTCTTCGGAAGGAGGGTTGTGCGCTGTGCGAATGGCATTACAGCCGGCATCCTTAAGGGCCTGTAGCCGGCGCTCCCATACACCAGCGGGTACCGCGCTGCCCACCAGCCCTCCGTCATGGTGAAGGCATACTCCTTTGATCAGTATGTTTCTCCCGTTCAGGAAAAACCCTTCATCCTTATCAAACCGGAAATGCCGTATTCCAAATGGGGTTTCCCTTGAATCCACCACAGCCTCATCCAAAAGGATCTCCGAAACCACTGTATACATATGAGGGCTATCGATATCCCAAAGTTCAGGATCGTCAATAGTCACTTCCTGCTTCCGGATATGTTTGGCCCCCGATGCAATGCTGATCTCACTTTGGGTTTGGGCTATCACCTTGTTGTTGTAATATATGGAAGTGTTGATCCCGGCTGTCCGCTCATTTTTATGTTGGTTGGCTATTTCAGTCTGTACGACCACAGTAGCCTCATCGCTTGCCACTTTTGGAGTGGTTACAAAGACTCCCCATTGCGGAATATGGACTTTATTCACGGTTACCAGCTTCACATTCCGGTAGATCCCCGAGCCGGGATACCAGCGACAGTCGATATATGCGGAACGGTCTGCTTTGACGGCAATGTAATTAGGCTCTCCATACTTTAAATGAGGGGTCAGATCATAGCTGAACGGGATGTATCCATAGGGTCGTTTGCCCAGGTACTCTCCGTTGATCCACACTTCAGCATTGGTATATACGCCATCGAACTCGATCCATGTGATCTTGTTTTTTGCGCTTTCAGGCATCATGAAGGATTTACGGTACCAGCCAATGCCCCCTGGTAAATAAGCGGTGGCGCCGGCTGTATTTTCCTGTGTAAAAGCATGCTCTACGCTCCAGTCGTGTGGTAGCCTTATGTCCCGCCAGTTAGTGTCATCGAATTCAGCGGCATGTGCGTTTTCTATGTCTCCCCAGTGAAATTTCCAGCCGAAATTAAAGTCTTCTGTATTCTGAGAGTGGGTCTGCTGCTCGTGTGTACTGCAGGAGCAAATGATCAGACTTATAATGAATAAGGGTATTAACTTTCGGATCTTCATGAGATTTTCTCTGGTTTAAAAGTGTGCTATTGAGAGGTGTTAACCGCACTGCCCGGCATCTGATATCTCCATTGTTCAATCATTCCAGTGCTTATCTGTTATAGCCTGGATTGCCGGGTAATTCTTGTCCGTTTCATTAAGTTCCAGGCGTTGTTTTTTCAGCTCCTCTTTCAACTCTCTGATCACATCCCTGTATTTGGGATCGTTGTATCGGTTATGGAGCTCTTCCGGATCGTTTTTTAGATCATAAAATTCCCATGTATGTGGGGTTTCATATTCTATGCCATAGTACTCGTTGGCCCAGTAGTGCCCTGCAAATTGCTCTTTTGGGAGGTAATGTTTGCCATAGTAAAAGATCAGTTTGTAGTCTTTTGTGCGTATTCCAAAGTGAGCAGGAACATAATGGTGGATGATGTGCATCCAGTAGCGGTAGTACGTTGCGTTGCGCCATTCTTTTTCCGGTTCGCCTTTTAAGGTATTGATAAAGCTGTTGCCCTGCATGTAGTCAGGGGTACTTCCACCGGCCAGTTCGATGATCGTTGGGGCATAATCCGTGTTGTTGATCAGCAGGTCGCTTACTTTGTTTTTGCCGATAATGGCAGGACAGTGCACTATGAAGGGCATGCGCATCGACTCCTCATACATCCAGCGTTTATCGATGTAGTCATGTTCCCCAAGCATCATCCCCTGGTCGCCGGTGTAGATGATGACGGTATTTTCCCAAAGTCCGGCTTTTTTCAGATAGGCAAACAGCCGGCCCAGGTTATCATCTATGCCCTTCACACATCGCAGGTAGTCTTTCAGGTATTTTTGATAGGCCAGATGGGTGCGAAGCCGAGGGTCTTCGATATCGGCGAAGAACAGATTGGCATAATTACTTTTACGATTGGCCTGCTGGTTTCGTGGGGATACCGAGGTGCCTATAAAGCTCAGCAGGCTGTCATTTTTACCCCGGGTACCTTCCGATCCGAAATACGGTTGATTATAAAGGCTGGCAGGCTCCGGGATCTCAACATCCTTTAGATAATCTTCATACCGCGGAGCATATTCAAACATATCATGAGGCGCCTTGTAGTGATGCATCAGGAAAAAGGGTTTTGTTTTATCCCGCTTTTCCAGGTAGTCGATCGATATATCGGTGATAACGTCGGACGAGTGACCTTTTGAGGACACGGTATTTTTTGGCCATTCGCCTTTTCCTTTTTCCCTGAAGGTGGGGTTGAAGTAATTCCCCTGACCCGGAAGCACTTTGTAGTAATCGAAATGAACGGGTTCATTTACAAGGTGCCATTTCCCAACTATAGCCGTTGAATACCCCAGTTTCTTCAACTCGCGGGGCAGGTATTGTTTTTCGGTATCCAAACGGCCGTCAAGGTCGAGTACCCCATTGGTTTGGGAATATTGACCGGTGATAATGCTTGCCCGGCTTGGTGTGCAGATGGAGTTGGTGCAAAAGGCATTTTCAAATCGTATACCGCCAGTTGCCAGCTTATCGATATTAGGTGTGGGGTTGAGTCTTTTTAGTCGTCCACCGTAAGTGCCAATAGCCTGTGATGATCATCTGGCATGATGAAAATAATATTCGGCGGAGAGTTCTGGCCACTCACACCGGTGTAGCCGCAAAGACCAAGAAGGACAACTGATACCGTTACAATTTTGCTTATCATCAGCTTTAGCAGGTTTTATTCGTTTGACACAAAACTTATAATGACAGGTCAACTTACTTTATGCGTCTTATCATCAGGCCGTTGAGCCATGTGTATGCTTTTTCCTTATCCGTTTTGAAAATGACCCTGACATCGTCTTTACCATTGCTGTCAAGCATACTAACAACGGAGAGGGGAGCCCGCTCCCTGGTGTTTTTTACTTCATAGTGATCGATGATATGATGGTCTGAAACAAAGGCGTCATTCTGCACCGCACTTTTTATCTCTACGGCCATGGAATAGGGAAACTGTTCTTCATGCTCCCGGGCATGATGAAAAGTCTCCAGCCTGTAGGTTCCGGCTTTGAGGCCGCTGATGGAAAGTCCCAGTGGTGAATCAAAAACATAGGCGCCGTCCGCTCCCATGAACGATAAATTCCCCATCATAACCGGTTCGCCTTTTGACCATATGATGGTACTGTCAGCAGCAAGGGAAAACCTGATCTGATCATCTGTGGTATAAGTGATATTGGAGGGATCTGTTAATGTCCATGCTTTCCAGTCAAACTCCACAAACTGCTTTTTACCTCCTATATCCAGTCGATGTATGGGATGATCATAAATGGCCTTTGCTGCCTTTTCTGTTTCATTGGTGTTGTTGATCACAGTGGTGAGCTGAAGGGAGCCGGATCTCAATTCAGGCGATGTGGCTTTAATGGAAATAGTGCCGGGGCTGGAAGTGCCTCTTACGTAAACCGTTGCTACACCCTCCATCGGGGCCACTTCATTCATGTAAGGCTTATCCCCATATACCAGCTGACCGGCTCCGTTTATTTCGAAATGTATCTTGTTCGTGGCATTGGTCACCACCTCACCAGCCTTGTCCACTATATACGCCCTGATCATTTTAATATCTGACCCGCCGCTTATCAGTGCAATATCAGGGTAGTCCACGGCCACCTTGAGTCCGAAGGACGCTCCTGCGGTTGACCGGGTATGAGTAGCCACAGTTTCACCCCTGTTCATAGCTACAGCCCTGAGTGTTTCATTGGTCCATGGATGGTGGAATGTGAAAGAGGGGTGGTCTATATATCGTTTTTCATCCCGGTTGTCAGGGGACTGGATGGCTATTAGTTGCTCATTGGCGTAGAGTGCTACTTTCGGGGCATTGCTGAACACCCTGATCTTGCCATCTTTCGAAGCGGTTTCATTGGCGATATGAACAAAGGGTTTGGCGGTCAACTCTGACTGATACCAGTAATACGTGGGCCTTTTATGGCGATAGGCGGTGAGAATGCCATAATCGGTCAGTTTTTCCCTGGGCCTCCATTCCGGCTGAAGATGATTATAGTCTGCACCTACCCAGGCCAGTGTACCTATGTTGTTCTTGCTTTTTTTGTACCGGGAAATAAAGTACTGGTTGCTTTCCGAGTTGGGTGAAGATCCATGTTCCATGACCAGGCAAAAGTCACCATCGGGCCATTCTGTATGACGGTAGTCCATGGTGGCGTGGATGTCCGTTAATCCGGCATCCAGGATCCCGTTCCACGGGCTGGAAGGGCTTGCCGTAAGCCGGAAGGGATCTTCTTCCTTGGCCACATACTGCAAAACCGGGACGGGGCCCCGGTGGTTTATACCAGCCCCCCAGATGATGATAGAGGGGTGATTGCGATGATTCCGGATGATGATCCTCAGGGATTGCGCCAGCTTATCCATCCACTCTCCTTCTTCCCATTCTATCCATGTGGCGGGCTCTTCAAATACGAGGATCCCCAGCTCATCACAGGCTTCAATGAATGCGTCATCCTGTGGATAATGAGACAGCCGTATGGTATTTATGCCGGCTTCCCTGAAGCGTAACACCTCTTCATAGTGCAATGAATTCGGGACGGCATCTCCAATATGGGGATAATTTTGATGGCGGTTCAGGCCCACCATAAAGAAAGGTTCACCATTTAGCAGGAACCCCTCACCATCCACCAGCTCAAACCATCGAAAGCCGAAGCGGTTGTCCACAAAATCGACGAGTTGCCCGTCTTTGTATATGAAAGATACTGCGCGGTACAGGTAGGGGCTACCCGGGGACCACAGGTTAAAGTTTTCAGTGATCCCGGTGGTTTGACGATAGGTATGCCTGCCCTGTGCGGGTATTACAGCGGTGCTTTCCATGGTTTTCAGCACATATCCGTCTGCATCCACTATTTTGGTGGTCATATGACACTTTTGATCTTCATCAAACTCATTGACAACCGTGGTTTTTACGGAAACGGTACCATTTCTTTTCTTGACAGAAGGTGTGGTGATATGTACACCAGCGTCAAAATCTTCCCAATTAAAATTCACATGAAGTCTACTGGTGGTGACCAGGTAGACGTCCCTGTAAACACCGCCAAACTTCAGGTAGTCCGTCCTGTGTGGGTCCGGCGAAATGGTGGGATCCTGCGTATTGTCTGCCTTAATGACCAGCGTATGCACTTCCCCCGATCTGACAAACGGGGTAATATCAAAATGGAAAGGGTGGTAACCCCCCAGATCGTGCCGGCCCGCAAGCTGCCCATTGATCCACAGTTCTGTTTTATTATGAACACCCTCAAATTCAATGAATGCCTTTTCATCCCCGGCAAGGTCGATCCTGATCTGTTTACGGTACCAGCTCACATCACGCATGAAGGTGGGCTGTATCCAGTTTTCAGTAGTCTGGTCGATCAGTAGCGATACAGGATCGGGATTGTGTGGTATGGATACGGTTTCCCACGAGCTGTCATCGAAATCGGTTTGCGTAGGCCGTTGGCTTTCGTTGTCTTTGGCAAACTTCCAGTTCAGGTTAATGTTCTGTTTTTTTCTGCGTGTATCGGGGTAGCCTTCCGGTAACTGTCCGGGAGCCTCGACACAGGTGGAAAAGATCAAAAAGAGGTATAGAGCTTGTTTCAGATTATTCATTGGGTTGGGTTAGTCTATGTTTGTGCACAATTCTGGTTATGAATTTGAAGTGCTGAAGAGGTAATTATGGGTCGGTTGTTTTTATCAATGCATTCATGCAGTTCTTTTAGTCAATGAAATAAATTGTTGAGATTTATTTAGTAGTGAATTGTAT
>LYSV01000192.1:0-8987 GCA_001657315.1 Flammeovirgaceae bacterium BBD 1991-12 | reverse complement strand
AGGCTGGCGCTGATCCTGTCCCACTCATCCCGAGGTGTTTTTGGCAGTTCAAAGGTCGCTATTAACTTGTTTTTCCCATTATACACCAGCATTTGACCGCCGCCCGTTGG
The DNA here is from genome assembly GCA_001657315.1 of Flammeovirgaceae bacterium BBD 1991-12. Taxonomy (GTDB): domain Bacteria; phylum Bacteroidota; class Bacteroidia; order Cytophagales; family Cyclobacteriaceae; genus Fulvivirga. Next base: position 8,877 of record LYSV01000192.1, on the reverse strand, counting down.
TGAATTCACACCGGCCGTAACAGAGGCATATTCCTTTTTCCCAAAGTCCACTTCGTTATAGGTAAGTACCGTTTTACCGGTAATGTCTTTCACCATCCAGTTGACATAGTCATGCCGGGTTCTGGCCACTTTTGCATGTTCAAGAGCACTATAGCGGTCTGTTTGGATCTTTTCCTCAGCCAACACCCTGCCCACACCTCTTTTGGTCGCTTTGATCTCGGGGATCCTGCCATTCTCGTCGAAATAGACCTTATCCACACAAACGGATCGTAAATGCTGGTCTTTCGATATATCCATGTTATGATAGAATAAATACCATTGGCCATTGTACTCAACAAACGAATGATGATTGGTCCAGCAGCCGTCCTTCCACCGTTCCAGTACCTTGCCCTGGTATTCAAAAGGCCCAAGCGGGCTTTTACCGATGGCATAGGCGATCTCTTCAGAGCCGTCAGGTGCATGAGGGAAGGTAAAATAGTAGATATCATTACGCTTGAACACAAACGGTCCTTCCTTGTATTTGGCAGGAAGTTCCCTGATGGGCACGGGCTTGCCTTTGATGGAGATCATATCTTCATTAAGCTTTACCCCATACAGGGTTTCCCCTCCTCCGTAATAGAGGTAGGCCGTGCCGTCGTCGTCAATGAACACATTGGGATCAATACCGGTGACACCTTTTATATAATCCGGCTCGGCCACAAAGGGACCTGTGGGAGTATCGGAAACGGCTACACCAATCTGACGAAAACCACTTTCATCACTGGGCATGGCAGGGAAATAGAAATAGTACTTCCCGTTTTTATAATTGCAGTCAGGAGCCCACATGCCGTAGCTATTGGGTTTGACCCAGGGTACAGTGTTGTGGTTGATAATTTCCCCGTGGTCCGTCCAGTGGGTAAGGTCTGTAGTAGAGTAGACATGGTAATTATGCATACAAAACCCGTTGTTGCCTTCACTTTGTGTGCAGGTAGTATCACTGGAAGGGTAGATATATAGTCTGCCATTGAAGACACGGGCGGTAGGGTCAGCAGTGAACCTGTGCGTTATGATCGGGTTCTGCGCTATGATTTCCACGGCGCAAATACATAGGATCAACCCTGGGATCAGAACCTTGATTACTCTTTTTTTCATTATAGCTAATTATTGATCTCTCATACCGATCGTGAAAGAGAGCTGACCGGGTCTATTCCTGTTGACAGAAATAAGATCCGGTGCAGTTACCTTATCTGATCGATTTAATTGTACATATCTGTACGCTTTAAGCCCCCTCAATTTTATATTGAGGGGGCGGCTTTTCTTTATTCCCTGGCTACACAATTCCTTTATTTACAGATCAGTTGACTACCAACTTTCTGATAAGTTGGCCATGTTCCGTTTGCAAGGTGACAAAATAAACACCCTTTTCAAGATCATTTTGCAGTGTTACCTCAGACTGATATTCTGTGGGGGTGGCATTCAGTTCATAGACCAGCGCCCCCTGCGCATTGAATATGGTAATGGCATACTCTACATTGGTCAATATCTCTATGGTGAGAGCCCCTCTGTTCAACGGGTTAGGATACATTTTCAACTGAGCCTCTGGCCCGTGGGTCAGGTCCGGAGACGTTGTGCCCTGCCTTGCACTGGCACTGCCGCTGCCACAGGAATACTGATATTCCCAAACCTGTGCAACCCCTGGCTCCTGTCCGGCAGAAGCATAATATCTGTTGGTGAAGACAGCTCCATTGTGGAGTACTTCCGTACCTGTGGTACTGTAGACTGATGCCACATTCCAATTGGCGACTGCAGGGCATGCAGGCGCTTCATATACGGGCGTACACGGTCTAATGGGATTCCAGACATCCGCGGCGCCCGGTTCATCTCCTGCTGCGGCATACCATTGATTTACATATAGCATTCCCTGATGGGTAACTTCCGTTCCGGCAGTGCTGTAGGTAGCAAACCCAACCCATGGCGCTACGTCAGGACAGCCTGACGGAGGGGTGGACAAGGATGAGGCCGTACAGGGACCTTCGAGCTTCCATACGTCTGTCACACCGGGCTCCTGACCTGCCGTGGCATACCATTGACTGGTGTAGATGGTGCCATTGTGGATCACCTGGAATCCCACAGTAGGGTAGGTGGTTTGAGCGTTCCAGACGGCGGTGTTATAGCAATCAAGGGTAGCTGCTCCACAGTATCCCAGTAGTTCCCAGGCATCACTTGCGCCCGGAATATTGCCCTGGGTGTAATACTTACTGGCATAACGTTTACCCTCAAACAGTACTTCTGTGCCGGCCTGGTTGTAGATAGCGGCTGCATCCCAGTCTGAGGCGGCCTGACATGCCGGCGAGACGGCTTCTACCTCCATGAAGTTTAGCTGGAATTCCCCACTCAACGCAGTCAGCTTCATGATGTGACTGTCTGCTGTAAGTGAAACAGCATTAGGCCACGGGATCATGCTCCAGTTATCCATGCCAGTAGCTGGAATATTCAATTGCTCTACCAGGCCTAAAGTCTCGATCTCAAGTTGTAGTACGCTTTCTGTTGCGGCGGTGGCTCTCAGGTACAGGTAGTAATCACCATCGGCCAGTACGTCTATTTCATACTCAAGCCATTCACCGGCCTCAATGTCCGTTACGTGGTAAGCACCTGACTGATCATTGGTGAGTACAATGTCCACCCCTTCATTACGGTAGGCATTTCCAGAGTTACCGGGAGTGGCATCATGATAGGCTACGCCTTCACCACCTTCGTCATAGTCTTCCAGTTCAATGATACCGGGCACGGTGAGGCTGCTGAAGCGCGACTGGTACCAAACTTCCACCATGGAGGTATCGGCAGCGTTAGCATCAGAGGCTGAAGTAGCCATGATCATGGCCGTGCCTCTTTCCAGAGCAGTAACCAGTCCATCGGTGTCCACCGTAGCTATGGAAGGATCACTGCTGGTCCAGATTATATCCTTGTTGGTAGCATCAGCGGGCAGTACTGTGGCGTTGAAAGTAGCCGTGTCTCCCCTGTGCAGGTAGCGGTAATCCGGGAATACGGTAACCGTTTCAACCGGGACCGGAAGAAGATTCACTTCGATGTGTTTGCGTGCCAGCAGATCCGACGATCCCGGAGCCAGCAGATCTGCCATGAAATTATAGCTTTCACCCGGTACCGGAATATCGCTCAGCATGATGGTAGGGGATACCGTGCCTTCTCCTTTGGGAACCGTAACTATGGCCTCACCGAGCCATTGCCATGAGGGTGAGAATAGTCTCAGTGCCAGTTCTCTTTCATGGGTTGCTGAATATTGTACATCAAAGGTAAACTCCGGGGCAGTTTGTATTGCCGCGGGAATGTTAACAAAGTCAACAGCATCAGGATAGTAGAATTCTACCAATCTCAGGTTATCTCCAATGGCATTGCTGCCGTTGGGAGAGAAGAGATATATTTCTGCATTACCATTGCTGTCCGTTGTAAAGGTAATCGTGCTCTTCTTAAACTCAGTGGTGTTTACAGCCACTCCCAACTCATCTCCACCATAATCCTTTACACCAAAGAACGATTGCATCCCTGTTGCTGTAACTTTTCCATAGGCAGAGTACTCATACTTGGTATTGGGTTCCAGGGTCAGAATTTTTTGACCCACGGCAGCAGGACCTGCCACCAATGCAGCATACTCGCCGGCGTAAACATCCTCAGATTGAACAGTAATAGGGTTCCAGTTGGTGTACCCTGAAATATCTCCGGTTTCAAATCCCCAGTTGTTGATCAGGTTAGGATGAGTTACTGCCACTTCGCAGGTAGCTGTAAAACCACCGTCAGCAGCCGTGGCAGTTATGGTGGCATAACCCAGCGTAATGGCAGTGACCAGCCCGTTTTCACTGACTGTGGCAACTGTGGTGTCTGAGCTGACCCAGTTCACCTCCTGGTTATTGGCATCTTCCGGAGTGAATGCAGCCGTTAGTTGCCATCCTTCACTGACTTCCAGTGCAATTTCCGATGGAGTGATCGCTATACCGGTGGCTGGCACGCGTTTTACCAGTATGATGTTATCGGCAAGGGCATCATTTCCGCTGGGCATATACACGTACACGTTAACCTGGTCCACACCGGAAGGAACAGTGAATAAGGAAGATTTCTCCGTCCATTCGGTGGTATTGATCTTGATGGTTTTCAACCACTGTTTGGCCGGCCAGGTCTGTACGGCCAGATCACCCCGGATGCCTGTTACAATTTTACTCGCGCCGGAAAGTATATAGGTAGCAGAGGGTTCTACATTCATTACCTGGGAGATGGCCCCGGTGCTGTTCACCCGGGCGGAATAGGCGCCTTCAAAAACATCATCGGTTACCACTTGCGAGCTTCTGTTGGTCCAGGCGGTAAAATCGCCGGTCTCAAATCCTGAATTTTTGGCCAGATTAACTACTGTGCCCACGGTGACATCACAGATGGCCTGGAGCCCTCCGTCTTCAGCGGTAGCCATTATTGTAGCTTTTCCCAGTCCAACGGCTATAACTACGCCATTTTCATCGACAGTGGCCACGGTATTGTTATCTGAAGACCAGATGACCTTTTTATTGCTGGCCCCTTCGGGAGTTATGGTGGCCACCAGCGCTGAGCTATCGCCAACCTGTAAGGCCAGACTGGCTGGTGTTACTGAAATTCCCGTAACGGGTATCTTTTTGATCAGCGTAACATTATCCACCAGTACCACATTGCCTGCTGGGCTGGAAATAAACATATTGATCCTGCTCAGCGTATCAGGTATGGTGATGGAGGATCTGGTTTCGGTCCATTGCGTGCTGTTCAGGTTCACTGTTTTCAACCATTTGTAACCCGGTATGGTTTGGAACACCAGTCCGGCCTGTGAACCGGAAACCAGCTTGTTTGCAATGGAGATCTCATAGGTGGCTGAAGGCTCTACGTCAATGGCCTGGGCGACATTTCCTCCTGTGATCCTGGCGGAATAGGACCCTTCAAACACATCCGTTGTCACAATCTCCTTGTCCTGTGGCCACCAGCCGCTGAAGTCCCCTGCTTCGAATCCTGCGTTTTTCACCAGGTTTTGCGGGCCTGCTTCTATTAATTCTATAAGTGCTTTTTTGCCAACAATAGTGGTGGTCCAGTCGCCACCCACAGGGCGGAGTGCGCATCCCAGATCATAATCCGTGGCAGGTAGTGGCGCCCCGGTAAGGTTGATGGTCAGGGTAACCGTATCCTTACCGGCCGGTACGGTCATCGTTTTGGCGCCCAGCCATTGTGTGCGGTTGGGTGTGTACAGCTCTACGAAGACATCCCTTTCCGAATTGGCAGTATAGCTGATATCAAAGCTGAGGGATTCTCCTGTAACCATTTGCGAAGGCAGCTCTGCGAAGTCAATAGTTTCTCTTTCCACCACATCGAACAGTATAGCCTGGGATGCGATGATCTGTCTCCAGTCGGTGCCGACAGGGCGTATACTGGCGGCCAATCGATAACCGGTGTCCGGGGGCAGCGGTTCGCTACGTGATATGGTGAGCTCCACCGTACCTGTACCCTCCTGTACGGTGGCCCGGGTAAGGCCCAGCCATTGGGTCCGTTCGGGGTTGTACAACTCTATGGCGATATCCCTGGCGCTGTCAGCCACATAATCCACTTTAAAAGTGACATCATCGCCACTGTAAATAAAAGTGGGTACGGGCTCGGTAAACGTAGCGGATTCAATGAGTTTCGGCTGTACGATCACCTGAACACTGTCTTTGTGCCCACCGTCATCTGATATGGCATAAATGGTAGTTTCACCTACCGCAATGCCCGTAACCAGCCCGTTGGCATCTACCTGGGCGATGGCTGTGTTGGCAGAATTCCATGTAAATGTCCGGATGGCCGCATAGGAGGGAATAACGGCCGCCTCCAACTGCGCCGTTTTTTCAACCCGTGTAACCAACGTATCCGTGTTGATGGCAATACCTGAAACCGGCACCAGACTTGTGATATTAAACTGGTCTATGGAAAGATTACCGGATTCAATGACCACACGCAAGACCTGTTGGCCACCTGTCAGCGTCACACTTTGGTTGATGGTAGTCCACATATCCACTCCGGTGGCAGGGATAGCCACGGTGCCAGACTTGTCTACACCATCAAATTCAAAACGGATGGAACCGGTAGCATCTCCTGAGGATACGGTAGTCTGCAACTGGAATTCTCCATCCCCGGGAACATCGATGGTGTATTCCATCCACTCCCCGGCAACGGCCGAGGTAACAAAATAGGGAGCCGCAGCCGATGTGCTGATATCTACACCATCTTGAGGACGGTATTGTCCTCCGGTATTGACTGCATCGGTATCGTGGTAGGCAATACCTTCTCCGCCGGTATCGTAGTTTTCTGCTTCAATCACTGCCGGGATAGCGAGCGGCACAACACCAGGGTAAGCCACACGTACCGGTTGAGCATTATCGTATTTTTCCGTATTCAAAATGACGGATGCGAGGCGTCCGCCATTATCAGGGAAGGTAAAGGTGATGGTATTGCTGGCCTGGATCAGCTCCATGGGCACAGGAATATCGATGGTCCCGAAAAAGTCGGTACGGTTGGCCTGATCGTAGCCCTTGATGTTGGAAGGTACAGGTACCGTGATCCCGTTTACTGTAACAACCGGTGTTTTGGAAACGTCATGCTTCCTGCCGATGGTCATCTTTAATTTTGCGTATCCCGTGCCGGTATCGACACCGTTGAAAGTGAAGGATATGGGTGTGTTGGCTGTGATCGGCTGCAGGTGCTTGCTTGTATAATAATTCCTGCTGCGGATCACATTGGAAAAGCTGACATTGTCAGTGAAAGTGTATTCCAGAACGGCCGTTTCACCTGCAATCAGTGAAATGTTCACAGGGGCCGTGGTTTGTGTATTGTCGCTGGTCTCGTAGGGGACATCCGGGTAGATCTTAAGCGTTTTGATACGTACATTTTGCAGGCCCGACAGTCCTGCTACCATGTTCAGGTCAACATTTTGAGGATGATCGTCCAGGTTGTTCAATGCCACAAACAGTTTTGTGCCATCCACGAATGCCTGCACCTGGATATCCGGGTTATCAGTCTGTATTTCCACCCGTTTTCCTTTTACTTCCTTCCATAGTTCATAAAATTCGATCCTCGGTGTGTATACCCAGCCAGTGGGGTTGGGCTGTCCGATGTTCGAAGGTTTCCATGTGGCCGCACCATAGGGCTGATAATTGTTGGCCTCGGTGATATGCCATCGTGCCTTGCCGGTATTGAACGGAATGGTAATGATCATCCGGTCCTCACGTTCCATGAAACCAAAGATCAGGTGATTCTGGGACCTTACCGACTGAATGCTGGCCAGATCACTGTAATTATCGCCATATCCCTCTTCGATGGCTCCATACTCTGAAAGCGCATGAGGCTTTACCACACCCCATTTGGTATAACTATACGTTTCGATCAGGTCCAGAATAGCATCCGAGTTGCTTCCTGATCTTCTCGTACTCTGACCAACAACGTTTACTCCATCATATAAGTGGGTGGCAAAGGCATCCATGTCGGCGCCTGCGATATCCATGAACATTTTTTGGTTTTGTTCCCAATGGCCAAAATCCCATAATTCCAGCGAGGCCCATGCCGCTGAATAGCCTATCACCTTCATGTTGGCCAGCTCCGGTGTGTTGTGAAATTTGTTGCCTATATCCCGGAACAGTTCGGACATCTGCCGTTTGATATCCGGAATGTTCGATCCGTATTCCCCTGCATGCACGAAAGGTTCGTTCATGGGCTCAAAAAATTCGGGAACGGTCGTTACCCGGTTGATGTAATAATCTGCCGCCCAGTCAGCCGCAGCTTTGGTGTCTATGCCGTCCACGAAAACGTTGTAGGGGTGTTCGGTTTGGATACCTGTGAAAATATCTTTTACTAAACCATTGCCTCCCTGCAGGGGCGGGTAGGTGCCCACACTACCGGTTTGGTTCCTGGCCACGGAAAAGGGTCCCCAGAACTGCCTGCCGGGATAGGTGTTGTAATCATTGAAAAATATTTGTGCATCCGGGTCGGAACCACTGTCATGGATAGTAAAATAAGTGGGCCTGTTCAGTTCAGATACATTCCCAATGTATCGTTGTACCGAATGGTCTATGGTGACGGTTTGCGCATTTCCAATCATTGGAAATACTGTTAGAATAATGAACAGGATTGGGTAAAATGTTTTTTTCATGATGTATTCTTTTTGTACTTCTGCTTCTTTTTATAAGTCAATCCATTCCCTGTTTCAGGATAAAGGAGAATGAGGTCCTGTAGCCAAAAAGGACACGGGTTTTACATAATGTCAGCGATTTTTTCATCTTCATCATAGCGTTGAGTTTAGGTGCCAGATGTAAAAATAGCGGCTTCACCGGACGGGAATGGGGGGGAAAGTATGGCTAATAAGAGGGGGATATTTGGTAGGCTGGAGCAAGGGATTTTTAAGGCGTCACGGACCTATTCGCATAGAAAAAATAGCAGGAAGTTTTTGAACGTGTTGCCTGGGTCTGTGATTGAGGCCAGTTGGGGAAATACATCTTTCATACGGATGGAACAGAGGATATAGCTTGCCGTGGCAATATGATCCGGACTCAGAAGTCTGTGTAACATCAGGAAATACTTAAAACTCATTCAAAAGCTGACTCAGAGTGCTTCAAGAGGTCTGATTAGCGGCTTCGACCATCACCAGGCTCAGGAAGCTTGCGCAAAATTATAGTGCTTTTAACCCAGGTGCTTTATTTTTTATTAGTTTCGTCTTTAATACACTGATAATTAATGCTTTAAACTGCTGTGCTACCTGCCAATCGGCATGTTCTGCCATATAACCCCTGATCCGGCTTACAATCCCCTTATCTTTGATCCTTTCATTGTCCCTGAGCAGCTTATGACAGAAAA
>LYSV01000191.1 GCA_001657315.1 Flammeovirgaceae bacterium BBD 1991-12 | reverse complement strand
TGTTAACTACAGACCTTTCGGGCAATTAAGAGAGGAAGCCCGCCAGTCCTGGGATGAGCAACTTGATCACATCAAAGTAGAAGGGGATAAGGAGAGGGAAAAGCTTTTTTACTCGTTACTATATCGCACCTTACAATCTCCTTTTGTTATCTCCGAGCCTGATGGCGCTTACCGTGCCATTGATGGTTCACCGCAAAAGGCCGCGAACACATTCTACAACGGTTGGGCAATCTGGGACAACTATAAAACACAGCTGCCTCTGCTTTCAATGGCTTATCCTGCTGTGTATGAAGACATGATCTGGTCAGTCACCAATATGTATCTGCATGGTAAAAAGAACTTTTCGACTGATCATGAGCCTTCACAAACCGTGAGGACGGAGCATGCCGTAGTGGTATTGCTGGATGCCTGGCGCAAAGGGTATCATGTCAATTTTAAAGATATCATGGACTCTCTGATAAGCGAAAACAAAAGACTGGACTACAGCAGTCCTGATAAAGCTTTGGAATCGAGCTATGACACATGGGCGCTTTCGGAAATACTTCAGGAATCGGGCCGGGGAGAGATGGCTCATGACTACAGACAAAAAGCGCTGAACTATAAAAAATACTGGAAGAAGGATTTCGAAGATATGTCAAACAGTGATGTTGACCGGATGGGTGCCAGAGGCATGTACCAGGGTACGGTATGGCAATACCGCTGGATGGTACCTTATGATGTAAGGGGTTTAATAGAGTTATGTGGAGGCGAGGAAGCATTCATCGATCAATTGGATGTTTTTTTTGAACAGGATTATTATAATCATGCCAATGAACCTGACATACAGGTACCCTGGCTTTATCATGCTACTTCACAGCCATGGAAAAGCGAAGAGCTGGTCCGTAAAATTGCCATTGACACTGTCCATCAGTTCTACTTCAATGGAAACAGCAGAGGAATAGACCCTTTTGTAGGGCGAATCTATAAAAATCAGCCCAAAGCTTTCCTCAGGACTATGGATGATGATGCAGGCGCCATGTCAGGTTGGTTTGTCTTAGCTGCCACAGGGCTTTCTCCTGCTTGTGCAGGATGGCCGGTGTATTATGTTCATGTGCCACTATTCAGGAAAGTCAGGTTAAACACAACCAGCAACACTTCGCTGACCATAGAAGTAAAGAATTTTGACGATGATGCCTTTTATGTAAAAGAGATATCTCTTAACGGCAAAAAGATCAATCGCAACTGGCTGACCCACGAAGAAATCAGCAGGGGGGGAGTAGTAGAGATCACAGCATCAGATCAGCCCTTTCAGTATGTAACTGAAAAGTGGGTTACTGAAATTGAATAACAGGGCATGATGTGAGCAAGTGTTGGCAGCGATACTACATGGCAGACAGATCCGAATGATGAGAATCGCATAGAACATGGGCTATGAGCTACAGGTCAATGAGACTGAAAGATAACAAAGAGTGACATTATGAAAGATAACAAGGTGATTGGAGTAGATATAGGTGGTTCTCACATTACCGCTGGTTTGGTAGATGTATGTGGGAAAGTATGTACTGACAAGTCCTTGCGACGTAGATCGGTCAATGCCTTTGGCTGCATTGAGGAGATCATAGCTACATGGGCCACCTGTATCCGGGAGGTTCGTCCTATGGAGGAAGTCGGCAGAGGCATTGGCATAGCCATTCCCGGACCTTTCAATTACAATGAAGGTATTGCGCTGATGCGGGGCCAGGGTAAATACGATGTGCTGTACCGGCAAAATGTTAAAAGGCTGCTGGCCGATGCACTGGACATATCTGCGGACGGCATCTCCTTTGCCAACGATGCAGCCTGTTATCTTTTGGGGGAAACAGTTTCCGGAGCAGCAAAAGAAGCTTTCAACGCTATTGGTATTACGTTAGGTACGGGGCTGGGTAGTGCACGATTTCATGAAGGCCTAGCAGAAGACGCCGATCTGTGGTGCGCCCCATTTAAAGAAAGTATCATAGAAGAATACATTTCTACCCGGTGGTTTGTCAGTGCTTATCATGAGAAAACAGGCCGGATAGTCAGTGGGGTCAGAGAGATGATAGAGCAAAGCGATGACGATACCATATTGGAATTGATCTTTAATGAGTTTGCAGGGAACCTTGCTGAATTTCTGGAGATCTTCATCAAAACAGATCCCCCGGAAGTCGTCGTCATCGGAGGAAATATTGCCAATGCCTGCTGCCATTTTCTGCCAGCATTAAAAGGAGAACTGGAAAAACGTGGATGCTCAATCCCTATTGAGATCTCTCATTTGGGAGAGAAGGCTACCATCGTCGGGTCCGCCTGCCACAGGTATTATCAAATCTCAGACCTTAAACACTTTTGAAGACAATTATGCCATCAATAACTACTGCTCAAAATATCAATGCTGCCTCCGGGTTGGATACCCATAAAAACTACTATGGGCCATTATTTCTTGTGACCCTGCTTTTTTTTATGTGGGGGTTCATTACCTGCATGAACGACATTCTTATCCCACACCTGAAAAGTGTCTTTACCCTGCAAAACTGGCAAGCCATGCTGATCCAGACAGCTTTTTTTGGAGCATACTTTATTATTTCACTACTCTACTATGTTGTGTCAGTTTCAAAGGGTGATCCCATTGGGAGGATTGGATATAAAAACGGGATCATTACAGGGTTACTGGTGACAGCTCTTGGATGTACGCTGTTCTATCCTGCGGCTATTTTTGTGAACTACGCCTTCTTCCTTTTTGCACTGTTTGTCCTGGCCGCAGGTATCACCATTCTGCAGATTGCCGCCAACCCCTATGTAACTATTTTAGGTAAGCCAGGAGGAGCTTCCTCCCGCCTGAATATGACACAGGCCTTCAACTCTCTGGGAACCACTATAGCTCCGTTAATTGGAGGATATTTGGTTTTTGGGAACACTGGAGCCGGGACAACGGGAGCTGATGCTGTAAAGATCCCTTACATCGGCCTGGCGCTGGTGCTCATTTTGATGGCCTTTATATTCAGGTTGTTTAAGTTGCCGGAGGTTGGCGCTCATGGAGCGCTAAAAGTGGAGAAAGGGGAAGCTGCCCGGCACAAACACCTCGTGCTGGGGATGGTGGCCATTTTTGCCTATGTAGGTGGTGAAGTGACTATTGGGAGCAACCTGATCGGTTTTGCTGCACAGCCGGATATTGCAGGCCTGAAGGAGGGGGAGGCCAGTCATTTCCTGGCACTTTTTTGGGGCGGTGCCATGGTTGGCAGGTTTTTCGGAGCCGTGGCCCTTGCTGATCTTAAACACACAGGGATGCGCCTGGTGGTTATAGCGGGTATAGCGATCATCACATTCATCACGCTTTTTAGCGTCTACGAAACAGAAATTGTAAAATACGCCAGTGGTTTTATCCTGCTCAACGTAGCGGTGCTGCTCCTGGGTAAATTCATTCCCAACCGAACGCTCTGGCTGTTCAGTGTTTCCGTAATGGTTTGTCTTGCTATGGGCATTGTCCTGGAAGGTACAATTGCTCTATGGGCTGTTGTATCTATCGGTCTTTTCAATTCCATAATGTTTCCCACAATATTTTCATTGGCGATCAAAGGGCTGGGAAAGCAAACAGCACAGGGATCATCGCTATTGGTGATGGCTATTGTTGGTGGAGCGTTACTGCCTCCGGCCCAGGGTGTGGTTACAGACCTGACAGGAAGTGTGCAGTTGTCATTTGTTGTTCCCCTGGTTTGCTATGCCTATATTGCATATTACGGAATAAGAGGTTACAAAAGGTGTTGAAGTTTATGTACACAGGTGTACCATTCAGATATTATGTACTATAAAGTGTTGATTATCTTGTAGTTAACTTATCAATTGTGAGCTTGTCATAATAAAAAGCACAAAATGAAAACCGGATCGGTTAATGAAGGCCCGAAAAAACATGATTTGACCCTCAGCTCAAACGTCCGTGTTCAACCCTACGGGAAAAAAGGCTGGAAAGGTAAAAGCGACACCAAAGTGTGGAAGGCTTTTAAAAGTGGGGATGAAGCTGCCTTCGTTTTCATCTATGAGGAGTATTTTGAGCTGCTGATCAACTATTGTTATCAGTTTACACAAAATGAGGATCTCATCAAAGACTGCGTGCAGGACCTTTTTATCTTTATCAGAAATAAAAGAGAATCTGTTTCCGTTACGGATAACATCAGGCTCTATTTACTTAAATCCTGCAGAAACAGGCTGATGTCTTACCTTAAAAAGGATTTCACGCATAAATCCATGGACGCCGTGAAGGGAAACCTGTTTGTTCCCATGCCTTCCACAGAGGAAAACATTGTTAATCTGCAGACGAGGGAATTAAGAGAAAAGCGGCTGAGAATGAGCATTGAAAAGCTTTCCTTTAAGGAAAGAGAAATAATCTACTATTTCTATTATCAAAATATGGATTATCAATCCATTGCGGAACTTCTGGGATATGAGCATGTAAAATCAGCGAGGAGTTTACTTTATAAAGCCCTGGGAAAGTTAAAGGAGCTTTTTGTTGTTTTTGTTCTTATTCTATGTCATTAGGGTTTAGTCATCTGCATCGGAGACCCAACGCTCACTCTTTTGATTTATGTGATCAACTGCCCAAGTGATTATTAGGGTTCGATGCCATTAACTTAAGTATATCGGCCGCACCCCTGACTCCCTTAGGTGCAATCTACCGCGATTGGTCTCCCGTTTTTCACATTCGCATTTGCAGAATCCTGTGGATCCGCAGGACTCTGTGAGGAACCCCGTGGGTCCACCGGACTCTGCGAGTCCACTGGACCCCGTGGGGAATCCTACAGAGGAGTCTTATTTGGGTGGATTCAGGGATAAACAGAGGATGGCATAATGTTCAATTTAAGGCTCGAATCCACCTTTTAACAGGCCTTCTGATTTTTCAATTTTTTTTGAGGTTCTTTTCCATGTTGAGCGCTTATAGGGATGAAACCTCCATGATTATATGAAGAAGGACAAAGACACATTGATTGAACTGCTGGCCAATGAAGACTTTAGAAAGTGGATTTTGGAACCTACCTACGAACGTGATCTTTTTTGGAATAAGCGGCTTGAGAATAACCCGGATAAAGTAGAATTGGTGAATGCCGCCCGTGAGTTTTTAAGGTCTCTGGAGTACCGGAAACTCACCCTTAAGCCCGGGGATAAGGATGAGATCCTGTCGAATATTATTGCGCAGACTTCGATCAAAACTGATTTTTCAGAATTTAATTACAAAAGAAAGCGTCTGAAGCCAACGAAATTATTTTACAAAATAGCTGCTTCATTCATCATCATTTGCCTGAGTATCCTTTGGTGGAAGGGTTCGCAAGAGGAAATAAATGATAAACTCACCATAATTAACAAGGAAAATCCGCAGGGGCGCAAATCCAGCATGCTACTGCCCGACAGGACCAGAGTAATCCTTAATGCTGACAGCAGACTAACCTACGATTCTGATTATGGGAAACACAGCAGAACGGTAAGAGTAGAGGGGGAAGCTTTTTTCGAGGTGCAACCCGATGAAGGCAGACCATTTAACGTAATCAGCAGGGATATAATGACCACTGCTCTGGGAACTTCCTTCAATATAAGGGCTTTTGCCGGTGAGGACAGGATGAAGATATCGCTAAAAACCGGTAAGGTAAGAGTAAAAAAACTAAACGATAGCACCGCTCATGAACAGGTACTCGATCCCGGAGAGGGCGTGCTGATCTCCCAAAGTGGCAATAAGATGGAAAAGGTAAGGATCGATCCGCTGATCGCATTCGGCTGGAAAGATGGTATCCTGGTATTCGAAGATAATAGCCTTAAAGAACTGGTTGTAATGCTCGAGCGCTGGTACGGCGTAAAGATCAAAGTTACCGGCCGGCCATCCACGCAATGGAAGGTGAACGGGCGCTTTGAAAACAAAGCCCTGGAGCAGGTCTTGAATAGCCTCAGTTTTACGTATGATCTGGAATTCCGGATCACGGGAAAAAATGTTGAACTTAAACTGTAATCATATGGACTAATCATCTTACCAAAAAAACGGGAGCCATATGCACAACTCCCGTAGTCATCTAATCTTCATCAATCCTTCTGTAAAGAATTTGGCGATTCGCAGAATGGATTGATCATTAATCGATCCGATAACTTATAACATTCCAAAAGTATGAGAAATCATCTACAGTTCTTATCTATAATAAGTTTTAAGTTACTATTCTATGGTTTTTTTCTCCAGGTGCTGTTTGCAGGTGTTTTAACGGCCAGTAACGGAAAGGCACAGAACAGGAGCGTCAAAGAGGTATTTATAGAAATGGATGCCAGGAGCGCTTCCATCCTGGAGATATTTAAAACCATAGAAAAGGAAACAGAATTTAGTTTTATCTATGACAAAAGCCATATAGATCGTAAAGCCCGGATTGATATATCCGGAAAACTTTCTGTTAATGACATCCTGATAAAAGTTTCGAGAATCACGGATCTGCGTTTCAGGCAGGTCAATAACCTCATCAACGTTAAAAAACTGAAAAATGCCTATTCAAGAGGTAATATAGAGGTTGTTTTTCAAAATATAACGGTTTCAGGGACCGTAACAGACAATGATGAAGGACTACCCGGTGTCAACGTAAGGATAAAAGGCACCAACATGGGAACCATTACCGATGCGGATGGCAGGTATTCGCTTGAAGCCCCGGCAGATGGGGTTTTAATTTTCAGTTTTGTCGGGTATCAGGTTGAGGAAATACCCATTGCAAACCGAAGCAGCATAGATGTCAGTCTGGTGCAGGACATCCAGGCACTCGAAGAGGTCATTGTAGTAGGTTTTGGAGAGCAGAGAAAGATCAGCTTTACGGGTGCCCAGTCCAGTATCCCTGCCCGCGAGCTGGATCATCCCGTAGCAAATATCAGTACCATGCTGGCAGGACGCCTTGCGGGTATAACCGGTGTGCAGAGATCGGGGGAGCCAGGTTATGACGGGGCAGATATATGGATCAGAGGTATTTCCACCATGAGTGGGGGTAGCAGTCCGCTGGTCCTTGTGGATGGTGTGGAACGGTCTATGAATAATATAGATCCCCAGGATATTGAATCCTTCAGTATTTTAAAAGACGCCTCAGCCACAGCAGTGTATGGTGTCAGGGGAGCCAATGGGGTGATCCTTATAAACACCAAAAAAGGAAAGGAAGGCAGGCCAACAGTCACGTTTGATTTTAACCAGGGGATTACCCGTTTTACGCAGACACCAGAACTACTTGGAGGTGTCGATTACATGAAACTGTCCAATGAGGCGCTTACTACCAGGGGGGAAGCGCCGAGATTCAGCCAGGAGGTCATTGAAAGAACGGAAAGTAACTATGACCCGTTTGTTTATCCCGATGTCAATTGGATGGATGAGGTATTCAGGGACTTTGGATACAACCGGCAGGCCACTATGAATGTAAATGGCGGTTCGGCTACTTCAAAGTATTATGTGTCATTGGGTTATTACGACGAAACAGGCCTGTATAATACCGACGCCCTGGCACAGTACGACTCAAAAGCCCGTTTCACAAGGTATAATGTGACCACTAATGTCACGATGGATCTGACTCCCACGACTAAGGTGGATCTGGGGATCCAGGGTTATTTGTCCGAAGGTAACTATCCCGGGGAATCGGCCAACACGATATTCAATGGCGCGCTCGAGGTAAGCCCCGTAGAGTATCCGGTCATGTATCCCGGCGGATTTGTTCCTGGAAGGAGCCCGAATGGTGGTATGAGAAACCCCTATGCTGATGCTACACTCAGAGGGTATCAGAATCATGACCGTAACCAGTTGTATTCAAACCTGAGGGTAACACAGGATCTGGATGGTTTAACCGAAGGACTTTCCTACACGGCCATGTTTGCTTTTGATGCCTATAATGAACATCGTATTCAAAGGAGAAAGCGTGAAGACACATGGATCGTAGATATAAATAACCCAAGGAACCCGGACGGGACCTTGAATTTGGGTACGGTACCCACTTTTCAGGGACAAAACTTCCTGAGTTATGACCGTTCCAATGGTGGAAACAGGCGGTTTTATATGGAAACCTCCCTTAATTACGACAGGGCTTTTGACAAGCATCGTGTAGGGGGATTATTACTGTTCAACAAAACAGACTATTTAAATGCATTTGCAGATAATTTCACGGAATCCATACCCTTCAGAAACCAGGGATTGGCCGGAAGGGTCACCTACGCCTACGATGATCGTTACTTTGTTGAATTTAATGCAGGCTATAACGGATCTGAGAATTTTGCACCTTCCCAGCGGTATGGATTCTTCCCGGCTTTCGGAGTGGGCTGGGCAATTTCCAATGAGAAATTCTTTAAATCTCTTGCCGGCGGCGTAGTAGATTTTCTTAAGATCAGATATACTGATGGTAAAGTAGGGTCCGCTTCCGGAGCGGGCAGGTTTGCCTATATCGGAGAGGTGGTCAGAGATGGAGGCAGAGGATATACCTATGGAAAGAACAGGATCAGGTATGATGGTATTTTTGAAAATTCCTACGCCGTGGATGTCACCTGGGCAGAAGCACGCAAGCAGGACCTGGGGATAGAGATCAACATGTTCAATTACCGCCTCGGGATCATATTTGATGTGTTTAAGGAATATACCGAAGGAGCCTTTTTGGGGAGAGCTGATATACCGAATTACATTGGCTTAAATGCTGATCCCTTTGGCAACATAGGTATTGTTGAAAACAAGGGATTTGACGGTTCGATCAATTTTGACAAGAGTTTCAGGAACCTGATCGTGGGTTTCAGAGGGACCTTTTCCTACAACCGGAATAAAATACTGGAGAACGGCCAGCCTGAACAGCAATATCCATGGATGGAACGCAGGGGTGACCCGGTACTGGCGCGCTATGGATTTACCGCTGAAAGGCTATTTACTTTTGAAGATGATGCCAATGGTGATGGCTTCATAACTTCCGAAGACGGAGATTTTGCGGAGCAATTCGGGGAAGTCATGCCCGGGGATATTAAATACAAGGATCTCAATGAGGATGGTCGCATTGATGCCTATGACGTTTCGCGGATCGGGCAGGGAGATGTTCCGGCGCTTACCTATGGCTTTGGCATCAGTTTGGGCTATCGCAATTTTGATATGAGCCTGTTTTTCCAGGGACAGGCTGAGGCAGACATAATCATGAGTGGCACCGGAATAATTCCATTTCAGGGAGATGGAGGAGGCGCAAACTTATATAAGGTAGCACTGGACAGGTGGACGGAAGAAGATCCTGATCCCAATGCCATGTATCCAAGACTGTCCTATGGTTCTTCAGCGGTAGGTCAGAGTAACAATACCCAGACGAGTACCTGGTGGCTCAGGGATATTGACTTTCTGCGCCTTAAAACAGCTGAACTGGGGTATACCCTACCCGGACATATTGCTCAGATCCTGAAGATGAAAAATGCGCGCATATACATGAGAGGCGTAAACCTTCTCACATTCAGCAAATTCGATATCTGGGACCCTGAATTGTTCACTTCAAACGGTGCCCGATATCCCAACAGTACAATCTATTCGCTAGGTCTCAACTTACAATTTTAACGGCATGAAAACGATGAAAATAAATTTACCTAAGGTATTTATTATCCTTTTTATTACTTCATGTAGTGATTTCCTGGACCAGGTACCGGATGACCGGCTAACCCT
>LYSV01000190.1 GCA_001657315.1 Flammeovirgaceae bacterium BBD 1991-12 | reverse complement strand
GCCAACTACAATTAATTTCCTCATAGGTTGTTAATCATTGAGCCGATGTGTGTTATACTCTGTTATGGCTATTTAGGTTGCTTTTTGTCATGATCAATTTGCTCTCTCAGGCGCCCGCTTTTGTAGTAATAGTGCCATTTTCCGGACTTTTCGCCCTTCACATACCTGCCTTCCGATTCTTTTTTCCCACCCTGATAGAAGTACGTCCATTTGTTCTCCCTCAAACCATTTTTGAACTCACCTTGTTCCGCCACGTCCCCGTTTTCATAAAAATAAGTCCATTTACCGTGTGGTACACCATTGGCAAATTCACATTCTATTTCCTTTTTACCACTGGTGTAATAGTTGATCTTCAGGCCATTACCGTTTTTCAGACCACCCGGGTCCAGCTGAACCCCTTCGGAGGTGTAAAACGCAGAGATGTTCCACAGTTTACCCTTTTGCCATGTTTCCTCCTGCATTAACTGCCCATTGGGATGAAAAATCCCCCACAAACCATCTTCCAGCCCGTTCTCAAAGCTACCAATGCTTTTTAATACGTCATTGTTATGGTAGGTAAACCACTGCCCCTGTTGCTGGCCGTTTTCATAAGCTCCCTCTTCCACTATATAACCGGTCCTGTTGAAGTATCTCCAGTTGCCTGCTTTTAGTCCGTTTTTATAGTATCCCTGTACCTTCAGCTTGCCACTGGCATGGTAGCTGAGGTATATACTGTCCTGCCACCCGTCTTTATGGTGCTTTATTTCAGCTACCTTACCGTTACTGTAGTATTCCTTCCAGGTAGCCACGGGCAGCCCGTCTTTGTAGTACTGCTCGGACATCAGGCTGCCATCACGGTAGTATGCCTGCCACGTGCTGTCCGGCACACCCATTTTGTAGTGTTCGATCTTCGCTTTTCTGCCAATATTATGGTTTTCTGTCCACATGCCATGCTTTATACCTCTCACGAAGGTTCCTTCTTTTAATACATAACCAAACTCATTGTATTCCTTGTATTTTCCATTGAGTGTATCGTTTTCATATTCCATTGTCGCCATGGGGCCTCCGTATACATCAAAGGTCTGTGTGGGGCCTTTCCTTAACCCGTTTTGATAATTCTCCACCTTTTCCACCTGCCCGTTGGCATAGTAATGCACCCATTGTCCGGACCTTTTACCTTCGGAGAACTGTCCTTTTATCTTTAGCTTTTTGATCTTGTAATACTCCTTGTACTCCTGAGGTTCTCCCTCTTCAAAGGTGATCTCTGAGCGTACAGGGCCCTCGGAATAATAGGTGTTCCATGTGCCTATCCTCTTGCCTTTGTCAAACTCACCCTCTTCTATTTTAGTGTCTGTGGAATCATAGTACTGCCAGCGCCCCTGCTGAAGACCATTCTCTACATCTCCAATAGCGTAAATAGTGCTGTCATTGGAGAAAAGAGTAGACCTCTGAGCATGAAGATAAAAAGATGACAAAAGCAGTAAAAGCACCATATACCACTGGTAAAGTGCCTTTTTTCCGGGGAAAAGAACGTAATTCAAATAATAATTTTTAAAATGACAACGCCCTGCTATATTTGCAGGCAAATACAAAAATTCAAATGACATGGGGGCCCTTGTTCTGGTTTTAGTCTTGTTCGTTCTAGCAATTATTTCGCCAATCATTTTTCCAAACAAAATGGTGAGCAATAATAAGCATGATATAGACGGAACTACGGAAGAATAGCCGTAGCCTCAATTTCCACCAAAAATTCAGGAGATATTAATCTGCTTACTTCTACCATGGAAGTGGCAGGCTTTATTTTTCCAAATATCTCTCCATGTGCTTTTCCTACTTCCTCCCATTTGCTGATATCCGTCACGTAGATACGGGTTCGGATAACATCCTGTATACCGCCCCCTGCTTTATCCAGTGTTTCTCCGATGATCTCAAGGATCCTTTTGGTTTGTCCATAGGCATCGTTTTTAGCTACGGGCTGGCCGTCCTCAATGGAAACCGTACCGGAAATCTCAATAGTATTACCAATTTTCGTAGCCCTTGAATACCCTACAATATCTTCCCAACGGGCGCCTGAAGTAATGGTGGATCTTTTAGTCATGCTGATTTGTTTTCATTAGTTTTACTTATTGAGGTGATGCCAGGTACAAGTGCGTGGGGGATAGCTTCCTGCCCCTTGCTCAATATCATTTACCAATAAATATGATCTAATTTATGAAGAATATTTGTGTCTTCTGCGGGTCTGCTGCCGGCAAAAACAAAATACACGTTGATACGGCCCATAAACTGGGCGACGCGCTGGTCAATCATAAACTACGGCTGATCTATGGTGGCGGCAATATAGGCCTGATGGGCGCCATAGCGGACCGGGTAATGACCCGGGGTGGAGAAGTTATAGGTGTTATTCCGGATTTTCTGATGGATAAAGAGGTAGGACACCTTAGCCTCACCGAGCTGATCATAGTGCGTTCCATGCATGAACGCAAGCATAAAATGGCTGACATGGCTGATGCTTTTATTGCCCTGCCCGGGGGATTTGGCACGTTGGAAGAGCTTGGTGAAATACTTACCTGGGTGCAACTGGAGCTGATAAAAAAGCCGGTGGCAGTACTGAACATAAACGGATACTACGACCTGCTGCTCTCACAGCTCGACCATATGGTAAAAGAAGGCTTTTTGCAACCTAAAAATCGTAAGCTGCTGATCACCATTGATAAAGTGGAGGATACGCTTGATACACTTCACTCTTTTACCTTTGGGGATTATTCGATCTGGGATAAACTGGACAAGACCTGAGGTCCGGTTTTTCAGTACTCCGGAAAGATCGTCTAATTTGGGTTATTTGTTTGTTGTGTCGTTGAATTTATATTGACCTTTAAAAATAATTCCCCGAAATTAACTAAATTTTAGAGTAGGAGAGGCGGCCTGTATGATTCGACTTTACTTTTTGGTTGTATTTTTTGTTGAACTGTTTTGCATTACTTTTTCTGGCTTCTGTCAGACGCAGACCCTGGGTTTTCATATTGTCGGGCAGGCCAAAAAGGTCAAGATCCCCTTTCAGGTTTACAGCAATCTTATTGTTATTCCAGTCATACTAAATGACCAGCTCCCACTGAGATTTGTACTGGATACCGGGGTACGCACCACTATACTGACGGAAAAGGCATATAGTGATATTCTGAATCTTACCTATAACAAAAAGTATACTATAGCCGGTTTAGGCGGGGATAAGATCGTACAGGCCTATGTTACCAGCGGGGTTTCACTTACACTGCCACCGGGGATCAAGGGCAAAGGGCATTCCATGTTGGTACTGGAAGAAGATTACCTGGAGCTGCGGAATTACCTGGGTACGGAAGTGCAGGGAATACTCGGCTATGAGCTTTTCAGCCGTTTCATCGTGGAGATCAACTATGATACCAAGATATTGACACTCACCACACCGGAGCACTTCAAACCAAAAAAGTCCTATCAGATGATCCCTATAAGCGTGGAGGATACAAAGCCCTATATAACCGGTCATGTCGCTTACTGTGATAATGTAGCACTGGACCTGAAACTGATGATAGACTCCGGTGCCAGCCACGGGCTTTTCCTTGATGAAAATTCAGATCCACTGTTGTACGTCCCGGAAAAACACATCACGAGCTCCCTGGGGAGAGGCCTGGGGGGTGTTTTAAACGGCAAGATCGCCCGGCTAAAAAAGTTTGAGCTGGGTCAGCGGCATTGGGAGGACCTTATCGCTACTTTCCCTGAGGAGGATGCCCTCCTTGACAGTCTGATGAACTCCGGCGACGGTTCACTGAACTCGGGATTCAGGAACGGCTCCATAGGAGGCGAGATCCTGAACCGTTTTAAAGTCATCTTTGATTTTCCAGGGGAGCGGATCTATCTGAAAAAGGGCAAGGCATTCAAAAAACCATTTACCTATAATATGAGTGGTCTGGTAGTGAAGGCAAAAGGCAGTCGCCTCAATACCTATGAGATCGTATCTGTAAGAGAGGAGTCTTCTGGAGAAAAGGCAGGGTTTAAAAAAGGTGATATCATTCTTTCCATCAACAATATAGATTCGAGGAATCTTACGCTATCCAATGTCATAGCTTTTCTGAATGCAAGGGAAAATAAGAAATTACGCATCCGTGTCAGGCGCGGAGAAGAGATCTACTCCAATGTTTTCCGGCTGAAAAGACAGATATAGTTAGTGGTTCGGTTATTGGTTAATAGTTACTAAGTTATTGGGCTTAATATTGGTTGTTGAGCTGACAAAACTCTTCTAACCTCCTTGCCCCATTAACTATTAACCAATAACGAATAACCAAATCCCATAAACAAAAAATCCTCCGAAGACCTGGCCCCGGAGGATATTTCGTTGTCTATAGTTGGCTTTAATTGATGTAATGATACGCCGGGCAGGTGATATCTGAAATGTGGCATCGGTGAGGGTGTGTAGGGGACGTTTAACGACATTTTTTGGGGATGAGTGTTCCGAGTCTGAGCCTGCGGCAAGTTAAAAAACACCCAACCCTGGGTATTGACTAATCTATCGCCGATAACTACTTACCAAAGCCTATGGTGTATAGAATGCAATATAATTTCATGACAATAATCATGTTTTTTTAACAACAGGAGTATATTATATTTCGAATATGCCCTATAATTATGAAAACCCTTATATCATCTTTTTTCCTGGTCATTTCATCTGTTGTATCTTTGCCCAGGGTTCACAAAACGATCATGATCTTATTCCGCCACCCCCGGATACTGCCTGCCTGGGTTGGCATAGGGATGCCCCTGTGAACCATGCAAAAGGTATACCATAGATTTGCATTCCAACCTACAATATCAACCCGGAAGGGGATTACCTTACCTGTTTTTCACCTTGTTTTAATCCATAATAAGCTTAAAATTATGCATTTAAAAGGCCATTTGCTCTACAACATTATCCTTTTTTTAGCGTTGATCCCGAGATTTTCTTACGGACAAGATCAGTTCTTTACGAACGTTATTCCTCCATCTCCCGAAGCGGCTTCTTTAGGTAAATTTATTGACCATCCAGTGTCTTTATATACCGGGTTGCCGGATACACAAGTACCATTGGGAACTTTTAATGCGGGAGACCTATCCATTCCCATAAGGCTTAGTTATCATGCTGCTGGGCTCAAGGTAGAAGATATAGATAGCTGGACTGGTGCCGGTTGGACCTTAAATGCCGGAGGCGTGTTGAGTAGAACCATCAGAGGATTAAATGATGAATTGGATAATGCTGGCTGGTTCAGTGATCGGGCTAAAGCATTTTTATCCAGAGATTACATTCAGGATTGTACTTTTGATGCCGTAGGCGACAATCACGATTATGCTGACTATTTAGAACTGATGTTTGCACTGGCCGGCGGTATTGATACCCAAGCGGATTTGTATTACTTTTCCATCCCTGGCTCTACCGGTAAATTTGTTTTTGATCAGGACAGGAATATGCACCTGATACCACGTCAGAAAGTCACTATTTCCCATCCTTTTGATGTGGCAGGCTCCTCTGGTTGGCATCTCACCGACACCGATGGCACCCAGTATTTTTTTGGTGAGACGTCCGATAGACAAACCACTTATTTTGAAGAGGTGGAGGTTTTGTCAGACAATTGTAAGTCAGGTGATACCTTTAACCATGAACAGGTGCCCAACGTAACTGCGCAGAATTCCTGGCCATTGGTTAAAATTGTTACTTCTGATCGACAGAATCATATTTTTTTTGAGTATAAAGCTGATATTACCTCGTATACCGTTCATACATCGGAGACAGACTATTTCAGGTATGGGAATACTCATGTCTTAAATGATCCTGCTCCATGCGTTAGAACAATGCGCCTGCAGACACTTCGTTTACACCGTATCTATAACAATCAGGGTGATGAGGTACTTTTTGAACCAATCCCAAGAACAATTAATGAGGTTACCGGGGTCCAGGCCCTACACCGGGTAATTTTTCGACGTGATGGATATACGTTGAAAACATTTGACTTTGAATACATAGAAACTCCTACAAGGTGGTTCTTAAAAAAGATTGTACAAACAGGTGCTGATGGCACTTCACTGTTGTACCGCAGTTTCAACTATTACCGGTCCGGTACAGGAGATCTTTTTTTCCCGGATCGTTTTAGTCATGCACAGGATCATTGGAGTTTTTATAACGGTAAAACATTAAACAATACCTTGATCCCTGAGTTTGATACAAGCCCTGAGACCAATCATTATGGTGACCGATGGTTTAGCTTACCCGGAGCAAACCGAGAGCCTGATGTGGCATTTAATAAACTGGGTGTTTTACAAAGGATTAACTATCCTACAGGAGGATGGGCAAAGTTTAATTATGAACTGAACAGTTATTCCAATTTTCCGGAAAAAGAACAAATGAAAAGAACCGAGAGTCTGAACATTGAAGATTCCAGTTTGCCCCAAGAAGCTTATTTTACGCTGGATTCCGCAAGATATGTATTTTTCAGGCACTATTTGCCAGATTGTAACGATGGAGATGAAGGTTGTGTCTTTGGGGTCAATGGGCCAGGCTTTAGCGCATCTTTCAATGGTGACAATTTAAATAGCCCTGTGGAAATGCAGCTTCTTCAGCCCGGCACCTACCGGTTACGTGGTGAATATGAATATTCCTGTACAGGTGACCCTCCTGAGTATTTTATCTCAGCCAACTGGTATGAAACCGGAGATCTCATAGTAAACAAGTATGGAGGTGGCCTTCGGATAAATAATATCGAAAAATCGAGTGGGGAGCAGGAACATTACCAATATACGGTCACAGATACACAGCTCTCCAGCGGACGGTTGGTGTCAAATCCTTCTTACAATTATAAGGTGACTTCAAAAGATGGTAAAACAAGTAGTGTTGGACACAATTGTCTTGTAAATACACTTTTGTTAGGCGACCATATTGTACGCCCATCTACCAGTCAGACTACACTAGGAACAACCCGAGGAGCCTATTTAGGTTATGATGAAGTGTCTGTAATGCAGCGTGATCCTAATGGGATGAGCAATGGGAAAAGAATCCAAACATTTACCAATACAGAAGATATAACGGGGACAGTATTTCCTTTTTCTCCAAATACTTCTTTTGATTACAAAAACGGACTTCCCTTGGTCACGCGTATCTACGATGCTGATGGCAATTTACTTAAAAAGGTAACAAACAGGTACGGTTCATCCGGGTTTGAAAGTAGCGCAGTAATGTCCAGAGTACTTGGTGAAGATCATCTTCATCCGTGTGAAACGTGTGATGACCGCTCTATAGTAGAGAACAGGTATCAGAACCATTCGGAGGTAGTTTTATTGGAGGAGGTACTTGAGGAAAACCGGACAGGTCCGGGTATTTTGAGTATAAGGACCCAATTCACCTATAATAGTCACTTACAAGAATCACTGAAGAAGATAACACTTTATGAGGACAGTGACAGTGAAGATTCGGACGAGACAGATGAGACACGTCAACTGGTTACTGAATATAGTTATCTCGAAACGGATCATCGATACAATGAGCTTACAGAAGAATATACTTATTTGATCAGCAGCGAGCAAAATTCATTACGTACGGCACGCCGTATTCAATTTGAGAACTTTGTAACAGGAGGCCTGCGTCCCAGAACTATTGAAACAGCACAAAATGTTTCACTGGATCAAAAAAATGCTGCATACGAGGTTAGTGTTACATTCAATTCCTATGGCAGTTATGGCAATATTACCAGCTTGATCAATCGATCAGGGCAGCGAAAAGAATATGTATGGGATGCTTCCGGGAAGTACTTGCTGACTGAACTGATCAATGGAGAGACCGAAAAAAACTACAACTATGATGTGTACGGAAACATAGAAAAGATCACAGACGAAAATAATATATCGATCCATTATCGATACGACGGCTTTCACCGCTTGACCTTAATAAAGGATAATGCTGAAAATATCTTAAGAAAATTTAACTATAACCTTGCCAGCAATGTGGATCAATAATGCAACTTTACTGAGTATTTTCTTTGGGTTTGGCTGGCTGACTGGTCATGGTCAGATTAGTGGTCCCTCCCACGTAGAAGCCAATGGTACATTTTATGAATTTGTTTCGACCTATCCCGGAGATGAAGAAATTACCTACCAATGGAGCGCAACTATAAACGCTCATCGTGACGAAATTGATGGTTGCGAAGAAAACTGTCCCAGAAGTATTTATAGTTTTACCGGAGATGCCACCATTACACTTACTGTTATTGATAACGGTACAGCATATGTTTTCACTAAACAAGTGACCACAAGTCCAGAGTTCGATGTCACACTTTTGGCTAATCATTCGTCCGTCTGTTCAGGTAGTGAAGTCACTTTGAACTTTGATGCAGTAGGTTTAGATGATGACGATGATGATTCTTCAATTTCATATCTAATACAGCGGAAGATTGGCAATGGTCTTTATGGTCAAATTGCTATTACTGAATTTAGTTCCTGGCCAGTTACCATTACTTCTACATCAACATTCCGGGTGGCTTATATCCTGAATGGAGATGACGATAACCTTTCCGGCTGGTCTAATGAGGTGACAGTCACCGAAAAACCCCGGCCTTTGCAATATAATCTATCAGGTGGCGGGGTGATTTGTTCATCAAATACCACCTTTGTTCAGTTGAATGGATCTGAATTGGGGGTCAGTTACCAATTATTGAAAGATGGAGTCTCGGTGAATGTTCCTATCAATGGAGATGGAGGAACACTCATTTGGCAAAATCTTAATGCAGCCGGAACCTACAGTGTTCGAGCTAATAAAAATGGCTGCTCTGGAGTAATGTTAAATACTGTCTATGTAGACGTAGTACCCTTGCCACAACAATTTACCGTCGAAGGGGGTGGGTCTTACTTATCCGGAGGCAATGGTCTGCCTGTCTACATCTCAGGCTCAGAACAAATGATAGAGTACGAATTGTATAAGGATGGTGTGCCTACAGGTGAAATCAAGACAGGCAGTGGTGACCCTCTTTTATGGCCGAATGTCAAGCAGGAAGGTATTTACACGGTTCTTGCGACACGATTAGGTGGGTGTCAGAGAGTCATGGCCTCAAGTGCTTCAATTGTTATTCTGCTGAATCCGGTAATTGCCCTGGAAAGTGCCGATGGCTGTGATACCTATCTAACAACCACCAAAGAATACACAGGATACAAATGGTTTTTGAATGACATTCAATTGCCGGCACAAAACCAACGTCAACTACATGTTTTACAAAATGGAAACTATACCGTAGAAGTAACATTGACAGGTGTTTCAGGTTGGTTTATGTCTGGTGTTTTTCCCGTTTCATTAGGAGTTGAAAACCAAAATGTAAATTTTATCCGAAATGTGATTGTTCTCAAGGATGGAATAAAAGATGAAACAGCGCTTCAAAGCCTGACTATTGGTGAGAAGGAGGTTGAATTGAATTATTTCGATGGAATTGGAAGAGCGCTTCAAATAGTACAGCAAGGTAGTTCCCCAGACATTAAGGATATAATATATCCTATGTATTATGATTCATTTGGAAGAGAGAGTCATGTTCATCTGGCCTATGAAAGTGAATGTGCATCCGGCCTGTACAGATCGCAGCCTATTCTGGAGCAGGAATTGTTTTATCAAAGTGGTGATACGCATGCTCAGGACGCCAAGCCTTATGCTGAAACGATCTATGAGCCCTCCCCTCTGAACCGAGTCCTCAAGCAAGGCGCCCCCGGCACAGCGTGGCAACCTGATCCTGATCCGGCAGTGACCACGGATAAGGTCATCCATTACAGCTATGAAGTGAACTCCGGGAGCGACAGTATCCGTC
>LYSV01000189.1 GCA_001657315.1 Flammeovirgaceae bacterium BBD 1991-12 | reverse complement strand
GACCAAGATAAATTGGCAATTTACCACGGCAGACGCCCGGATAAAATTAAAATCACTTTACCCTAAAATTGAGCCTTGACATGACACTAGTCGGATTTAATCTCCCCGCGGGGGATGAAGAGAGACATCACCACGGACCCTATAAGGGTGATGATGATCACAGAAAACGACATGATGATGGGAACATGAATATCGAATATCTCCAGAAGCATTTTAGCTCCTATGAAGATGAGGATAAAGGATAAACCCTTTTGAAGAAGGTGGAACTTGTCAATGATACCTGCAAGCAGGAAAAATTTGGCACGTAGTCCAAGCACGGCAAAAATATTGGAAGTGTAAATGATGAATTCACTTTGGGTGATAGCAAAAGCTGCCGGGATGGAATCCACGGCAAAAATGAGGTCGGTGGTCTCTATTAGTATGATCACCAGAAACAACCGGGTAAACAGCAGTTTTCCATTCCTTCTGATGATGAACCTGCCGCCGAAGTGACTTTTGGAAATATTAAGGTACTTCCTGGAAAATCTCAGGATGGGATTCTTGCCGGGATCAATATCATTTTCTTCATCTTCAAAAAAGATCTTTATGCCTGAGTATACCAGGAACACCCCGAAAATGTAAAGTATCCAGTAGAATTTACCGATAAGGTACGCTCCCACAAAAATGAAGATGGCCCTGAATACCAGTGCTCCTATTATACCCCAGAAAAGGATGTTATGGTAGTACTCTTCCTCAACCCTGAAATAGCGCAGAATGAGCAGGATCACAAAAATGTTATCCACTGATAGCGCGTATTCGGTGAGATAGGCTGAGAAATACTCCAGAGAGGCTTCGGCCCCACCATCGTATAGATAGACCAGATAGCCAAATACCACAGAGATGAACACCCAAAAAACAGACTGCCAAAAAGCCGATTTTGTAGATATTACGTGAGCTTTTTTGTTAAAAAATCCCAGATCTATGACCAGAAAAAGCAAAATGATCGCTCCGAAAACAACGAAGAGGACGTTCTCATAGGCATTGTCAAACAAGGAAACTAAAAGCATTCTGTGATCGTTACCGGCTCTCTGGAAAAGTGGGGGCACAATCCCTGGAAAATTATAATCTAAAAATCCCGCAAATTTAGCAAAATTAATTAATGTGAGAAGCCTGTAATGATTAAATTAAAATGCTTTGTCTCAGGCATTTGCACAACTATCACAGATCCCCTGTATCAGCAGGTTTTTTTCCTGAGCCCTGAACCCCTTTGGCAGGGAAATGACCGGAATTTTTATTTTGTCCAGACAGATCGTTTGCCCACACGAATTGCACTTAAAATGAACATGGTCGTGATGGTGTTCCTCCGCACTGCAATCATGACACAGTGCGTACTTCGTTACTCCTCCGTCATCGAGCACCTTATGGATAAGCCCCTTGTCCAGAAAGGTACGCAATGTACGGTATACAGTAACGCGATCGATAGCAGGATCTACTTCCCGTTCTATGTCGGAGTGCGAAAGTGCATGTTCATTGGTCAGCATAAGGTCCAGCACTTCCTGCCTGCATGTGGTGGTCTTAAGCTTAAAATCCTTCAGTAAATGCCTTGCTTCCATGGTATTAAAGATAAATAATTCAGGCCAATTGGAATTGCAATTTCAGGAGATGATTGTACAGGCCGTCATATTGCCCGGACAGTTCCTCATGGGTGCCTGCTTCAACAATTTCACCTTCACGGATCACAAATATACGATCTGCTTTTCGTATTGTCGCCAGCCTGTGAGCAATGATAATAGTGGTTCTGTTTTTCATCAGCTCATTCAGCGCTTCCTGCACGAGTGATTCTGATTCAGCATCCAAAGAGCTGGTAGCTTCATCCAGGATAAGTATGGAAGGGTTCTTAAGTATCGCCCGGGCAATGGCTATGCGCTGCCGTTGCCCGCCTG
The DNA here is from genome assembly GCA_001657315.1 of Flammeovirgaceae bacterium BBD 1991-12. GTDB lineage: Bacteria > Bacteroidota > Bacteroidia > Cytophagales > Cyclobacteriaceae > Fulvivirga. The sequence goes on along the minus strand of LYSV01000189.1, from coordinate 8,398 downwards.
AAAGCTTTATTCCCCGCTCTCCCACTATGGTGTCCATCCCATCCGGAAATTGCTCTATGAACGTGAGGGCGTTGGCTCTTTTGGCAGCATCCGTGATCTCCTCTTCCGAAGCTCCCGGCTTTCCATAGGCTATGTTCTGCTGTATTGTGCCACCGAAAAGGATCACCTCCTGTGGTACAATACCGACGTTTTTACGGTAGGCCATCAGGTCATACTCTCCGAGGGGAACACCATCTACTGTAATTATTCCCTCATAGTCCGAGTAGTAACGCATGATAAGCTGAATAATGGTTGATTTCCCCGCTCCACTCGGACCTACCAGCGCTACCTTTTCTCCGGCTCTCACATTGAGGCTCAGGGATTTTAATACACTAACCGTCTTCCTCCCCGGGTAGGCAAATGAAACATTGTCGAAGACAATATCACCATTTAGGTTCACGGTGCTGTCTTCCGTGGTTTCTCCCTCTGCCTTTTCTTCGAGGATCTCCAGCAGGCGTTCCGATGCTCCAATGGCCCGTTGCAGCTGTCCGTATACATCACCCAGGCCGGCAATGGAGCCCCCAATGAATGTGGTGTATAACACAAAGGACAGCAGATCGCCCACAGTTATGCTCTGCTCACTTACCAGCGTGGCTCCATACCACATAACAGCCACTATGCCACCAAACAAAACAAAAATGATAAAGGAAATAAAAGCCCCGCGGTACGTGGCAGTCCTCAGCGCTATATCGACCACCTCCTTTAACGCTCCCATATAGCGCGACCGCTCAAACAGTTCATTGGTAAATGCCTTCACCACATTAACAGCCTGCAGGGTTTCTTCCACTATAATGTTGGCATTGGCCAGCTTATCCTGTGTTTCCTTTGAAAGTTTCCGTATATATCTCCCGAAGATCAGCGCGCTTATCACCAGCACGGGAAAGGTGAGCAGCATAAACAGGGTGAGCCTGGGAGTGGTGTAAAAAATGAGAGCTGTGCCAATGATCAGTGTGGCTGCCTGACGAAATAGCTCTGCAAGGGTGACAGAAAACGTATCCTGTAGCATGGATACATCCGAAGTGATACGGCTGACCAGCTCACCCACTCTTCTGTGATCGAAGAATTTCAGGGGGAGCAGCAGTATTTTGCCAAATACGGACATGCGTACATCAGCCATGGAACGCTCCGTCACCCTGGCAAAAAAATACACACGCAAAAAGGAAAATATACTTTGTGCCAGCAGCACGCCCAAAAGTAAGAGGGTGACAGTGTTGATAGAGTCCAGTACCCATGACCGGCCGGAAGCAATATCAATGAGTTTACCAGCCAGATAGGGAAATGACAGGAGGATAGTACTGCTGAAGAACAGGCAGATCATGCCGGCGATGAATAATGCCCGGTACGGGAGCACAAACCGGAATATACCCAGCAGTTTTTTTAAATTGTTTTTGTTAAGGGCCCTTTTTTCACCATCCCCCAACGGCTCCCGGCCTCTTCTTTTCGCCATAATATCAATTTCTTACCGCCAGCGCAAATCTATTGAGATATTACCGTTTGACAATGGTCGCATGATGCTTTAAAATGCAGGTATATCCTTTGTAGTCGAAACTTTTGCGGGGAGTTGCTGCATTACTTCCGTTTTCATTACGGTCTTTTCATTGAAATTGACCATCGGAGTGTTATTTTGACTTTCATCAGGCTGACTTTCAGCGTTGCCATTACTCCATGAGACGGTTTAGGATCGTTGTCATAGCTGGCTGTCCCTGGCATTTCTCCGTTTTTGAATTAACTTTATCCGCGGTTAAACTTCACCATATGAGCAGCTTTAACAGAATACTGGTAGGCCTTGATTTTTCTGACATGGATGGGACATTGATTCAATACACCTCCATGCTTACACAGATCTTTGAGGTAGATACCATTTATTTTATGCATGTAGCCTCTTCTCTGGAGCTTCCGGATGAAATAGTGGAAAAGTATCCTGACCTTCTTGCGCCGGTAGATGAAACCATTCAGAAACAGATGGAGCAAGTCGTTGATGAATATTTCAGTAACAGGGGTGACATCACCTGTCAGATCCTGGTGAAGGAAGGCAATGCCGCTGACCAGATCCTTCGTTGGTCCGGCATTAAGGAGATCGACCTGATCCTGATGGGCAGAAAAAAATCACTGAAAGGCTCCGGAGTCCTTCCGGGCAAGCTGGCAAGAGTAGCGCATTGTTCACTCCTGATGGTACCGGAGTCCAGCCCGTTACAGATAAGCCGGATCATGGTGCCGGTGGATTTCAGCAAAAGATCAGCTGCGGCGCTGGACGTAGCCAGAGGGATCAGGAAGGTCAGGGAGTCCGAACTGATCCTGCAAAATACCTACAGAGTGCCTGTGGGCTACCATGCCAGCGGCAAGTCTTTCGAAGAGTTTGTGGAGATCATGAAAGGCCATGCTCAGGAAGATGCCCGAAAGTTCCTCAACCGGAATTCTATGCCGGCAGAAGAGGTGGAAATGGCCTTTATACTGGACAATGACGACGAGCCGGCTGACAAGATCTACCGTCAGGCAATCGAGCTCCAGGCCGACCTGATCGTGATCGGCTCACGTGGACGTACGGATATAGCCTCTGTTTTACTGGGTAGTGTGGCGGATAAGATATGTCAGTTCGATACTGATATCCCACTGCTCATTGTGAAAAACAAAAAGGAGAACATGGGGTTTTTGGAAGCGTTAATGAGGATTTAGAGTAGCTCCCAGGCAGGATCTGCAGTTTTACACAAATAACGGGACTGTCCCCGGATTTGCTATTAAAAAAATAATTCCATTGTACTGCATTGATTTACAGTAAAATAGCCATTTCCCTGATGAATTCAGAGCAGCTAAAACCAAAGACGAATGAGAAGTGACCAATTGTCGTATGTTTGTCATAACAGTCTGGCCAAAGTAGCGTTTCTTAGAAAAGGAAAAATTTTAAATGTATTATGAAAGCTATATGGAACGGAACGGTGATCGCTGAAAGTGATGATACGGTAGTTGTGGAGGGGAATCACTATTTCCCTAAAGAGACGATCAAAAAGGAATATTTCATTGATTCAAATACACACTCGGTTTGTCCGTGGAAAGGAACGGCCTCCTACTATACCATACAGGTAGATGGTCAGGAGAATGCCGACGCAGCATGGTACTATCCGGAAACCAGCGATCTGGCCAAACAGATCAAGGATTATGTGGCATTCTGGAAAGGTGTGGAGGTAACAGAATAGAATGGTCCATGGTATTCAGCCCATAGTTTTAACGCCACTATACTGGTTATGGACTGTGGACTGAATTCCTTTTCCTCGTGCGCCCCAGGAATTTGAAGGCGTCTACCAGCATGTAGGTCCCTGTTATACCGGTCACCCCACCGGTTACAAGCAATACCTGCCCCAGATCGTCATTCTCTCTACCCAGCATCAGCCCTCCGGCAATGGTGATGGTATAACCCAGCGTAGCAACAAAGATCCCACGCTGAAATTTGCTTTTAGACTTCTCAAGGTTGAGGTGTATGTTTTCTACCTCAGCCCGGATATTGAGGATCTCCATTTTCAATGAATCGATATTCCCTTTTTGACCAAAGACAGCCCCGGTCACGATCAGGGAAGTAGTAAGAGCAAGAAAAACCTTCTTCATCAGGGTCATGTTATGGCACTAAGATGCTCAAAACTGCCAATCCATCCAACCGTTTTTGGAGGATGTGGAAATTTTGAATAATAATAAATTAAGTCTTATAGCACACATTGGTTCTTACAATCAGTGGGGTTTTGGATACCTCAGGCACTTTCGCTGGATAGGGAAGGGATTACTCACAGAGCCCGGTGGATTGTTCACGCACAAGCCATCGTCACAGGCTGCCAGCAATGACGTTGAAATGAAAAACCAGATCAACCATTCAGCCAATCCTTGAAATCAGCTGTCCGGCCTCTGCTTACAACCAGCTTTTCGTCATAGGGTATGTTCAGCACCAGCTCCAGCCGGTTGTTCTGATAGCTTTTTACCTCCTGGATAGTGTCAATATTTACAATATGCTGGCGGCTGATACGGAAAAACTGCCTTGGGTCCAGCAGATCAGCAGAGAGCTCCTCCAGGGTATGATCGATCATGTATTTCTTACCGGAGGGCCTTACAATCAGGTAGCAGATCTTGTCCTCAGCATAAAAACAGGCTGCTTCCGTAGCATTCCTGAACTGTATACGCGAACCAATTTTCACCAGAAAGCGCTGCTTGTACCGGGTGGAATGCTGTGACAAAATGTTGCTGAGCAGCTCCTTGTCTATCATCGGGGCCTGTATTTTTTCAATACTCAGCTCCTTGAACTTGTTCAGGGCGCTGGCCAACTCTTCGGCCTTTACCGGTTTGAGCAGGTAGTCAATACTGTTCAGCTTAAATGCCTTCAGCGCGTATTCATCGTAGGCTGTGGTGAAGATCACTGGCTTTGGATAATCGATCTTGGTGAATATCTCAAAGCTTTTCCCGTCGGCCAGTTGTATATCCAGAAATACAAGGTCGAGGTTATCCCTGTGGGTATCCATGAAGACCGTGGCGTCTTTTACCGTGTCCGTGCTGTAAAGTACATTGATGCCCGGGTCATACTCGGCGAGCATTTTCTCCAGGCGCTCACAAGCCAGCGCCTCATCTTCCACGATCAGTACATTCATAGGTCGGCTTTGATGATGGGGATCTTCACGGTGAATACCCCATTGGAATTGATCACCAGCGCATCCTTGCCGCAAAGGTAATCGTACCGGCTTTTGATGTTGTTCAGGCCGAGATTGGTGGATTCCTCTTTAACCTCCTTGAGCTGGATAGAGTTTTCAACTACAATATATTCTCCATTGGAGAATATCTTAATAGACAAGGGATTGGCCCTGGACACTACGTTGTGCTTGATGGCATTTTCTATCAGTAACTGCAGTGTGGCGGGAGCTATGTATGAATCCCTAAGGCTATTGGTGATGTCATTTTCAATGATCAGATTCTCCTGAAACCTGATCTTGAGCAAATAGATATAGGACTCAATGAAGGCCATCTCCTCACTCAGCTTTACCACCTTGTTCTGCTGATTGTAAAGCAGATAGCGATATACATTGCTGAGTTGATCAATAAATTTGGAGGAGGTATCCGCATCCTTGTATACCAAAGAGGACAGTACGTTAAAACTGTTGAACAAAAAATGAGGGTTGATCTGATTCCTCAAGGCCTCAAACCGTGCTTCAGCATTTTGTTTTTTGAGTGTTTCCGCCTCCAGTTGGGCGTTTTTATAGCGGTTAATGAAAAAATAAATAGCATTGAGGGAGTGTAAAAACAGGTTAACACGGAAGGCAAAACCCAGGGCCAGCTTAAAGGTGAGCAGGCTGTGAGACTCGTTTGCAAAATACAGGCTGAGCCCGGTGGTCACCAACAGTGAGATGATGGTCACGGAAACTATGCTGAACAGAAAAAAAATGATCAGTGGATGTATCTTGTCCTGCTTTTCAAAAATGGCTATTTTATTCTCCAGAAAATGGTTCCCCTCCCATACGGCAGTCACCATTAGCAGAAGGGTGGAGAAAAACAGAACCGGGTTGATGTCATACCCAAAAAGCCGGTCTCCTTCCGTAAACAAAATATTCAGATAGGAATAGATCGCCAGTAGTAGGATGAACAGGTACCGGTATTTGACTTTAAACATAGCCTGAATACTATAAACTACACGAACCTAACAAAAGGTTCGTGTAGTAAGTTTTAAAGTTAAGGCAATATCACCTCATCGATCACATGGATAACTCCGTTTGTACCAAGGATATCCGTATCAACGATTGAAGCATCTTCTGATCCTAAGCTTAAGGCTGCATCTGTGTCAGTAATTGTCAGATCACTGTTCAGGGTAAAGGTTCCACCTGCCAGTGGGGTGATCGTGGCGCTAGGATTACTACCCAGTACATTGGGAATATCAGTGGAGAAAACTCTTGAATCCAATACGTGATACTGCAATACCGTAGCAATTGTATTTATGTCCACACCCGGTACATCAAGCAGTTCTGTAAAGCTTGTTACACCTGCCAGCGCATACAGATCCTGAAAGGCTGCGTCAGTAGGTGCAAATACCGTGAAGGAACCACTTTCATCACTTAGCGCTGTAATTAAGTTGGGAGCGCTCATGTCATTTTCAACGGCTGTCAATGCAGCAACCAATTGACCAAACTCGGCATTTGTAGCAGTGGAAGCAGCCACGGCAATTTCCACCACATTCTCAGAAGCCGGCATAAGTACATTATCGATCACATGAACAACACCATTACCCTCTATAATATCGGTGGCGGTCACCTGTGTAGTTCCATTAATGAATACTCCGTCACTATTAATGCTAAGGTAGAAATCACCACCAAGCGTTGTAACAGCGCTTCCTGTAGGGGGCAGATCATTCTCTATCACTTCTGATCCCAGGACATGATACAACAGTACAGGCTCCAGATCATCTCCTGAAAGAGCATCCACATCTACACCCGCAGCCTGAAATGCGGCATTGGTCGGAGCAAAAACGGTATAATCATCAGTATCAGAGATAAGCGTTGACAGAAGGTCCGCTTTTACTACTGCAGCCGTTAAGGTGGTAAAATCCTTGTTAAAATAAGCAGGGGCCACTACCGTATTCACTATGCTCAGTTCAAGAGCCGGTACCAGTACTGCATCAATGATATGCACAACACCATTGCTGGCCAATACGTCTGCTGTCGTGACATTGGCATTGTTGATGGCTACTGCACTGCTGGTAATATTCACAGTTACATCGTCGCCCAGTACAGTTGCGGCAGTTTGACCGTCAGAAAGATCGGTTGACAATAGTGCATTTCCTGAAATTACGTGGTACTCCAGTACCCTGCGCAATACATCTTCGGGAATATCATCGAGATCGTCTTGTCCTATAACTCCTAAAAGAGCTGTAAATGCAGCATCAGTAGGGGCAAAAACAGTGAAGTTTCCGGTTCCACTTAATGTGCTTACAAGGTCAGGATATTTGGTGAGGGCAGTAACCAATATGGACAGGTCATTGTTACCCTGTGCAATAGTCACTATGTTGTCCAGCGGTGGTGCCCCGCTGTCATCATCATCACTACAGCTTGATAATGCAGCGATCATAAAAGCCATTAAGACTATCAGCAGGTAAGCTTTGATCCTGCTCATCAGTACTACTGTTGTTTCTTGCATTTTCGTCAATTTTGGTTAGTAATTTTTTGAATTATAACATCCCTTTAACCTGATCAGATGTTTTCCGTCCCTGTGAAACGGAGTGAATGGCTGTATTTGCAGAGTGAACTGACGATTTGCCGGAGGGTAGTGAAGAGTGGAAAATCAGAAATAAGAAAGCAGAAATAAGAAATATAAGTTCTCACCTCGTACTTGTTTTGCATCAGATGAAGATGATCATTGTCGGATATCCTTTCCTATATTGTTATTTGTAACGGAGGTAGCCCGATAATGCATCGGTAAGGCAGGTAACATCTCACCTGTTATTCTATAAGTTAAAATGGCATTGTGCCGGAGAGAGGGGTGTTGAAAACCAGCCTCAGGGATCTTGATTAAAAGTCAGGATCAGTATTCCGATCACCGTATGCGATCCACAGACCGCACCAGCCGTTCATCTTTGCGGATGTAACGGTTGGCCAGCAGATTGAACAGTAAGGCAGCCGCCGGCAGAAAAAAGGCGATACCATACCGGCCGGTGACACCCTGAGACTTTATAAAATCGGTGGCGAACCAGGCGGCGAGTATAAGGGTACCGGCGATGAAAAGGGAGTTGAGAGCTCCCAGCTTGATCTGTAGTAGCCTGTTTTTGAACCTTGTGATCTCCAGTAGTGCCACTGTGACTGAAGCTACAGCCAGTGTGGCAATAAAGGTGAACGGAAAGAAGGTCCTTACCATGTCGTTTACCTCTGTATCGAAATATTCAAAGTAGAAGGAATAAAGTCCGTAGTATTCCTGTGATCCAGAGGCTTCATAGGTCCAGAACGGAAAGAACAGGGTCAGTAGCATCATCAGCGCTACCAGGATCAGAAATACAGTTTGTATCCTTTGTAACATTAGGGTATTGGCTAAATTTGGCGCTACAAATTAAACCAAACCACCCAGGTTTACCAAAGATAATATGAATGCAGCCTATATTGTAGATATTTTAAGAACGCCTGTCGGCAAATTCGGCGGCACCCTGGCCACTGTAAGACCCGATGATCTTGCTGCCCATGTCATCAAAATGCTGATGGAGAGAAATCCGGATATCATGACCTCTGAAATTGAAGATGTGATCTTCGGCGCTGCGAATCAGGCAGGTGAGGATAACAGGAATGTAGCACGCATGGCACTGCTCATGGCGGGACTGCCTATAGAAACAGGAGGAGTAACAGTCAACCGGCTGTGT
>LYSV01000188.1 GCA_001657315.1 Flammeovirgaceae bacterium BBD 1991-12 | reverse complement strand
AAGTTAACCCTTAGTCAACAAAAAGGCCGACAGTTTCGCACTATCGGCCTCCTTTTTTTAAAAAAAAGAAGGTGCCTTTTGAGACACCCTCCAAATATTCTATCATGAATTGAGACTCTTATCAGAGTTTTTCCTTGATCCTGGCGGCTTTACCCTGTCTTCCTCTCAGGTAGTACAGTCGGGCTCTTCTTACCTTACCTTTTCTCACCAATTCTATCTTTTCAATATTGGGAGAGAGCAGAGGGAAGATCCTTTCTACCCCAATGCCGTTGGTAACTTTTCTTACTGTAAATGTCTCACCGTTGCTGCCGGGGTTCTTTCTTTGAATAACGGCGCCCTGATACTGCTGTATCCTTTCCTTGTTCCCTTCCTTGATCTTTACATGTACATTTACTGTATCTCCTGCCTTGAATGGAGGGAATGAGGCTCTTCGCTCATTGCTTTCAGCCTCCAGCTCTTTGATGATCTCATTCATGATGTATAGCTCTAAAGTCTCTTTTCTGAAAATCGGAGTGCAAATATAGAAAAAAAATGGTTGGTGCACTACCTTGCTGAGATTTTAATTGAGTAGTGTTCAGCAACATCAGGACGGGAGGTTTATTAAATCGTACACAACAGATAAAGACGGAAACTGAAATTGTATACATTTAAAACGCCACCATCATTTATAGATAAGCAAATAATATCCTAACCATAGAAAAAAGAATAGTACATAGGACAAAAACACTATCAAAAATGCGGTGGATCGTTTTTTACGTGCCATGTGATTGATACCATGTACCAGGGCAAACCAGTATATAATTTCAAACAGATTGATGGATTTCAGTGGATAGATCCACCTTGGATCCAGGGTATGCCTGTCAAAAAGGTTCATCACGGATAGCGGATAAAAAGCACGGATGTCAAAAATGGTGGCGTTCGACTCAAACAGCATGAACCAGCTGATCTTCATCAGCTCTGCAACAAGAAAAATACCCTCGGAAACGGCGGCTACATGCCAGGCGTTTGTATAGGTGACCTTGTATCCGAACATAAAACAGCCTACCCAAAGCACAAAGGCGACTATGGTGAACTTGTAGACATAGACTACAGGAATAGAGGCATACTGCAATGTGCTGATGAGATGAAAAAGCCCCATCCGGCCTCTTTCTTCCAATATTTCAAAAGCCATGGTCTCGTATTCCACAAAAGTCTTTTTGACGATAAGTAAAAGCAGTGTGGCGATACACAACAATAGAAACCAGCCCCATTTGTTGATATCATAAATGCCCGAAGAGGAGGGGTCCTGTGTCATTCAGGCAATTTACAGAATGAGATACTAAAAAAGTTTACCTTTCAGCGTCAAATAGGACCGATCGCCCGGGGGTGTGGTCACAGATTTTCAGAGCCCTGAGTCGATCCCTTGAAAAGCCTGTGTCAGAAAAGTTGTACAATTAACCCTCCGGCAGCAATACACGTTATACTTCAGTGACATTGAACTTACTGATCAAGGATACTTATCTACTTATGAATTGCAAGTATTCACGATCAGAATAAAATAGGATAACTTTGTAGCAGTAAGCGTTCGAAACAAGTGTTGTGAAAACTGTAGTGATTATCATATTGTCATGGATGGCAAGTTTTGGCCTGGCCCAGGGTAACGGGGATGGTCCAAAGGATAATGAGCAGGTCATCCTCATCGCTGATATGCAATTGCAGATCGAGATCAATCAGGCGATGAACGATCTGTATAACTTTAAGTTTGAGAAGGCAGAGCAGCAATTCCGGTGGCTCAAACAAAAATACCCGTGGCATCCGTTGCCTTACTTCCTTATGGGCCTCAGTGAGTGGTGGAAAATTATGCCAGACCTGAGTAATACCTCACATGACGAAAAGTTCCTTGCACATATGGATACGGTGATCTCCATCTCAGAGCGGCTCTTTGAGAAGCCAAAACATGAAGTGGAAGCAGCTTTTTTTCTGGCTGCTGCTCACGGTTTTGTCGGAAGACTGCACAGCAGTGTAGAGCGGAAGAGTTGGAGGAAATCCGCTGTAGCAGGTAAGAATGCTCTTAAATATATGCAGTACAGCAAGGGTAAACATGAGCTAAGTCCCGAATTACTGTTTGGAGATGCGCTGTACAACTATTTCTCAGTATGGGTTCCTGAGAACTACCCACTCCTGAAGCCTATTATGATGTTTTTCCCAAAAGGAGACAAGGAGCTCGGTATTAAGCAGTTAAAGCAAGTGTCCTATAACGCTTTTTATACCCGTACAGAGGCAATGGTTTTTTTGATGCGGATACTGAACAGTTATGAAAATGACCGGGCCAGGGCACTGCAGCTAGGGGAGTACCTGCATCAGACCTACCCGGACAATCCCTATTTCCACCGATATTATGCCCGGATGCTTTACAGTGCCGGAAAATTCAGTTCTACCAAACCTGTCGCAGAAAAGATACTGGCGAGGATAGATTCAGGAGCACTGGGGTACGAAGGTACCAGCGGTCGCTATGCATCCTTTTTTCTGGGGCAGATCCATCAAACAAGAAAGGAAATGGAGGAGGCTGAATACTATTACAATCGCGCAGTAACCTTTTCAGAAAATATAGGAGCTACCAATACAGGCTACTATCATTATTCCCTGTTATCGCTGGCTGATATTGCGAAAAAAAAGGGCGATAAAAGAACAGCCCGCGAATACCTCAAAAAGGTAAAAAAGTATGCTGACCGAAAGGACAGAGTGCATAAGGAGGCAAGGCAGAAGATGAGGGATTTGTGAGTTGTAAGTCTTGAGTATTCAGAATTGAGTTGGTCTGCATATTGGTTATCTGCTGATTAAGTAGATTCAGTGTATATGTTGTTGGTGCTTACTAAACTACAGTCGATGCCATGGTTTAGGGCGTTTCCACAAGGGGTGTTACTTTGGTTGTTGTAATGTGAAGGGGGTAACCTGAATGGTCCAATTAGTTCAGCAACTACTAGCCAGCCGGAAATTGATTATTTTAGGCAGATGACTACGAATTTTTTTAATTTAGCCTGTCCACTTTCTAATCTCACAATATGGAGCTTAGGGATTTAGTAGTTACTCCTGCCGTCCTTTTCATAGTTTACGTTCTCGCCTATATGATCCGTCCATGGGTAACGGATGGAGTGACTCAGCGTTATTTTATCCCTGCCCTGACGGTGAAGATAATCGGTGCTCTTGCGGTTGGGTTTATTTATCAGTTCTATTATGGTGGTGGAGATACGTTTGCTTTTCACACCCATGGAAGTCGAATCATTTGGGAGGCTTTTCTGGACGATCCGGTAAAGGGATTGAAATTGTTTTTTGCCAATGGTGTTCATAGCGGAGACACGTTCAAATATTCTTCCCGGATATGGTATTTCAGGGATCCACAAACCTATCTCCTTATTAAGATCACATTTTTGCTGGATCTTTTTACATTTAGTACCTATTCAGCCACAGCAATTTTGTTTGCGGTATTTAGTTTCACTGGTATATGGGCCTTTTACTACACTTTTTACAGTAAGTTCGAAAGCCTTCATTTTCGATTGACCCTTGCTATTCTATTTGTTCCGTCAGTGTTCTTTTGGGGTTCCGGGGTACTGAAAGATACGTTGACACTGGGGTGTTTAGGTTGGATGACCTATGCCTTTCATCAAATGGTATTCAAAAGAAACATGAGTATTGTACTGATTATAATATTTTTTTTAACGGCCTTTTTGACTTACTCCATAAAAAAATATATTCTTTTGTCTTTTTTGCCAGCACTTCTCATCTGGGTAACAGTAGGATATTTTAATAAAATACAGAGCACTGTATTGAAAGTGTTACTGGCTCCATTCATATTAACGATCTGCGGTGTATTGGGGTATGCAACAATCCAGACGGTCGGTAAAGATGATCCCAGATATGCTCTGGACAATTTGGCTAAAACAGCACAAGTCACTGCCTATGATATCAGGTATGGCTGGGGAGTGCGGTTAGGAGATGGTTCAGGGTACACATTGGGAGAACTGGATGGTACTATTGGAAGCATGATAAGACTGGCGCCCCAGGCTATAAATGTCTCTTTATTCAGACCTTATTTATGGGAGGTTAGAAACCCCTTGATGTTGCTTTCTGCTCTGGAGGCACTTACCTGTTTGCTGTTAACGCTTTGGATTGTTTACAAGGTTTCAATAAGGTCTTTCCTGGTCAACCTGCTTGAGCCAGATGTATTGTTTTGTATGGTGTTTGCCATAGTATTTGCCTTCGCTGTTGGAATATCGACTTACAACTTTGGTACACTGGCGCGTTACAAAATTCCTCTTTTGCCTTTTTACTTCACCGGTCTGGTACTGCTCTATCATTATGGCAGATTGAAAAGGGACAAAAAGTTGGAGGTATTGGATTCCATAGAATAGTATTTCCGGACAAACATTCTGCCTTTTTTACCCATTTCGCGGCATTTGTCTGGGTTAGTGATTAAAAAGGACAAATGGTTCAACCATTCTTCTTCCGTGTTGCAATGATAACCAGTGATTCCGTGCTCAACAATTTTGGTATTCACGCCTACCGGAGATACGAGGGCAGGTTTTTCCAACGCCATATACTGTAAGGCTTTAAAGCCACATTTTCCTTTGGACCATGGGTCGTTCGTCAAAGGCATAATACCAAAATCAATGGCCATTAGATCTTTAATTTCTGTTTCTTTTTGCCAGTGTATAAATTCTGTAGACTCCAACTCAAAACCGGGCTTTTGATTGGAGATCACCCGGAGTTTGAACTTATGCTTCTTTTCCAACTTTTTAAATACCGGTACGAGAGTATTAAGATACTGCAATGTAGAGTGTGAGCCTGTCCATCCTATACAGATTTCTTTTTTATTCAAAGGTGCTGATTCCGGTATTCTGAACACCTCGGGATTGTGAAGGTATTCAGTATCAATAGTAGTAGGATTAATGATCACATTGTCGTTGAACTGCCTTGCATAGTCTGCAAGATATTTATTTCCTGCACTGACTTTATAACTCCATTTGCAAATGGAGGCCACTTTGGATTTCCATTTGAGTTTAGCCTGTACCGATCCTTTTTCGTCCGGATCTTCAAGCCAGATAGCATCATCGAAGTCGTAAATGACTGTCTTTTTTAAAACTTTTGATATAAACCATTCAAAAAATGGAAATCCTGCTGGTGTTAGTTCGCGATGAATAAAAATAATGTCGTAATTTGCCGCTTGCAAGGCGTGAACAAGGCGTTTTACAAAGCCGTAAAGTAAATAGAAGATTACCAGAATCCGATTTCCAGAATAAAATGCTGCCCACGCGTTGCCGGACAGGAAGGCTCTAATCGTATATTGGTAATGATTTTTTGATAATAAAGATAAGTACTGTTCAAAGCGAAAACGCTGTGAGGGAGCTTGTGCAGATGGGTAGGGAACTAAAAACAGTATTTTTGAAGTCATGTATCGACTGGTTGTAGATGCAAATAAAAGAGGATTAAGCCTAAATCTTAAAGAATTATTACAGTATAGGGACCTGTTTTTAATCCTGGCTTACAGAGATTTAAGAGTAAGGTATGCACAAACTTTTTTGGGCCTGCTTTGGGCGGTGATCCAACCTTTGGCTACCTTGATTATCTTCACCCTGGTTTTTGGAAAGGCAATTAAAGTAGAAACAGGTAGTATTCCTTACCCTTTGTTTGCGGTGTGCGGAATGGCCGCATGGAGCTATTTTTCTTTTGTCCTGGGGCAATCGGGAAATTCAATAATCTCATCCCAGGAGATGGTAAAAAAGATATACTTCCCCCGACTGGTAATTCCTCTGTCAAAGGCGCTGGTAGGTTTTGTTGATTTCATTATTGCCATACTTTTTATTGTTGCTTTATTAGTCTTTTACAACTACACTCCTTCGGGTAACATTGTTTTTCTTCCGGTTTACATATTGTTTTGCATTATTTCTTCGCTGGCTGTTGGTATATGGCTTAGTGCGCTAACCATTCGCTACCGGGATTTCCAACATATAGTACCTTTTTTGGTACAGTTTGGTTTGTATGCCACCCCAGTAGGTTATCCTGCTGAAATGATCGTTAACAATCTGCCGCAATGGGCCACGGTGTTATACTATGTTAATCCGGTGGCTGGTATTGTGGAAGGCTTTCGCTGGTGTATTCTTGGAGGAGATATGCCAAGTATATACTCATATTTATCGTTGTTTATTGTCTTATTGCTTTTTGTTACAGGACTTTTTTACTTTCGTAAGGTAGAAAGAATAATGGCTGATATTGTGTAGAATGTTATGAGTGATATAGCTATACATGTTGAGAACCTTGGAAAAAAATTCATTATCGGTCATCAGCAGGCTTCGGATTTAAGGAATGCTTTTGGTGCCGGAATAAAGCGGTTCTTTCGGCCTGGTTCAAATAACAACGAAGAATTCTGGGCTTTGAAAGACATCTTCTTTGAAATCAAACAGGGAGAGGCAGTGGGTATTATTGGCCGCAATGGGGCTGGTAAAAGTACCTTGTTGAAAATATTGAGTCGCATAATGGAGCCTACCACAGGCCGATTTGAGATCAATGGTCGTGTCTCTTCTCTGCTGGAAGTAGGAACGGGTTTCCACATGGAGCTTACGGGGCGGGAAAATATATACCTGAATGGTACAATCCTGGGTATGAAGCGGGCAGAGATCAGGGCAAAATTTGAAGAGATTGTAGCCTTTAGTGGAGTGGAAAAGTTCATTGATACACCGGTCAAGCATTATAGCAGTGGTATGAAGGTACGTCTGGCATTTAGTGTGGCTGCCCACCTTGAGCCTGAAATACTGATAGTGGATGAAGTGCTGGCTGTTGGTGATGCCGAGTTTCAGAAGAAATGTTTGGGAAAGATGGATGAGGTCAGTAAGAATGATGGCAGGACGGTGATTTTTGTCAGTCATAATATGGCCGCGGTACAAAACTTATGCGAGAGTGGACTCTTACTGAGAGCGGGAAGATTGGTGGAAAAAAAATCCATTGAAGAAGTTATCTCATCTTATTTATCGCGAGGCCTGCATAGTGGGAAAAAAAATGTGGATTTAATCAACAATGACTTATCAATCACTTTTAGTGCAATAGAAATGTTTTCAGGAGGTGAGCTTTTGACCAACGGTTCCGGGGATCCGGTGATACTTTTTGGGGAAGAGGCTCAATTTATACTCCATTTGAAGAGTAATAGTGATCAAAGCGAGAATCTCTATGTGGCAATTACAATTTGTGATCTAAACAATATTAAGGTAGCTACATTGGATAATCTGTATTTAGATCAACCTTTTAACCCATCAACAGTGGAGATGACTGTTCAATGCAAAATCGAAAGTTTCAACTTAAACCCGGGTGAATATTATATAAACCTCTGGAGTTCCGATGGTTTCGAAACGATCCAAAATATCGAGCGCGCGCTTGATTTTGAGGTAGCTGATAATAACTCCTTAAAAACAGGTAAGAGCCATTCAAAAACCAAACACGGATTTATTTACTTTAATCAGACCTGGACTCAATATGATTCACAGCATTTATGAATATCAAGGTCTGAAAATCTTTTACAGGGATGGGACTGAGGATGAAAATGTGATTGGTCACAGTTTTGATAACGATATTTTTTATAGGGAAATACCACAATTTAAACCTTCTCCTGATCCGACTATCATTGATGTTGGAGCTCACATTGGTACTTTTTCGATACTCTCAAGCTTAAAGATCCCAGAGGCCCGGGTTTTTGCCATTGAAGCGTCAGAAGAGAGCTATCGGGTTTTAGAAAAAAATGTCACGGAAAATGGTCTTTCAAATATCGAAGCGATACATGCTGCGGCTAGCCCTGTGAATGAGAAGATCAAATTGTTTCACAGTGCAGAAACGGGTAATTGGGGACATTCAATCACTACTCAGCTTTCGAATTCTTTTGAGGAAGTAGATGGTATTACAATTTCACAGATCATTGAGAACTACAATCTTGATAAAATCGATCTTATAAAATTTAATTGTGAGGGTGCTGAATTTGATATCTTAATGAAACTGAATGAAGCATCATTGTTGAGAATCGGCTGTGGGATCGTCTTATACCATGAAGACTTAAATATGAATTATAAGATACAAGACCTGGCCGATCGATTAAGGTCCTGTGGCTTTCATACAAAGATAATTTTTAGAAATAATGACAAGGGGCGTGGTTGGCTTATTATGTATAATGGAAGATACTATTCACATTTAGGCATGTTCATCTCCAAAATTAGAAAAAAACTGTCGTGGTAGGAGATCCTCTTGTTTCCGTCGTCATGCCTTCCTACAATGCTGAGCCATATATTGCAGAAGCCATCAATTCCATTCTTTGCCAGTCTTACCAGAATTTTGAGTTACTGGTTTGTGATGATTGCTCAACCGACAAAAGCCTTGAGATCGCCAGGTCTTTTGGAGATCCAAGAATTGAGATTTTTACCAATGAGGAGAATTTAGGCTATCTTATAACGTGTAATTCCTTGTTTGAAAAATGTAAAGGCGATTACATCACCTTTCAGGATGCAGATGATCATTCATCGACAGATCGCCTGGAAATTATGCTGGAACATTTTGCTTCATATCCCGATATATCTCTGTTTGGAAGTTACAGTAGATATTTCAGTGGTAACTCCGGGAAAACTATAAAAGTGAGAAACCATTTGCCACACGAACAAATTGAAGATATTGTTAAGCGATACAATCCTTTTAATGGAGCTACCATCTGCATTAGAAAAGAAGTTTACAGAGTCATTGGGGGCTATAATCTTTTTTTTGATCGTATTGGTTCAGAAGATTATGATTGGTTGTCAAGAATAGTTGAAAAGTTTGTGGTTGGTGTGATTCCGGAAGTATTGTATCACGTTAGACTTACTGATGATTCGGTGAGTAGAAGTATAAAGTCACCAATGCAATTAATTTCTCATGATATCGTACGCTTTTGCCAGGAACAAAGAGCATTGGCGGGGTCTGATGGGATATCCGGTGGGAATAGGGAAGAATTGGATAGGTTTGTGGCAAATAAGTTGGAGCCTTATCTCAAGGATCAATCACTTGTTTTTAGAAAAGCTGCGGAGGTGTCTATGTATAACAAACATTACAAGAAGGCACTTGCCAATGCGTTACTTGCAATTAGGGAAGTGCCATCAAGGTTAATTAATTATCGCCTGCTGATATACGTATTGAGAAAGTCTAATTTGAATCTTATTAAATAATGTTTGGAATAGCCGGCGGAGTTACACAGTACAAGGATCTCTCTTTCGGGAAAAAAAGCTTTTAAACTGCTCGAACTTTCTGTTCTCATGGCCATAACGACTCGGGATAGGCAGCATTCCAATTTCAGAATGGATACAAAGCCAATAAGTGTATTGTACCTGGCAGATCCCAATTCAATTCATGACATTAAGTGGATGTCTTATTTTTCCTGCTCCAAAAACTATCAATGTTATGTTGTTTCGAGAAAAAAACATTTAAGTGAGCTTTTTCAACAAGATAAATTCGAAAACGACTATAACATTAAGATTCTGGGAAGTATAGATGATTTTTCTGTATCCAGGCTCTGGGTGACCATTCCATTATACTTTAAGCTCAGGCGATTTATAAAAAAATATGGTATTGATGTAATGCATATCATGTATGCTGAGCCGAATGCACTTGTTTCACTTATAACGCCTAATAATATAAAGAAGATTTTGACAACAAGGGGATCAGATGTTTTGCTCACCATTCCTGGATTTCTGAAAGGGAAAGGATTGTTGAACAGAGTGGTGACAAGCGCATACAGAGCAGCTTTTCTGAGATTTAACCATATAACCTGTACCTCTGACAGTCAGATTACAAGTGTTCAAAACATTCTGTGCCGGCAAAGTCACAATACCACAATACATTTGATTCGTACAGGTATTGATTTATCGGTCGTAAACAAAAGACTTCCTGTTGATCTTAATCCTGCGGATAAGAAAATTATCTTCTTCCCGAGAAACATGAGGTCTGTATACAATCATGAATTGGCTTTGGAAGCCATAGAACTCTTGCCTGACAAAATCAAAAAGACCTATCAATACGTATTCTTAAACAGTGATTCCGCAGATAAGATCTATGTGGAGAAGATCAGAGATCTCATTTCAAAGTCTTCTGCTGATTCTGTGATTTTGCTTCCTACCTTATCACAAGGTCAGTTATTCACTCTATACGATAGGTCGGAACTAGTGGTTATAACCGCTACGTCGGATGGCTCACCCGTTTCGGCCATGGAGGCCATGTTTTTTAAAACGCCTCTGATAATTCCTCCTCTGGAATATGATGCTCACATTTTTGGCAGAGTCACGAGGTTTCCGGAATGGAAGGCTCAGTCATTATATAACCAAAGAACTTGCCAGTAAGGAGGTTAAACAGTTGGAATACAATAGTCAGGTAGTAGCTAAACACTGTAACAGAGAGATTGAGATGAATAAAGTGAAATCGCTTTACGCCATTTAATAATGTATTAATTTATTTTAGACTTTAATTATTTAAGCAAAAAACCAGAAAGATGCAAATATATGCCCGAGATTATAATCGTATCGGATGCCGTCATGTTTCTCAAATGAGGAGCTTCCATGAACCTGTCTATCCCGTTTAAATAATTCCTTGATTAACCCTGAAAGCCTGATCCGATCAGAACCTTAATATCGGCACTCATTATTTTCAAAAGCAGGGCAAGTCAATTATTTTTTATAGAAATTGATATTAAAAGGCAAAAATATATTACTTATATCTCCGGAACCCTGGGACCATATCTTTGTATCGAAGCATCACTATGCTATACACCTCACCCGTCGGGAAAATCTGGTTTATTTTCTCAATCCTCCTCGTGAGAGTCCCTTAAGAGTGAGTGAGACAGAGTTTGATAGTGTTTATACAATTGACTACAATGGTTTTATTAAAGGACTCAGGTATTTACCAAGGGTGTTGAGAAAGTATTTCGAGCTTCTAATGTTTAGGAGGCTGGAAAGAATCTGCGGTTTAAAATTTGACATAGTCTGGGCTTTTGACAATTCTGTCTTCTATGATTTAGACGCTTTACCTGACAGGACCTTGAAAATATGCCACACAGTAGACCTTAACCAGAATTTCAACATTGACCGGGCAGCTTCGTCCGCTGATTGTTGTTTCGGATCTTCCCGATATATAACCGATGTGCTCTCAGTGTTTAATAGAAATGTCTATTTTATAAATCATGGTTTTAATAAAGTAAAGCCAGAAGATCTGAGCCTTTCTGCACATCCGGGCAAAAACAATATCAAGTGCCTTTATGCCGGAAATTTGAACAGTAAATACCTCGATTGGTCCACTCTGAATAAAGTAATAAAAGAGAATAGAAACATCGATTTTTTATTTGCAGGGAATATCAGAAACTCCGATAATTTGCAGGGAGCTAATATTTTTTACCTGAATAAACTTAATGCTGCAGAACTGCAATCAGCTTATGATAAGGCGGACGTCTTATTACTTTGTTACAAAGCTGATGAATTTCCTGAGCAATTGTCCAATCCACACAAAATGATGGAATACATAGGATCTGGAAAAGTGATTATTGCCACCAAAACAGTTGAGTATGAACATCTGGCAGAGAGTAATCTCATTGCTATGAGCAATAAGAATGCTGAATATCCGACCTTGTTTAAAAGGGTCATTGATGAAATTGACGTATGGAACAGCACGGATAAAATGACTGCCAGAATGGATTATGCTTATGATAATACCTATGAGAAACAACTCCATAGAATCGAAAAGATACTGTCGAAAATAGAGATCGATAAAAGTGAATAAAGAAAAAATTGCCATCATAGTAGGTACTCGCCCGGAGGCTATCAAATTAGCACCTCTCTGCATTGCGCTCAGAGAAGATGATTTCGAGGTAACTGTTGTTGGTACAGGCCAGCATACGGAAATGATAGCCGGGATCCTGGAGTTTTTTGGTGTCAGGATAGATATTACACTCGATATTACGAGAAAGACTGGCTCTTTAAGCGAGCTAAGCAGTGAGTTATTGATGCAGATTGAAAAGGTTTTATTGGAAGTACGGCCTTCGATGGTCCTGGTACAGGGAGACACGACCTCGGCTTATATAGGAGCTTTATGCGCTTTTTACCTGAAAATCCCTGTAGGTCATGTGGAGGCTGGCCTTCGAACAGACGAAAAATACAGTCCGTTTCCTGAAGAAATAAACAGAAGGTTAATCTCTGAAATAACTGATCTTCATTTTGCTCCCACACAAACTGCAGCTAAAAACCTGGAACCCAAACAACATGTATTTGTAACCGGAAATACTGTAATAGATGCATTGCTCCTGGCAAAAAAAACAATAGCTGAATCTGCTCAGGTATATCAGGAAAAGTACAGATCTGTTCTAAACCCTGGTAACAGGAATGTGTTAATAACCGGGCATAGGCGTGAAAGCATAGGTGAAGGTTTCCGGAATATTTTTCAGGCCATCAACGAATTGGCTCATGAATTTTCGCATTACAACTTTGTTTATCCTGTTCACCTCAACCCTAATGTCAGGGAAGCTGTAAGCCAGTATCTGGAAGATAGATCCAATATTTTTCTTCTGGATCCTATACCCTATGATCATCTCTTATTTTGCCTGTCCCGATCGTATCTGGTTCTCACGGATTCGGGGGGTATACAGGAGGAGGCTCCTTCTTTCAATATACCAGTCATAGTGATGCGCAATCACACGGAAAGGATGGAAGGTGTGGAGGCCAATTGTGCTATATTAGCAGGTACACAAAAGCAAGCCATAGTGGAAACGTTCAGGCAGCTAATGCATGACCAGGAGCTTTATGAGCGTATGCAGCGAGCGGAAAATCCCTATGGTGATGGCAATACATCTAACAGGATTGTAAAAGCGATAAAAGAAATAATTCCTTCACGTGTCAAAAAGAAAAACGCTGCTGGTTAGTATTTCCTTCCCACCGAAAAAGGACTCAGAAGCTCTTCAGGTGGCCAAATATTTCAAACAACTGACTGCATTAAACAGTGATTTTGAATTTGAGGTGCTTACCTCGGCTATCCCTACACTGAATATGCCGTATGAGGAGGAGATGGAGGTATATGATTCCGGCTACAAAAACAAGATTGAGATCAGGCTGCCGGAATCCAGGTACCTGAATTTTTTTCTGCGGAAGGTAAGTCCTTCGCTATTGCAAAAACCTGATTCAAAATACCTGTTTCACAAACAGTCTGAAAAAGTCAGAAACAAAATCAAAGAAGTACCGAACCTGATCTACTCGAGATCCTATCCGTTAAGCTCGGCCATCATGGCTTACAAACTGGCGCTGCATTATAACGTGCCGTGGGTTATGCATCTGAGTGATCCATGGTCAATATATAGTTTGGGACAACTTACTCCAAGAGGAAGGTCCTGGCATCAATCCTGGGAGAGGAGGTGCTTTGAGAGAGCAAATAAAATATGCTTTACTTCCAGGGAAACGGTGGAAGAATATAACCTCATTTACCCGGAACTCAGAGATAAATTTGAATATTTCCCAAATGTTTATGATGCTTCTGATTATGCCCCGGCAGATATGGATTGGGAGAGAAAAATGAGAATAGTGTATACGGGAGGACTTATTGGAGAAAGAAGTTTGAAATGGGTAATAGAACCGATGAAGGATTTAATAAGGAAGCGACCTGAACTTGCTACAAAATTTGTCCTGCAATTTTGTGGTGAGATGGATCGATACAATAGAAATTACATTGATCACCTGAATGCTCCATTTATTGAAAACAAGGGTGTTTTAAGCTACAAAGAGTCTATACAACTACAGCGGCAGGCGCACATTCTTTTATTGGTAGATAATCCTGCAAAAAAAGATAGCAAATCAGTTTTTTTCCCCTCCAAGCTTCTTGATTATGCATTGGCAAATAGAAAAATTGTTTCTGTAACAGCGAAAGAAAGCACAGCGGCAGAGATTACCAGAGAACTGTCCGGAGTTGCTTTTGAGCATGATGACAGTACTTCCTTACAGGATCTTTTAATCGATAGCATCACACAATTTGAAAATCGGAATACCAAACATTTTGAGCGAAGTGAGTTGCCAAAAGAGTTTGATGCTGCCCACCAGGCCAGCCGGCTTATAAAGTTGTTTTCTGAATTAACATGAAAAGAAAGAAAATTTCTGTTTTCATCTACAACAGCTTTAAAGATCCTCTTTTTCAGTCAAACCTGTTTAAATACCTCGTGCATAATCAGGAATTCGGAGACTGTGAAATACTGCTGATCACTTTTGAGCAACCAGAATATCATCTCACCAAAACTGAACAGCTGGAAAATAAAAACCGGCTAAGGAGGCTGAACATTATTTGGCGACCTTTCAATTGGAAGAAGAAAACAGTATTCAAAATGCTCAACTTTTTAGAGGCATTTTATCTGGTCGCAAAGTATCGTTTTAAAGGATACAGCCATATTATTACCCTTGGAACAGTTGCTGCCACAATGGCCACTCCTTTATGCGGGATCCTGAACCTTAAACACTTTATTTATCAATACGAGCCCCATTTCAGGTTTTTGAAAGAAGCAGGTTTACCGCCTCGAAATCCGCTGCTGATCAACGCACTGATTTATTTGGAATGGTATGCAGCAAGAGCAGCCAGGGCCATAGCAACGGGTACAAGTCACATGGTCAGGGACCTGAAAAACAGAAGTATAAAAGCTGAAATCTTCAAGGTTCCAAGTTGCACAGATGAATCATTATTTCGATTTGATCCTGTTGAGAGAAACAGGATCAGAAGTGATCTGAGTATAGGCACAAAAAAGGTAATCATCTACGCAGGTAAATTTGGAGGGCTTTATTATGATGATGAGGTATTTCAATTTATTTCCGAATTAAAAGCGCTTTCAGAGGATTATTTCTTCCTTATCCTTACACCACAGGAAAAATCAAAGATTAGGAAATCAATGAAGAAATATTCCATTTCGCCAGATAGCTACTATCTGACCAAAATCGAAATGAATGAAATTTACAAATGGTACTCTGCTGCAGATCTGGGCCTGGTCACTGTGCCTCCCTTGCCACTGCAAAAATACCGTTCACCAATAAAAACCGGGGAATACTTAAACTGCGGACTGCCTTTTCTTGTATGTAAAGGTGTATCTGATGATGATCAGATTGCTACTGAATATGACGTGGGTATAGTGATTGATGAATTAAGCAGAGAATCGGCTCGTGAGGTTCATGTGGAGATTTCAAGGTTTTTGGAAGAGCAAAAGCCTGACCTTGTAATGCGTTGTCGGGAGGCAGGTGTTAAATACAGAGGTTTTTCAACCTTAAAAAGTATTATGCGTAAGGCGATCATCGAGTTCTGACGGACACAGCAGGTAATCACATTGTTCCAGATCGGAATGAATGCCAAATTCATTTAATTTCACAACCCCGCTCAGTTCACCATTGTTTTTTAGAATTCTAAATATGGAGTAATCAATTTCTTCCAAAATCCGCTGTATTGCCAGTTGTCTTTGCAGCCTGATCGAATTTTCAGCGTTGTAAACAGGGAGGATTTCTATGATAACAACTGATCTGTCTTTCGCCAATCTCGATTGAAGGCTCAACAAAACCTGTAGTTCAGCCCCTTCAACATCTATTTTTATTAAACCGATTTTTTCATTCTCCTCAATAGCCAGTTCATCAAACCTGAAGGCTGCAATATATTCTGAGCGGGTGGTGCTTTTTGTTCTTAAACCGGGAATTATAGAAGCGGAACTGTCTGTGGGGGAATCTGTAAAAAAATTCAGCTCTACAAGGCCTGTTTGATCGTTCAGTGCAACAGGTAATATCTTCACCCTCCGCAGTTTGTTGATCGAAATGAGCTCATTTAAATAGTAAATACATGTTGGATTTGGCTCAAAACCTATATAGTTTATTTCAAAATCAATCGCTTTTACCTTAAGAAGGGTCTGGCCCAGATTGACACCCACATCAAGAAATACCGGATGGTGGTGAGACAGGAGTTTAAGAAGCTTGTGAATTACAGAGTACATCCAGGGCTCGCTGATGGAATAGGCATCTTCCATGCCCATTTCATTAATTACAGGTACCCTGAAGGTTTTCTGGCCCACCTTTACACTTTGAATTAATGTGATAAATTTTAAGACACCTGTTTTTCTGAGAAACCTAAGGAAAAGCTTTTTCATCATATTGTTTGAACCTCAAAAGTTCTGACCTGCAACTTACCAA
>LYSV01000187.1 GCA_001657315.1 Flammeovirgaceae bacterium BBD 1991-12 | reverse complement strand
GCTACCGGACAGGAGGAAACATACTGCTCCAGCTCGCCGGGGGAATGGATCTTTCTCACAAGCCATCCCCGCTCGCCTATATCGGGTTTTGTAATAACCGGGAAACTGAGCCCGGCCTGCTCCATGGAGGATAATACCTTTTCGGATGGAGTGTCACTCTCAAAGTACAGCGTTACCGGCTTGATTGCATCTGGGATAAGGTCGAATATTTTGGCTTTTGACTCGCCAAGCATACCTCCGTTTTCTATTGAGGGGTTGGAAGCGCTAAAGAAGAATAGCGACCGCGCCTTTAGCGAAAGCCATAGCCAGTAAACAAAAATGGGCGCATAAACTACACCAAAGGGCCAGTATTCCCAGCTCCTCACCCTGATCAGAAAATTACTGCGGCGGATTTTTTTAAAGAGACCCATTGCCGGAAGGCAAGTGAACAGTGATCAGGCGGTTCCTTTTTGATACCTGATAGTAGAGACAGCTACGCCAAAATGCTCTGGTATAGACACGTAGGGCGCAACTTCCTTTAATGCGATCTTTATGATGGCCATGTGATGGATGGCGTGTTCTATATTATAGGCAAGTTCTCTGAAGTAGGTGGTCCTGATGCTGATGGCTTCATCGCTGATGAGGCTGTAATTTGCTTCAAGTGTGAGATCCTTGTCTTCAGAGGCCTGTTCAATAAAGGCTGCCAGGTCCCTCACCAAAGCGGTGGCTATTGTTTTATCGGTTTCGATCACTCCATCGTGGTCTCTTTGGTCGTAGTTGATCACTCCTCCCGAATGATTATGTACAAGACAAGTGAAAAATTCCAATGTATGACGAATGTGCTGGCCTATGGTCGAATAATTGAGGGTGGCCACCTTTTTCGTAAAATCTTCCTCAGTAATCTGGGTCAACACAGCCTCCAACTGGTTTAAAATGTCTTTACACGCGCTAATCAACTTCATGCTGCAAATATGGATCAAAAAATAAATATAAAAATAAAGTTAATTTTCCATTAACAAATTTATGTATCCGGTGTCCCGGTCAGTCATCTCATTGGACAACTTCTGACCAGTACCTGTCCGCAGCTGGTTTAAGATTTTCTTCGTCCTTATTCCATTCCGGCAGGGTATTATGACCCCTGAAATTATAAAAAAGAAATAACTTGTTATCGACTATTTTATAAGTTTCAGGATCAATCTTCACTTTATCTCCAGTGGCACCAATGGCGTAGGCGCACCAACCTCCGTATTGTGGTTCGTACTGTTCGGGAGCTTTGCTGAATTCTTCCCTGTTTTGCGGATTTGCAAAATAGTAGACAACTCCCCCGTGAGTGTATTGATGTTGTTCCAGTCCTTTTTTGGGTCCGTTCTTAAAATAGCTCACCGGGTCGTACCCCTGAAGCGCCATTTTCTTTTTCAGGTTGAAATGTTTGGCCCGAACCGCCGGACTCTGTGCATACAGATAGTGACCGGCACACAATACCAGGCACAAAACAAGTGTCTTTTTCATACGTCTGGTTTTTAGCAGCTATCCCCGGGAACTGTTTGATTATTCTCTCCGTGATCCATAAAATGGTATTTCTATTTCCCAAAGGATCAGCTATTTAATCGCCTGCTGCTCACTGATTATACCTGCAAAGGTACAGTCAGGTTGTCAGTTGTTGGGTGATTTGTCGCTCCACTTACATTTTAATGGTATCAAATGCCATTTACGGCAGTCCAAACCAGATCACTTTCAAAACCCCTGCCGATCAGATAGCTGGCAATTTTTGATCTCTGTAGTGCAGGATTTATCGCTTTGAGCGTACCAGCCTTTTTTTCAAGCAAGATATGCAGTGTTTTATTGTATTCTTCTTCATTAATTTCCTCCCATCCTTTTCTAATACAGTAATCGGAGATCTGATGTTGTTTCAGACCCTGAAGTATTTTTTTACGACCCCATTTTTTTATTCTGAACTTGCCTCTGACATAGGAGCGTGCAAATCTTTCTTCATTGATGAACCCGTGAACTATAAGATCTGAAAGTACCTCTTCCACCTCGTTGCCCTTTAATCCATAGTCGTAAAGCTTATCCCTTACCTGTTGCTGAGACCTCTCCTGGTATGCACAAAATCGTGACGCCTTGATCCGGGCTTCCTTTGGAGATAGTGTTTTCCTGACCCCCGGATGTGGCTTGTCGTTCATCGTTGTTTGACCAGTCCCTTTCGTTTCAGTATGCTTTCTACAAACTTTCTTTCATTGTCGGTATTAAAGATCTTAAAAGGAAGGTGGATCAGTTGGGCCTTGTTCACAGACAGCAGGATGTAGTCCTTTCCTACGGTGGCCCGTTTGATCTGATCCCACTTTATGGGCATCCCCTGTTTTGAACTGATCTTTATGAGTATCTGCTGACTGTTGATCTCATAGGCAAGCTTTTCGAACAACATTTTTGTTTGCTCCAGCTGGGTAACCCCGGCGAACTGGATGAGCCAGAATAAAATGTAAAGCACAAGGGCTATTCCGGTTCCAATGAACCACCAGATGTTGGGAATCCACAAATATCCCGCGCAAATGGCCAGAGCGATCAGGAGTACCCACCACTGCTGCTTCAGTGTACTTCTGAGCGCCAGCTTGATATATGTACCACTTTCCAGCTTATATTTCTTTGTTTTTACTATCATGATCTACATTTTTCCAATTCAGGTGCAATGATAAAAAAATGAAATAAAGATGATGGTAAAAATCAATACTTCGATGAAAACGAATATCAGATTTCTCTTGCCTTTCAAATCAGATAGCCTTTAAGCTTATATCGAGACTGCGGACTGAATGCGTTAGGGCGCCTATAGAAATGTAATCCACACCGCAAAGCGCCACCTCACGAATGGTCTCTTCTGTAATACCGCCGCTGGCCTCTGTCAGATACTTTCCGTTGATCATTTTCACGGCTTCCTTCATTTCATCAGGATCCATGTTATCCAGCATGATCACGTCTACTCCGCCCACCTCTATCACCTCTTTGACTTCCTGCAAGTTACGGGTTTCTATCTCTATTTGAAGCTTTTTATTGTTTTCCTTGAGGTAGTTTTGCGTTGAATGGATCGCTTTACCGATGCCCCCGGAAAAATCAATATGATTATCCTTAAGCATGATCATATCGAATAAGCCATACCTGTGATTTTTTCCGCCCCCTATGGCCACGGCCCATTTCTCTGCTATACGAAAGTTGGGCGTGGTTTTTCGTGTATCCAGGAGTTGCGCATTCGTATCCTTTACCAAATCCTTAAGATAGCGCGTGTAGCTTGCTATTCCACTCATGCGTTGCATACAGTTCAGTACCAGCCTTTCGCAGGAAAGAATGGAGCGGGCTGAGCCCTCAACAACAAATCCAATATCTCCCTTTTTAACCGGTTCACCATCGCTCAGGTTGACCTCCAGATTAAGATCCTTGTCGTAATGCCCAAAGATCATGCGGGCCATCTCCAGACCGGCAATGATCCCGTTACCTTTTATGAGGAGATGTGCCTTACTTACGGCATCAACTGGTACAGAGGCAAGAGATGAATGATCGCCATCACGGATATCTTCCCGGAGTGCTTCTTCTATAAAATGATTAATGGATTCAGGAGTCAGGTATTCCAGTGATTGCATAAGTGTAAATATAGTATTTAGTCGGTAGTCCCGGGTCCTGAGTTTGTTGTTTGGAAATATAAGAAAATGTATTGATGGGGTCGGCAGTAGGCTAAAAGGCAGTGGGCAGTTGGGTATAGCATGCCCCTGATCGTTAATGGCGATAGAAAAATATCCGGATACCCTGGAAAAACGGGACTAATGACCAGTTACCAAATAACTCAGTAACTATTCCTTATCAATACTTATTTCATGGATAAGATACCGCCCCTCACTTCCCTTGATCCGTACAAAAACCCTGAATGTGTCGGATTTGCTCACATACTGTCCTATGGCAAAATGTAATCCGCCTTTGGATGCTCCCTGGTGAATGATGGTAAAACTGTCCGGAACATGGTCTTTAAAGAAATCGCGTAATACAATTTCAGCCTGTGGTTTGCTGTAGGTCTGAATATTGCCATCCATGGTCACATCTACACTTTGGTACAGGAATTTTCCCAACTCTCTCGAACTGCCGGTTTTCATGGCCGTTTTAATATCTTCGATCACCTCACTCTGTGCCAGTGCCTCACCTGATAGCAACAGGCCAATAATCCCTACATAGATCAGTTTCTTCATACCTCCGGTTAAGTATCAGTAGTATATGTCCAAAACTATGCCAATATAACGCATAGAAGCGATCAAATTACCACAATTCGATTTTACTTTCAATTCCGTGTACCTTTTTGGCGATAATTAACGCGATGAAGAAGGGCTGAGTGTTCTCCCAAAAAATATGGCATTCATAAAAAGTTTGTTTGTCCCATACCAGAATGCCCTGAAATTCAGATTATCCGTGAACCCGATCACCCTGCCCCTGCCAAAAGAGGTTATACCTACTGCTGACGTACCCTTGAGTTGATCCAGATTAGGGCGGGAGATGTAACCGCTCAGTAAGGGAGAATTGCTGTAGACCACAGGGTTGGCAAAGGATTTTCCTGATCTTTTCATGAAGATCTCGCTGTTCCTGAAAATGGGTAGCCGGTCTCTGTAGTAGCCGTACAACAGAGGGTTGGTAAGGTCTACCTTTGTTTCAAATATGGCACCGCCAATCTCCTGTGCGCCCCGATACTCACTAATGTCCGCATATGGCAGGGTACGGATGGAATCCCTGTTTTCAGTCTTGCTGAATTCAAATTTCCCGATACCGATGCCGGATAAATACCTGATGGCATTTTTTGCTGCCACTACAGTTCCACCATTCCTGAGCCAGACTCTCAGTTTTTCCCTACCTCGCTCGCTCATCCTTGCATAGGAGCCATTTACCATGATCAATGTATTATACCGGGCCAGATCAGCACGGTCAAGAATTTTCATAGGAAGCAATGACAGATCAATATTATAGCGTTGGTCAAATAAATGCCAAACCTCACCGGCCTCATAGCTACTCACACTCCCTTCTACCAGTATGGCTACCTTCGGCTTTTCGATATTCCTGAAAGAAGGGCTTCCAAGGCTTACTCCCTTATAGTCAAGTCCGGTATTAAATGCATATACATCAAGACCATACTGACGCGATAGCTCATCCAGCTCACGGAATACCCTGTCGGCATCCTTCTTCTGCAGGGCCACCGGTATCAATATGGATCCTCTGGCAAACATTCTGCCCTCCGGATGGTAGAACTCTTCATTCGCCAGCTTGACCTTGTACCCCTTGTCCAGCAGGGCATACAGCACAGCCGGTGTGTAGTAGTTGTACGGCTCAAAAACATAGGCATACTCCGATTTTCCTCCGATTATAGCCCCTTTTGGTTTTTGATCAGTTGCAAAGGCTTCTCCCAGCAGGTTACGGCTAAATGCCCGCCCGGATAGCTCCTGATAATCTAACCCAAAAGCCAGGGGAAGTGTCCATGCGGAAACATCATAGAACAGACTATCCTGAAAAGTAGTGTTTTTCTGGAAGATGGCCTTGATCAGTTTGTACTGAGATTGTTCCAGTGGTACAATGAACAGCTCATCCGCGTCATAGTTGTAACCGTTTACGCTCATTCCCCGGGCCGCTTTGTAGATGCTGATCTGATGCCGGTCTATCAACTCAGCCAGATGGTAATTCCTGTATTTGTCTTTCGAACCAAAAACATATGCCTTTACATTGTCCTGTGCAGCTTCCTGTGCGGCGGTCCGGTAAAAAGTACGCTGATGTTCCAGAAAATCATTTTTCATTTCAAACGCCGCCTGAAGTGTGGAGAGTGAAGTGGTAAAATGGTTTCTGATAGAAAAAGGGAAACTCAGAATTCCATTGACCGTTTCCCTTGAATGACCCCGTGAGCTGGCCTGCTCAAAAAGTATGCCTACGGCTCCGTTGATATCCGGATATGTTGAGCCCTTGCCATAATAGTAGTCATCAAAGCTTTCCCTCGTATAGTACAGTGAGCCTATCTTGTCCAGGGCCCGGGCATGATATTCTCCCATCCGGTCCGTCAGACGGTAGGTGTTCTGCGGTGTAAGAGGGTTGTTCCTTGAGGGGATGCCGGGCTGGAAAAAGAATGTGGAGTTGCTACCCATTTCATGGTGATCCGTAAGTACATTGGGCTTCCATTCATGGAAGAGTGCGATCCGCGATCGGGATTCGGGCAATTGCACTGGCAGCCAGTCCCTGTTCATATCAAACCAGTAGTGGTTGGTACGTCCCCCCGGCCAGGGCTCATTCTGTTCTGCACTGTTGGGGTCGGATACCAGATTTTTACTTTTTCTGGAGTTCACATAGTGAGCGAAACGGTTCAGCCCGTCAGGATTGAAGCAGGGATCAAGCAGGATGACCATGTTATCAAGCATAGTTTCAATTTCCTTACCTTGTGCTGCTGCCAGGTAGTAGGCTACGGCCAGCGAAGCGTTGCTGCCACTGGCCTCATTCCCATGGATACTGTAGCCCATGTACACTACAGCCGGCATATTTTCAATGGTGAGATCCTGGGAACTGTTGGGATCAGTCAGCTGCACGTGCTCCTTTTTGATCTGCTCCAGATTGGCATGGTTACGGGGAGAGGTAATAGTAAGGACCAGCTGAGGCCGGGTTTCGAATGTTCTGCCAAATTCACGGATAGTGATCCGGTCAGAAGCATCTGCCAGGGCATACATATAGTTTACCAGTCTGTCGTGGCTGATATGCCATTCGCCTACTTCATGACCTATGATCTCTTTGGGCTGTGGGATTTTGTCATCATATTGTATTCCTGCTGGCAGATAGTAAGTAATATCTGTCGGCGCCTGAGAATATAATGAAAAACCTGTAATAACATAACAAAAGAGAGATAGTGATATTGGCTTCATCGATAATTTTGATCATCTTGTAAAGAGACTAATATAGGGATTGGCAGGTGAGTACTGAAAGCCAAAAAGTATGAACGGTTTGTTAACCTAAACTTAACATAAAATGGACTCTGGCAGCTCTATAATTTATTTGTTTTGCACGTCGAAAAGAGACTTAATATTCAATTAACTTAAACCAATATGAATCAATTTTTACGAAAGATGATGTTTATGGTTGCTCTGCTATTGATGTCAGGAGCAGCATTCTCTCAGGGGGTCACTACTGCATCGATGAATGGCAAGGTGATTGATGCTTCAGGAGAACCTTTAATAGGCTCAACCGTAGTTGTTGTTCATACTCCTTCCGGTACTACTTATGGATCAATCACAAATATTGAAGGGTTTTTCCGCCTGGCCAATATGCGCGTTGGTGGGCCTTATAAAGTGACGGTTTCATTTGTAGGATACGATACTCAGGTAATAGAGGGTGTTTATTTGACATTGGGTGAGAAGAGGAACCTGGATTTTACGTTAACAGAAAATGTTACGACGCTTACGGAAGTTTTAGTAGTGGCTCAAACTGATGATCTGATCAACTCAGGCAGGACAGGTGCTGCAACTAATGTGTCCACCCGAACCATAAATCAAAATCCTTCGGTCGATAGATCAATCGAGGATTTTGTTCGACTAACACCACAAGCGGCAACGGGTGTGGGTAATGGTGGCACTTCTATAGCCGGTAATAATAGTCGATACAATAATGTCACCATAGATGGAGCTATTAACAATGATGCCTTCGGACTCAACGCAGACGGTCTTCCCGGAAGTAGTTCCGGGGCTGAACCCATATCTCTCGATGCCATCGAGGAGATCTCAATTCTTGTCGCTCCCTATGACGTAACTAAAGGTTCATTCACAGGGGGAGGAATAAATGCAGTTACAAGAAGTGGATCAAACAACCTTGAGGGTTCTGCGTACTACTTTACAAGAAATGAAAACCTGGCGGGAAAGACATTGGGCGATAACCCTGAGAGGCAGGCTCCTTTCTTCAACCGTCAATTCGGTGCCAGATTGGGTGGTCCGATCATAAAGGACAAACTTTTCTTTTTTACCAGTGTGGAACGTCAGGTCGAAGAAGCACCTCTACAGATAAACCTTGTATCTCAAAGTGAACTGGACGCCTTCGGTGATAATGTGCCTGCCAATGTATCCAACATTAGCAGAGAAACCGCAGAATCTGTCAGACAACACCTTTTGACCAACTATAATTATGATGCCGGAGGTTTTGGATCATTGGCCCCTCAGGCCAGGAACACCAAATTATTTGGAAAACTTGATTATAACCTCAATCAGAACCATCAGTTGACGCTGAGGCATAGCTATCTTAAAGCGACAGAGGAGAACATAAGCAGAACACAAAATTCTTTACAATTCACCAATAACGGATATCTGAATGATGTTGTTAGTAATTCAACAATATTTGAGCTGAGATCCAGAATCAGCGAGAACAAATCCAACAATCTCATTATAGGATATACAAGTATAAACAGAGAGAGAAACCTGGATGATTATGGGCAATTATTTCCTCAGGTTGAAATTGATACTGACGATGGGACTACGATCATTGCCGGTACTCAGAGAAGCTCGGTTGGAAATGAGTTGAAGCAGGGAATAGGGCAGTTGACCAATAACTTTACCATTTTTAAAAATAAGCATACCGTTACTATTGGTACTCATAATGAACTATTTGATATTTTTAATTCATTTGTCAATCGATACCCAGGGCATTATGAATACGATGGTTTGGATAACTTTCTTCTGGACAACCTGGGAGGAGGAGGTAGATTCAGGGTCAGATATTCTCTTGACTACTTCAACGATCGTTTTCAACCCGTTGACTTAAGATTTTTGCAAACAGGATTCTATGTACAGGATGAATTCGAGGTTAATTCAAGGTTAAGATTAACAGGGGGTCTGCGTGTGGATATCCCGTTTTTCCTGGATAAACCAAGGGAAAATCCTCTTTTCGAACAAGAGTTCAACAGAAGCACGACGGATTTGCCTGATGGTCAGCTATTGTGGTCTCCGCGGGTTGGGTTTAATTTTGATGTTAAGGGAGATCAATCCGTTCAGCTTAGAGGTGGTGCGGGTATCTTTACCGGAAGGGTTCCTTTCGTCTGGATATCAAATGCCTATACAAACTCCGGGGCTACCAACGCCCTGGTCAGTGTAAGGTCAAATGGAGGAGCCAACAACGTTCCTTTATATCCTGATGGGAACAGAGTTTATGAATACTATATAGCGGATATATTAGGTGTTTCTGTGGATGATCCTGCAGTTCGTGATGAAATTGAAAGGAGGCAGGAGGATGCTCCTGCATCGCAAATTGACGCCCTGGACGACGATTTGAAATTACCGCAGAACCTGCGTGTTAATCTTGCTGTGGATGCAAAGCTGCCATTTGGTTTGACAGGTACGTTTGAGGCTATCTATTCAAAAACCATAAACGCCATCCAATATCAGAATTTGCAGGTACCCACACCCGATGGAACAATTCCGGGTGAGAACAACAGACCCACCTACTCCTCGAATGAGATAAGTGACAGGTTCGAGGATGTATTCCTATTGACCAATACCGATTTGGGACATCAGTATAGCTTCACCGGGCAACTGACCAAGTCATGGTCTCAAAATCTATTTGCTACTGTTGCGTATACCTATGGGGTTTCCAAAGATGCCAATGGTGGTACTCATACTACAGCAAATTCGGGATGGGAATTCAATCCGACTCCGGGCAGCCCCAACGAGCCGAATCTGAGTTTTTCCGTGTGGGACCTGAGGCATAGGATTGTTTCGAATTTTAATTATTCCTTAAATTATTCTGATTATGCTTCTACATCTTTTGGTGTATTCTTTAGTGCCCAGTCCGGTTCGCCTTTTACATTTATGGTGGACGGTGACCTGAATGGAGATGGTTCATTTGGTAATGACCAGGCGTATATCCCGAGAGATCAGAGTGAAATAATATTTGGAACAGATAATACGCCAGCAGATGATGCAACACAAGCTGCATTGTGGGCAGAGTTGGATGCTTTTATTGAAAGAGATGATTACTTAAGAGAAAACAGAGGAAAAATTGCCGAAAGAAATGCGGCAAGAACTCCATGGACGGCCCTTATGGATATGAGGATAATGCAGGAGTTCAGGATTAAAATGGGTGAAAGTGTTAACCGTTTACAGTTTACCATGGATATTGAAAATGTAGCGAACCTCTTGAATAATGACTGGGGGAGACAGTACGATGTGAGGTTTAATACATATAACTTATTGCAATTAGAGGGTTTTGAGGCCAGCACTGGCAGACCTATTTATAACTATTCTGACAGACCTGAGGCCTGGACCGTTAATAACGAACCCTCAATATGGAGATTGCAACTGGGTGCCCGTTACATTTTTGGAAACTAATTACGCATTGTATCAATTATATTAGAGAGGCTCACATGAGCCTCTTTTTTTCTTCAACCTTAAAATAATGTCACATAAATACTTCGATAGGGATCTTTCATGGCTATCCTTCAACAAAAGGGTGCTGATGGAGGCGGCAAATCCTGAAGTGCCACTTTACGAACGCATAAAGTTCCTCGCTATCTACTCATCCAACCTCGATGAGTTTTTCAGGGTCAGGGTGGCTGGCCTGAGAAGTATTGTGGATATTGACAAGAAGAAGATCAATAAAGAGTTTGACAGGCCGCCAAAGGAAGTATTGTCGGAGTTGCTGAAAGAGG
>LYSV01000186.1 GCA_001657315.1 Flammeovirgaceae bacterium BBD 1991-12 | reverse complement strand
CTACTGGCTGATCTACATTTCGGAGTATTACCTTACCAGCGGACTGGTGGCAATTGCCTTTTCCACGCTCATATTTATGAATATAATCTTCAACTCGCTGTTGCTGCGCAACCCCATCCAGCGAAAGGTGATCTTCGGAGCGTTGTTTGGAATATCGGGCACGGTACTGATCTTTAAAGAGGAACTGTCAGTACTGAGTTTTGAAGACGATACCTTTATAGGCCTGGTCTTTTGTATGAGCGGAGTGTTGCTGGCTTCACTGGGTAATATTACCTCTGCATTTAATCAAAAGGGCAAACTGCCTGTGATCCAGACCAACGCCTACGGAATGCTTTACGGCAGTATCCTGATGCTGGGTATAGCTCTCGTTTCAGGCAAACCCATTATCATTGATACTTCATTTCCGTATCTTGCCTCACTGTTTTATCTGACCATCTTCGGTTCCATTGTCGCCTTCAGTGCCTATCTGACTCTCATAGGGAAAATCGGGCCTGATAAAGCCGCCTATGTTATTGTAGTGGTACCGGTAATAGCACTGGTCATCTCTACCATCTTCGAAAACTATGTGCTGTCCGGTTATGCCATAGCAGGAATGCTACTGATCGTTGCCGGTAATGCACTGGCCCTTAGAAAAAAACTAAAATAGAGGCCCGTGATCTATCGGTGATTTGTTAAACCACAATTGATAATCGACGGACTTTGATGGATTGTAAAGAAACGGACCATCACCGAACTAAATGCGCATCATTTTCAACTCCTGATGCACATAGCAATATGCCCAGCTCTCCCCCGGCTCGGCAGAGATCACCACAGGATGCCCATGATCAGCGGCGTGTTTCGATGCATGACGGTTGGGTGATGAGTCGCAGCAAAGTGTAGTTCCGCATGTCTGGCAGGTTCTCAGGTGCACCCAGCGGTCACCGGTTTTCACACATTCATCACATTGATACCCTAATGGTTCCTTCCGTTCGAAACTCTGAAGGTGCTCACAATTCTTTTGTTTAAGCATAATTTGATCGTTGTTGGTAGATTGATGATGGTTGGTTATTTACCGAAGGCTCATTGAAAAGTAAGAGAACAGGAAACCCAAAAAGAGAAATTCAAAACCCATTCTTCTAATTCTCCGTCATATATTCATGAACAAATTTGATAGCCATAGCCCCTTCACCAACAGCAGAAGCCACACGGTTCATGGCTCCGGCCCGCACATCACCAGCTGCAAATATGCCCGGACTACATGTTTCCAGCAGAAAGGGCTCACGATCAAGCTTCCAGATCTTCCTGAAGTCATCGTATTTATTCAGTCCATTGCCCGTTTCTATAAAACCCTTGTCATCCTTGATGATATTCAGCTCCAGCCAATCGGTATAGGGTTTAGCCCCAATAAATATCAGTAACGCTCCTGCGGCTACCGTCTTATCATGGTCACTCCTGCTGTTTTTCAGCACCAGTTCTCTCAGTCGGTCATCACCTCTGGCTTCCATTACCTCGGTATGGCCACATACGTGAATGTTCGATGTTCCGTTGATCTGATCGATCAGGTACTGCGACATACTGGAACTCAGATCAGGCCTTCTTATGAGAATATAAACATTTCTGGCATAGTTGGACAGGAACATGGCGGCCTGCCCTGCCGAGTTTCCACCACCCACGATGTAAACCTCCTCATCCTTACAGGCATTGGCTTCAGTATTGGCAGCTCCGTAATATACTCCGGCACCCGTAAAATCATCCACTCCCTTAGCCTCCAGCTTGCGATAGTTAACCCCCGTAGTGATCACCACGCTTTTTGTATTGATCTCATTGCCATCCGATAAAGTGAGGAGTTTATAGTTGTCCTGTAGTTTAATATCCACTACCTCCTGAGGTGAAAGGAACTCGATGCCGAATCGTGTGGCCTGGGTGATGGCTCTGCGTGACAGTTCAGCTCCGCTCAATCCCTTGGGGAATCCCAGGTAGTTTTCAATACGCGAGCTGGTTCCTGCCTGACCTCCAGGAGCTCTTTTTTCTATCAGCAGCGTATTCAAACCCTCGGAGCCCCCGTACACACCAGCCGCAAGACCGGCAGGACCAGCACCGATGATGGCTACATCGTACATCTTTTGCTGCGCTATGGCGATCATGCCTACATTTTTCGCTACGTCCGGTAAATCAGGATTGACCAGTTTGTTGCCATCATTGAAAAATACGGCAGGCAGGTCCTTATTCTCGATATCATTGAGCTGCAAAAGCTCACGACCTTTTTCGCTGGTTTCAATATCCATCCACTGATAGGGGATAAGGTTTCCGGCAAGGAAGTCCTTAACAGCATGGGAGCGCGGTGACCACTGATAGCCGACGATCTTGATCCCGTCAAACTCAGGCCTGTATGAATTCTGCCACTCTTCCAACTGATCATTGAGAACAGGATAAAGTTTCTCCTCCGGAGGGTCCCAAGGCTTCATCAGATAATAGTCCAGTTGTACATCATTGATGGCCTTGATGGCAGCATCTGTATCGGAATAAGCCGTTAACAGTATCCTCTTGGCCTCCGGATAAATTAATTTGGCCTTCTCAAGGAATTCAACCCCCAGCATTTCCGGCATACGCTGATCACTGAGGAAGAGTGCGACAGCCTCCCCTTTGTTCTTCAGATCTTTCAGGGACTCAAGTGCCTCATTGGCAGACTCTGTCGCAAGAATACGGAATTCTCTTTTGTAGGCGTCTCGTAAGTCGCGCACAATGGCCCTCAGCACGGAGGAATCGTCATCGATAACGAACAATATCGGTTTTTTCATCGGTAAGGTTATGGTCAATGCTTAACGTTGAAGGTTTCTGTATCCAACAGGCAGGAACTTTCAACATTGATTTTTTTAACTAATCCATCGGTAAACAAACAACGAATTCCGTGCGGCCAGGTTTGGAATTCACATTTATAGATCCATTATGCTGGTTCACGATCTGCCGCACTACATCCAGTCCCAGCCCTGTACCTTTCCCTACCGGTTTGGTGGTAAAAAAAGGATCGAAGATCTTATCGATAATATCTTCAGGAATGCCCTTGCCACTGTCAATAATTTGGGTTTTGACAAACCTGCCATCCTTAGTGCTTTGGATTTCCAGCTTCTTGTCGCCGGCAGCATCCATTCCATCAATTGCGTTATCGATCAGGTTGGTCCAGACCTGGTTCATTTCACTGACAAAGATTGGCACCTCCGGCAACTCAGCAAAATTCCTGATCACCTCAATATTACCCTTTTTGAGTTTATGCTGGAGCATGGTAAGGGTGCTGTTGATACCTATGTGAATGTCAGTATGTTTTCTTTCCGGAGCCTGATCCATATGCGTATAGCTCTTGACCGATAGTACAAGATCATTGATCCTCTGAGAGGCCTCCTCGATCTCATTCACAAGCTTTTCAGTGATCAGGACCTGACTAAGCCAGTTAACGATCGGGACCAGATCCTGAGCCCGTACACTGCTCTTCACCTGCTCAAAATCACTCAGGCTAAAATTAAAATCCACAAAGTTCTCTGCCAGCTCATAGCCATCCTGAAAGCCGTTATCTTCCAGCCATTCCGCTATCTCATCTTCCTTTTCTGATCTTTCCATCAACGGGAGATGTACTACTCCTGCTCCTGCCTTGTCAAACACAATTTTGTTGATGGCATCTACCAAATGATCCTCTATGCGGATCTTTATTACGCTTTTGAAATGATCCGGGAGAAAGGAAAGATGCTTTTTCAATGACCGGGCGCTCCTCACCACTGCAGCCGAAGGATTGTTAAGCTCATGGGCCAGCCCTGCGGAGAGCTTGCCCAGCGCCATCATTTTGTCATTCTGCTGCT
The DNA here is from genome assembly GCA_001657315.1 of Flammeovirgaceae bacterium BBD 1991-12. Lineage (GTDB taxonomy): Bacteria > Bacteroidota > Bacteroidia > Cytophagales > Cyclobacteriaceae > Fulvivirga. The sequence continues at coordinate 6,836 of LYSV01000186.1, read as the reverse complement.
GAAGTTTGGTGAAATGCCTTATTCGGGTGCTCATTTCATGGACCAGCACCGTTGTGAGCTCTTCAAATTCATGGATCATATGCCGGAAATGGTCCTTATGAAGTGACAGCACTTTGGCCGGAGCAAGAGCCTCTGCATAGCCGGAGGCTGCAATAGCCCGGGAATAAGGTAAATAGCCGGTAATACTGTTCGACTCAAGGTTACTCACCAGCCGGAATTGCCCGTTTTGTTCCACCTTAATGGCAAATCGTCCTTCCAGAATGATGTTTAACCGGTCAATGGGATCGCCTTTCCTAAAAAGATAATCGCCTTCCTCAAAGGACCGAAGCTCCGAATTCTCAATCAGCCACTCAAGCTGATTGTCGGGGACACTCTCCAGTTCATTCACTGACTTAAGCAATTCAGGACTGATCTTTTTCATCGGCAGAACGGATTTATGGCGTCATCCCTCACCGACAGCCTGAAAACAGTATGGCAGGGACAAAAATTTTCCTTTGCCCCGTCATAAGGGCTATTGTTTAAATTTAACAATAATCGGGTATCCCTGAAACAATAATTCCGGCCTGAGGCCGGAATTATTAATTATTGTTTAGTCCTGAAAGCTTGACAGCGTCTTCGGGTTACGCACCAGGCTGGCTACCCAGACCACTACAAGAATAATGGAAGGCATAACATAGCTCTGGATACCTTCACCACCCAGCTCTTCCGTGCCCGGGGCTGCTGACATGTGAGTGGCTATGGCCCCACCCATGTATGCGCTCAGCAGCAATGTACCCAATGACTGTGTTCTGGGTATGAGAAAAAGTACGGCAGAAACCACTTCTCCAATGGCGATCAACGTTGTTTCACCCGAAGTAAAACCAAAATGCTCCATCATTGGACCTGCAGCGCCTGAAAACTTGCTAAACGCACTAAAGAGGAACAATGCTCCCAAAAGCCCGGAAAGCACCCAGCCAATGATCTTTTTTGTTTTTTCACTCATAACAGTAAGTTTTAAGTTTTGTATGTTCTTCTAATATAGAAATAAATGTTTAAACATTGATTATGCAGGATGTTTAATTTCTCTATAATCTCAGAGACGAAACATCAGCCACCATCCAAAATAAATCTGTTCGTTTTTCGTAATTTAGAATATACCATAATTCTATGTTGAAAAACTTCCTGACTTTGTTGTGTATTGGCTTTTTTGTTAATTCCTCTTCCGGGCAGATCCTTGGTAAGATGTTTCCCACGATGGACGCCGAAAACGTAGAGGACATGGCTGTTTCGTTACCCGGAGACACACAGGGAAAATTTACGTTGCTGGGCCTGGCTTATTCAAAAAAGTCAGAGAGCGACCTCAATACATGGTTCAATCCGGTTTTCGGCAAGTTTATTCAGAAAAACAAAGGGGTTTTCGGAGGGTTTGGCTATGATGTAAATGTATTTTTCATTCCCATGTTTACCGGGGTTAAGGCTGCAGCCACTGGTACAGCCAAGCGAAAGGCTGCAAAAAACATTGATCCACAATTGTTACCCTATGTACTTTTCTACAAAGGAAAGCTCAAGCCTTATAAAGATGCCCTTGCCTTTGAGAAGAATGATGTGCCCTACTTCTTTGTACTGGACAAGGGGGGCAAGATCGTATACGCTACCTCCGGGGCGTGGTCTGAAAGTAAAATGGATGAAATAGAGGAAGTTCTCGAATAGTACACGGAGACTCATACCGCTACCCTGTTATTGCTGCCTGCCCACACCTGACACCTGTCGGGCAAAGACTTTCCTTTTACCGTTCACGGAAATTTACACCTGAATCATAGTTAATAAAAAAATTCTTTGTAAAGTACTAAAATTGTATTTATTAATTGACTTCAAAACTCCTCACGAATACCCTGTTTTTATGAAAAACACATACCATTAGTGGCGAAAAACTTACATGGGACAGGAAAGCACTAAAGCCATCGCAATTCTTTTTCATATAATTCGTCAATTGAGGCAGGAAATGGCATGGTATGAACTGGCTTAAATTCTTACACTGAGAGGTTTGGAATAAGCCGGTTTTTTTTCGCGATTCGATGTCTATAGTTAAACTGCTCATCCTGATCCCGGTTTCAATTTGTAAGAGGGACACGGAAAAGTACCTTTTGTCGCAAAAAAAGGATCGAAACAGACCTGCAATCTCAGGATTCTTGCGAAAGCCACATTCATTTCAGCGGTAATAGCCTGATTTACAATCTGTTACAAATAAAGCAATATTAAATTCCCTTTAAAGTTGTATAAATAATTACAATTCAATGGTTTGTTCTATTTTTTATTGAAAAATATATCAAAATCATTAAAAAATGCAAATTTTTATTGAATAAGGCTTGTTTTTGTTTTTTTAGTTCTCTAGGTTCGTCAGTACATTTTGATAAGTTAAACTGAAAAACTACTGAACTATGTCTGTTAAATTGAAAAAGCAAACTACATCAAACAAAGCCAAAAGAGATCTGATCGAGAATCTTATTTCCAAAAATCAGGGTAAGTCATCCATCAAATGTATGGGATGCATAGGTGAGGGAGAAGGTCCTGGCTTCTAGTCACAGATATATCAGGCAGAGCGGTTTTAGATAACCGCTCTGCTTCCTGCTTTTCCAATCTTTTAACCTCACTATTTTAATTTCCTATGGACCAGCAATTACTTATGCAGGCTCTGGACTGCGATAATGAAACTGCCGTACTGGAAGGTTTTATGGAACGATACAATGTCTCCCTTGAGGAAGCTTCGGATATCTTTGAAGAGACTAAAAAATGGCTTTGGCTCGCCTCTCAAAGCGATGTAACGGGAACTCCCCTGTTCATGGACCGGCCTTTGATGATCATTGATGAAATGTGGCACACTTTCATTCTTCATACCCGGCAGTATTACCGTTTTTGTATGAAGCACTTCAAAAAGCTGGTCCATCATGAGCCTACACTACCGGCTGAAAAGGCAAGACGTCAGGAGGAATTCCTTGAAAATCCGACTTCGGCCCTTAAAAAACATGAAGAACAACTGCGGAAGCAGTATAGTCTGATCTATGATAATCTGGGTCCCGAAACACTGCTGAAATGGTACGATACCATGGCTCAGAAGTATACCACCGAATACATTCAGTCCATAAAAAAATACTAGGGTTAGGCTTAGTACTACCTGTTAAATAATTTTTTCTTCCTATATAGCACGAGGTAAGCTATTTTAGAGCATTGAGAAACAGCCTGTTCCATATGCTCAAAGTACTGTCTCTTGCTTTTTTATTATTATTTCCTTCTATAGCTCCGGGCCAGCATCAGGGTGATTATTTTATTTCAAACTTCAATCGCTCTGATTATGGTGGTTCATTTGCCAACTTTGGAGTGGTACAGGCTGACAACGGGCTGATCTACGTAGCCAATTATGACGGTGTACTGGAATACGACGGCAATCAATGGAGGTTATATCCTGTTGCCAATAATTCGGTTGTTTTCAGCATTGCGCAGTTCAAAGGCACCATTTATGTAGGCGCGCAAAAGGAGTTTGGCTGTTTCGAACCTGATTCATTGGGGAATCTGGTGTATACCTCGTTATCCTCGAGGGTGCCTCCTTCTGTGACCTTTAACTCCATCAGAGGTGTCGTCCCTGCTTCTGATGGTATTTATTTCTTTTCCAACGAAGCTATTTTTCATTTGAATGACCGGGGTGAAGTTCTTGAGATATGGGAGTCGAAAGATAATAAATTCTACTTTTCACTCTTTCCCATAAATGGTAAACGATACTGCCTTCGTGAAAATTATGGACTGATTGAGCTGAGCAACAACAGGGAAGGGCTTATAGCCACACCATCCGTTCGTTCATGGCGTGTTATGACTTTCATGGATCAGATCAGGAGTAGTGTGGTCATTGGAACATTGACGCAGGGCCTTCATGAGTGGCAAGGCATGGAAAGTAAAAGACTACTTAATCCTGTGTCGGAATTCAGTATGGCAAATCAGCTTTCGGTTGGGCGTAGATATGACGGATATAAGTATGCCTTCGGCACATTCAAAGGTGGTATTGCTGTTTCCAATGATGAATTTGAGATCCTGTCTGTTATCGATCAGGAACATGGTCTTCAGAGTAATCATGTAAAGGATCTGAACTTTGATGCTCATGGAGGATTGTGGGTGGCCATGCAGGAGGGTGTAGCACGGGTGGACGTAAATTCACCCTGGACGTACTGGGACAGGGAGTCAGATTTTAAGGGAGTTCCCTGGGACCTGATCAAGTCAAACGGAACACTTTATATTGCCACTACTGAAGGGCTTTATTATCAGAATGGCTCATCTTTTAAAGAAGTAGAAGGAATTGAAAACAAGGTCTGGTCACTGTGCAATATAGCTTCCAACAATGGTGAAAGGCAGGTCCTGCTGGCAGGAACCAGTGCGGGCCTGTATGAAGTGCGCGAGGGGCGCTCCACAGGGATTTCCAATTTTCCGATCATTACCAAACTTTCACGGTCACGGAACATGTACCCTGACAGTATAGCTGTAGTAGGTCACAGATATGGTTTAAGTATTGTAGGTCATGACAAAAACGGGGCATACATCCGTCGCGACCTCACTGAGATACTGAATAACACCTATGAGGATATAGTTCTGGATGATAGTATGAATGTCTGGGCTACCTCCAAATTTGTAGGAGTATACAGGATCTCTGACATCACGAGTCCGGCTCCCAGGGTAGAATTGTTCACCGCCCGGCATGGAATTTCTGATGTAAGCCAGTTGAACGTTTTTTTTCAGGATGGTGATATTCTGCTGACCGGCACCTCAGATACCTACCGGTTTGATCCGGGTGCGTCCGTAGATTCGCTGCTGTTCAAAAAGGATACCTTATTTACCATGTCAACAGGACATTCTGAATTGCTGTCCGATGAGCCTGTGCATACCGGGGTTTCCGTCAATAGTCTGAATCTTGTTGAGGAATGGATGCCCATGAGGATACTACCCGATATGGAGATCACGGAGGTTTACCCGGACGATGATCAGATCCTGTGGATAGCAGGGTCAGAAGGCCTGTTCCGTTTTGACGGAAAGATTGAAAAAGACTATACGATCCCTTTCAATACCCTGATCAGAAAGGTTACCACCAGTGATTCTCTCATTTTCAATGGTGCCGGTCCTATATCCCATTTTCATGCGGAGAATGGTGTTACGGGTATCTCCCAAATGGCAGAATACCCTCCGGAGCTGACCTATGATTTTAATAACATGAGGTTTGAGTTTGCAGCTACAAGCTATGAACTACCGGAGCAAAATAGGTATAGCTACTATTTGGAAAACAATGACCGGCAATGGTCATCATGGACCTATGAAAGCAGAAAGGAATACAATAATCTGCCTCCCGGCGGGTATACCTTTTATGTAAAATCGAAAAACCTGTATGACGTAGAAGGTAAAACGGCATTTTATTCGTTTGTTATTTTGCCACCCTGGTATAAAACCAATTGGGCTTACGGTATTTATGTGATTTTTGGTGCATTCGGTATTTGGCTCATAGCCCTGGGGTATTCCTATCGTGTGCGGATGCAGCGACGAAGACTGAAGTTGATCGTGGCTGACAGAACATTTGAAGTCATCTCACAGAAAAAAGAGATCGAAAATCAAAACGAACTTTTGAGAATGCAGAATGATGAAATATCCCGACAAAAGGAAGATATTGAATCGAAAAACATTCAACTCAGTGATTCGCAGGAAAAGATCCTGACGATCAATGAGGAACTGACTGAGTTGAACCAGTCTCTTGAAAGAAAGATTGAGGACAGAACCTCGAAGATCAAAGCCACACTCAAACGCCTGCAAGAGATAAACAAAGAGCTGGATACGTTTATTTACAGGGCTTCTCACGATCTCAAGGGACCCATCAGCAGGATACACGGGCTTACGGCTCTGGCAAAGCTCCAGACCCTGGACAACACCAATGCCAGGTACTATGACCTGATAGAGGACACCACAAGAGAAATGGAAATGCTGCTTTCCAAACTCATACAGGTCCATGAGATCCTGAACCTGGAAGTCAGCAAAGAGGAGGTAGATATTCCGTCACTCCTGCATGAGATCAGGGAGTCGATCAAATTTCTTGACAAGGATCAGGACATTCAGTATTCATTCGATCTTGACAGCCATATATCGCTGATTACGGACAAGTACCTTATCACCATTATCTTCAAAAACCTGATTGATAATGCCCTTACTTTCAGAAAAACTCCCAACAAAGGCCCTCATAAGGTAAATATCATTACACACAGAAGTAACAATACCTTTGAATTCAGGGTATTTGATAATGGTATCGGCATTGATCCGGCACACTACGATAAAATATACGAGATGTTCTTCAAGGGCTCCGATCTCTCCCGCGGCAATGGACTCGGGCTCTATCTGGTAAAACTGGCCAGCGACAAGCTGGGAGCTACGGTGGAAATGAACAGTAAAGAAGGGGTCTTCACAGAGTTCATGGTTCGTATCCCTATCTGATCAACTCAGAATACCCTGTGAAAGTGCTCCTTCATGTCCGGAAAGAGGGGCTAAAGTGCCTTGAGCTTACTGGCAAATACCCGCTTTACTTTTTCTACTTTTGGTTTTACTACAAACTGGCAATAGGGCTGACCGGCATTGCTTTTATAGTAATTTTGATGGTAGTCTTCGGCAGGATAAAACTCATTTAAGGGTGTTATTTCGGTGACTATCGGCGCTTCAAACACTCCTGACCGGTCAAGCTCCTCCTTATACTGTGTGGCCAGCTCCCTTTGTTCCTCATTATGGTAAAAAACAGCAGAACGGTACTGGGTGCCCACATCTGCCCCCTGTCTGTTCAGCGTAGT
>LYSV01000185.1 GCA_001657315.1 Flammeovirgaceae bacterium BBD 1991-12 | reverse complement strand
TTAACAGATACAAAAAATAAAAGCCGGTGTGAGCCAGCTTTTATTTTTTGCGAAAAGATAATTAATTATTGCTTAATTATTCTTATGAAGTCACTTCTATAATTGTTGGATTCAAGTTGAACAAGGTACAGACCGTTGTTCAGCGCATTTACAGCAGTTGTTAGCGAGTTGCTGCCTATCCGGACATAATGTTCTTCTTCAATTACTACATTACCTACCATATCCACGATGCGAAGTTTTACCGCGTTGTTTTCCGAACTGTTGAACATAATAGTCAGATCACTATCAGCTACTGGATTTGGATACAACTTCAGGTCCTGTAAAGTTGAAAGACCTATATCTGCCAGCTCCAGTTCATCGCTGCCAATTCTGGCAGAAGCAGGGGCGTTTACATTTTGCTTGGCTGTGATCTTCAGCGCATTGATCACACCTGCCGGAGAACCATTGGCCGCATCAACAGTCAGAACAAATTTACCAAGTTGATCGGGCTCAATATCAATAAATTTGACAGTGTTGGATACGTTTTGGTAATTATGAAGTGTGAGCGTTTCATTGCCAATGGTATAATCACTGGTGCAGTTGGATTGCCATGATCCAATTACCTCTACATTATACAGAAAGTTAACCGGCAGATTTCTGAACTCAACAGCTGCCTGTACCGTAGGGAACACATAAAAATGTGCTGCGAGGGCGTTATCAGGAAATACACCTGAGTCATCTCCCGTTGTTTGCCCATCAGGGAAATCACCTTCAAAACTTTGAGTGATCATAACATCTATACCTGTAGGTAGTCCATCGGCATTAACGAGGTTAACAAGCCCTACACCTTCAGTAGGTAGATTATCAATATTATTCCACGGGAAAGGCACATTGCCATTGGGAATCTGCTGATTGTCCGTATTGTTGAAATTAAGATATACAGCAAACTGTTCTGTAGCACCACTGACCACCTCGCTGAAATCAGACTGGCCTTCAGGGTTTACTGCCCGAATCTGATAGTAGTGAGCAGAACCTTTTACAAGTGATCCATGAGTATATGAGGTGCTGTTGGCAGGTACAGTGGTCAATAGTGACAAACTGGAGCCATCAGGTCCTTCATATATTTCAAAACCAGTCTCATTGCCCGAGTTATCAGCCCAATCCAGTTCCAGAGCGGTAGATGAAAGTGTTGAAACTCTAAGGTTGGACGGAGCCGGCAGGTAAGAGTTATCATACTCCTGTATAATAAGGCCATTAATGTATCCTACAGTGGCATCGACGCCTTTACCTGTTGTAAAGGTGATTTCATTATTTGCGTCGGGCTGAATGGCATTAATAGACACGGAATTCTGAGTATTACCCTGAACATCCAGAGAAACCGTTTCACCTCCAATGGTATAAAGCGTACTGCCATTATCAGGAACCCCTGTCCACACACTGCTACCAATGAAATTCACATTGTAGAGTTTGGTAGGGTCAAGATTGGATATGGTAAACTCCAGTGTTTCAGGAGCACCGAACGCACCGAACCAGAGATATTCACTTAATACATTGTCCGGAACCACACCTGAATTATCGCCTGTAGTAGCACCCTCATTAACTATTTCACCTCTGTAACCTGAGTTGTAATCTATATATATTCCTGTCAGATCTCCTTTATTATTATACAAATTGTCAAACCGATCGAATGGAGAAGGGTTCCTGTTCAAATTGTTCCAGGGTGAACCTTCAGCATTGTGCAAATTGAAGTTAAAGGATATACTACTGATTCTGGGATCAGAAATTGTAAGGTCAAACTCTTTGGATGATATGGCACCCAATGCATCCTCTACAATAACCCTCAGGCCGGGATAAACGCCACGGTCTGCCAATGACGCATTAATCTGAAGATCAGCAGTTCCATTCAGGTTATCAACCGGAGTCACAAACGCAGGCAGATTTTCAAAACTGAAAGTGACACTGGACTGGTCAGAAGCTGTGATCTGTACAACCTCAGGACCACCAGCATCAACTGTATAGTTATCCTGAGCGTTTATAACCGGCGGTACAGCGTCTATATTAACGTCTATAGTATTTGAGAAATCCGAAAATCCGGAACCATTAAAGGACTTAACAGCATAAGTAACAGTGGTGTTTTCGGGAAGACCAGTATCCGAAAAAGATACCTGATCACCTTCCGTTACACCAAGTGCCGTGAAAGTCATTCCTCCATTTTCTGACCGGTAAACTTCAAAACCATTTTCGTTGTAAGACTCATCGTTCCAGTTTATTGTTGCATTGCTTTCAGCATCCAAATCGACACTGGTCAGGAATGGAGCGCGGGGAGGATTACCATCATTAAATATTTCCGTGATGATCATTGCGTTGATGTAGCCTACCAGCGCTGTTGCTCCTTCACTCAATGTAATATCAATGGTGCCGTTTGCTTCCGGACTTATTCCATTGAACTCAACAAAATTTTGAGTATTGCCCTCTACATCCAGTTCTTTTGAGGTTCCTTCAATGGTATAGATGGTAGAACCATTATCTGCTGGTCCTCTCCAGACACTGCTGGCAAAGATCTGAATGTTATAGGCATTGGCAGGGGACAACCCTGTGAGTTGCAGACTAACCACTTCCGGCACACCCCAGTTACCAAACCACCAATACTCTTCAGCGACATTGTCTGGCACAAATCCTGAGTTATTGCCGGTTTGAGCTCCAAAACCGGCCGTATTCCAACCAAACTGACTGTTAACCAATACACCGAAAGTCGTTGGCTGGCCATTGGTATCTATCAGGTTCTGAAAATGATCTCCCTCCACTGGGTCCTTGGCAGCATTGTTCCATGGAGACGGAGCGAGGGAGTTTTTGGATACATTAAAGAGAACAGTCGTATTGGGATCTGTATCATTAACTGTTAAATTGAATGATTTGGTCACAAATGCGCCAAATTCATCCGCAAGGCGAACGGTTACGTCGTAGACGCCAGCATCATCAAACGTCGGATCCAGATCCAAAGTCGCAGTCCCATCAAGACTGGGTGTAAGTGTTGCAAATAGTAGCTCAGGTGATAGTGACCATTCCAGATTTTCTGTCCCATCAATGTCGCTTCCATTCAGTACAATTGTCTCGGAAGACCCTTCGCTCATTATAACATCTGCAATATCCTGAAGTTCAGGTACATTGTTGTCATTAACATTAATATCGAAAACATCATCCGTTACGCCTCCGAAGTCATCAGAAACCTGGATAATGATGTTTTGATAAATTCCCTCATCAGAAGCATCTGTGTTTAGCAACAATAATGCTGTTCCATCTCCGTAGTCCGTTATTGATCCGAAGGCTGGTAAATTGGGGCTGCTGAAATGGATCGGATCTCCATTAAGGTCTTCCGCAAACAGGTGCAATTCATAAGGCGAACCGTATCTCACAGAAAGAAGTGTTAACTCTGGCGAAAGCTGTGGAGCGTCATTCAGGGTGGATGCTGATGTTTCAACCCCTGCTGATTCACCGGCAACGTTGAAGGGAACTACCCGGTAATAGTATTCTGTATGAGCAAACAGGTTGATGTTCTCCCATTCTACAAGTCCTGCATTCGAACTACCCACCGTATCGATCAGGATGTAACTGGTATTGTTACCTGTAGATCTGTAGATCTTAAATCCATCTTCATTATTACTGTTGTCAGTCCAGCTCAGGGCTATAGAACTCGTTGCTGTACCTGTCGCTGTTAAATCAGAAACATCTACAGGTAGTGGTGGTAGTGGGTCCGTAGTTGCGTAGGCTGCTTCAATATTATTGCGCTCAAAATAGGTTCCCTCTATCGTGAACTCTCCATTGTTGGGACCTCCATTCCACCAATCTGCAAGGAAAGTAAGATCGCCCGAAGCAAATCCTTCTTCTATACCGTTAACTACATTGTCAACTCCCTCCAGGCTGGCAATCTGATCACTTGAATAATTCACAGTGGCAAGCAGAACGTCTCCTTCTGCTGGGGTGAAGCTATAGAAGTTATTATTGTTATTATATTGCCACCCTCCATTGTGATACCTTACTGCAATCAGATGATCACTGTTGCTGCTGTGAGGGTTGGGTGAGAATCTGTCAAAGACGTTCTGAACGGAGAACAGGATCCACCCTGTTCCTGACGCATTATCTCTTGCTCCAATACCATGATTAATATCGCCGATAGCTTGAAAAGGTGATACAGGGGATCCTGAGTTACCGTACTGACCAAGAGCAATAACCTGATAACCATAGTCTGTGGAAGGCTCCAGATTGGTATCAACAAATGATTCAGTGCCAGCCGGAACAATGCCAGCCGGTGCAAAATCACTGGAACCGCTACTTCTGAATACCTGAAATTCCGTTTCATTATCACTGGCATCTGTCCAATCCACCTGAATCTGATCATATGACAGGGTAGTAGCCGAAATACTGGTCGGAGCTGCAGGTGGGGTCCCAGGGAAAACAAAGTTATCTTTGAAAACTTCATCGGGTATCTCCTGACGACCTCCTACACCGTGTGCGGTATCTCTCCAAAAGATCTGCATATTCTGTCCGCCGCCTTTTTCAAAGAAGGTGATCACAATAGGGTATGCTCCTGCAACTGGGAAATTAATAGTGCCTGAACGATAACGATTACCATGGAGTCCGTCATTGTCCACTACCAGGTTGCTTTCATCATAACTTCCGATGTAAAGCTTACTTCCGTCATCGGATCTTGTTTCAAAGGTATAATCACCAGCAACAGGTATGTTTATATTTCCCTCCCAGAAGAAGGCAAAATTATCATTTTGCTCTCTTACGCTAATGTCAATGTTATCCGATCTTCCGATTTTGACCGGAGTCAAGGAGTTGAAATCAGGAAGGACGTTCCACGTACCCTCGTAGTATTTATAGGAAAGACCAGTAAGAACCGTAGGGGCCACTACTTGTTCGCTGGCAGGTGAAAGATTACCTGTAAGGTCACTTGCCTTGACATAAAATCTATAGACCTGCTCAGGATTAAGGTTGAAAACAGTAGCCTGGGTACCTTCTACGATCAGCGCTTTCTGACCATCACGGTAAATCTCATATTTATAAACACCAACATCATCAGTGGAAGGATCCCACTCAAGTGTAACATTGCTGGTAGATGTAGTGACCACCCTTAAATTTGTCGGAGCTGTAGGAGGGATCTCATCCACAAGTGTTTTTACCGTAGTTTCTGATTCTGGTGAAGCTCCGTTGTCATTGACAGCACGTATCAGATAGGTGTAATTGGTATTAGCCTGAAGATTGGTATCAGTATAATTGGAGCCGCTGTGATCGTAACCAGTGTAAAGCCGTTCTCAGAAGATGCCTTTCTGTAGATCTCAAATCCGGTTTCATTAAAGACTGGTGTCGGATTCTGACTCCAGAATAACTGAATGCTGGTATTGGACAGAGCAAATCCGGTGAAGTCCTGAGGCAGCTCCGGAGCATTGGCTCCTCCGGCATCAATAACCACAAAAGGATCTGAAAAACTACTGGAACATCCAAATTGCTCAGTTACGGTAACCTCATACTGTCCGGGAGTGGCGTCCAGCGTTCTGGTGGTGGACAATATTGTAGTAGTACCTACTTCCCGCCATGCATATTCTATATACCCTGTAGGCACCTCCAGTTGAACTGAGTTGTTTCCGTCAGGCGCAGGTAGTACAATACTTGAAAGTCCGGTAACCTCAATAGGTGGAGTTTCCGTAGCCTCCTGAAGAGCAACTACCACAGGCACAGGTGACCAATATGACCATTCCCCGTTTCTCATGAACCGTGCTTCATACGTACCGAATTCAGTTACTGTTAATTCGTTGGAGTTTGCTCCGGGAATTACTACTCCATCCTTTCTCCATTCGTAATTCTGGAAACCAGCGGTAAGCCCCAGTACAGTGTAAACTGTTTCCCCGGGGCAAAACTCAACTCTCTTGAAGAAATCATAGATCTCTTTATTGTTTTCATTTTGTAGTTGGATGGGTTCACCTTCAAGTATCGCAGGGTTGGCTTTATTCGCACGCATGAAGAAGGGGAAGAAATCACTCTCTGCGTAGTGTGTATTCCAGACTCCGTGGCCAAGATTCTGATAAATGGTATATTTCAGATTTCCACCAACTGCCCAAAGAGCATCTACAAGACGTTGTGTTCTGGAAGGTGTTGGTCTGGTATCTCTGCCTCCCTGGGAGAGCCATATTCTGATGTGCTTGAACTTGTCTACATCATCGTAAAGTTGAGGAGAAGCACTCATGGGCGCGGATACCGCAAAGGTTCTTGGATACTCATTCAACATATACCAGGCGCCGGTACCTCCGGCGGAAAGGCCGTGAACACCTATGCGGTTCATATCGACATGTACATCATCAAAATGATTGACAATCAAACTATTAACCAATGACCGGTAATTTCCTCCCCATATTCCTTCAATATTTTGAGGATAAAGAACAAAGCCGTCAAACTTCCCGCTATTGACGGCGTCCCTGTGTTGTTTGCCTCCATGTCTCAGGGAAAATTCATTATCATAGATAGTACCTCTTTCACCACGCCCGTGAAGCATAACAATAAGCGGGTACTTGGTATTACCGGAGGCATCATAGTTTTCTGGAAATTTCACCCTGAAAACCATGCCATTGTAATAGTAGGCTTTGTAGGAATCTGCGTCCCAGCTTACTCTTCTGGTTCTGACCCAATCATGTACCTGTCCATTGTTGGGTGGTGTTGGTGGAGGGTTGTTAGGATCGTAGGTGATAACAGGATCATTGGGATCCATTACTTGTGCGTCTACAGGTAAACACAGAACTGTGATCAGACCTGTAAGAACTAAAGCCAACGTTCTCATGTCTTAATGATTTTTAGGGTAGAGTTAATGTTCAAAACTAATAAAAAAATTACATAGGAAATAATTATACTTATTTTTTATTTTTAGTCGCTTTAACGACCACCTGAATTCAACGTTTTGAGCAGGGTTTCCAATTAATGAGAGATGGTTGTAATTGGTAACCCGGATAAATCGAAAAAATATTTTTTCGATTTTAAATAATTGATAATCAGATATTTAAAAATGAAATAAAATTGAAATTAACGAACTCAGACCTTGGTTGAAGTCATCTTTCTTCTCGTGGGATTGTAAGGCGTGAACAGAAACCAAAGGCCCAGCCGTAATGAGATGCTTTGAAAGAGAACAGGACCAATAACACCTAAAAAAGTGCCACCAACCAGTAAAAAAGGTACATGAGTAATACCAAATAAATTTATCATTACTATTCTGAAGGCAGCACTGATAATGGCATGTAACATAAAAATATATAAAGAATGATAGCCTACAATTCTTATGACAGACAATATTTTGCTTTTTGCGGAAGAAAGAATGAAGGAAACATTGATGGTGCTGGAACTGCCAACAAGGGCAAAAAGAAGCAGGATCATTACATGATCGTTTTGTTGTCCTACAATGATCCATTCACCCAGGACAGCAACGGAGAACAGTATTAACGCCAGAACAGGTGAGGCCAGCTTTTTGTAGTTGTTCTGGTCAAGCAGGGGTTTGGAAACCAGATCTCCGATCACGAAAAATACGAAAAGCCTCATGATATCGTACACGAGCTTTCCGAGTTTTACGTCAGGAGCAAAATAAAAGAGTACAACTCCCAGAATAAGCAACACCACTTTATTCCTTACCCAATGTGAAAGGATCAGATAAAGCACGGAAACATTAAACAGCGCGTATAAAAACCAAAACTGGGCAATGGGCTTGAACAGGATCAGCAGATAGTCGCTAAAGGAAGCAAATTGTGCATTGGTATAGTCTATCAGCATCATTTGCATACTCATCTGAATAAATGACCAGATGAAATAAGGATACATGATGGTTTTGAACTTATGGAAGAAATACCCTGACCTTGCTCTTTTCTCAACACTTTTTTGAAAGAATATCCCCGACAAGAGGAAAAAAAGAGGCATTCTGAAGGTAAGGCCTATGTGGGTGGTGATGAAAAGATCAGGATCAATATCAAGCCCCGCCCGCCCCAAACCGATGAGGACATGCCGGTATACCACCAGCGTAATAGCGATCCCTTTGGCATAGTCGATCCAATCCAACCTGCTATTGTTAATGGAGGCAGGGTCCAGTATGTTGGAAAATAATTTCATATAAAAAAACGGTGAGTGCTATGCCGGGAACTGATATGACACGACTGCAATTAACAAAATAAAATCGGAAAATGCCTATGATCGGACTGTGAGTACCAATACTTTCGCAAAAGTACTATTTTGGTCAAATAATTCGAAGCGTCCGAAAGAATAGGAGATGATGGAAAGCATGGTAACCTTTGACTCGTTTTTGGGAATTTCGGAACATAGTATAAATTCTATCTCGTGAGATCATGACTTCACCATTACTGAGAAAAACAGATCAGAATATTTATGGCTATGTAAGAGAATTTGGATGTTACGCAAAGCGCTATTTTAAACAGAAAAGCTTTGAACCATCCACCCGGTTTTTGATTTTTGGCCGAGGCCGCTCAGGTAGTACTTTGCTGGTAAGCCTCTTAAACTCCTGTCCTGGACTGTATTGTGATAAGGAAATTCTGAACCGAAAAGTATTGTCTCCCCGCAGATTCGTTGATTGCCGGTCGGGATTATTCCAAAAAGACATTTATGGATTCAAATTGCTTTCCTATCAGCTAAGGTCCGTTCAGGCAGTCAGTCCGCTGGATTTTCTTACAGGTCTGAATGATACTGGATATAAAACCATCTTTCTCATCCGTGAAAACGCCCTCAGACAATGCCTTTCCAAGATGTATGCTGCTCATCGCTCGCAGTGGCACCAGAAAGAGAAGCAAAAAAAGGTGGAAAAGATGACGGTAGATCTGATACAGCTAAAAAACAACCTTGAAGAAAGTAAACGGTTAGAAAACTTCGAATACAGCCTGATGGATCGGTTACCACACCTGACAATAAGCTATGAACAAGATCTGCTGATTCAGGAGCAGCATGAGAATACCATACAGAAAATATCTCAATACCTGGGTATTCCTGATTTTACGCCACGAACCGATCTGAAGAAGATCACCACAGAGGATTTTTCAGATTTCATTACCAACAGTGAGGAAATGATCGGCTTCCTTGAAAAAAATGGTTACAGGAAATACCTTGAGGACGGCAGTTCTGCATCCTAGAAATATAACTATAAATCCTTTGTCACCTACTCCAGCGTAAGTACCCAGGCTTCCTGGAAATAGAACTGGTCAATGCTTCGGATCCGGTTTTTGTATGTTATAGCTTCTTCAGGGCTATCGAAAGAAGTAAGGTAAACATAATAAAAATCGCTGTTTCTGACTCTGCCTATTTGGTTGGTATACCCGGCTGCTATCAACTCTCTGCTGTAGCTTTCTGCATTTCTCTCATAGAAAAAAGCACCTACAATCACATAGTTGCCGGTTCCCAGACGACCGTCTTCCGGTGGCCGTGGCTGATCGACAGTAACAGTCTCCTCCATGTCCTCTTCAGAAACATGATCTATGTCATTGGGAGTTACCCTTTCCCGGGTAACAATTTCTTCTTCAACGTTGCTTTCGGTCTGATTTTGTTCCGGAGTGACCTGGTTTTCATTATCAACGGGTGTTTCTGCCCTGTTTCCTGTATTTTCAATATCGGATTCCACGATCGGATCAGTAGCTTCTTCTGTTTCCTCATCGATTTCTTCTTCAGGCTCCTCGTCAACTATTTCGGTAAACTCCGGTTGGGGGCTCGTTTCCTCTGTGAGAAGTTTTCCTTTTTTTCGTCCCAATGTTATGTTCAGGTGGAACTCATGACTGCCACTTGAAAAGGAGTTGTCCGTGATGCCCTGGAATTCGTAGGAATAACCAAAACGGAACATATCCTGAATGCTCAGGCCCACATGTCCGATCACTCCGTAGTCCAGACGGTAGCCGGCACCCACCCAGATCAGATCTTTGTAGTAAGCAAAGGCACTGGCCTCTATCTGATTCTGATTTTTATTGATGGAGCGGTACAGCAGATAAGGCCTGAGGCTAACTGTGGGTCCCAGGTCAAAAAGATAGCTTGCATCAATGATCCTGTGCTCAAACTCCTCTAGTGTAATATCATTTAACTCCTCGGTACTATTGACATCATTTTCAAAAAGCCTGGGAAGTGCGAAACCCAGTGTGAGTCCCTTGTATTTATAGTGCAGCCCAAACTGGGAACTGAAGTAATAGGTGTCATCCAGAGCGTTAAGGAGTGCCGGATCATTGAGTATGGAACCATCACCGGAATTGGTCAGTTCATCGATGTCGAGTCCATAATGGACTACTCCGGCAGATAATCCGAACTTAAAATAATGTGCATCGGCCAGCCGGATTTTATAACCGAAGGTAAGGTAGCCTGTGTTGGAAGTAAGCCCTACATCAGTTTCAGATTGAATAGATAACCCCAGTGCTACATTTCCTTTGGTTGAGTGCTGAACATTCAGGGAGGATACCTGTGGTGCGTTGTCTATATTTATCCACTGTCTCCGAAAGGTAAGAAATATGTCCGTACCTCCGTTATGCCCAACATAGCTGGGGTTATACAGATAAGGGTTAAAATAAGACTGATTGTACAGCGGCTGATCCTGACCTTTTAAATTGAAAAACAGAAAAACAGAAAAAGCTGTGAATAGGATATATTTTTTTTTCATGCCCGGCTATCTGATAATTCTGACCCCACCCGTAAAGTCCGTAGCACCGATGCATTTAAAAACATAATAATATGCTCCCGCTGCCAGCTCCGATCCTTCAAAGGTGCCATCCCATGTATTGTTGTAGGGATTGGCTTCATATACTTTTTTTCCATATTTATCATAAATAGCCAGAGAGCAATCCGCAACCTTTTCCAGATCATCGATAAGCCAGATATCATTTATCCCGTCAGCGTTGGGTGAAAAGACTCTTGGGAAATCATTGTCAGCCAGACCGTCACGAACACGTACAGATACCTCATCCGAATCCTCCTGGCCATCCACGTCAGCTACAGTCAGTTGGAATGTATAGCTACCTTGGTCCAGGTTTTCCAACAGAACTGCGCTGGAATCAGCCGGCAGGCCAGCTACAGGACTCCCGGCAACCTGTCTCCAGATATATACATTCACAATACTCTCGCTAATGGCACTTCCGGACAGGGTTACGCTGTTCTGCGGTAAGGTAAGGACTATATCTTCCCCGGCATCTGCCACAGGGGGATCATTAATTATGACCACCTCGGCAGGATTTAAAGTTACTCTCACCCGGTCAAGGTCCGTGGCGCCGTCGTTGTCTGTTACACTTAGCTGAAATACATAAGTGCCTACGATCAGATTCGTTACAGACAGATCTTCCTGATCGGGATTAATAAGATTGGGAGAGTTGGGGCCGGAAATAGTCTCCCACAGATAACTGACAATGGTTCCGTCAGGATCCGTTCCGGACCCATCAATAGTGACCGCGTTCTGAGGCTCCTCAAGGGCTATGTTGGGACCTGCGTTGGCTATGGGAATTTGATTTATCCCCACAGGCCTCACCAGTACGGAAACATCATCTGATTGAGTGGCCCCCATGTCGTCGGTTACCGTTAGCCGGAAAATATATGTCCCTTCCACCAGGCCCGATACATTGGCTACAGCCTGATCTGCATTGGTGAGAATGGCAGCTGGTCCGCTAACCTTTTCCCAGGAGTAGCTGGAGATGGTTCCGTCAGGGTCACGGCTGGATGAACCATCCAGATCCGTGCTATTGGATGGCAGTGTAAGCTCAATGTCAGCACCAGCGTTCGCTATGGGTTCAATATTGGCTCCCTGTGGAGATACATTGACATTTACCTCATCAGAACCTATGGCTCCATCATCATCCGTTGCGGTAAGCCTGAATATAAACAGCCCTTCTGTAAGATCCGAAACCTGTAAGGAAGGTAGGTCTGTATTGGTCAGCGTGGCAGCGGCACCGCTTTGTTGTGTCCAGGCATAGGAAACTACAACTCCATCCTGATCTGTAGCAGATCCGTTGATCTGTGTATTATTATCCGGTAGGATCAACTCGATATCCGGACCGGCATTGACCACAGGTGCCTGGTTGATGGTAGCGGGCAATACCTGTACCACTACCTGATCAGCAGCCGTTGCATTGTCATCATCTGTCACCGTAAGTCTGAACTCATAGGTGCCCTCCACCAGGTCAGTAGCAGTAAGAGTATTGGTTCCTGCGTTAACAAGAGTTGTGGCAGGACCGCTCACTTTGGTCCAGAGATAGCTGACCACAGTACCGTCAGGGTCGCTACCCGACCCGGATAGAATGACCGTGTTGGTAGGCAGTGTTATGGTTTGATCCATACCTGCGTTGGCTATTGGTGGAGTATTGGCCAGTTCAGCCAATACAGTTAAGAGCATCTCATCATTATCGGTAGCCCCGTCATCATCAGTAACTTCCAGTCTGAATGTATAAACTCCTTCCAACAGATCATTGGCTGTAAGCGTAGGAGAGGAATCTCCACTTAAGGTAGCAGGAGCAGGACCATTTACCTGAGACCATGCATACTGTACTATAGTCCCGTCCGGATCCGTACCGGATCCTGGTATATTTGTGCTGTTTGTCGGGAGTCTTATTTGCAGATCACTTCCGGCATTGGCCACTGGTATCTGATTAACAATTTCCGGGTTCACAAAAACGGCAACATTATCAACAGCACTTGCCCCATCGTCATCTGTAACTCTAAGTCTGAAAACATAGGTTCCCTCCACGAGGTCCCTTAGGGTAAGGGTGGAATTATTAGGATTTACCAGTGTGGCAGCTGGTCCACTTCTTTTTGTCCATGTATAGCTTACCACACTACCATCTACATCCGAACCACTGCCTATCAGATTGATGGTATTGGTAGGTAGCGTAATACTCTGGTTGGGACCTGCATTGGCAACGGGCCGTGTATTGACAGTAGCAGGTAATACGTTGACGATAACATTGTCTGAAGCTGAACCTCCGTCATTGTCAACTACAGTCACGGAAAATTCATATGTGCCCTCTACAAGGTCGTTAAGTGTAACTGTCGCAGCATTAGGATTGACGATTGTTACCGACGGTCCGGATTCTTGTGCCCATGTATAAGATGCAATAGTGCCGTCACTGTCGTTGGCCACGGCCGTTATATTCCGGCTATTGACAGGTAACGTTATAGTGATGTCCGGTCCGGCATTTACAGTAGGCAACAAATTTGAAGATACTACAAAAACGCTGACATCATCCTGAGAAGTAGCATTGTCATTATCGGTAGCGCTGAACCTAAACACGTATGTCGCCTCAACAAGTCCTGAGAGATTCAGACTTATGTTATCCGAGGTGAAAGATGTGGCCGGACCACCGACCTGAACCCAGCCTGAAGTGGTGATGGTCCCGTCAGGATCATTGAAAGTACCATCAATGGTTACTGAATTATTTGGTAGTACCAGAGTCACATCTGGCCCTGCGGAGACGACAGGTGGCTGATTAACGGCATTGACGTTCACGTTTACTTCATCTGTATCCGTTGCACCATCATTATCCGTCACTACCAACTCGAAAGTGTAGATTCCTTCAACAAGGTCGTTTACAGTGAGGTCAGCCGTGTTTTCACCCGTAAGCGTAGCTGCGGAGGGACCGCCGGTCTGGGTCCATACATAGGAATCGACAGTTCCATCAGCATCAGATGCTGAACCGTTGATGACCACACTGTTGTTGGGTAGTGTAATACTTAGATCAGATCCTGCATTGGCTATTGGCGCCTGGTTTACCGTTTCAGGAGCCACGTTCACCCTTACAGGGTCGAGATCTGTGGCACCATCGTTATCAGTAACCCTTAATCTCAGAATGTATGTACCTGCCACAAGATCAGTTACCGTAACTGTCGCTGTATTTTCATTGCTCAATGTGAACGTAGAAGGCCCGGAGAACATTATCCATTCATAACTCGCGATGGTTCCATCGATGTCATTACCTGTACCGGTGATCATTACACTGTTGGTAGGCAACGTAATTGAAATGTCCGGTCCTGCATTGGCAGTAGGCGGAATGTTAACTGAGGAAGGTTGAACAGTTACACGAATGATATCAGTGTCCTGTGCTCCGTCATCGTCTTCAACGGTTAACTGAAATTCATAGGTGCCTTCGATCAGGGCGCTAACGTTGGTTACGGCATTTGACGTACTGGATATGCTCGATGTTGAAGGACCACTCAGTTGCTGCCATTCGTAGCTTACCACAACCCCGTCTGTATCGGACCCCGAACCACTTAAAGTGGTTGAGCTGGTAGGTAGTGTGATCGTAATATCCGTACCTGCATTGGCTGTTGGGTTTTGATTGGCGGCCAGAACTGTCACTCTCATCTGGTCACTATCTGTGGCGCCATCATTATCGGTCACTGTGAGCCTGAATACATAGATCCCTTCCACAAGATCTGAGACAGAAAGAGTGGGTGAGCTTGTATTGGAAAGCGCAGCACCTGCGGGGCCATTTATCTGTTCCCATAAATACTGGTCTACAGAGCCATCACTGTCGGACCCACTGCCGGGTATCGTGGTGCTGTTGGTAGGTAGCGTTATGGTTTGATTGGCACCTGCATTAGACGTAGGAGGAACATTGGCAGCCGGAGGATTTACAATTACGCTAACCTCATCGAAGGCAGAGGCTCCGTCATCATCGGTCACTGTTATTCGGAAAACATAGGTGCCTTCAATAAGATCCGCACAGGTAAGCGTATTGGTAGAGGAACCGGATAAGGCAGCCGTTGAAGGTCCGCTCCTCTGACTCCAGGTATACGTGCTGACTGTTCCGTCAGTATCACTTGCGGTACTTACAATGTTTGTGCTATTGGTGGGTAAGTTAAGTGTTATGTCGGATCCGGCATTTACCGTTGGGGCCTGGTTCACAACTTCGGGATTGACCACTACCTGTGCACGATCTGTGGCCGTATTACTATCGTTATCAGTCACCAGTAGCTCAAAAACATAGGTGCCTTCCACCATATCTTGAACAGTCAGGGTTGCGGCGTCTGCATTTACAAGTGTAGCTGCCGGGCCACTTACCTTTGACCAGCCGTATGAGTCTATGCTACCATCAGGGTCACTGCCGGAACCATTCATGGTTACCGTATTGGTGGGCAACGTAATGGATTGATCAGGGCCGGCATTGGCTGAAGGCTGTGTGCTGTTCTTGCTGTATTGCAACAACCAATCGTATATGCTCATGTCAAACGGATCCCAGTCACTTCTTCCTGTACCCATACCACTCAGGTCATAGGTTCTCGACCATGTGTTATGTCCTGCACCGGGGTATACTGTAAGTTTTGCCCTTGGGTCAGGAGGAGGATTACATGAATTTACGGCATTAACAGGATTAAGGGAACCACTTATGCCCACCTGTCCATCATTGTCTCCATGAAAAGCCCATACAGGTATGTGTTTCCACTCACATGCATTACCAACGGCAATCCTTCCACTACCTGCTATGGCTATACCCGCGGCTACTATATCCGGATGAGTACTGACTACACCCCATACTCCGTATCCACCTGCACTCAATCCAACCACATAAACCCTACTGGGATCTGCCCTGTAGGTATTTAATACATACTCGATCAGTGTCCTTTGCCTGTTGGCATTGTAAAACCCTCCTGAGCTCTGTGGTCCGATCACAATAAAGTTCTCAGCGGGTGGATTACCTTCCTGATTCAGTACAGGCCACCTCCCCCTTTTTATCAGGTTCAGAGGACCATGCCTGGTCACTTTATCAAGGTCGGATGTGCCATTACCTCGTTCTCCATGTCCGGATAAATGAATGATCACCGGGAACAACTTATTGGGATCGTCATTATAGTCTACCGGGAGATATTCCATGAAACCCCAGGGCGAATCGGTACTTCCCGCTGGTCTTGCGATGATAGTGCCCTGCGACATACCATCAATAGG
This sequence comes from Flammeovirgaceae bacterium BBD 1991-12, assembly GCA_001657315.1. Lineage (GTDB taxonomy): Bacteria > Bacteroidota > Bacteroidia > Cytophagales > Cyclobacteriaceae > Fulvivirga. The sequence continues at coordinate 31 of LYSV01000185.1, read as the reverse complement.
TAAAACAAAAATTAAAGCCAAAGACAGAAGA
>LYSV01000184.1 GCA_001657315.1 Flammeovirgaceae bacterium BBD 1991-12 | reverse complement strand
CTTGGTAAATGAAGCCCAGCCCACAGAAAGATACAGTATGTCCCTTAATGCGTTGTCCGTTTTCATAGCTCCTCCTTTTTAAGGAAAAGATAAGCGGCCAGAAGCAAATTCACTATGACGGCCATCAAAACGGGGTATGATGTGGGTCAGCGGAAATCAATGAGTGAATGAGTGAATTGGTGAATGAGTGAATTGGTGAATGAGTGAATTGGTGAATGAGTGAATTGGTGAATGAGTGAATTGGTGAATGAACACATGGGAAAGAGTAAAGAAAAAAGGCGAGCTATGCTCGCCTTAGGGTTGGCTAGTGTCTCGCAACTTTCTGGAAGTCCGGACTACTGTACAGCCTCCGATAAGTATCTCCCGGTTAGTCACCTGAGAGGTACAGATCAAAGCTATGGAGTTCAGAAATAAATAAGCATGACGAAAGTCATTGCATCATAAGATGGAGCGCATTGAAAATTCCATAAAAACTTCCATTTAATATCTGCCCGGAGATATCGGACCTGATCATAATCAGTCGGACTTCGATGTTTTTGCAGCTTCCTTCATGCCTTCTTCTACCATATTGTAGAATTCATCCAGCTTAGGCAGTACAACTATTCTTGTACGCCTGTTCCGGGCACGGTTTTCCGCTGTATCATTGTCTGTTACCGGCACATAAAAGCTCCTTCCCGCAGCAGTCATCCGTTCCGGCGACACGCCAAAATCCTTCTGTAAAACCCTTACCACGGAGGTTGCCCGCAGTACACTAAGATCCCAGTTGTCTGAAATGCCGGGCTGCTTGATCGGTACTGTATCTGTGTGTCCCTCTACCATAAAATCAATGTCCGGCTTATCATTCACCACTTTAGCGATTTTGCCAAGTACTGCACTGGCCCGTTCAGTTATGCGGTAGCTTCCACTTCTGAACAGCATCTTATCCGAAATGGAAATGAACACCACTCCCTTTTCTACACTCACTTCTATGTCCTCATCATTAAGATTGCCCAGGGCGCCCTTGAGGCTGGTGACCAGTGCCAGGGTGACGGAATCCTTTTTAGACATGGCATCACGCAGGTAGCTGATCTGGAGATCTTTTTCACGGATGCTCTCAAGTGATTTTTCCAGATTTTCGGCTTCCTTCCTTGAAAGTGTGGCCAGGTCACCTACGTTATTCAACAAAGCTGCATTGGTATTTTTCAGCTCATTGATCTGTTCGCGCAAAGCGCTGTTAGTGGCTTCGAGCGTATTGATCCGTGTCTGTGCGGCTGACTTTGCCTTTTCACAATTGTCGTATCTGGACTTCTCAGCAGTAAGCTGCCCGGCCACTTCAGATCTGCGTTGATTCAGCTCGGCATACCTCTTTTTGGATACACATGACGCTATCAGTACCGACAGCAGACATGAAATCAGGATGATCCTTTTCATTGAATTATCATAGTTAATTTATGCTAATGTTAAAATCATTTCTATCTTCCCTGAAAGGGTAAATCGCCCAACTAACCTATTTATCTTCCAACAGGAACGAGATCATTTAAACCGATGGTTCCGTAATCCGTGTTTGTCCAACTGATCCATATAACCATGCATAAGCTGCAGGTATTTACGACATTCTGACTTTGCCTTTTTAAGCTGTCTGCCCAGGGCTCCCTTTGTACGTAGTGCATTTACCTTGGCTCTCACATTGGCGCGGTAAGCTTTGTAGTACAGGAATAGCCTTTCCTCTTCTTCACCTGGCATAACTTCAAAGAGATCATTGTACCGGGTAATGAAGATCCTGCCAAAGTGACCAAAGCCAAAGGCTTCCATATCCATGCAGAAAAATGCCAGTTCGCTCAGGATATCGATCTGTCTGATTTCCGGATTGAATTCTATACAGTCAAATATGATGGGTTCCTTGCAAAGGAATATATTCCGGCTGTGCAGATCACCATGGCAGTCCCTGACAAAACCCTGCCGGCTCCGTCTTTCTACCACATGACTATGGGCATTTATGAAATCGCTGGACCTTTTCAACGCCTTACCTATGATATCCGCGGCATTTTTACCCAGCAGATCATAGAGATAGTTCCTTTCAGCCCCTATATCATCGAAATCGTGCTGAACACCGAAATGATCCCTGTTGTATATCCTTTCCGTGTGTTGATGGAAACGGACAAGTGTTTTGACAATATCAGCGATATGGGATTCGGTCACCTTATCACTTTTCAGCATAATATCCATCCGTTTTTGCCCGTCGATACGTTTCATCATAACCGCATGATCCACAACAGGCCCCTGAGGCAGCCTGGAAATCACGAACCGTCCCTTGTATTTTACTACAGGTACAGTACCCAGGTAGATCCCACCGGGCAGCCTGTTGTTGAGGATCACTTCCTGCTTACAGTAGTACCCGCGTTTTTCAATGGTAGAAAAATCCAGAAAACTATACTGAAGGGGCTTTTTGATCTTGAATACATGTTCGTTGCACACAATTACCCACGATATATGGGTCTCAATAAGGGCTCTGTCTGTACAGGAGCAGGGAAACTTTCCATGGTTCAACAGTTCATTGATCTCTTCTTTTTTCATCAGGAACCACAAGGACCCCACTCCCTGCTTTTACGTCTTCTGAGCTTTCCACCCCAAACAGGCACACAAAGGCATTACCACTTGGGGCTGCTCATTTTCCATGGAGCAAGATGGCGTTATTAATCCTGTTAGTCAATGACAGCCATCATGCATGAACGCGAGTATGGTCACCAGGTACACAGGAGGACCGGCAGCATCAACGGCTCGCTTGAAAAAGGACTGAAATTTCCCATAATGACACATGGTATCATTGAATGTGCTGACGCCCGTCATTCGCGAATTCATTCAAAGATTTGTAAATTACCTTATGGAAAATTCAGAAGTCATTTGCCAAAGTTGTGGAATGCCGATCAGGACTGCTGAGGATTGTGGATCCGACGCGCTCGGTTCCAGGAGTTTTGAATATTGCTATCACTGCTATTCCGGCGGGAAATTCACTGACGAGGGGATCACTATGCAGGAAAAAATCGAAAAAAATGTAAAAATGGCAATGCAAAGGGGGATGACAGAAAATGAAGCACGAAAAACGGCGCAAAGCATCATTCCCGGACTACGCAGGTGGAGCAGGCAGGGTCATGAGGAAGCCGTAAGGTAGTTCATGGCTTCCTTAAGCATTTCATCAACATTATCATTCGAGGACTGAAGAGAAAGACGGGGTGCTGTAAAGGGGGCATACTGTTTTTTGATCAGCTTGTAAATCTCAAAATCCGCATCACTGTGAGGTCGATTTTCACCTACTCGTTTTTGTATGAGCGACTCTTCTGCCTTGACCTCAATCCAGCGAAGATCAACATGCAGGTCGTCTGCCAGCTTTTTAAAATGACTTCGGATATCCTGCCGGTAAAAGGTACCATCGATCACCAATGATTTTCGGGACCTGGCCTGATCATACATCAGATCAAACAGTTTCTTGTAAACCTGTTTTTTTCCTTCTTCGGAATAATCCGGACGGGTAAAGAGTTTTTTCCGGACCTGGTCACTGCTGATGTAGTCGGCCTCCAGCTTTTTGGCCAGCCGGGAGGCAAAATAGCTTTTTCCCGAACCGGGGAGCCCAAAGACGATCACCACCATTTTGTTATAGAAACTCCATTTTAAAACTACACAAGCAACATTTTTGCATTCAACTTCTGTCCGTAAAAAATCGGATCTTAATGATCCGTTATATAGACCAGATATGATCTCTGCGGCTAACATACAAACATTGACAAACATAAGTTACGGATATGATACCCAATGTGACAAACTGGACATTTCTCTGGCTTATGGCTTATGAATTTTTCCAGTCGTTCATTGGTATATAACTATGGACCTTGCCGGAAGTGATCCATGGCTTGTATTTATCAGGCAGGGATAAACGGTACAGATGTTGACGGTACAGTTTTTTTGGATCCTGTACCACCGGTTGAAGTCATAACAGCAGCAACCTGACGTGCCATGATCTTCAAGGGGATCATAGAATGAATCAGGGTATTTAACCACAAAATGGAGGCGGTAATTTTCTTCTCCACTCTGCTTCGGCGATATATTTTGGATCAGTGTTGGCCATCTTCGAAGAGGATCAAAGCATTCCTTCACATAGAAAGGCCTCCCTTTGGCAGCAGTAATAATACAGATGGTTAACCACGTTTATCAGGGGGATCAGAAAACCCCTGATCAATGACTTTCGACGTGATGTTTCAATTGTTCCTGAAGACTCTCGAGGTAATCTGCAAGTATCTTTTGATCAATATTCACTTCCCCTTCTACTGGCAGAGTCAGAGGCAACTCATCAGGATAGCGATAAAGCTCCGGATACCGGGTTTCAATATCACCAGTGATCCGTGCTATTTCGGCGATCAGCTCACGGACCCGGTTCATGGTCAGGACAATTCCAGATAGTAATGATCCATATATCCGTCAGGGTAGATCCCTCCGAGCATTACCCCTGATTTGTTTTCGATGGCACCAAGAAAATCCTTCAGCGTATGGATCTTTTTGTTGTCGACCACGGTGATCACAAAACCCGGACACATGTTGGTGCGCTCCGCCAGCTTGCCCGACAAGTGTGCTGTCACTTTTACCCCTCCGGGAATACCCAGCCGTTGCCTGTCTGCCGCAGTAACCTCCCGCAAACGCGAAAACATCAACTCAAACTGATTGATACCTGCGGTTTCCCTTGTTTTTTTTATTGTGATTGTTTGCTCCTCGTATACCATAACACCTCTTTTAAACGATCAATACGGAATTATCATCTCCTGAATAGCCATTGGGGACATACTTGTCAGCTTCCCCGTCATTTTCCCACCGTTCATCATCCAGTAAATACCGGAACTGATACTCGGCACCTCTTGTAAGGTTGATATGGGTTTTGAAAGATCCGTTCTTCAGTTTTTGCATCGGAGTGGAATTCACATTCCATCCGTTAAAATCGCCTACCAGCATTGCCTTTTTGGCAGATTTTACCTGCTCCCTGGGTAAAGTAAGTGTAACCTTACATACATCATCCTTTTTCAGATACTGCTTCTTTATGCTCATGATCATGTCGGTTTTTGCAGATTCTCCAATATCCCTGAGGGAACAAAAACCCCCTGCCCTGTAGTTCAAAATTGCGGAAACCGGAAAACCCTTTCAATGATGCCCGTCATCAGACGGCATGTTTTCCGGGACCATAAAAAATAATAATGAAAAGCCTATAGACTGAAAACGTTTGCAGTTATGAATTTAAAAAAAATTTCGCATCAGAAAAAACACCAGCACCCTTTTTGGAAAAAAATTCCAGTCAGAGGCTATTTCCTGAAAAGAAGCTTCAGACATTGCGAAGCATGCGGCATTCCCTGTTAGCTGGCCGCCCCTACTCCCTGTGTTATAGTCATGCCACCCTAAAATCCTCGGGTACAGTTCTTTCGAAACCCGCGTCCGTTCTGAGGGCGAAATCAGAAAGAACGTTCATATAGTTAATGAAAGCATCGTAGGGCGATCCATAGGGGCTGAACTGACTATGCTCACCTTCGTATTTGGTGCTCATGTAATAAAAGTGGTCACTGCCCTGCAGATAACTCCAGTCCCTGTGTATTTCAGGGTCCGACACCTGAGCCACTCTGGGGTAAAGCCGGTACAAGGTATCAAAAGCTTCTTTTTGCATATCATTTTCCAGCCAGGGAGAAATGGTACGGTCACCGGAACAGGACACAGTTCCCTCTACAGACATGGGGTGGAGCCTTTTTCTTAATGTGAGAAGGTCACTTGCCTTGCTCAGGCTGATCTTCTGGTCCATCGCCACGGAGGAAAACAGCTGTTCCATAAAATCAAAAATACCTGTACCCTTTTTCTGATGCTCTCCTAAAGCGCCATAGTCCATCCAGAGGTTCAATATCTTGTCCTTTTTGTCCAGTTTCCTCAACCAGCCCAGGTAGGTTTCTGCCAGAAGAGGCCATTGGTTCCATGACCGGTTCGAGAATCTCAGGCTTATGTCATCGCTTAAATGATAGTGTCTCAGCAATAGTTTCAATGAAGGAGAACTTACTGAGCGATAGATCTGGTTGCTGCTCATTCCTTTCAGTATGCTTTCGGCGCCTTCTGTAAGTACTCCCAGATAACCATGCTCTGTAAGCGTTTTGGCCATGTCATCGGTATAGGTGAGACAGGTATTGGAAAATACCCTGGGCTCTACGTCAAAAAGGTCCTTCACCCGGGTGTGGTAGCGCTGCAGCTCCATTGAAAACACCTCTTTTTCCTTGAGAAAGGACAATGAATGGGAATGAGTGGTACCAAGCAACTCTACCTGACCGGTTTTCAACAGACGTTGGAAGCTGTCGATCATCTCCGGGGAGTGCTTTTCCAATTGATCCAGCAAAGTGCCTGAGAGGACGTAGTTCACCCTGACCTTGTCGCCATATTTTCTGATCAGTTTATGGAACATCCGATTGGCAGGCATATAACTGTTACTAATCACCCGCCTGAGGACCGCCCTATTCAACGCTCCGTTGTAGTAATTGTGCTTGTTCCCGATATCAAAAAAGAGGTAGTTTCTGAGCCTGAAGGGTTGATGCACCTGAAAATAAAAGGATACCTTCAGCATCAGTTCATCATTTATACAGCTGCCCTGTATGTTGAATTCACCACGGCCGCTGCCCTTGACCATGTCAGATCACGCAGATTGCTTTCCCCCTCCTTCCTTATCTCCCTGACGAGGGAGGGATAGAGCAGCAACCCATTAATAGCGTTGGACAGTGCATCCGTGTCCCAGAAATCTACCTTGATGGCCGAGGACAGTACCTCAGACACGCCCGACTGCCTTGATACTATGACCGGCACTCCTGACTTCATGGCCTCCAGCGGCGCAATGCCAAAGGGTTCGGAAACCGAGGGCATCACGAAAACATCAGACATGCCAAGGATCCGGTCTACCTGAGCGCCTTTCAGAAAGCCTGTGAAATGAAATTTTGAGGACATTTTAAGCCGGGCGACCTTCAAGATCATATTACTTAGCAGATCGCCATTTCCTGCCATAACAAAGCGTACGTTATCATTGACATCCAGCACTTTTCTGGCGGCTTCAATAAAATACTCCGGACCCTTTTGCCAGGTAATGCGCCCCAAAAAAGTGACCACCTTTTCCTTCAGATATCTTGGCGCACGGTCCTTGCTCCTCTTGTTCCCGGCACCGTTGTAACTCACCACCACTTTTCCTGTCGGTATACCGTATCTACTGACAATTTTTCTGCGCGTAAAGTCACTCACAGCCAGTACGGCCTGTGCTGATCTCATACCCAGTTTTTCCAGATAAAATATGGTAGGGTTGATTTTGGGAGACCGGTCGTATTCTGTGGCATGCACGTGTACCACCAGCGGTTTTCCGCTTATGGCCCGAGCCGCTATACCTGCAGGGTAAGTCAGCCAATCATGTGCGTGGATCACGTCGAATTTACCTGATTTGGCTATGGTTTCTATCGCACGGGTATACCAGTATACCTCCTCATAAAGTTTTTTTCCATATCCACCGGAAAATGGATAGAGTGACCGGAAAATGAAACTGGTCTTTTGAAGATATTCACTTTCCAGTCTGTCAAGGCCGGTCATTGCTTTGCTGACCTTGCTTTTGATGATAGGGACCTCACTGGCGCTGATGATCCTGAAGGACTTATTGGACCGCTTTGCTGAAGCGTGCGGCAACATAAAATCTACCTGAACACCCTGCTTTGTCAGGGCATGGGCCAATCCGTGACAGGCAGTGCCCAATCCTCCCGCTATGTAGGGCGGGAATTCCCACCCAAGCATCAACACACGCATTTTGGTCCGTAGTTTAGTTGGTTTGTGCCTAAATTATAATTTGGTCATTGGGTTTTGAATGATCAATGTCCCGCGAACTGCTGATTTATGTCAAGATTTTTGATCAGGTCACTGACGAACAGCCGGTTACGAATCCGGATCATCCCCTGGTTCCATATTACTGCTCCTCTGCATCTGTAAAATGACCACGGCCAAACAATGATCCCTTTGACCCAAATCAAAACTCTCAGTGACCTCCATCACTTCAATTGACCGGTCTTATTTCTTCCTTTGCAGGAAGGAAGCTGAAAGGTAGGAAAAAACCTGTAACCAAAACATATGAGCCATGAAAACGATATTCATTTTATGTCTGTGCCTTGGCTTTTCAGGAGCCTGCACCTCCAAAAGAGAAAATATAGCACTGAAGGCTAAGGTTGACAGCCTTACCATAGAAAATGAAAAGATCAGCAAGGGGCAGATCCAAATGGCCGCCACAGTCAGTAACTATGAGGAGGTACTGGAAGATATTGACAAAAATCTGGAATCTATTGACGAGGCCACAGCGCTGGTACGAACATTGACACCGGAGTCTGAAGAAAAGGATGAATCCACCATCGACAATATCAAAGGGCACATTGCCAACATCAGTGTGTTGCTGGAAAACTCAAGACTAAAGATCATCACGCTGGATAAAAATCTCAACACATTAAGGAAGGAGTCTGGTAATAAAAGTGATGAATTGCTGGCATTGGATGAAAAAATAAAAACGCTGACAAACCGCCTGCTCAAAACCGAAATGGAAATGTATGATCTGGAAGAAGAGCTGCGTGCGCAGATCAGTAATCTACAGATCATTCTGGATGAGCAACTGGCCAGATCGGCTGAGCTGGAAGCCATCGTGAACAGGGTCTATTATATAAAAGGGACCGGTAAGGCACTTAAGGAATTGGGCATAATAAAAAAGGAAGGTGGCTTTATAGGGCTCGGCCAGGTGAAGGTGCTGAACGCCACGGCCTCTCCTGCGCTTTTTGAGCAGATCAGGAAGGATCAGATCTCTTCTATTGACCTTTCCTGCAGGAAAGCTAAGTTAATTACTACTCACCCGGCTGAAAGCTATTCATTTTTGGGAGAAGACATTATTGAAAAGCTGCGTATAGAGGACAATGAATCCTTCTGGCGTAATTCAAACTATCTGGTGATAGAGGTGGATAAGGAAGAGCCACAACCACGACTATGACGTACTGGTTAGTATTGAATTTCACCACTGTGAGTAAAGGAATAAACTCAGTGTACATGGGTATCCTCTTTGTTGTATAAAAAACAGATCATGCGGATCAAAAATATTCTTGTACCGATCGACTTCAGTGAATGTGCCACGAATGCGATGAACTATGCGGCCCGGCTGGCACGGAAGTTCGAGTCGAAAGTAATGCTGCTACACGTGGCAGAAAGTACGGTAAGCGAAGATGAAACGGCCTTCCGGCAATACAAGGACGATAAGCTGGAGGCTATTGAAAAAATGACCGATCAGGATCCGGCCTTTGCGAACATCATTTCGGAAGTCAAGATCGATAACGGGGAGTTAAAGGATTCAGTACTATCGATGATCGATGAGTTCTGCGTCGACATGGTGGTGATGGGTACGGAAGGGGCCCATGGTGTGATCGATGAGCTGAAGGGCAGCCATACCTACGAGATTTTAAAGGACAGCAAGGTCCCGCTGTCCATTGTGCCTGTGGGTGTGAGGTACAGGGAGCCTGCTAAAATAGGCTTTGCTACCGATCTGAAAGATGTTGAGCATAGCCTTACTATGGATGTACTGCTGGACTTTACCTATGCCTTCAATGCAGAACTCGATATTTTCCATATCCGGGGATCCAGGGGTGAAAATCCGGATGAGCAGTATTTTGTGATCAAGGAGCTGGATGAATACTTCTCAGGGGTGGATCACAGGTTCTTTGAGATCGAGGACGACAATATTGCCGAGGGGATAGATCGCTTTGTACGATCCAACAATATCGATATGCTGGCGATCATGCCCCGCAGGCACTCGCTGCTGGAACAGGTCTCTCATGAAAGTACTACAAAGAAGGTGGCCCACCACACCGGCCTGCCCCTGCTTACTTTTCACGAATAACGCATGTTGAGATTTATCAACCCTCTGGTTGACCCCGCTCATCGAAGCACTAACCCTTGTTTATGTACTTTGAAAAAAACAACAATGAAAGCGAAATTTTTTACCCCTGTCTTCCTGCTGGCCATGGCGATCATATGCTCTTCCTGTGCCACCTCCGGTTTGTTCACCTCGGCACACATTACCAATGTGGAACTTTCGGAAAGCAACTATAAGATCGTAGCCAAAAATGTAAACGGCGAGGCTGAAGCAAAATACCTGCTGGGCTTCAGCGGGGCTTTTCGTGGAGAAATGCAAACCCTGGCACTGGTGCGCATAGCAGGAGAAGGACTGCTCTACCAGCAGGCTATGGAAAACCTCTGGAAGAACTTTGAGACCCGGCACTCTCAAACCATAGAAGGCCGAAAGCTGGCGCTGGTGAATGTACGCTATGATTCTGATGCGCTTAATGTCCTGCTACTCTATACCAAACCCAAAATCTCCATTCGGGCGGATGTGATCGAGTTTGGGGATTGAGTAATCGCTGTTTTGATGTAAAAATGATGAAGGCATCAGGTTCAGGGGTACAATCTGACTTATGGAGAACGATCGGATTGCAAAACCTAACCCCAAGATATGCACGCATTACGATACCGCTAAATGCATGTCAGGTGATGGCAGGCTCAGTAGTCAAAGTGGTTCATAGAGAACGCCCGGATTATCCTATCTCACAATGAGCACGCATTTCGGCTAACGCCAAATGCGCACGAGGTGTGCCAGTCAGGGGTCCGCTACGATCTATTTGCCATTTTTTTAAACCCGTCTCCTACCAGTCCGTATCTGTAAAAGAATAGCAGAGCATTTTAAGTCCAACC
>LYSV01000183.1 GCA_001657315.1 Flammeovirgaceae bacterium BBD 1991-12 | reverse complement strand
CAGGGTGGTTTGACAACCCAGTCCTGTACTGTGTTGCCGATGAGCCACTTTTTTTTTCCATCATCTTTAAAAGAACTTCATGGCACAAACAAAGTGGCACAAAGCCTCATCCTGTGGAGTCCTTCGTGTATCTTCGTGATCTCCTGTCTTTATGGCCCTCTAAACTCCATTTAGGGGAGGAAAACGTGTATTTCGATTTACACAACCCATACCGAGAAGGATTGTATAAAATGCTAAAAATATCTAAACAGATGAAAGCAATAGAGACATACCAACAATACGAAGAGGCACTTAAAAAGATTGATAAGCTTATGGTGAAGATTGGTGATAACCATAGCTATGATAATCCCGATTTTGTGATGATGGACAGACTTTCGGATCTGGTGGCCGATTATGAAGACAGGAATTATAGCATAGAAACTCCTTCGCTGATAGATGTCATCAAACTCAGAATGTATGAAATGGGCTTAAAACAATCAGATCTGGCACAAAAACTTGGGGTGCCGGGATCAAGGATCAGTGAATACCTGAGAGGCAAGAGGGACATAACAATGGATGTAGCTCGAAAATTGCATCATCAGCTTAAAATAGATGGAGATATCATCCTTCAATGACTGAAGCATGATTCCTTGCTTAAGACAGAATTAAAATTAGAAAATCCGAAGAAATCCGTAAAAAAGGCGCAAGTTTAAGAAAACCTGCGCCAGCTTAGGTTAGGGGTTGGCTCAGGCTGCCTTTCCAGCCTTGTACTTTTTCCACTTCTCCACGGACTTCAGCTTTTTGGGATGTGGAGTCCCCTTCTCGGCAAAATGCCGGAGGTCCTCCATAAAACCGTCCAGATCCTTTCCCATTTTGGATTTGATCATCCAACCCATAAAAAGCCCTGGCAGCGGATTCATTTCCATTCTCAGGGTCATCTTTACACGTGATCTTTGTTCATTGATCGGTTCTATCTTCCAGATATTCTTCCCGCTTTTGAACATGGAAGGTAATCCATCAGCTTCATAGCTGTAGGTAAGATTCTCCTCATCCCAATGGGTGATCATCTCACGTACATCTCCGTAGGTGGAAGAGCACATCCTTCCTACCAGCTTGCCATGCTCTTTTCTGGGTGCTGATTCCGGAATGATCGTCGCCCATTCACCCACATTTTCATAATTATGAGCCAGAATGTCCCACACTTTTTCAGTCGGCACATTCAACTCTACCTGTTTATCAAAATTTAACTTCATCACTTTCTTGTTTTCAATTGTATTACTGATAACTCATGGCTTCCTTACCCAGATTCTTCTAGTCATTTTCATACTTGCCCTTGATTTCCCTCCAGTTACCAGTGGTGGCATTGACCACTTCACCCGTTTCTACATAATGTTTCAACCCGGTGAGCGTATCGTCCAGTGTTTTCTGGAAACGGCCTTTTACCATTCCGGTCATGAAGGCAGGTTTTGTTCTGTACAGGAATTCATAGGAAGCCGTAGACGTGCCGTCTCCATTGTCTTTCACCCTGTACCATGCCAGAGAGTTATCAGTATCCAGTGGAAACTTTTGGGCATCCACCACCACATTTTTCATCACCATTTGCTTATGGTCAATCTCCCGGATCTGCTCATGGGTCCAGCGAGAACCCTTTTCATTGAACGAGCACTTACGCTCCGCATTCAATTCTCCTTTTAATGACCCTTTTTCATAGCTGGAAGCGTAGATATAGGGGGAGAAATTGGAGATCTCGCCATAGTCGAGCACCATCGCCCGCCATACCCGTTCGGCCGGGGCATTGATCGTTTTCTCAGCCCGTATGGTCTTATATTTTTTACGCATACTCTGGGCCTGCGTACCTGTTATGCTACATCCTGTGATCAGGCATAAAAGCATCATGATCCTTGTAACTTTCATAAGTTCTGCCTTTGAATGATCAATAAATGAATTCCTCGGAAACGATTTTGCCCTCCTCTACCCTATACAGGCATATTTCACTCAGATTGAAATCATTGCCATCCTGAAGTTTGCCTTTGACAATGTTGGTGAACGCGATGTGTGAATCGGTTACAATAGGATCCGACATCTCCCGGCTGGTCAGCTCTGCGGCTCCTGCACCTAATTTGGCCACCTTTTCTTTTACAGCATCCACACCCTTTACTTCTGCTAGGCCCATTTCGGCCAGTTGTGGCTCTTTGGCCACTACGTCAACACTAAACAACTCGCTATAGGCAGTGAAATAATCCCCTACCTTTACAAGTTCATGCAATCGGTTTGCAATTTCCTGATTTGTCATACTCGTAGAATTTTAGAATTATGATCCTTAGACCGGAGCTATTGACAGGTGTGAAAACTTTCGGGATAAAAAATAAACAGCTACCGGATGACAGTTTGGATCTTCACTGGGAAGCCTTCTTTGCGAACTTCGCGCTTCTTCGATCCTTTGCGTGAAAGGCAGAAGTAACCTTTTTCACGCAAAGAACGCCAAGGTTCTCGCTAAGAACACAAAAAAATTATGGATCACCTTGTTTGAATTCGTGCAGAAGTTAACTCAATTCAAATTCAATTTTTTCTTTACCGCAATGTCATCCAGGATCTCCTGAATGAACACCTTCCTGTCAAAGTCCTTTTTGAAGGTCATGTTGTGGTAAAGCTCCGAGTATTTTTCATCCACATAATCGATCATATACTCAGCATCATCTTTGATGAATTCACGGAATGAGGCGTATTCGTGGCGGTTATGCAGCAGGTTTTTTGCGTCAATGTGCCCCTCTCTCAGGGCAAATTTTACTTTCTTGTGACAACGGCAGGGGTTCTCCTTGTTGACCAGTCCGCATTGGTTGTTCATAAAATTGTACAGGTCCTTCCTTGCCTTCCCAAGCTTTGCACGGAAGTTGTCCTTTGAAAGACCGAGAATTTCAGACCCAATGGTGTGATCTGCACTGAACATTTCACCAATGATAAATACCAGGCGTTGCTCACGATTGAGGCAAAGAAGCATCCCTGACATACACATCAGGTTCATCTCATGGATATAGGCATCGAATTCCTTTTGCTCAACAGCCGTGAGTTCTTCATCCGGAGTGTTGTTCAATCCATGGGTCATATCTTCAAAACTCCTGATCATCAATTCATTCTTTCGCTTTTCTGCCGTTAAAAAATGATTGACCACAATACGATATGCCCAGGTGCGGAAGGTACTTCGGAATCTGAACTTTCCCAGGTTAATGGTCACCTTGATCATGGCCTCCTGGGCCAGGTCTGCTGCATCATCCGGATTTCTTACCATTTTCCAGGCAATGTTGTAGATGTAAGGCTGATGTTTCATCAATAGCTCTTCAAGTGGTTTTCTCCGGCCTTTTTGAGCCTGCCGTATGAGCTGTTCATCCGTTTTGTCGGTCGTATACTGCTTCAAAAAAGGATTCATGTCGTAAATGTCTGGTTAAAACAGGTTAGACTTCCGAATACAGGAGGTGTGAAAACTTTCAGGAGTTTTTTAAACCCGGAGCTATTGGGAAAATGTAATAACATAAATCATCAATCCAAAAATCGCTGATCTTCGGGTTGTTTAATCAGTCAAATTCAAATTATGCTTCAGGTTTTTTCCAGATGTCGATATATTCTGATTTCCTTGCCGATCTTGCAAATCACTAATTAATTACGCAATACAGGTGCCATCATTATCATTTATATTATTTTTGTGAACTATTTAATAAAACACCACTTTACAATTTACAGGTAAAATGAAACTAGCCATTGTAGGAGCTACCGGTCTGGTGGGACAGGAGATCCTGAACGTTCTGGACCAGAGAAATTTTGAATTCGATGAATTGATGCTTGTGGCATCGGCCCGGTCAGTGGGTAAACAGATGGAATTCAAGGGGAAGGAATATACCGTTATTGGTATGGAAGAGGCTATTTCTCTGAAACCCGATATTGCCATCTTTTCTGCCGGAGGATCTACCTCTCTGGAGTGGGCACCCAGATTTGCCGAGGTGGGGTGTATTGTTGTGGACAACTCTTCAGCGTGGCGCATGAGCCCGGAGCACAAACTTATCGTACCAGAGATCAACGCGGAAGCATTGCGAATCGATGACCGGATCATTGCCAATCCCAACTGCTCTACTATACAGATGGTCGTAGCGCTGGCACCTTTGCACAAAAAGTACAGGATCAAACGCCTGGTCATTTCCACCTATCAGTCCGTGACCGGTACCGGCAAGGCGGCCGTAGATCAGCTGATGAAAGAAAGGAATGGCGAGGAAGCGGAAAATGTATATCCGCATCGTATAGACATGAATGTACTGCCACACATTGATGTGTTCATGGATAACGGCTACACCAAGGAGGAAATGAAAATGTTGAACGAGACCCAAAAGATCCTGGATGACCCGAATATTGCCATAACGGCTACAGCGGTACGACTACCGGTAATGGGTGGGCATTCGGAATCCGTGAACGTTGAGTTCCACCGTGACTTTGATCTGAACGAGGTAAGGGAAATATTAAGTAAAACCCCGGGAGTGGTAGTGGAAGATGACGTGGCCAATAATGTTTATCCTATGCCACTCAATGCCCACCAAAAGGACGAGGTTTTTGTGGGCAGGCTGCGACGGGATGAATCACTACCCAATACCCTGAACATGTGGATCGTAGCGGATAACCTCAGAAAGGGAGCTGCGACCAATGCGGTACAGATCGTGGAGTTCCTTACCGCCAATAACCTGGTGTATTGATCCGACAGCTTCTTCAGAAAGAAGTACAGGAGTTTATCAAAGAGCATGAGCGGGACAATCCTGCTTCACTTGCCTTGAAATACAGGCAGGTGGCCGGGGTGGATATCAAGCCCATACTGGAGCAGGTCCACGGCAGGCAAAAAGCCAGGACCAAACTTCCACAATGGTATCGGCAGGAAGGGATCGTGTATCCTTCGACTGTTTCCGTGGAGCAGTGCTCTTCGGAAATCACCGCCCGCTACAAGGCGGAACTCCTGCACGGCGACACACTTGTGGACCTTAGTGGCGGATTTGGGGTGGATACCTTTTATTTTTCACAGCGCTTTGCTCGTGTTGATTACATAGAACGCGATCCCTGGCTCTGTGAGCTGGCAAGACATAATCATGGGGTGCTGGGCGCAGGTGTGACCCATCATCATCAGGATGCCAAAGCCTTCATCAGGGATCTTCCCATAAAGGTCGATGCGATATACGTTGATCCGGCACGACGTGATATGGCGGGCAAAAAGGTTTTCCGGCTGGAAGAGAGTGAGCCGGATGTAGCGCAACTTTTGCCTGCTCTTTTGAAGAAGGCCGATACTGTCCTGATCAAAACCTCTCCACTACTGGATATTGACCTTACCGTGAACTCCCTGAAGTTCGTTTCAGTCGTACACGTTGTTTCCGTGAATAACGACTGCAAGGAGGTCCTATACATGACGGATCCCTCAGTTGCCCGGCCATGGATACATACCATCAACTTCCTTTCTGACGGAATGAGGCAGGAGTTTAGCTTTACCCGGGAAGAAGAAAAAGCAGCACATATTCCGATGGGTGCTCCAGGCAGCTACCTGTATGAGTCGAATGCTTCCCTCATGAAGGCTGGTGCCTTCCGGATCCCTGGTGAAAAGTACGGGTTGAAAAAGCTCCATCACAACACACATCTTTACACCAGCGACGAGCTACAACCGGACTTTCCCGGCCGTAAATTTGAAATACACAATGTACTACCCCCGGACAGGAAGAAGATACGCAACTACCTGCCGGAAATGAAAGCAAACGTGGCCACCAGGAATTTTCCCATGACCCCTGAAGCACTGAAGAAAAAGCTTGGCTTGAAGGATGGAGGTGACATCTACTTATTTGGTATTACCGATATGCAGAATACAAAAAAGCTGCTGATCACGACCAGGATCGCCTGACACATTGTAGATACCGCGCTTCCAGTGTCGTATTGATCCTTGAAATTGCAGGCTTCATCCTGTTTTTTTTCGGCAAGCAGGGAGTACCGTTGTCTTTTGCTCACAAAAAAAGACAACATGAACAGGAAAATCCAATTCTTACTTATTGCCGTGGTCCTGCTAAGCCTTCTGGTGGCGGTAAAAGCCATCGGGCAGCAGAAGGTGACGTTGAGCGGCTATGTCAGGGACCAGGCCTCCGGGGAAGATCTCATAGGGGCCACTGTACAGGTGGTTGGTACCGGTACGGGTACGATCACCAATGTGTATGGGTTTTACTCCCTGACCCTGCCTTCTGGGAATTACACACTGCAGATCAGCTTTGTGGGTTATGACTCCTACACTATAGAAAAAAACATAGCTGGCAACGAAACGCTGAATGTGGAACTGGCAGGGTCCGTGGAACAGCTGGATGAGGTAGTAGTCACCGGAGAGGCGGAAAATGCCAACATTGTGAACAACGAAATGAGTGTGGTAAGGCTGGAGCCCAAAACCATTAAGGAAGTGCCAGCCGTGTTGGGTGAAGCAGATGTGATCCGGTCCATACAGCTGCTTCCTGGCATTACCTCCGTAGCGGACGGTGCCTCCGGCTTTAATGTACGTGGCGGTGCGGCTGACCAGAACCTGATCCTTCTTGATGAGGGTATCATCTATAATTCTGCCCACTTGCTGGGCCTGTATTCCGTTGTTAACCCGGATGCCGTTAGGGATATCAAGATCTACAAGGGCGGCATTCCTGCCCGGTACGGTGGTAGGCTAAGTAGTGTACTGGACGTCAGGCAACGTGAGGGCAATTCCAGGCAATTCAACGGCGAGGCCGGTGTAGGGCTGATCTCAGCACGCGCACTTGTTGAAGGCCCGCTGATAAAGGACAAAAGTTCCTATATGATCGCTGGCAGAAGATCCTACGGCGATGCTTTCCTTCAGCTGACAGGAAACGACAATGTGGCGTATTTCTATGACCTTAATGTAAAGACCAATTACACGCTGAATGACCGGAACAGACTCTTCCTTTCGGGTTATTTTGGACGTGACAAGTTTGAGCTGGGCAGTATTTTCAGCAACAACTGGGGCAATGCCACCGGTACGCTGCGCTGGAACCACCTGTTCTCTAAAAAGCTGTTTGCCAACTTTTCGGCTATCTATTCCAATTATGATTATTCCATTGACCAACTCACCTCGGGTGCGGAGTTCAACAGAAAGTCAAACATCATTACCTATAATCTTAAAGGTGACTTCAGCTTCTTCATCGACAACAACAACCTAATGGAGTTCGGGGCCGACAATAAATGGTACGAATTCCGGCCGGGGGAAATTACACCCATTGAAGGATCCAACGTGTTGTCATCATCGCTGGATGAAAAGTTCGGTCAGGAATTAGGTATATATGCCAGCTACGAGCGCAAGCTGGGCAACCTCACTCTTACAGGAGGCCTGCGGTTTTCAGGTTTTCTTCGGCAGGGCCGTCAGGAAATACCGGTTTACCTCAATGATCAGCCCGTGGTATACAACGAGGACTTAGGCCGCTATGAAGATGGTGAGATCATCAGCACTATAAGCTATGGATCAGGGGAAACGATCAGTGACTTCTACAATTTTGAGCCCCGGTTTTCTGCTACCTATGTACTGAACGACAGAAGCTCTGTCAAGGCCAGCTACAACCGGCTTTACCAGTACCTGCACCTGATCTCCAACACCAACTCTCCCACACCGCTGGACGTATGGGCTCCAAGCGGGCCCTTTATTGAACCCCAAAAAGTAGACCAGCTAGCTGTGGGCTATTTCAGGAATTTTGCTGAAAATATGTATGAAGCATCCATTGAAGGATACTACAAGGAAATGGATAACCTGGTGGACTATGTAGATGGTGCTGATCTGCTCACAACCAATACACTTGAAACAGAGATCCTCTCCGGATCAGGTCGCTCTTACGGGCTTGAGCTTTACGTAAAGAAGAACCGGGGCAGGCTTACCGGGTGGGTGAGCTACACGCTGTCAAAAAGTGAGCGGAAGGTCACTGGCATAGGAGCCGATGATCCCGGTATCAACAACGGCAGATATTATGCCGCCAATTATGACAAGCGGAATGATCTTTCCGTTACCGCAGTATATAAGCTGAATGACAGGTGGTCACTTTCAGGCAACTTTATCTATGCCACGGGGGTACCCACTACTTATCCTGTAGGGCGGTACGAATTTGCGGGGCTCATCATCCCCCAGTTTGAAGACAGGAACCAGCAACGCCTACCGGATTATCACCGTCTGGACATATCTGCCATACTGAAAGGTAAAAAACAGCGCTGGAAAAGAGGTGGCCATGAATGGATCTTCGGCTTTTATAACCTGTATAACCGTGCCAATGCCACCAGCATCTATTTCGTGGAAAGTGAGGACAACAAGGGAGTGTCCGAGGCATGGAAAAGTTACCTGTTTGGCATTACACCCAGTATCACCTACAATTTCAAATTCTAAAATTCTATCACCGATGAAAAAAATGATCATAAGCATAGCAGCCCTGTGTCTATTGACCACAGGCTGCGAGAAAGAGGCTGATGTAACGTTGCCCGCCACACCAAACCGCCTTATAGTGGAAGGGCGAGTGGAAAAAATAGTGGGTCAGGAAGATTATGAACAACAGATCATACTGAGCCTGCTGAATGATTTTTTTGACCAATCCCAAACACCAAGGGTGAGTAACGCTCAAGTTGAGGTTGGGGATAGCCGGGGCAACCGATATACGTACACCCTTGATCCCGATGTTCCGGGTCGTTATGTGAACAACGAGCTGAAAGGAGAGGTAGGAGAAGCCTACACACTTTCCATCCTGTGGGAAGGGCAACAGTTCGAGGCTGTGGAAACATTGGTAACCGTACCTCCGCTTGATGAAGTATACCAGCAGTTTGAAGAAGAAAATACATTTGAAGACGGGGGGATCAAACTGGCCATAGACTTTACTGATCCGGCAGGGGAGCCCAATTATTACTTTTGGGAGCTCTTTGTTGGAGAAGAGAACCAGATACAGCCCGACCCGGGCAATAGCGGCAATGTAATTGCCAAAGATGAATTTTGGGACGGGCAGCGGATAGAAGGCTATTTTCCCAATGAAGAAAAAACCTTCCTCCCGGGGGATAAAGTGCTGGTACGCCATATCGGGATATCAAAGGAAACCTACGACTACCTCTTCCTGCTTTTCGAACAAACCGGGCAGACCGGCCAGCTAATTGACGTGCCTCCTGCACTTATCAAAGGGAATATTCGTAACTTGACCAACCCTGAAAACATAGCCATGGGATACTTTGGGGCCAGTGAAATAGACCAGGAGGTTCTTATGATCACCGAATAACTATGAGGGAAATAGCGCTTGACAAAAAATACTGGGCGTATTATCTGTTCACTGCCACCATCATTGCCAGTATACTCCTTGTGGAGGATATTCTTGAAGGTGGCATGAGCTATACCGATATGTTGTATGATCTTGTAACGGATATACCGGTATTTACGCTCCTGTCCTTTGTGATCAGTTTGTTAAGCTATACCATTATCATTACCCTTAACCAGCATTTGCCCTGGGAGCAGGCGCTCTGGAAACGCTTTGTGCTGGAGATCAGTATTGTAGTGCTTATTGTACTGGCCTTCACCATCGCAGGTGCCAAGCTCATAAGATATTTTGATCTTACACCTGATGATGTGGACCATGATTTTGGATTTGAGATACTGGCGTTGATCATGTTTTTTATCAGCACTTTTATGCTCTTCAGCTTTCATGAGTTCATGATCCTGAGTAACGACAAGGCTTATCTGAAGCTCAGGGCCGGCATGCTGGAAAAGCGAAACTACCTGATGAAGTATGAAGCGTTGAAAAACCAGATCAACCCGCACTTCCTGTTTAACTCTCTGAACGTTCTTTCCAGTCTTATTTATCAGGATACCTCCAAATCCGATCAGTTCATCAAAAAGTTTTCAGAAGTATTTCGCTATGTGCTGGAGCTCAATCAGGAAAAACTGGTGGAGGTAAAGCGCGAACTGAAATTCCTCGATGCCTACTTCTTTCTACAGAAGATACGCTTTGGCGATAACCTGACCATGCACCAGTGCATCGATGCCAGTGTGCTGAACATGTACATACCCCCACTTACCCTGCAACTGGTGGTGGAAAATGCCATCAAGCACAATGTGATCTCCAAAGTACTTAAGCTACATATTGACATAGAGAGTACGGATGATGCTCTGGTCATTAAAAACAACTATCAATACCGCGATAATCTGAGCGATTCAACAGGTATCGGCCAGCACAACCTGATCGAAAAATACAGACTCATCGCCGATCAGCTCCCTGAGTTTTACGTAGAAAACAACCAGTACGTGGCAAGGCTGCCTATTATGCACAGATCAGTATGGAAAGAGTTTTGATCGTAGAAGATGAAGAACTGGCGGCTGCCAAGCTGCAGATGCTGCTGAACCGCATAGACCCTGATCTTAATATACTGAAGGTACTGACCTCTGTCTCAGAGACCGTGCAGTGGCTAACTACCAACACGGCCGACCTGATCTTCCTGGACATCAACCTTTCAGATGATATCAGCTTCAGAATATTCGACCGGATACAGGTAGAGACCCCGATCATTTTCACCACGGCCTATGATGAATATGCGATAAGGGCATTTAAGCAGAATAGTCTGGACTACATACTCAAGCCGGTGACCGAAGATGAATTGAGGGCAGGTGTCTCAAAATATTACCGGTACAGGTCGCGGCAGCACAATAATTTTGATGAGAGTATAAAAGCCATGATGGCGCAGTATTTTCCACAGGCCTACAAAAACAGGATACTGATCACCTATGGAGGTAAAAGCAAAAGCATTGCCGTGAATGATATCGCCTATCTCTATGCTTTTGAGAAAGGAGTTTACCTGACATCGTTTGATGGTCATACATTTTTAACGGAAGAAACCCTGGAGACCCTGGACAAGCTTCTCGACCCTGCCCGGTTTTACCGGATCAACAGGAAGTTCCTGGTGAATATCAACGCTATTTCGGAGA
>LYSV01000182.1 GCA_001657315.1 Flammeovirgaceae bacterium BBD 1991-12 | reverse complement strand
TACCAGACCATGGTATCATATATCGCTCCTCCTGTGGTCAGTGTTTTTTTTCTGGGAGTGTTCTGGAGAAGGGCCACACCTACCGGAGCTTTTGCAGGGCTTATCGGAGGGTTGGTAGTAGCTGTTTTACTGTTGATATTCAAAGATCAGACGTTCATGGCGGATATGCATTTTTTGATCATGGTCCCGTTCATTCTAGGCGCCTCGATGATCATAACCATTATCACAAGTTTACTGACCAAGCCCTCTCCCACGGAAGTGACTGAGGAATTGGTATGGAAAAAGAGCCTTTTTACTACCGAGTCAGTAAAGCTCAGAAACATGGCCTGGTATAATAACTACCGCATACTTTCTTTGTTACTGATCGCTTTTTGCGCTCTTTTTGCGGCATTGTATTGGTGACCTTCACCTCAGATCACCCTGAAATATTCCTCTTTGGTGCTGGCTGATTCACTGTCAATAAGATCACGGTCCTGAAACTGATTCCGGTAACTTCGTGGTGTAGCCCCTTTGTTCTTCTTAAACAGCCGGTTAAAGTTGGAGACATTGTTAAACCCACAGGAATAGCAGATCTGACCTATGCTATCCGTTGTTTCCAGCAAGAGCTTTGAGGCCTGGCCTATCCTTAGATCAATGACAAATTGTGTAAAACTCTTATTGGTCCTTTTTTTGAAAAAGTGACTAAAGGCTGAGTCGCTCATATTCACCTTTTGCGCTACACTGCTCAGGCTTAAACGGTCGTCATCGTAGTTTTCCAGAACATAGTTGTATACTTCGTTGATACGTGTGCTGGCGCTGTATTCGGGCTTTGCGCTGAAGCCCACACTGGTCAGGTTTTTTTGTTCTTTACTGCAGGCCAGTAGATGAAGAATGGACAGGAATTCGATGACTGATTCAAAGCCACTTAATCCGGAGAGCTTTTGGATCCTTTTGGAAGCGGCGGATCTTGTTTCTCCAAAAAACTCTATTCCCCTTACCGAGTGTTCAAGCAGATGACGGATATGTTTTAGTGAATTCTTGGCCAGAAGATCGTTGTTGATAAAATTCTCCTCAAACTGGATCGTAACAACATGAGTATCTTCGCAGGCTTCCCCTCCTTTTTCCCAGCAGTGGTACGTATTCGGCCCGATCAGCACCAGGTCCGCTTCACCAAACATAGCAACCGAATCCCCTACAATGCGGTTTCCTGTGCAGTTTAGCACAAGATTAAGCTCATATTCCGGATGCATGTGTATGGGATAGTCAAACTTGGCATGTTGATGATCCAGGATCACGAACAGATCGTCTGCGTTTAAAGGTGTTATTTCCGAATATATTTTCACGATCGTATTATATACAAGTCAACTGTATTCACTGGTTTCTTTTATTACAGCAGATCAGCCGGTTATATCATTTTCTCATAATAGTATCAATTACGCAATTTAGAAAAGAACAGGTAAATCATTCTTTCTGGTGTCGCAGAAAACGATTGAAATTAGTTGACAGTTAAGTAATTCTACGAATATGGCAAGAATATTCCTTTTTTGAGAAGCAAAAATGCTCCAATTGCACAATTATGCCGGCATATCATCATCATTGAATTCATGATCATATCACTTACTTACTTTATTGTATTACTTTTTAAGCGTATATCTGAAGACCTTTGATCTACAGGTAATTGTATAATTAAAATAGATCCAAACTCTAATCATTTCATGAACAGAAGCTATGTTTCCAGATGATTTTGGGGGACTTTATGTACTGACCCAATGAATGTTCATCAGGAATACCTGTTGAAAACCAGGGAAAGCACATAAACCGGTAATGGCAGAGATGCCAGCCGCTCCATTTACAGCTCACATCACCAGAAATCTAAATGTATGCCTATGGAAAAAAGATTTACTATCCTGATCACCTGCTTCATACTGGCGCTGAATATTGCCTATAGCCAGGAAATGGAAGTACGTGGAAAAGTAACGGATGTATTAACGAATGAGGGTTTACCAGGCGTTAATATACTGATAAAGGGAACTACACGGGGTACCACCACAGACGTGGATGGCAATTATATCATCAATGTCAGTTCCGACGATGTATTGATATTCTCCTTTATCGGATTTGTCACAGAAGAAATAGCTGTTCAGACCAGAAGCATCATAGACGTTAATATGGTGGCGGACATTGAGCAGCTCAGTGAGATCGTTGTGATAGGATACGGTGAGGTGGATAAAAAAGACCTTACCGGGGCGGTATCACAGGTAAAGAGCGAAGACCTGCCTCTTCTGATGCCTTCTCCCAACCTCGAACCTATGCTGCAGGGGAAAGTGCCGGGGTTAAGCGTCACCAACAGCAGTGGAGAGCCTGGTTCGTCGGCTATTGTACAGCTCAGGGGAGGCTCATCGATCGGTGGGAACAATTCACCCCTGATAATTGTGGACGGATTTCCTCTGGACAACGCCGGAGACCTCAGGCAGCTTGCTCCACAGGACATAGAATCTGTAGAGGTACTGAAAGACGCCTCCACCATAGCCATTTATGGTACCAGAGCGGCCAATGGCCTGATCCTGATCACAACAAAAAGAGGCCAGGCCGGTCGTAATCAGGTGAGTGTCAATGCCCAGACCAGTGTAACCAACGTGATCACCGATAACCTGCCGATCACTACAGACCCCGTCCTTTCTGCAAGGCTGGCGAATGAAAGCGCTACGAATGATACAAGGAATGTCCTTGTCCCGTTTACGGGGCAGAAGATCATTGGTACCTACCATCCTTCCATAGAGGAGTTGGAAAGCGATGCATGGCCATACCGTACCAACTGGGTGGATTTTGTGATGCGCCGGGCCCTTACCCATAATGTGAACGTAGCTGTTTCAGGAGGTTCGGACAAGAGCACCTACAGGCTTTCCGGTACCTATTTTGATCAGGAAGGAACGGTGATAGGCAATGATTACAGTAAGATCTCCGGCGCTTTTGTTCTCCAGCAGAATGTACTGGACAATTTGAAGGTCACAGGGGATGTAAAGGCAAGTTTTATTGATGATATCAATTCAGATGCCCTGGATGGCATAGGAAGGTCACCTGTATTCCCGGCTTACAATCCTGATGGGACCTTGTTTTTCATAGGCCAGGATCTGACCCATCCCATAATTTTATCGGAAGAGATCTCTCGGGAGACAGAAAGTCTGGATCTGATCCTTCAAACCGGAATGGATTGGGACATTTTCGATTTTCTCAACTTTAAAACCAACTTTGGGATCAAGTTGACCAACTCTATTTCCGACACGTATTATCCCAGGACTACTTTTCGCGGAAATGCGACCAACGGAGAAGGAATCATTGATAACTACAAGGATTCCAGATTATTGAGCGAGTCGGTATTGACCTATTCAAAGGAGATCAACGAAGATCATCGTTTCAATGTATTGGTAGGAACCACCTATCAGGACACAGAGTTTCGAACATCTAGATTGGTTAGCCAGCAGTTCTCAAATGATGTTTTACGAAACGAGGCATTGCAGGGTGGTACTACCCAGAGGGTTTTCAGCAATCAGTACAGGACCCGGATACTTTCCCAGTTTGGCCGTGTGGATTATACATTATTTGATAAATACTTGTTCACCTTTACCGGTAGACGAGATGGTCACAGCCAATTTGGTGAAAATAATAAATGGGGTTTCTTCCCGGCTGCAGCCGTGGGGTGGAAAATCCACAAAGAAAGTTTCATGCAGCCTGTTAATTTTATCAGTCAACTAAAGTTGAGGGCAAGTTACGGTGTAGCAGGAAACGTAGGAGCGCTGGGGCCATACAGCACACGTAACCTCATGGTAAGCCAGCGCTATCCCAATGGTACGGACAATCCCATCATAGATGTTGGTGTGGGGCCTGATCATAACCGTTTCGGGAATCCTGACCTGAGATGGGAAACCACAAATACTCTGGATATTGGTCTCGACATAGGGCTGTTTGAAGGACGGGTAAACCTTGTAGCAGACTATTACATTAAAAGAACCACAGATCTGCTCAGGGAACAGCCTCTTCCGTTTTCGTCGCTACATGATGTTGTTTTGGTCAACAATGGGGAGATAGAGAACAAAGGTCTTGAAGTTGCTGTGGATGCCGTGATCATATCCAACAGTAATTTGCGATGGAGTGTCAATGGCAATGCTTTTTTTAACAGGAATAAGCTTATTGACATTGATCAGCCGGATACAGATGGGTTTGACCGCGGTCCTTTCCTGGAAACTTTCAGGGACCGGCCGGCACGACTTCAAATAGGGCAGCCTACGAACGTCATATGGGGCTTTAAAACGGATGGTATTATTCAAGAGGGAGAAAACTACGATATGGATGGTTTGGAAGACGAAGACTACCTGCCGGGCGAATTTAGATATGTAGATCGTGACGGGAATGGGGTAATCGATGAACGCGACAGGACCGTAGTAGGAAATACCCATCCTGACATCATGCTGGGATTTACCAATAACCTTGAGTACAAAGGCTTTACGCTCAATGTGCTCCTTACCGGGGCTCTTGGCCAGGATATCTTTAATGCAAAGAAATTTGATGGACCAGACCAGGCCAAACGGTGGACACCTGAAAACCCGACCAACGACTGGCCGAGTCTGAGGGGAGGCAGAAGGGATCGCATCTCGGACTGGTGGGTGGAAGACGGCTCCTTTGTAAGGATATCCAATGTTACGCTGTCCTATGACTTTAGTATGGCCAAGGTCAGGCAAATTGGTAGCCTGAGGGTTTTTGTCAATGCCGATAATCTTGCGGTTATCACGGGTTATTCCGGGTATGATCCTGAGATATCTTCAGGTTTTAACCCGGACATCGCCAATTCGGAAGTGCCTAACATCGATAATGGTGGTTATCCAAGGGCCAGAACGTTTTCAGTGGGCCTGAACGTGTCCTTTCAATAGCATTACCTGATAAACAGTCAGAAAATGAAACAAATCAAGATATATACAATACTACTCAGTGTACTGGGGGCACTGTTGCAGTCCTGTTCACTGGATGAAGAAGTTTTTGGGAGGCTAAGCGATCAGAACTTCCCACTGACGGCAGAAGATGCGGAATCTACTGTAGTCTTTGCGTATTCCGTTTATCCGACCCTGGGATATTATTCCCGCAACCATTTTTACACCATGCACCAGGGTACGGAGGAGTTCACCCAAAAAAGTGATGCATTCCAGTCACAGCACGATCTGGACAATAATGTTCAGGATAAGACCAATGATGATACAAGGTCATCCTTCAGGCATGCGTACATTGTCATTAACCGGGCCATGTTCGTCATAGAGAATGTGCCGGACGTTACGATGGACGAAGACCTGCGGAACCAGTTGGTGGGGGAGGGTTATTTTTTAAGAGCCCACAGCTACTACAATCTGGTAAGACTGTTTGGCCGCGTGCCGCTAAGGAAAGAAAGTCTGAAGAGTACGGATGACGCCTTTCTGCCCTTAAGCTCCATTGAGGAGATATACGGATTTATCATTTCCGATTTGAGGAAGGCAGAAAGCCTGATGGACTTTGAAAGGAGAAGAGGAAGGACCAACAAAGTAGCTGCCCATGCACTTTTGGCAAATGCATATCTGTTTCTGGCCAGTGCAGGGCAGCATACAGATAAGCTGCCCGGGTACGAGTTCGCCAGCTCAAGGGTAACGGAATACTATGATTCTGCCGCGTTCTTCGCCCGGAAGGTGATCAATGAACAGTCAACGTACACCTTTAACAGTGACCTCGTCTCCATTTATAACCCTGAGATCCTTAACGGACCGGAACAGATCTTTTCCATAGTAGCCAGTCGTACGGACATTGGGCCTCTGGACCTCGCAGGTACATTGACCACCCCGTATTTCGATAACCAGGATGCTACGTTACCCGAAGAACAAGGCGGGTATACCATCGGCGCCGGATGGGAGCACGTACTGGTGGAGGTACCCTTTTACAATACCTACGATGACAATGACAACAGGAAAAAGCTGTTGTTCGGCACCAGGGTAATAGCCGCAGACGAAACGGAATATTCCATTGAGAACGGTAGAATGGACCGGCCTTTTATATTAAAATATCTTGATCCGGCCCGAAGAAGTGGCGTGGAAATTTCCGGCAATAATTATCATATCATCCGGTATTCAGAAGTATTGCTCACACTTGCCGAAGCTGTAGGCCCAACCGCTGAGGGGTATGAGGCTGTCAACCGGATCAGACAACGGGCAGGATTACCGGATCTGATGGGGATCAGTGACATAGAGGAGTTTCGTGAAGCTGTTTTCCAGGAAAGGACCTGGGAGCTGGCCTACGAGTTTCAGCATTTGTTCGACCTCCGGAGGCTGGGAAAAATGGAAGAAGTACTGGAAGGGCAGTATGACAAAACGTTGGTCCGAAACTCTTATTACTATGAGATCCCGGATACCGAAATAAACCAGAATCCCCAATTGGGTAATTAAATGATCCACATGGATGGAACAGAAACCAAAAAAATGCTGGCAATGAAAAAAAGAAATAAGAATATACTGTTGCCTTTGTTAATGGCACTTGCCTTTTTCAGCGGCTGTGAGGAAGAGGACGGCATATTGAATGATAAAGGCTTTGAAGCAGAGATCACTACTATTTCAATGGAAGGCATGTTGGGTGAGCCTCTTCTTGATGATCAGATCGTCCGTGCTTTCCTCACTGTAACCATAGGGGAAGATGATGATCTGTCGGCACTCTCACCGATCATAGAAACCACACCTGGTACGGGTATTTCCCCTGCATCAGGAAGTACACAGGATTTTAGCGAGGATAAAACGGTGACCTATACCATCACCGCAGCTAATGGGCGCACAAAGGATTGGATCATTAGCGTAAAGAACTTTGAACCACCGGTGGAGGAAGATGGGTACCTGCTCACAAGCTTTGAAGAAGGGGAGAACATCATGACTGTTTCCTGGTTAGGTGGCATCGCTGACCAGATAGCCAATCCGTTTTCCAATAGTGATAACCCGACGGACAATGTCATACGACTATCAAAAGTAGATGCTTCAAGCTATGGGTATACCCAGGCCAATGCATTGGTTGGGATAGAAGTGTCCAGGCTGGAATGGAGCTTAAACAGGGGTTCTGTTTTTTCACTATTGGTGTATAATCCCAACGATAGCCCTGCCAAAATGACGATGAGGCTGGAAGCCGGGGACCTGAGGATCTCTACTTCCACATTCACTACTGTTCAAAACGGCTGGGGACGCGTCTTTTTCGATTATACGGATCAGGACCTGACCGGGGTGGCAGTAGAGAAAGTGACCTGGTTCTTTGATGAAGGCAATGGTGACAAGGCAAGGATATTTTATGTAGATGACTTCAGGCAGTTTGAAGAAGCTCCTGAAGAGCAGGTCGTTGTCCTTGCGTCTTTTGAAGATGGTACCAATCTTATGACCGTCTCATGGCTTGGCGGTGTTGCTGATGTACAGGACAATCCCGATGCGTCAGGAATGAACACCAGCACCAGGGTGATAAAACTATCCAAAATGGAAGCCAGCAGCTATGGGTACACTCAGGCTAATGCATTGATCGGGGTAGAGGTATCCAATCTCACTTTCGATATTGCCAACGGCCAGAAATTCAGATTAAAGGTATACAACCCTAATGACAGTCCGGCAAAAATGACCATGAGGTTGGAATATGGAGATACACGAAATTCTGTTTCGGCGGAGACTACCAAAACCAATGAATGGGAAGAGCTGATCTTCGATTATTCCGGCCAGGATCTGTCCGGTATTACCATAGAAAAGTTTACCTGGTTCTTCGATGAAGGGAATGATGATGTTTCCCGGGTGTTTTTTATCGATGACCTGGCACAAAGTAAATGATCCGGTGTACGGTAGCAAAAGATCTTCGGTTGTTGGTACAGTGACTCAATAAACTAAAACCAATCCAGAGCTAAGCTGTATGCAATTTCAGGTATTAGGTAAATTGAGACAACTGGTAATACTCTTTTTGATAGCATCAATAGCTGAATCATCAGCTCAGGAAAACCGTACCGTGGGCCTGTTGACCTATGACCGGGAAGAGTCTTTTGAAGGCTACACGCTCTATTCGCCCCATGGGAACAGTTCCGTTTATCTGATCAGTAATTGTGGAGAGTTGGTGAATCGGTGGAACAGTGAATATCCACCGGGGGCGGCAGTGTACCTGACGGAAGATGGCACCCTTTTCAGGGCCGGGCGGCTGAAAAATGAGAGGATGAATGCCGGTGGTTCCGGGGGGATCATCGAACGATTCAGCTGGGATGGAGAACTCCTCTGGCAATATGTATTCAATGACGAAAACAACCGGCAGCACCATGACTTTCAGGTATTGCCCAATGGGAATGTGCTGCTGCTGGCGTGGGAGTACAGAACAGAAGAAGAGGCCCTGGCTGCGGGTAGAAAACCGGAACTCATCAACCCGGAGGAAAATTCACTTTGGCCTGAACAGATTGTTGAGGTGAAACCAACCGGCCTTGATGGCGGTGAGATCGTATGGAGGTGGCGTTCATGGGATCACCTGATCCAGGATCATGATATAGGCAAACCAAACTATGGGGTGGTCAGTGAACATCCCGGTAGGATCGATATTAATTACGCCCCCACTTTTTCCGCAGACTGGCACCATGCCAATGCTATTGATTATAATCCGGTACTGGATCAGATCGTCATCAGCGTTCATGCCTTTGATGAATTCTGGGTGATCGATCATGGCATCACTGAGGAAGAAGCTGCCGGCCCCAAAGGAGACCTGTTATATCGCTGGGGCAATCCTGAAACCTATGGCCAGGGCAGCAGTGCAGATAAAAAGCTGTTTAAGCAGCATAATGTGCATTGGATACCTAAGGGACTGCCCGATGAAGGTAAACTGCTGATCTTCAACAATGGAAAGGGCAGGCCGGACGCGGCGTACTCGTCTGTTGTGAAGCTCTCTCCGCCTTTGAATAGTGAAGGTAGATATGAGTACAATGGAGACAGTTACCTCCCACAGGCGTTTGATTGGGAATATGTTGCCCCAACCCCTACGGATTTCTATTCATGGTTCATTTCAGGGGCTCAGCAATTGCCCAATGGGAACGTATTGGTGAACAACGGTGCTCGTGGCACTTTCTTTGAGCTCAACCCCCAAAAAGAGATTGTTTGGGAGTATGTGAACCCCATTTCGATTCGTGGCGTCCTGGAGCAGGGTGGCTCGGTTATCCCCGATGGTCAGGAGAATCCGGATAATGTGGTTTTCAGAGCAGAACGTTATTCTTCTGATTTTGAGGGTTTTACAGGCAGGGATGTTCAGGGTCAGGACCCGCTGGAACTTCATCCGGCAGATCCGCTGGAGGCATGTCGTGTGGTGACCGGTATAGAAAAGATCACTGCTGAGGACATATCCGTTCATCCTAATCCGGCAGCAAAATTTGTACATGTATCTTCCGGTCAGATGAACTCAGAGTTACGGATTTTCGACGTTCAGGGCCATATGCAACAGCACAAATTCTTTGATAACACGGCTGTTGTCAATCTTGAAGAAATGGCCCCCGGGCTTTATCTGATGAAGATCAATGGAGTGGGAAAGAGATTGATAGTTAATAAATAAGGTTCATAGTTCTATGTTCAACGTTCAATGTTGTGCGCTAACGTAGAACGTTGAACATGGAACTTCTAACTGTAGAAACAATGAGAATAATAAATTTGATATTGCTGGCTGCCGTAACAACAATGAGCAGTTGTAAGGATAATAACGCAGGTCCGGCTGCCGATGAGATCCTCGTAAATACACGGCAGATCATCAATTCCGGTTATATTGGCAATGGCGCTCAGTGGGATGCCTACCCCAATGCCTATCTGAACTGGAATGCTCCCCTGACCGAAGCTGATTGGCAAAAACTATACAAAAGACTGGACTACATGCGTCCGAAACTGATGCGTGTGATGATAGCGGCGGGATGGAAATACGCTGGTAGCGGAGGCTATGATGCGGAGCGTAACATTGAAGGGCTGGTCAGGATCCTTCAATACTGTACGGACAATGACATTACCGTAATGTTTGGCGACTGGGGGGGAGAAATGGTGGATGCCGGCAACAACACGATCAATGAGAGCAACCTGGCTGATGCTGCCAGGTATGTGGATTACCTGATCAATACCCGGAGCTACACCTGCATCAAATACTACACGATGGTGAACGAACCCAATGGCGATTGGTCGTCAACACGGGGGAATTATGACCTGTGGAAAAGGGCAGCGACATTTTTTTACAATGAGCTGGAAAAGAGAGGACTTACGGACCGGTTAAGCCTGGCCGGACCTGACATTGCTATTTGGGATACCAATTCCACCCAGTGGATATCCGACACAGAGCGTGACCTCGGTGGCCATACAGGTTTATATGATATCCATACTTACCCTGCTCAATTCAATGTGAGAAACAGGGAATACTCTAAAATGATAGCTGCATACAAAAACGAGGTGCCGGCAGGGAAGAAAATTGTCATGGGTGAGCTGGGCTATAAGTATGGCCCTTCACTGGACCCCGCCCTGGATAATGAAAACAAAAGGAGAATAGCCTCCGATCCCTTTGCAGGGGATGATTCCAACATGTTTGTGACTGATTTTTTTTATGGAATAGACATGGCAAATGCGACCATGCAACTTGTAAATGTGGGATACTCCGGCATGGTGGCCTGGAACCTGGACGATGCCATGCATAACAATGATGGTGGTAGTGGCAAGGACCTCAAGGTATGGGGATTTTGGAATATCCTGGGAGAGGAGGTTTTTGGTGAAGCTGAAAAGGAAATGATACGCCCCTGGTTTTACCCCTCATCCCTGTTGTCGAGGTACATGCAGACCGGAGCGCAGGTTTTTCAGGTGGAAATCCCCTCACGCAAAAGGCTTGGTGCCATAGCCGTCACCAAAGATGGAAAATACATGATCGCTGTTCTGAATACTACCTCGGATACCCAAAACATAGCGTTGAGGTTTGATGACGATATCCTGCTTACTGGTTGTAAAAAATTTATCTATTCA
>LYSV01000181.1 GCA_001657315.1 Flammeovirgaceae bacterium BBD 1991-12 | reverse complement strand
AAGAACCCTGCAGCGATACTGTCGTGACAACACAGGTCAGCACATCACTCACCCCTGCTGTGGCACCCGGTTCGGTGGTGTTCTCATTCACTACTATCTGAGCGGTGGAGCTACAGCCATTCACAGGATTGGTCACTGTTAATTCATAAAGACCCGCATCCGAAACCTCAGGGTTCTGCAACGTCGAGGTAAAGACCTCAGGACCGCTCCATGCATAGGTTACACCTGCCGTAGGGGAAGAACCCTGCAGCGATACTGTCGTGACAACACAGGTCAGCACATCACTCACTCCCGCCGTGGCACCCGGTTCGGTGGTGTTCTCATTCACCATTATCTGAGCGGTGGAACTACAGCCGTTCACCGGATCTGTCACCGTCAACTCATAGAGGCCGGCATCCGAAACCTCAGGATTCTGCAACGTCGAGGTAAAGGCCTCAGGACCGCTCCATGCATAGGTCACCCCTGCTGTGGGTGACGAGCCTGAAAGGGTTAGGCTTACAACAGCGCACGTCAGGCTTCCATCGGCTACGGCAATCGCTCCGGGGCCCTCTATGTTCTGTGTTACGGTGACGGTAGTATCCCTCGCACAACCTGTCAAAACATTTTCAGCAGTGACCGTGTAATCACCTGGCTGATTTACCACAGGATTTTGTTCATTGGAGTTGAAATCGCCGGGGCCAACCCAAAGATAGCTGGCATTGGGCACTGAAGTCGATGCTGTCAGGATAACTTCCAGCTGGTTACAAGTGATCTCACCGCCTATAGCCATGACGTCCGGTAATACACGGTTATCTCCCACGATCAATGTGTCACTCTTCTCGCAGGTCGTTCCGGGTTTTGAAACGCTCACCACATATTCTCCGGGTATGGTCGTTGTTGGATTTTGCTCTGCTGAGCCAAAGCCATCCGGACCAGACCAGTTGTAAACAAGGCCTGCAATAGCTGACGAAGCATTCAGCTGGACTTCCGGTTGATTACATGTAATATCACCACCACTCGTAGTAAGATCTTCGATTGCAAAGTTACCGTCCAGTGCGACAGTCAGACTATCTGCGCACCCTGTGGCTGCTATTCTTACGATCACTTTATAATCCCCGGGTTCTGTAACAACAGGTTCGGGTTCGGTAGAAGTAAACCCGTTGGGACCCTCCCAGTTAAAGGTGACCCCTGGAGTAATCGAACCTGCAATAAGCTGAGCCGACGGATTTTCGCAACTGAGTGTATTACTTACCTCAGCCGTGAGATCTGGGATTACCTTATTCTCCAGCACGATGACCGTATCCCTGCCTGTACACGATGTACCAGACGCTATGGCCGTAACAATATATTCACCCGGTATATTGGTCTCAGGATCCTGCCCGGAAGAACTGAACCCTTCGGGACCGGTCCAACTGTAGGTAACACCTGTAGTTGCACTGGCTGCGGATAAGGTTACCGTTGGCGTATTACAGGTGATCTCACCGCTCACAGATGCTGTTACATCTATCGACCCTCCGGAGGCATCTCCTCTGACAATCACATTATCGAATGCATAATGCTCGTCCAGTCCTGTGGTCTTAATTCTCAGGACGATCCGGAGGGTACTTCCGGAAATACCTTCCGGCGATTTGATCATTGTAAATGGAAGAGCACCATCAAAGCTGGCAATGCTGGTTTCCGGCCCGCCATCCAGGATGTAAAATGCCCGGAAGTAATCATATTGATCAGAGGCCGGATCGTTATCAAGTCCTCCAAAGCCTTCGGCATTTAAGGAAATGGTCACACCACCTGTACTGCTGATATCAATCACTTCAGAGGTCCAGATCCCCTCACCATCCAGATTGAAAATATAGAACTCCTTTGATCTTACTTCAAAAAACGTGTCGCCAGGACTCCCCACATCCTGTATGGGCACAATTTGAGTAGACCAGGCAGTAGTACCATTATCCGCAGAAGTACCATCTGCAAGGTCAAAGGATTCGGACCATATCTCTGGCCCTTCTTCCGCTGTAACTGCTACATTTTTTGATGCACTACAGCCATTTACAGGATTGGTCGCTGTTACTGTGTATTGTCCGGCAATGCTTACCACAGGGTTCTGCTCGCCGGATGTAAAACCATTGGGACCTGTCCAGTCATAGGTTACTCCTGGTGTTGTGGAACTTGTCATAAGAACGACCGAAGTAGCATTGCAGGCCAGGTTGCCTCCACTGGCGGAGACATTTGGCTTACTGATATCCTGATCGACAATGACATTTGCCGAACCGATACAACCCGAAGCAGTCGTGACGGTGACGGCATAAGTGCCGGGCCCACTAACAGCCGGCATTGCCTGAGCAGAGGCGAAATCACCGGGCCCAACCCAGCTAAAGACTGCATCAGCAACGTTGATATTAGTAGACAGAGTGATCTGGGTGGTTGTACAGGTAAGTGCCCCACCGGCAGTAGCAGTAACATTGAGTCCCGCACTCGAATTGGATTCCACTTTTACCCTGTCAAAAAAGTATCGTTCCGAGCTGTGGGAGGTTACGCCCCTTACCACTACCTGCAAGGTACTACCCACCAACCAGGTGGCTGTAGCCTTAACATCTACCCCTTTGCCTATGTGGATACCATTGTGGAATGGGATCTCAGCACCTCCATCTATTTTGTAATATACTTTTATGTAGTCCGGATCTTCCCATGCTTCACCATTGGCCAGGCTACTGGACAGCTCTACCGAGGCATTAACGGAGGTACTGCCGGAAATATCAATAAGCTCGGAGCGCCATACACCTTCGTCCTTATTGTCAGATATCTTGAATTTACTGTTAGATACCTCGAAGACACCCTTTTGATTTTGAGTAGACCAGGCCGTAGGACCATTGTCAGAGGTGGCGCCATTGGACAGGTCTGCAAATTTTTCAAACCACAATGTTTGGGTTTCATTGAAAGGAGCGGTCACCTCTACTGAAACTGACTCGGAACAACCCTGTGATGTGGTTGCAGTTACTGTATAGGTACCCGTAACAAAAACCTCCGGGTTTTGCTGATTGGAGGAAAAACCGTCAGGTCCCGTCCAGGCATACGAAACTCCGGGCACAGTGGAACTTGCTGTGAGAATAACACTATTGGTCTCACAGGAAAGACTTCCGCCAGTAGCCACAAGCCCGAGGTCCGGATTCTCAGAAAAGACACTTACATCATCAAAAACATAATACTCCTCCAAGCCTGTATTTTTGATTCTCAATACAATCTGAAGGGAGTTACCGGATATGCTACCCGCAGACCTGATATTGGTAAAAGGAAGTTTACCCCCAAAATCAGCTACACTAACTTCGGGGCCACCATCAAGAATGTAAAACACCCTGAAATAATCAAACTGATCAGAGTTGGGGTCACCATCAAGGCCCCCGAAGCCTTCTGCATTCAGTGAAATGATAACATTGCCGGCATTGCTGATATCGATCAGTTCCGAAGTCCAGATGCCTTCACCATCCAGATTAAAAACATAGAATTCCTGTGACCTCACTTCGAAAAATGTATCACCGGCACCTCCTACGTCCTGACCCGGGATGATCTGAGTAGACCAGGCTGTGGTACCATTATCCATGGAAGTACCGTCAGCCAGATCAAAAGGCTCGCGCCAGATCTCTTCGCCATCAATAGCGGTAACCTGTATATTTTTACTGGATGAGCAACCGTTTTCCGGATTGGACACTGTGACAGAATATTGTCCTGCAACGCCGACTACGGGATTCTGCTCTGCAGAAGTATAGCTTCCTGGTCCACTCCAACTGTAGGTTACTCCGGATGCGCTGGAGTTTGCCATCAGCTGTACGGACAGAACATCGCAGGTCAAATTCCCACCGGAAGCAGAAATATCCGGTGCACTGATGTCCTGACCGACGGTGACTTCTGCTACGCCGCTACAGCCTGAACTGTTGGTAACAGTAACTGAGTAGGAACCCGGCGCACTGACAGATGGAGTGGCTTGAGTGGACGTAAAATCTCCCGGGCCGGACCAGCTAAAGTTAGCGCCTGCTGCACTGATATTGGTAGACAGGATAACCTGAGTGGTTGCACAGGTCAGTACACCACTGGCTATTGCAGTGACGTTCAGTCCGGTGCTTGTCACTGATTCTACTTTTACCCTGTCAAAAAAGTACCGTTCCGAGCTGTGGGACGTTACACCTCTTACCACTACTTGTAATGTATTGCCAGCCAGTGAATTAGCTGTAGCTTTTACATTTACACCCTTGCCCACATGGATACCGTTGTGAAAAGGAGTTTCAGCTCCTCCGTCTATTTTGTAAAACACTTTTATGTAATCCGGATTTTCCCATGCTTCACCATTGGCCAGGCTACTGGAAAGCTCTACGGAGGCATTGATTAAAGCCTTGTTGGAAATATCAATAATCTCAGAGCGCCATATACCTTCACTCCCGTTATCCGATATCTTGAATTTGCTGTTGGATACTTCAAAGACGCCACCCTGATTTTGGGTGGACCATGCGGTAGAACCATTGTCTGAGGTAGCTCCATTGGACAGATCTGCAAATTTTTCAAACCACAGTGTTTCAGTCTGGCTGGAAGGAGCGGTTACTTCTACCGAAGTGGATTCTGAACAACCTTCAGGCGTGGTAGCGGTTACGGTGTAGGTTCCCGGATTGGAAACCACCGGATTCTGCTGGCCGGAGGTGAACCCATCAGGCCCTGTCCAACTGTATGAAACACCCGATGCTGTAGAACTGGCTGTAAGGGTAACACTATTGGTCTCACAGGAAAGACTTCCACCGGTGGCAACGAGCCCAAGGTCCTGACCTTCGGAAAACACACTGACATCATCAAAGACGTAGTGCTCCTCCAAACCTGTATTTTTGATCCTAAGAATAATCTGAAGGGAATTACCGGATATGCTTCCAGATGATCTTACGTTGGTAAAAGGGAGAGCGCCTTCAAAGCTGGCAATATTGGTTTCCGGCCCGCCATCAAGAACATAAAATACCCGGAAATAGTCGTATTGATTTGAAGAAGGGTCACTGTTAAGACCTCCAAATCCCTGAGCATTTAAGGAAATAACAATATTTCCGGCATTGCTTATGTCGATCAGTTCGGAAGTCCAAACCCCTTCCCCATCCAGGTTGAATATATAAAACTCCTTCGACCTGACCTCAAAAAAGGTATCTCCGGGATTGCCAACATCCTGACCGGGTACAATTTGAGTGGACCACGCCGTAGTACCGTTGTCTGCAGAGGTTCCATCTGTAAGATCAAAAGGTTCTACCCATATCTCCTGACCATCAATATCCGTGACCTGTACAGTCTTTTCGGCAGAACAACCATTGACCGGATTAGCGACTGTCACAATATATTGTCCTGCAGTGCTCACTAAAGGATTCTGATCGCCAGAGGTAAAACCTCCCGGCCCTGTCCAGCTGTAGGTCACACCGGATATGGTGGAGCTGGCACTGAGTGTGATACTTGTAACCGCACACGAAATATTCCCACCTGAAGCTATTACATCAGGTGATCCGTTACTGGAAGATGTTACCGTTACATTATCAAATCTGTAAAACTCATCATCTGCAGAATTCCTGGCTCTTACTACTATCTGCAGTTCATTGCCACTCAACCCCTCAGCGGTGGCGGTAACAGGATCAAAAAGATTTGTTTGTAAGCCGTTTTGAAGTGCTGTTTCGGAACCTCCGTTTATTTTGTAATACACACGGATATAGTCTGCATCTTCCAGCGCGCCTTCCGAACTCAGATCGACAGCTACGGCTACGTTGCCTGATGATGAAATGTCTATGGATTCAGATCTCCAGACAATCTCCGCATCAGGGTCATTAATTGAAAAATGACGATCACGTACTTCTACATGATCGTCATTATTAAAGTTGGTCCCCGCGATATTCCTTGTCCAGGCTGTAACTCCGTTGTCTTGTGTAGTGCCATTATTCAGATCATGAAAGTCCTCAAGCCAAAGCGTTGAAGTACAGTTAACAGGGGTTGCGGAAGTGCTGCATGTAGCTCCGCCCGAAGCTTTTACATTGGACTGCAGATTGTTATTTTCATCTCGCCAGGATATCCTGACAGTATTGCCCGGATCAGCGATAGTGGTTGTGAAAAAAATCGTCCGACCGGGGGAAGCAGTGAAGGTGCCTGTTTCCGTGCCATCCACCACTTCGTAGGTGATCTCAACCCCAAAATCCAGAGGGTTTGTTACCCTCCATCTTCTTTGAAAGGCCGGATCGTCAGAACAAAGTGAGGTAAGGTTAATACCTGAAGTATACCTTGCATTCGCATTTCCTGCTGTGAATGAGGTAAAAACAAACAACACAAAAGTGAGGGCACCATAAAAGGGTGAAAGCCTAACTATATTTTTCATATGTTATAAGGGTTCGGAGGCTCTGGGTCGGGCAAAAAATCAATTACAGACACAAAACCATGGATAAAAAAATCTGTTTAACCGATCCAAAATTAGTATGAAGAACAGGTTGGATGCTGGTCGTTTTTTTGGTATTCTATATCTCAATGCGATTTTTGGCGTAAACAGATATTTTTCTCAGGAAAAGAACACATTTTTTAACCGCATGCGCAGTTTTTCTTTTGTGGTCAGATCAAATTAGCACAAGCAACGGGTTACCTGCCTTTTTTGTACGTCTATGTGTTTATATTTCAGGCACTTAAAGACAAGGTTAGCATTATTGAAATAATACCATTAATCCAATTTAAATACAATTGCCTGCTTCAAAATCGTACGATCTTAAAAAAATCGGTACGATGTAATGAAAGCTGGTCTTTTCGCAAAAAAACAGTATAGGAAACTTTCAACATCTTTTTTGCGCCGTATGTACAATCTCATGATCCGCCCGTTCACTGAGCTGGCTGACGATACTATCCACAACAGGCTCCTGCAATTACCATCTCCGGGGGAGTACAGGAATAATCCGGGTTGAAACCGCTCTAATACTCAGGATTTCGTAATTTGGCCGCTTCTATGGAATGGGTAAGAACAGTTTTTTTAAGAATCTACATGGTATGGGTATTGTTGGTATTCACCTCTTTCATGCTCATCCTGCTTCCGGTTATTGTCCTTCCGGTCCTGTTCGGCCAGAAATATGGTAATATCACTTATTTTGGGTTATGGCTATGGTCATGGATCTTCAGCCTTTTGACCTTCATCCGCTACGAGGTAAAAGGCTTCGAAAATATTGACAAAAAAACGTCTTACATATATGCCAGTAATCACACATCTTTTCTTGATCTGCCGGGGCTGCGGATAGCCATACCTACGCAATTCAGGCCTCTGGCTAAAAAAGAACTGCTCAGGATACCGGTTTTCGGGCTCATTGTGCGTGTAGCCTGTGTAGTCGTAGACCGCTCCAGTGCAGAAAGCCGTAGGAAAAGCATTGATATCCTGACCAAAAGAATACGCAACGGGATCTCCCTGCTGATCTTCCCTGAGGGAACCCAGAACCGTACAGACCAGCCTCTGCAACCTTTTTATGACGGTGCCTTTCGCCTCGCCAAAGAAACGGAAACACCTATTATGCCTATAGTGGTGATCAATGCCGGAAACCTGATGCCTCCAAGTTCGGTACGGCTTAAGCCAGGGAAGATAAAAGTGATTTTCGGACAGGCTATTAAGGCAGACGTATCTTCAAATGTCACCGATCTAAGGGAGAAGACATACGACCAGATGATGGAGATAATAAAAGGGGAGACCGGGTGAAGAAATGAGAAAGGATACCATCCTTCAGCAGAATGGTACCCTCTAACTGATCATTTTAAGGTCAATGAAAAGATTATGGGCAGATCAATGAATGCGGAAGCAGCCCTGCCGTATTCATCCATAGCCGGGATGAATCTCAAATTCAAAATGTGAGCTGCACATTCTCTTTTGATCAGATCGTCCGGAGCTTCCATTATACGATACTGCTCTACACGACCCTTCTCATTCACCCTCAATCTTATCAGTACTTTGCCCTGCACCCCTCTCTTTCTGCATTTTTCAGGATACTGGATTGACTCAACAAATTCATCATAATTTAACAGCTCCGGTGGTTTTCTACCAATTTCCTCACTGTTGGAAGCCCCATTGACCCTGGCAGGTATTAAAAACATTAATACCACGAAAACAATGTTGATACTCAGGAAACGCATAATCTTCAAAATTTTAGTGTTAAAAAATCAGTTAATTGATGGGACAAAGTAACACGAGGATCATGCTTTCATACTATCAATAAAATAGCAAAAAATTACAATTAACAACTTCGTTGCAGCTGGTCTTTAAGTGCAATTATCAGGTTTCATAAAAATGGGTCAAAAACTATAAAAATTGAGCAATACCTGACCAGAGAGGTACTCTATACATACTATTGGTCTGTTCAAAAAAAAGGATGTCATCTGTTAAAATGACATCCTTCTGCGGCTACATTGTAAAATCCTTTAGCTAATGATTTTCACGCAGCCCGGTCTGTATGTTTTATCCCCACTTACCCTCAAAGGCAAATTCATTCTGCTTTTTTCTGGATCTGGGTGCTTGTTCAGATTTTCTGAGCTCCTCACTTAAAAGGTCTGTATCCCCACCATAATACCCTACTGCCAAACA
Source organism: Flammeovirgaceae bacterium BBD 1991-12 (assembly GCA_001657315.1). Taxonomy (GTDB): domain Bacteria; phylum Bacteroidota; class Bacteroidia; order Cytophagales; family Cyclobacteriaceae; genus Fulvivirga. The sequence continues at coordinate 2,456 of LYSV01000181.1, read as the reverse complement.
CGTAGATACATGGATCCCTTCAGGCACGTCAAACACTTCCTGCGCCTTTTGCCAGTGTACGCCGGCCATTTGATGAACGCCCAGCCCCATGGCCTGTGCCTGTAGTGTCAGATTGGCTACCGCCAGGCCAAGGTCGTGACCGGCATGGAAATTTGTCTTACCTGAATCAAATTTCTCTTTATATGCCGTAAGGATGAGCACTGGAGCATGCGTTACCCAACCCTGGTTGAACTCATAAAGGCAGTCTACAATTTTGTCATATGCCGCACTGCCTTTTTTCGCATAAATGAACCGCCATGGCTGATCATTCATGGAGCTGGCCGCCCATCGTGCAGCTTCAAACAGAGATCTTATTTTTTCATCTTCCACCGGCTGAGCATCAAACACCCTGGGGCTCCAGCGCTCTTTGATCAGCGGATGAACGGGGTAGTCATTATTCGCCTGCTTTATATCATTCATATCGTTGAATATTAAGTAATATTTCTATAGTAGTAAGTATATTAATCATTATATATCATTGGACGGGCTTGTTGTTTTTTAACCCGTCCAATGGTTTAGAGATTACTTCGTTATGCCCTGCCGGACATGGGTACTTCTATCAGCAGCAGCTCAGCGTTATCGGATGCCGTGATATTCAGGCTGTCTGTTTCCCAAAAGCCTGCGCCGTCCCGTTTTTTCAACTTTTCTCCACCTATTTCTACCTCACCGTCGATGACAAAAGCATAAACGCCATGACTGCTGCCATGCAACGAATACTCTGTTTCAAAACCTTGTTTCAGGGTACCCAGTGAAAAGTACGCATCCTGATTGATCCAAAGCGCTCCATTGGATTTTTCCGGACTTACCACGGTCTGGAGTTTATTTACCCGACCTGCCGGATCAAACGTTTTTTGATCATACCGGGGATCAATATTGCGCTCTTTGGGAAACACCCATATCTGCAAAAAGTTTACCTTGTCCTCCTTGCTATGGTTGTACTCAGAATGAACCACCCCTGTACCGGCAGACATGATCTGCACATCATTGGTTTGGATCACTTCTGCCACACCGGTATTGTCCTTATGCTCAAGACTCCCGGAGAGTGGTATGGATACGATCTCCATATTGTCGTGGGGATGTGCACCAAAGCCCATTCCTCCTTCCACCCAGTCGTCATTCAGTACACGCAGCATACCAAAATTCATTCTTTCGGGGTTGTGGTAGCTGGCAAAACTGAATGTATGATTTGTATCCAGCCAGCCATGGTCGGCGTGGCCTCTGGTTTCTGCTCTGTGAACTGTCGTTTTCATTTTCTCCTCCTTTATAATTAAACAACTATTATCAGGGACCTTATGCGTCGGATCGTCTGCCTTCCGAAGATCTGGCTCCCCCTTTATGAAAACAAAGGTAGGGCTACGCCGGGAGGTGATAAATGCAGAAGTTATGGTATCAATTGTACTTTTTATGGATTTGATCCCTGAATGAGGAAAAACTCTGCCCGGTGCAGTTCCTGAAGAACTTACTGAAATGGGCCGGATCTTCAAAACCCAGATGAAAGGCGATCTCTTTGCCGGACACCCCCGTGAACTGTGCCTCACGTTTGGCTTCCAGAATTATTCTGTTTTGAATATATTCCTTCGCGGTGATCCCAAGAGCTGATTTGATCACCTGATTCATGTGATTGGCGGTAACATACAGCTCTTCTGCATAATCTGACACTTTGTGAAGTTTGTAAAACTTCTCTTCAACAGCCAGTTTAAAATCCCTTACCAAGGAATTTCCCACGTTTTGATCGTTTATTGTGGCATCTTTGATCTTTACCCTCTGACAGCAGATCAGCAACAGTTTCAGGTTTGCCCCTATCACCTCATAGGAATAAGTGTCTGGATCCTCCAATTCCTTGAACATGGTATACGACAACTCTTCAAACAGAGATATTCCTTCCTTATCAAGAGTAACGGGTGTGTTTTCATTACAATCTTCGAAAAGGTACAGATTGATAAAAAAGTTTCGGGAAATCCCATAGAGGTTCAAAAAATCATCAGTAAAAAGAACGGCTACACCCATGGGCCGGCTTTCCGGAACAAACTGATGAACCTGACCGGGTCGAATAAAATGGACTGTGTTGCTTTCTATCATGTAATCCCTGAAATCGATGTGATGGACACCGCGTCCCTGTTTTATCCACAGCATGGTATAAAAACCATGACGATGAGGACCATCCGTCTTACCCTGTCCCTCATCATAGACCTCTTCCAACGTGCGAATGGCAAAGGAAACGATCTCTTCCTTGTGTTTGAGCGGATACCTGGGAATGATGTCTGCCATACATTCCCTAATATAATCCATAAAAGCAAGTACGTCGAAAAACAGAGTTGAATATCTGAAAAAAACAGAAGGGGCGAGCCAACTTTCCGGCCCACCCCTTCATCATTCATCCCCATGAATTATCTTCGAATATTCCTTAGTTCAAAATC
>LYSV01000180.1 GCA_001657315.1 Flammeovirgaceae bacterium BBD 1991-12 | reverse complement strand
GATGAAATTTTTTCGAAGTCACATATTTTAACGCCCACCAGAGCATGTGAATGGCCGGTCGTTCACTGTAGTAAAGAAAATGCGCCATTTCATGGCCAAATACCCCTACCTGATTATTCAGGGAAATGCGCTTTACAAAGGCGTTGGAACTGATCAATAATATGTAGGTATGTTTTTTTCTGGACTTGAAAATATTGCCAAAGGCCCAGCTGGCTGTTACCGGGTGACGTACATTCTTTTTGTATTTAATCCTTATTTTATGGCTCTTTAATTCGGGGTAGTGGTGAAGTGCAATATTGACGGCCAGCTCCAGCGGATCATCCTGAGGAATCACCTGATGGTTGTTAAGTATTCTGAATTCATCCAGTTTCTTCACATATATTTCGCGGTCAAAGTATTTGTCCTGTCCAAACAGCCATGCCCGATCTCTGATCAAAAAAAAGAAGAGAAGCAGCATAACAAATCTTATTATACTCAGCAGCATTTGAATTAAGCATACTTTATGAGTGAAAGAAATCTCCATTAATAACGTTGGGCGCTGCTGTTTTGGTCTATGGGTCTACCTTTCTTATACCATTCTCCAGGAGTCTGAATTTCCCGTCCACAGAAGTGCTGTTTAATTGTAATTCCAGTGGTCACCAGCCAATGCTGAACACGATCGTTTGCTGGGAATAACATGCTGTAAAAATAATAACAATACCTCGTAGTACGGAATAGTTATTTGCCTGCACCCACCTGTTATATCAAAAATAAGCAAAACTACCTATAAAAATTACAGATTTTAACCGAAGAAATGCATGAAACTGTCCTATTAGCTTTGTATCGAGGAGTTTAAACGAAAAAGTGATGAAAGTAATTTGGACAATGATGTTTACGTTTTTGAGCATCTGCCTGGCAACAGCGACAGAGGGTGGCCAGGAAAAATTTGAAGCATTATTTCTTTACAAATTTTGTGATTACATAAAATGGCCGGAAGAAAATACCCAAAGAATAGTGGGTATTTATGGCAACCCAAAAGTTCTGAAGGAGTTGACCGCGGTGGCTTCGTCTTCCGGAAAAATAGTCGTCAGACAACTCAATGACCTGTCAGAGGCAAAGGACTGTGACATCGTATATGTAGGTCATTTGGTCAATCCTGACCTTACAGGCTTTAAGTCCACCGCAAAAGCCCATAATATACTGGTAGTAACCGAAAATGATGACCTGGTACATCAGGGATCATGTATTGGCTTTTACACAGAAGGGGGAAGGTTAAAATTCGCCTTACGCAAATCGACAGTAGAGGCCTACAATCTCAAAGTCAGCAGCACTCTCATGTCACTGGCGAAAATAGTCAAATAGAACAGATACCAAAACTGAAATAAAGATGAAAAGGAAAATTAAACAGCTGATTGGATCAATAGCAGTTGGCAGTATTTGCTTTGGAAATGCAGTCGGTCAGGACATCGACGAGTTGGTCGAGTTGAGTTTGGAGGAATTGATGTCTATCGAGATCACCTCCGTATCAAAAACATCGGAAAAACTACAGGATGTTGCTTCTTCTATCTATGTGATCACACAGGAAGACATAGACAGATCCGGTGCAACACGTTTACAGGATGTAATGAACATGGTCCCGGGTTTCTTTTTTTTACACCTGGACTATAACGATGGTTATTCCGGTGCACGGGAAATTTCTGACGGCGCTCAGGGAAGTGTATTGGTACTCATGGATAATGTACCACTACAATCTGTATATTTTTCGAACTTCGATTATGAAAATTTCGATATCGACCTGGAGGAAGTTGATAGAATAGAGGTGATCAAGGGTCCGGGAGGTACCATTTATGGAGCTAATGCTGCAACCGGAATTATCAACATTTTTACCAAATCCCCTGAAGACAGCCAGGGTTTCAGAGCTACATTCAACCAGGGGACCAATGGTTTCGTGGCCCCATCTTTGCGATATGGAGTCAAAGTTGACAACACTTCTTTGAAATTTCATGCAAAAGGCCACTTTTTTGATGGTTACAAGCCTTTGGATGAATTTGATGGAGAGTATGTAACTGTACCAAAAATACTACGGGACGAAAGAGGCGTTTCAACTGGTGTTGTCGATGGAGATACTACCATTTTAAATACTTTAGGTGAAGATGTTTACCGGACAAGAAAGTTCAACGTGGGCCTCTCCGTTAGCTCCTGGGTGAATGAAAACACCAGAATCAGCGGACATGCATATCTCATTGGCCATGATTTCGATAGCTATGCGCCATCGCCATCAGTAGTATTTCCGGAAGCGGAATCAAAATCTTTTCTATACGAATCTGATTCACGCCGTTTCGTAACTTCAGCACGATTGGATCACAATTTCAGTCCTCAACACAGTATGTTTGCTCAAATTTCAGGGAACAAAGAAGGAGGAAATGATAATGGAACCCACATTGTAAACCTGGAGATACAAGACAACCTGACCATTGGTAAAAACAACTTCAGCTTTGGAGTGAATGGTAGAGTGGTTGACTACAGCGTGGGCCCTTTTCCAGATGAAAGCGTACTGAACTACATAGATCCAAATACAACAGAATACCTGTGGGGAGTGTTTGTTCAGGACAAAATAGACTTCAGTGAAAAGTTAAACGCCACCTTAGGTATCAAGGCTGAAACCTGGACACTCATTGATAACAAACCTGAGCTATCACCAAGTCTGCGTGTAGCATTTAAGCCTACACCCAATACAACCATTTGGAGCGCAGGATCAAGAAGCGTGACAACACCGGGCTTTGTACAAACAAATGTAGCTTTGTCGATAACAGAAGCAGTGCCTGCTATTCCAGGTGTTTTGCCCGACGGCTTACCCGAAACCATTTTCATCAATTCAGAGGATACAGATCAAACAGAATATTTGACAGCAGAATTGGGATTCAAGGGGGTAATTGGTAAGTTTCGTCTTGATGTCAGTGGGTTTTATGCACAAGCGAACGGTATCATAGCCTTTGATTCACGGAGTCAAATAGTGACACAATCACCGCTAAACCCGCAGCAGACCGTAAATGCCATATTATATGACAATGTATTTGATGCGGAAAATTATGGAATAGAATCCGTGTTGAACTTCATTCCTTCCGAAAAAATGAAATTCGAATTATCCCACTCATGGTTCACCAATGAACGGACGGGAAGGGTCAACTCCAGAACCGGTGAACTATTCAATGTACCTGACAGGGAAAACCCTATCATGCCGGAGCATGTCATTCGTTTAAGATCTTACCTTACATTTAATCCCGGCATAGAGCTGTCTCTTAACGGGACCTACAGGACAGCTGTGGATATTGGTAGTAGCTTTATATATGATCGACAGTTCAGATCGGGTGGTTCTACGGGAGCTGGTATTTTCGTCGATGAGGCATCTGAAAAATATCGTTTGGATTTCAAATTGGCTAAAAAGTTTAATGACGGAAAAGCCAGCATATTTGTTTGGGGCACGGATATATTCAATACCGGAACGGTAGAACGTTTTGATTTATTCTTAACAGGAATACCGAAACAAACCCAAAACCTGTTCGGCGCAGGAGCAACCATTTCATTCTAATATATTTTTAGATCAAGGGTGAAGAATTATCAGCTATGATCCCCTGCCGGGAGGGGATCATAGCTGTTTTTTGGCTATTGGGCTACTTTCTGCGCTTGTTACAACCTTTGTATAACTGAGCGTGTCCATAGAATAACACCAAACACCCATGACTGAACATGAAAAAATCAATACCTGTCATTTTTTTATCAGTGATCCTGATCTCCTGCTCGGAAAACGATCCGGATCTTGATGAAACCAGTATTCATGGAAAGTGGCTGCTTGTAGAACAACTTGCGGACCCAGGAGATGGCAGCGGTACCTTTCAGCCCGTTGACAGTGACAATACGATTGAATTTTTTGCGGATGGGAAGTTCAGGTCAAATTTTATCTTGTGTAGCATGGGCACAAATTCCGGTCAAAGTGGCCAGGGTACATTTTCAATAACCGAAAATCTGATCTTTCCTGCTGACTGCCCATGGGCTGAAGACAGGGGTTTATCTTTTGAATGGGAAGATGTCACACTCAAAATTTATTATCCGTGTATTGAACCCTGTGCACAAAAATTTAAAAAGATCAGTGATCACGACCGCCCAACGGATTGAAACCAAGGATATCCCAACAGGCATACGTCTTACATTTTTTTGATCTTTTTCATCTTCTTCCAGCCTTTCCAATACCTCTATATTAACGTGAATATCGGATAAGAATCTCTAAACCCCATTTTAAATCGATATGAGGGGTGGAAAAGGCTTTCCCAAAGTCTCCCATTACATACTACATTCTGATCGTCATTGCGAACCCCAGCGTTGGATTGTGGGGTTTGAGGTGAAGCAATCCCCTGGTCGATCAGGGGACTGCTTCTTCGCTCGTGCCTCACTCATCAGTGACGTTCAATTTTTGTTTTGTCATCTCAACTTCAGACATTTTTAAATGTTCTCACTCGCGATGACGGTCATTTTAGGGTAGGAAGTACTTTTGACCTTTTCCTTATCTGATATTCACGTTATATTAATACCGTCGGAAAGGCCGGTCCCGACTACTCTTTTTTCGAATTGCTGCTCACCGGTTTCTACCTCCACCAGGGTCTGCTCCCCATCAAACTGCAAATTGCTTTCCTTAATGGCCAGAGTATTGTCCCTTCTTTCAAGGACAATATCGGCTGCAGCGCTGTAACCGGCTTTATTTCAAGGTCAAATCACAATTAATTTCAACATCATCAATAATCGCACCTCTGCTTTTATAGAATTCCTGCGCTTTACCGTTCCAGTTGGAAACCTGCCACTTCATTTTTTTGCAGTCTTCCTTCTTCCCGATTTCCATTATTGTATCAAATAACCTGCTTCCAATTCCCTGACCCCGGTAATCTTTTTGGACATACAGGTCATCCAGATAGATGGCTTTTCCAGTCCACGAATAATATGAGAAGAAAAATGTAGCAAAGCCAATGATCTCTTTTGCATTGATAGCAATAAGGCAGTTAAAAAAAGGCTGATCCCTGATCATTTGTTCCGGGGTTATCTGCACTTTCTCCGGTGTTTTAATGAACGTGGCAAACTCCATGATCAGCTTATGCACATCCCTGAAGTCATCAGGTTTTGCTTTTCTTATTTCAATATTCATTGATGCACCTTTTTTTATTTACATCGCTAATGGCCAAATTTGTTAAAAGGCCATGACTCCATCAACAACTGTCGGCCTCTCCTATGTATGGTTAGCCTGCTTTACAGCTTGGCGGCCACCTATTTTAGTGAAGCAAGAATTTTGCTCATGATATTATACGACCTTCTATGCGCGTACCTTTGACCATATGCGCTGGATGTTAGTGCGATAACGATTTCCTTATCCGGAACTACTATCAGATGATTGCCCCCATTTCCGGATGCAAACAGATAGTCCATTTTTTTACCTCCAAAAGTCCTGCTGGCTTTATACCACATCATACCATAATAATCTGCATAAGGGTTATATTCTGAAATGTTAAAAGCTTTACTCTGCAGTTCCTTTATGTAGTCAGGGTCAATAATTTGTATGTTCTTCCATTTTCCCTGGTTCAGGACCAGCACTCCCAGTTTGGCAAAATCCAATGTTGACAAATACAAATTCCCAGCCGCTCCCGTCTGGTTTTGAGCATTGGTGTACCAATAAAATTGTGCTATCCCTAAAGGGTCAAACAGTTTTTTCCGGGCAAAATCTTTAAGACTAATACCTGATGTTTCTTCGATCACGGCGCCAATCAGCAGGGCATTGATATCTGCGTAAACCCACCTTTCTCCAGGATTTGAAGTCAGAGGTACCTTAAGGAGATATTCTTTCCAATCTTCTTTTGCAATCCAGTTAACGGCATGACCGGCAGATGCCGGGTTGTCTGAATCAGCATCCAATCCGGAGGACATATCCAGGAGATGTCTGAGCCTGATCTCTTTATAGTCCTCATTTATAAATGGATACTTGCTTTTTGGGAAAAATGAGTAAACACTTTGTTCCAGATCCTGCACCAAACCTTCCTTCAACGCCACACCCAATAGCATAGCAGTGATGCTCTTTCCGGCAGACCTGATGTCATGGACAGAATTTCTCCAAAATGTATTGAAGTATTCTTCGATCACTATTTTGTTGTTTTTTATCATCACAAGTCCTCTAAAGTCATTGGGCGGGGTGGTTTGAATGATCCTCAAAAGGTTATCAATTGAATCTCTGTTAAAACCTGAATCCTCCGGGCTGGCAACCGGCAGGCCAGGGACTGGTTTACTGAGTTCATCCACTGGCTGGGTCTGTCCGCATGAAAGGACAAGTGAGAATAAACAAAGGAGTAAGATGAATGGTCTCATGCGCTTGTTATTGGGGTTAACGTCTGGCTAAAATGAGTATACTTCCTACTAACCAGACCTGATAAAGCTTTGAATTTAACAAATACCTGTCATAGTGGTCCTCCTGAATATTCATTCTGGCATTGTTGCAGGCCGTTTCACTCAAGATCAAATAGTCCTGATTTGGCAAGTTGCCGACTAATAGCCGGGAGTTGATGCTCTTGCAAATCAGTATCGTAAGTTCCGTAAAATGCAATTACCAGATCTTTCGAGGTTGATATATAAAGACCCTGACCTGCATGTCCTCCTTTATAAAAATCGCCATCATCGTAGATCTCGTCCCATTGATAACCGCTGGACTTCATTTCTTCTGAATACCACGACTTCTCTTCAAGGTTTTTATTCACGTTTTGAATTTTAGCCAGGTGGTCATCGGAAATTATAGGATTGGCGTTCTTTCTTCCACTGGGAGTAAAAGCAAGGCCAAACCTGGCAAGATCCCGAAGGGTTGATGACATTCCGAAATAGGTAGCATCGGTCCCATTAGCCTTTTTCACCATAAGACCATTATATTCTGATCCAATTTTTCTCCATATTTCCTGTTCCATGAAATTGCTAAAGGTCAGGCCGCTAATTTCTTCTACCAGTAGAGTTAATATGGCAGTATTGGTGTTCATGTAGTCGTACTCCGTTCCTGAAGGCTTGACAGATTTGGCTGCTGCAAAAGCCTTAATTGGTTCCGGACTTGCATTTGCTGTGTTAATCAATTGGCCATCTGAATCCGGATCAATCCCTGAACTCATGGCAAGAATATCGACTATTGGTACACCTTCCCAGCCCGAACCCTGAAGGTCATCAAAGTAATGATCAATGGGTTGGCTGGTATCGATCAAATCTTTATCCTCCAAAATAGCAATTGAAGCACTAACATAGATTTTTGTAACTGAAAAATTAAGATGAAAATCAGTTGGGAACATTCTCGGATAGCCTTCAAAGACGATTTTGCCTCTATGAATTATAATCAATCCGTCAACTTCCGCTTGCTGTATATATTCGTTTAATGGTAGTTCTCTTGAATCGGAATTTGTTGTGGTAATAAAATTCTTCACATCTTTTCGTGGACTTTCTTCGAGAATTTTTGGTGTATCTGACCGAAGTATGAGGGAGTGTTTCTCTATTTCGGAGTAGTTTAGAAAAAAAAATCTGCTAAGATCACCTCCTTGTCTACGCCGACTGCCACCTTCCAAAAGATGTTTATGAAACGTATAAATCTCCTCTTTCGTAAAGCCGGAATAATCATAGGTTTCATATTTTGGACCTGTACCGTTTGAAGTATCAGGATCAGTTTTTGGTTCGGTTTTACATGCAATAAAAAGAATGGAGATGATCCAGAAGTTCTTCATGATATTAGGTTTTTAATATGCCTACAACATCCGGACAAAGTGCATATGCACTTTATTTCTATTATATCTTTATCTTTTGTACCAGGCATGCCGCGCTAATCTAGTGGATTTTTGTTCTTATTGAAAGCGTTGCCTGCTACGTGAGTATTTGCTCAGGCATTTTGCCAGAGTTACAACTCCATAAAACCTATATCATAGTGCAAATAACAGGTAAGTAGCAAATGAATGCCTGAGTATACAAGAGGTTACCAAACTGGTCGTAGGCAGGTCACGCCTGAGGCAGGCTCACTGAGTCCTGTGGACAGGTGCATTTGTCCCACAGGATTCCCCACAGGGTCCAGTGGACTCACATTCACGGAATCCTGCGGAGAGTCCGGTGGACCCACGGGATTCTGCGAATGTGAATGCGAATGCGAATGTGAATATGCTGAAGTGAACACAGGGCGATCCTACAACCAGAAAGGGGATCGTTATTTGACTACCGTAGCCTCCAGTTCAACCTTTAATGTTTCAAAAAGAGCGTTCACTTCCATTACAGTAAGTGCCTGCTTCATGTTGTGTTTGGCTATCCAGTCCTGGAATATATCAAAATGGGGCCAAAGCTCTTCTACCGAAGTGGTATAGACATTTAACCGCACAATATTCCTGCATTCGTAGTCCGCCTTGCTTATCACCTGTTCCAGATTGTGTATGGCCTCAACCAATTGGGTTTTCATATCGGCGGTGCTTGACTCCCCATCAGCACTTATGGCTGTCTGCCCCGAAATATAAAGTGTATTTTCTGCATTTTTTACCTCTACGGCCTGCACATAACTGCGTGCATCCTGCCACTTCCAGGGATTAATTATTCTTTTTTCCATCTTGTTTTCATTTTTGTTTTGTGCATGAACGCACGTGATCGTTAATAATACCAGACCTAAAACCTTAGCCAGCTTTTTCATTGGTTTGCCTGTTTTAATTGACCATACAAAGTTGAAGGTCAGACCACAGACGGACCTGTGACATTCATCACTATTCGGGGATTGTGACCTATGTCACTAGTAAATCATGAATGGTACTACCTTGAAGCGTGAAGTCTGCTTAATGTCTCTCTGGAAACACCCAAATACGAAGCAAGCAACGTTTTTGATACGCGTTGGAACAATGAGGGATATCGCTTAAGCAGATGTTCGTACCGTTCTTTTGCACTCAGGGTAAGAAAGGATAGTATGCGCTGCTGAGATCCTATATGTCCCCGATTTGCCTTTTCCAGGAAAAAATGCTCCATCTTATGAAGGCCTGCACATAACTCATGGTAATCTTCCAACGCAAGGCAGTAAACTTCAGTATCTTCAAGGCATTGTAGTGACATGGTAGCTTTGGTTTTTGTATAATAGGCCAGATAATCGCTTTCCCACCAGTCTTCCATGGCGAAGGAAACAATATACTCCTTCCCCAGCTCATCTCTGTAAACCAACTTTAATAGCCCGGATACAACAAAATAAACATGCTTCACCTTATTGCCCTCATGAATGAGCCATTCTCGTTTTTTGGCCTTTTTACTGGTGAAATGAGAGAGAACAAACGTAAATTCATCATCCGTGAGCGGAACTATCTTTTCAATATGTTGTCTTAATTTATCCTGCATGTGTTGGAAGATAGAAGACGGCTACTGTATATGATCGGGTCGGTACTGTTTTTTTAAGATGTTGCATAACCTGTTGACAATAATATGGTAGTTTAACATTAAAACAGTCCTAAGTAATAGCCTGATACGTTTTAGAGAGGTGTATTTATCCGCTTTGTTATGATCCGTTTTTATTCGTTCCAGTTGGAAGTTGTGAGTTCAGAAATCGGTTGGTAATGTTTTTGGTTGTTCGTCACAAGCGTCACGTTGTTCACCAGTGCGATTCCAGAAATCAATAAGTCAGCTGTTCCAACTGTGATCCCTTTTTCTCTGGGTTCTGCATAGATTTTTGCAGAAGTTCTGAGAAAAGAAGTTGAAAGTTTTAGGATATTACATGTTGAGGTAAAGCTCTCGAATTGCTCAATTTGTTTAGAAGCTCGTTTAAAAGTTAAACCAGCAAGAATCTCAAAATAGGTAATCTCAGCAATTGTGATTTTAGAATACTCTTTGAGATAGAGTTCAAAGTTTCTGGTGACTTGTTTGTTGCCTTTCAGAAAGTATGAAAGGATATCCGTGTCAATAAGTGATGGAGTCAAAATTTCGGAATTCTTTCATTAGCATCCTTTCTGGATTTGTGGAGTTCATTCGTCAGTTCGTCCAATTCCAAATCTTTAAAAATTCCGCTAAATGACAAGGTGGATTTCTCAGTTGTAAAATGAGGCTCTAAATCGTTAAGATAGGAGTCAAGGTTCCGAAGCTTGTCATCCGAAAGCTTTTTGATCTTGTTAAGAATTATATTTCTGAGTTTTTCCTTAGTTGCCATATAGTAAAGTTAGAGAATTTTCGTCTTTCAGACCAGTAGATCACAACTACCGGATAAACGGACATTTCCGAATAACCAACTGCTACAGAATAAAAATAACACCTTATTTCGTGAAGATCAGTATCACTGATTCGCTATGTCTATTCTCGATTTTGTAAAAATACCGGAAGTTAAAAGGTATAACATGGCGATTTGGGTTAACAATTAGGATAGGATGCAAAAGTGCATTATATCCTGTTTTTCAAAGCGTTCCAAATGAAACCTATTCCACCCATAATCAATTTAGTTTGCTATGAATCGTTGGTAAGTCCAATAAATTAAGTATCCGATAGCAATTAATCTTACTGCTATGCTAAAAGGTGAATGTTTGACTTTTACTCGTTCATATGACAACGGAAGGGCTTGTTGCTCCGTCCATTCAGGATTAATTTGCATTCCAAATTGATAGTGAGTTCCTTCAGTAGTCTGGATCTTAAGAACTACTCCATCTCCAAACAATGATCTGATCGCGAGCAGCTGACCAGACTGAATTTGGTCAATAGGAATTATCCATTTCCCGCAAACTATCCTGTTGTTGGTCAACATTATCACTGCTCGTTGCGATGTTACCCAATCAGCACCTCTGGTAACATCCTGATCATGGGTTGTGATAATTCCTTTGGATGCATCTGCCGCCAGTACCTGTTCGTTTGGATTAGCCAGTTCGTACTTCCTTCTGACCCTGCCGGTTCCGTAAACGAGGTCAACCAGTGCCTTCATTAGTTTAACGTGAATATCGGATAAGGAAAAAGTCAAAAGTACTTCTTGCCATAAAATGACCGTCATCGCGAGTGGTCACATTTGAAAAATGCATGAAG
>LYSV01000179.1 GCA_001657315.1 Flammeovirgaceae bacterium BBD 1991-12 | reverse complement strand
TATCTCCCCGAGTTCTACAACGGTAAAATCGTTCACGCTGACCTGCCTGAGTTCCCTTAGATCATCGTTGTCCCAGCGTTCATCCGGTGCTCCGGTTATATACATCATCGACCCGACATCTGCCAGGATAAGGCCATGCTTTTTTAAAGCCTTGAGTATAATTTGATTGGTTTCTGAAAACGAGGAAATATCGAAGTCATCCCTCAGCCTGAGCCTGGCGCCAAACGGTAGCAGCTCATTCGATCTGTCGCCTGATACCTGGTGTCTGGCGGGATGCACATAACCCTCGTAGATTTTAGACCTTTCAATGGTAAAGCGTATAGCGTGATCAATTTCTCCCTGCAGGATCTCCTCATATCTTACCAAACATGGGAAAATGGGAAGTCCGGCGGCATCTGCTGATGTCCATCCATCCTGTCGGAATTCCACCTTTTGCAGGTCAAAAACGGCTGCTGAGCTGGCCGCCCACCCATCGCCAGTACGGCTTGCATTGTACAACTCGTACAACATCCTGTTATCCACATCCACCGCCAGAACGTGACTGTCCCCCTTGCCATTTCCTTCAATAGGAGCGTCAAGTGGTATGGGGAATGGCCCCTGATCACTCTCGGCACCGTAGTCATTGTCGTAGTCATTGGCTCTGAACACTACGGGCACCCGTTCCTGCCCGGCTCCTACCGCTATATAAGGGATACCTATGGGAGACCCCTGCCAGGTACCACTCCCAAAATCAGCGAACAGGCCTGTGTCGCGTCCCAGATTATCCAGAATGAGATCGGAAAACTCATCCGCCGGTTCCTGCGATATATCTGCATTCAACGGATGGCTCTGGGGAAATACTGGAATTTGCTCAATGGCAGCATTATCTTTTGGATCATTATTGACATTGGGTCCTCCATCATCTGAGGAACAGCCTGAAAAAACAAGTGCCAGTACTACAGACATCAAAGGGCAAAATGACTTCATCATGTACCGTTTAAAAACCCGAAAGTTAAAGGATGTGGGAAAACAGTTTTGTGCAAAACCCTGGTAATCCCTGGTCGTGTATTACATGATTACAGGTTTAACCGTGTTTCTCCTGAATTCACGGTTACTGATTTGCCCCGTGCCTCCTCTGTTGATGGCTCTTTCAGGGTACTGACGTAATACCAGTCAGCGCGGGCAGTTCCCTGTGTCAATGTTAAGATCATATATCCATGATCCCGCATGTTGGCATATTTCAGATGCGGATTGATCTCACTGTTCACGATCTTTTGTTCATGCGCAATCACCGAGTCTGTGGGAAAGCGCTCATTGGAGTTGGAGGAATTAATGCTCGTGGTGCCAAACTCTACCGCAAACGCTCCTTCACCTGTGGTAGGGTTGTAATCATCAAAGGGATCCACGGACACCTCAAATGCCCATGAGGAATGGGTATCTCCGGTGACAAATACTACATTTTTTATATCATTGTCACGGATCAGATCAGCAATCCTTTTCTGTTCCAATGGATATCCGTCCCATGAATCCAGGTTGATATTAAAAGTTGGCTGGCTCCAGTTGAGGTAGGAATAGATCACCTGATTGCCAATGACCTTCCACGTGGCTGTTGAGCCGGACAGCGTATTTTCAAACCAGCTTAACTGCTCTTTACCCAGCATAGTCCGGGTGCTGTCTTTCAGTGTGGGATCCGACAGGCTGTCTGCCGGAGCTGTGCGGCCAGCCAGTCGTTCATCCAGCATGATCAGGTCCGCCAGCTCACCATAGGAAAAGCTTCTGTAAAGTTTTTGGCCGGTTGATTCCCTTACAGGCAGCTCATAGTAGGCTTTGCGGGCGGACTCCCGACGTGTCACGTAGTCTCCCTCTTCCGGCTGATGATTCTGAGCCCCTTCCACATAGGAATTATTTGCAATCTCATGATCATCCCAAATGGTGATGAACGGATGCATCGCATGAGCGGCGTTCAGGTCTTTATCCAGACGATACTGGGAATAGCGCAGACGATAATCCTCCAGTGTAATGATCTCACGGGCAGGATAATGGATACGGTTTAGTGTCGTATCGCCATAGCTACGCGGGCCGTATTCATAAATATAATCCCCAAGATGTAAAACTGCATTCAGATCATCCCGATCAGCAATACGACCATAAGCATTAAAATACCCCCATTCATAATTACTACAACTGGCCACGGCAAATTTGATGCTGTCCATGGCTGCTACAGGGGTCGTGCGTGTACGTCCGGTAGTGGAAACGGCGTTCAGTGCCTTGAAGCGGTAATAATAATATGTGTTGGGTTCCAGTCCCTGTACATCTACCTTCACGGTATAGTCCCGCGCAGGGCTGGTTTTGAAAGAACCGGACCGGAAAACGGTTTGGAACTCATCAGAGATGGAGACTTCCCATTCCACGTCAATGGCATCAAGCGAATCTCTGGGAGTTACCCGTGTCCAGATAATAACGGCATCCGAAAGCGGATCACCGGAAGCAACACCATGATAGAAAGGTTTAAGGGAAGGCTCATAAAACACAGCTATGCCATCTGTCGGTGGTGTGGGTAGGTCAGCTTCCTTTTGGGAGGTGCAGGCAATGAACAGAAGAAAAAAGGGAATGAAGAATACAGATTTCATAGGCTACTATTTAGAACTTTGAAATTACGTTAAGTGCATTACCCGTATATTAATTATAAGTGAAAAAAATATGAATTGGACAGAAAACCGGCCGTTACTTCTGACTTTCAGTTTTCCCGGAAATTCAGTATTCAGCCCTGTATAAAATTGTGTATCCAACTACTTATGACCTGATCATGGAGCGGTATCTCCAGGCTTTCGCAGGCCTGATCCACCTTTTTCTCACCGATTCGCTCCTTTCTGCTCGTAAAAACGGCCTGGTTATATTCTTTGCTAAACTCAGGGTGAGCCTGTATACCCAACATATGGTCTCCTGTTAGGAACATGCCGGTTTTGCAATGTTCGGAAGTTGACAATACTCTGCTGTTTTCGGGTAATTCCATCACCTGATCCTGACAAAGCATGAGTAAATTATGCCCTGACTCTACGGGGTCCATCCACGGTTCATGCGAAACAGCTTCAAACCTGTGTACGCCCACGCACCACCCTCCTGCTGATTTTTCCACCCTACCTCCGAGTGCATGGGCTATCATCTGATGCCCAAAACAGATGCCTACAAACTTTTTCTGTTGGTCATGGATAGCCTTAACGAACAAGGACAGCCTTTCTATCCAGACGGCTTCATCATAAACAGAATGTCTGGATCCTGTACAGAGATATGCTTCGTGATCATGTACAGTGTTGGGTAAGTGACCATTGCAGGCATAGTAAGGTTCAAACGAAAGGCCTGGCAGCAGGCGCTGAAACATGGCCAGGTAGCTTACCTCCAGGTGGTGGAAGTCTTCATTGATATGGTCGCATATTAGCAATCCTGTTTTTCGAATGGATGAGTTCAATGTTCAGTGTTCAAAGTTTGGACCGGATAATTCTATTGGGAATGGGGTCAATACTTATGCTTGTCAGGTCATGCCTGTCTACTAAACCAATTTCAGGTGGTACGACTTGGGCCGGGTGAGCTGTTCATATCCCAGAGCCGAGAGTGTACAACCCTTTCCTGAATTCTTTACTCCCGTCCAGGCGAGCGCCGGGTCCAGATAGTCGCAGCGGTTCATGTACCATGTACCTGCCTCGGTCCGGTCGCCTATGGCTATGGCCCGCTCTTCATCCTCCGTCCAAATGGAAGCTGTAAGGCCATATCTGCTGTCATTCATTAGCCTTATCGCTTCTTCATCATCCCTGACCGGCATGATGGCGGCAATGGGAGCGAAGCATTCTTCAATCATGACTTCCATACTGTGATCCGTATCGATCAATACCTGAGGATTGAAGTAGGGAGGTGCTACAGTGGGAAAGTCACTGTCACCAATGAGCGCCCGGGCTCCTCTTGCCAGCGCCCCATCAATGAATTTTTGCGCTCTTTCCGCGGCTTTTCCTCTCACCATGGGTCCCAGGGTGGTTTCCTGTACCGTGGGGTCACCCACAACATATTGCCGGGTAAGATCTATAAACCCATCAACAAACGCTTTGAATAGTGTTTCATGAACATAGATCCGCTCTATCCCACAGCATGACTGCCCGGAGTTGAAGAAG
Organism: Flammeovirgaceae bacterium BBD 1991-12; assembly: GCA_001657315.1. Lineage (GTDB taxonomy): Bacteria > Bacteroidota > Bacteroidia > Cytophagales > Cyclobacteriaceae > Fulvivirga. The sequence continues at coordinate 26,062 of LYSV01000179.1, read as the reverse complement.
GCCCCGTCCACCAGATTTTCAACGGCATGGGACAGTTTGGCATCATGCCGTACATAGGCCGGATCTTTACCCCCCAGCTCCAGTCCTGCTGAAATGAATCGCTCACCCACAGCTTTCTGAATAGCCTTTCCTCCCTCTACTGATCCCGTAAACGAAACCTGGGCAATTCGCGGATCATGAATGATGCCTCTCACCTGATCATTTGAGATATGCAGGTACTGAAATACGCCATCCGGAAGTCCCGCATATTCAAAGGCGGCAGCATATCGCTCAGCGCACAGCGGCGTCTGTTCCGAATGCTTCAGGATCACCGTATTTCCCGACATCAGAGCAGGAATGATGACGTTAACGGAGGTGAGATATGGATAATTCCAGGGAGAAAGTATCAGTACTGTGCCCAGGGGCTCTTTTCTAATGAACTTTCTAAAATCATTTGGAGAAGTCACCTGAACATCGGCCAACGCATCTGAAGCAATTTTGATCATATGAAGGGCTCTCTCCCTGAATCCTCCTTTGACCTCGAGTGGTGTATAACGGATGGGGCGGCCCATTTGCCAGGTGAGCTCCTCCGCTATTTCGGAAACATTTTCCTGAAAATATTCAATGGCTTTTGCGCAGTATCCTGCCCGGTCTTCAACACTTGTTTCACGCCAGCCTCTTTGGGCCTGACTCGCTTTGTCCAATGCTGAGTCCACTTCTTTTTCTGTGGCATAGGTCCTTTCCACGTACACGGACCCATCTACAGGACTTATCGTTTGAAACGCCTTCACATGTATTGTTTTATTCAGGTGTCACATATGCCGCAGTAATTCCTCCATCCACTACAAATTCAGCTCCTGTGGTAAAGGATGATTCATCCGATGCAAGAAAGAGCGCTGCTTTCGCCATCTCACCGGCCTCACCAAATCGTCCCATGGGAATGTGTACCAGCCTGCGCTGTTTCTTCTCTTCAGTACTCAGGAATTTCATCAGCAGTTCCGTCCTCAAAGGCCCCGGGCATAGCGCATTCACGCGGATATTCTCACGTGCATGAAGTACGGCCAGCTCACGTGTAAGGGATAAAACGGCTCCCTTGCTGGCTGTATAGGCGATCTGTGGTGTGGCAGCCCCCAGGAGCGCCACAAACGAGGCAGTATTAATGATACTGCCCCCACCTGCCCGCTTTAACGCCGGGATACCGTACTTGCACCCCAAAAAGACGCCTTTGGCATTGATGTTCATAGTAAGGTCCCATACCTCTTCTTCTGTCGCTTCCGCATTGTCATCGCTGCTGTGCATGATGCCGGCGTTATTGAACAGGATGTCCAGTTTTCCAAATTGCTCCTCTGCAAATGAGATCATGTTCTTACAGTCCGGCGATCGTGATACATCAGCTCTTACAAATGCAGCCTCATGTTCCATGTCCCGGATCTCCTGTACCGTTTCCTCACCTTTTCTGTCATCTACATCCGCTACAACCACCTTAGCGCCCTCTTTGGCAAACAGCAGGGCGGACTCCCGCCCGATGCCATTGCTCCCTCCGGTAATGAGTGCTACTTTATCCTTTAATCGCATCCTTACTGATCATTATATTCGTTCAAAATATCTTTTTCGTTCCCAGTCCGTGACGGCCTTTTCGAAAGCCTCTGTTTCAGTCCGGTAAAAGTGGGAATAGTGCCTGACCACCTTTTCGCCAAAAGCCTGTTTGGCAAAGTCGCTGTTTTCAAACGTGTGAAGCGCTTCATTAAGTGTAAGCGGGACCCCGGGCAAATGCCGGGCGGCATAAACATCGCCTGCAAAGCATTCCGGGGGTTCTGCCTTCTCCTGTATACCCTGCAATCCGCTGGCCAGTGAGGCCGCAAAGGCCAGATAGGGATTGCAGTCCGCGCCGGGGATACGGCATTCGATCCGCAGACTTTTGCCCTTACCTACCACCCTGAAACCGGCTGTGCGATTGTCATAACTCCAGGCAATTCGTGTAGGAGCCCATGAGGCATCCACAAACCGTTTGTAGGAGTTGACCGTAGGAGCATAGAAAGGCATGACGTCGGGTACATATTTTATCCAGCCGCCCAAAAACCAGCGAAATACATCGGAAGTCTGCTGCACAGGCCCAAGTGTTTCACCGCCGGTAAAGGCGTTGTCATCTCCCGTCCAAAGGCTGATGTGCAGGTGGCAGCTTGAGCCGGCCTGATCTTCATCAAACTTGGCCATAAAAGTGACGGACAGCCCCATCTGGTCAGCAAGCTCCCTGAGGCATTGCTTGTAGACCGTGTGCCGGTCTGCCATATCCAGTATTGGAGCATACCGTACGTTCAGTTCATGCTGGCCAAGCCCCCATTCACCCTTGGAGTTTTCTACAGGTACCCCGGAATTTTTCAGATGCCTCCGTGCAGCGGCTGTAAATTCTTCGGACCGTGTACCTTGCAGTATATGATAATCCTCCAGGTACCAGCCTAACGGACGCAGATCATTGTACCCGGTTTCGTGTGCAGACCGGTAGCTATTGGTAAAGGTGTAGTATTCCAGTTCGGACGCCGCCATCACATCATATCCCATTGTCCGGGCTTTGTCAAGCTGAGCCGTCAGGATTGAACGGGGGGCTTCCACCGTAAGATCTTTGTCATCTTTAATGTCACAGATCACCAGTGCTGTACGATCCAGCCAGGCGGCGGTCCTCAGGGTGTTCAGGTCCGGCACCAGATGGAAGTCTCCATAGCCAGCCTCCCAGTTGGCAAATTCGTAACCTGGTACTGGTTCCATCTCCATGTCAGTGGTTAGCAGGTAATCGCAGCCATGGGTGCCGTGCTGTGCTATGCTTTGAAGAAAGAACTCCGCATCGAACCGCTTGCCCATCAGTCGGCCGTAATGATCACTGAAGGCTACAATGACCGTTTCAATTTCTTCTGCCGATACCCTGGAGCCTAACTCCTCAATCGTGAGCATGCCTTTTACTTTCATTTCGTCAGGTTTTGATTGGAAGGTTGAGCGTTCCGATGCTTTGCAGATATCACTCTGTACCAAATATAACTAACCCCGAGAATGGAGAAGTACAATAACGCCAGTATTGGATTATAAAAGGTAATGGACACAAAAGCCACGACCGCAATGACAAGAGCAATGATCGGGGTCAGGGGATAGAAAGGCACCTTGAAAGGCCGCTCGAGAGCTGCATGCTTTCTTCGCAAAACGATCACAGAAACCATAGAGATAATGTAGAGGCTTAGTGCTCCAAAGCAGGCGATGGTGATGATCTCGCCGGTTTTGCCGGTAAGCAGGGCCAGAATACCTATGATCATATTTATAAGCAGGGCATTGGCCGGTGTCCTGAACTTCGGATGGATACGTCCGAGTACCGGTGGAGCAAAGTTCATTCTGCCAAACTCAAAAGTAGCCCGGCCCGCGGCTAAAATGATACCATGAAAGGAGGCAACAAGGCCAAAAAGACCAATGAAACCTATGACCTTATACAGTATATGGGATTTTCCTACAGATTGCATCATGGCCAATGGCAGTGGGGAATCGGAAGGTGTAGAAGAACCGCTTTCATACACAATATTTTCCCAACCGCTCACTCCTATGGAAGTACTAAAGGTGATCACACATAATACCACCAAAGTAAAAATGGCTGACCCGAACCCGATCAGTATGTTCCGCTGCGGGTTGATCGTTTCCTCAGCCACATTAGCTACCCCTTCAATGGCCAGAAAGAACCATATGGCAAAGGGAAGTGCGGCAAAAGCGCCACCCCAACCGTTGGGTAGTGCGTTTTCAGTCATGTTCTGCCACTGGAAGTCCCCAGAGACCACACCCGTAAAAAGCAACAGGCCAAGGACGGCTATGATCGTTATCACCAGCTCAAACCATGCGGCCGCCTGGACGCCGTAAATGTTCAGCGCTGTAAATATGAAATAAAACGATATGGCAATGGTCAGTATAGACAATGAAGGCAGGAAGATATTCAGATAAGCGCCTATGGCAAAGGCAATGGCGGGCGGCGCAAAGATAAACTCAATGTTCTGCGCCATACCTCCAAAGAAACCCCAGTTCTTTCCCAGCGCTTTCATAGCATAGTCAAAAGCACCCCCTGCTTTTGGGATGGCGCAAGCCATTTCTGTATAGCTGAACGTAAAGGTGACATATAGCACGATCACAAAAACAGTGGCCACGGCAAGACCGAGGGTACCGCCTTTTTCAAGGCCCAAGTTCCAACCAAAGTACATGCCGGAGATCACGTATCCCACGCCTAAACCCCAAAGCATCAATGGTCCCAGTTTACGTTCCAACTGTGGTTTCTGTGGCTCAGGAGAATGGGTCATCCGATCAGTTTATTGATTTAATAAAAAGTTGAATATGATGTATGATCCGGTAATTGTTCTCAATCAAAACCTGCAGATAAATTACTCATTTCCCTTACCATGGTCTGACCATCAACTACCCTCACTTATAAACCCGATAAAGTACAGGTACTGATACTGCACGGTCTTCCTGTGAACACTAAACTTAAATATATAGGAAAGAAGGGATGAATAAAATACCGGAGAATAAATTAATCGGGGATATTGCTGAGCGTTGATCCCCTGGAATGCTCCTCGCCTGGTATTGGGAGGTACTATTAAAAAAAACATGCAACCATTTTGTTGCATAGTTCGTAATGTGTATATTAGCAACCATATGGTTGCGTATTTAAACTCAAAACAAAATTATACGACTATGAAAGATCTTTTGAGAAAAGAGCACACGTACAAACACAGCATTGACAAGGTTTGGAAAGCAATCACCGATGAGAATGAGATTGCTGCATGGTTCATCAAGGCGGATTTTAAACCTGAAAAGGGTTATGATTACACGTTTACCCATGAAGATACCACCATTAGCGGTAAGGTGCTGGAAGTGAATCCGGTTACAAGACTGGTGTATACCTGGGCAGTAAGTGGCACCGGCAACGTGGAGACCACGGTAAGCTGGCAGCTATCCGAAACTCCGGAGGGTACACATTTGGTGATCGAGCACTCTGGTATCAGCAATTACCCGGATGAAGGACTGGCTACCACCATGTTCAACAACTATTCCAAAGGCTGGGACAACTGCATTACAGGCCTGGAAAAGTATTTAAAAGAGGTGACCCATGCCTGATCCTGTGGACAAAATATTTAAGGCCATTGCCGACCCGACACGCAGGGAAATTATTAATTTACTTGTAGTGGCGTCCACGGCCTTGTCCATTACGCAGATCACTCAAAAATTTGACATTAGTCGCCAGGGCATTACCAAGCATATCCGGTCACTACAGGAAGCCGGTCTCATAGCGGTTTCAGAGGAAGGCAGGGAGAAATACTGTCATGCTACGCCGGTCAAGCTCAAAGTTGTGTATGACTGGCTGGCCGCCTACGAAAGGTTCTGGACTGATAAACTTGGCAATCTTGGTGACTTTCTCGACAAGAAATACAGTAAAAACACAAAAACAGATGAGTTATGAAAGCAATTCACTTACTTCTGCTGGTACTTATTGTACCTCTGGTCAGCTTTGACAAGCTTAATGCTTCGCTGAACGATGCTGAAAGGGCCAGGGCGATCGACTATTTGAAATCCACGGAGTCCGGGCTTTATGCTGCCATAAAGGGACTCTCAGAGGAGCAGCTTAATTTCAAACCGGATGAGGAAAGCTGGTCCATTGCCGAATGTGTGGAACATATTGCCATCTCGGAGCAACAGATCTTTGGTCTGGTGGATATGTCATTGAAAACAGAGGCGGACCCCTCGAAGAGAGGTGAGGTAAAAATGACGGACGAGCAGATCTTTGGATTTATTGTTGACAGGTCCAGCAAGGTGAAGACCCGCCCGGAATTTGAGCCTGATAACAAGTATGGATCGCACAAGGGAGCTCTGAAGGAATACAAAAAGCTCAGGAAAGAGCATATTGATTATGTAAAGAAGACGAATGATGATCTCAGAAATCATTACTTCGAATTCCCTTTTGGTATGACTGATGCCTATCAGGTGATCGTCTTTATGGCCGGACACAATAAACGGCACGTGCTTCAGATTGAAGAGATCAAGGCACATGCTGATTTTCCGAAATGATCAAAACTTAGGTTGTGCCATGTAAGGACTGGCACAACCTACCTTAATTTATTCCAACGTCCTTCCTTCTCCTTCCTTCATCACCCAAAACTCATCGGCTGAAATATTCTGACCCTTTAGCGCCTTCATCAGATCATCAATAGGCTGTTGTTGCCCGTCATCGGCCAATGGAAAAGTGCCAAAATGGATGGCCACGCTTTGACTGGATCGAATGTCCTTGTGGATCTGGACGGCTTCCGCAGGTGAGGTATGTATGGGCGACATGAACCACTCTGGCATATACGCCCCAATGGGGATGAGCGACAAAGCAAAAGGCCCGGTTTTCTGACCAATCTCTGTAAACATCTCCTTATCATATCCCGTATCTCCCGCAAAATAAACATTACCGCCGGGCCGTTTGACGACATATCCGGCCCATAGTGTAGCATCCCTGTCCAGCATACCTCTGCCTGAAAAATGCTGCGCCGGCACGGATAGGATCTCCAGTGTATCATTCACCGTATAGCTTTGCCACCAGTCAAGGTCGTTTGCTTCTGTTATCCCAAGGGTCTCCATGAATTGTGCCACTCCCAGTGGAGTGATGAATCTGGGGTTATGCTCCTGTTTCAACCTTTTTACCGTAGCCTCGTCCAGGTGATCGTAGTGATTGTGGCTGATGATGACATAATCAATGGGAGGGAGGTCTTCAAAACGAATGCCAGGCGGTCTCATCCTTTTTGGCCCTGCCCACTGGAAGGGACTGGTCCTTTTGCTGTATACCGGATCGGTCAGGATGTTGACCCCATCTATTTGCAGCAGGAAGGTAGAATGATTAATAAAGGTCACCCTTACAGAGTTTGTTTTCTGTGGTGGAGGCGTGCCATATTGAGCATCTTTAACCTCCTGCCATGGTCCTTTTTCCCTGTTGGTAGCCCATTTGAGTACCGCACCCAGTCCCTGAGCATTTATTCCTGACAGGTTAAAGAACTGCCGGCCATTAAAATGGTCCGACTCCGGACCGGAATATTTGGGCGCCGAGATATACATCCCCGTTCCAAGTCCGAAAAGTATGAAAACAACAACAGCGCCAAGTATCCAAAACATGATCTTTCGTGTAAGTGACATCGTACTCATAATACGCATATCGGTGAAATGTTTTAGCGGATATCTGAATATTTCATCTATGGGATGCCTTTTTTCGTAGATATGGTAAATTCCAAATTATGCTCAAACCTGCTCTGCTTCTGTTATCTGTACTCGTTTATCTTCCTGCCTTGTCACAGTCTGAAGAATATATCCGCCGGAAGGAGGAAAAACTTACCCGGCTATCTCCGTTTGAAAACATTATATCCAATGATCCCGGCCGTGAATTGATCTATCAGGATGATCATGTGGTAGCCTTTGAACCATTGCGAAAACAGGCTCCGGTGCACCTCCTCATTGTGCCCAGAAAAAGAATACCCACCATCAATGATGTTACGCAGGAAGATGCGACCATTATGTCCCAAATGTTCAGGGCGGCGAAGTTGCTGGCACGGAAATACGGCATTTCAGAGACCGGCTACCGGCTAACGATCAATACCAATGAAGATGCCGGTCAGTCGGTTTTTCACATTCATATGCATTTGCTGGGTGGTATGAAGCTGGGGCCTTTGGTAGCTCAAACCTATAGAGACACACGTGTTAAAGATTGAATATACTCCTCAAAGGGACTTTGCCGACTCTGTTTATGAATAAACTGTCAAAACCAATACTCTGCGCCTCTTGCGTCTCTGCGGTGGTAAAATGCCACCTGCTGACCTTTTCATAGAAGACTTTTCAACCGTTAATGACTAATTTTGTAAAATGCGCAAACTGGCAGTCGACGAACTGGACCGGAAATCAATCGAGGAGTTCAAGGATGCTCCCAAGCTTCCGGTAGTGGTGGTTTTGGACAATGTGCGGAGTCTGAATAATGTAGGGTCTGCTTTCCGTACCTGTGATGCCTTCCTCATCCAAAAGTTATACCTCGGAGGGATAACCGGTACACCACCTCACAGAGACATCCAAAAGACAGCTCTCGGCGCTACAGAATCCGTGGAGTGGGAGTATGTCAGAAATACCATTGACCTGGTGAAGCAGCTAAAGGATGAAGGATATCGGATCATAGCTGTAGAGCAGGTGGATGAAAGTCGGCCGTTGCATGAATTTAAGATGAATCCCGGATCAAGATATTGCCTCATTTTTGGTAATGAGGTATTTGGTGTGGACGAACAATTGATCGCGCTGTCCGACGAATGCATCGAGATACCCCAGGAGGGAACCAAACACTCCCTGAACATATCCGTAAGCCTTGGGATCGTTATTTGGGAATTTTGGAAAAGTAGCTGCAATTCATGAATTGCAGCTACAAATAGGCTGACCCAGTAGAAATTCCAAAAAAATCAAAAAATCCTTTGACCCTTACGTTACGTCATACCTTTTATTTGTGTTCATCATTGAATTTCAGTCATGACCGAATATTCAGTACAGCAACTATCCGCTCTGGCAGGGGTAAGCGTGCGTACCCTGCATCACTATGATCAGATCGGACTGCTCAAGCCGGCAAGACGGTCCGAAAAAGGGTACCGGTTTTATGGCCGGGCAGAGCTGCTGAGGCTTCAGCAGGTGCTGTTTTACCGTGAGCTGGACTTTTCACTGAAGGAGATCGGAAAGATCGTGAACGACCCGCACTTTAATTTGCTGGAAGCGCTTGAGTCCCATCGGTCCGAACTTCAGAAGCGCGCGGAACGGTACCGGGTTTTGCTGTCAACAGTTGAGAAAACGATCACTGAACTTAAAACCAAAAAGAAAATGATGACCGACGAAGAAATGTACAAAGGATTCACAAAAAAGGAAGTGAATGCTATGAGAAGAGAAGTGGTGGAAAGATGGGGAGAGGAGGATTTGCTGGCTGTGGAAGAAAGAATAAGGCTGCTGGGCAAGGAAGGCTGGGATGATCACCAGAAAAAAGGAGAAGAGATCAACCAGCTATTGACGGAGCTTATGGGGCTGGAGCCTGACGACCACCATGTTCAGGAGGCTGTGGCCCTGCATCATCGCCATTTGAACTTTTATTATGAGGTCTCGGAGGAGCGATACCGGGGCCTGGCCGAAATGTACGTGGAGGACGAACGGTTCGCCGGCTATTACAATAAATACAGAGAAGGCCTGGCGAATTTTTTGGAGAAGGCTATCAACGTATATTGTGACAATGGTATGAAAGTGCTTAAATAATTGAAACCATTGCGATTTTCAAATACTTCTGCTCAAATCTGGTGAATGAATAGAGGCTGCCTCACAAGGAGGCAGCCCAATTCAACCTAAACCCTTTTTTCGTTTAAAAAGGCCTTATACAGCTTAGACCCGGTAAACGATCAATTGGTTTGTTCCGAGGATAAAAAATATTACAGATTTTTATATGAATGAATATAACTCATTGATTTACAGTAAGTCCTAAATTGAAATCGGAAGCTGGAGGTCAGATCTCACTTCTGACTTCCAGCTTCTAACTTCGAGCTTCCGACCCTCCTTGTATTCACTGAACCCACGGATAGTTATTGAGATCAACCAGAGGTATCCTTCACCATGTCCTGTATTACCTTAAAAATGAAGTACTTTTTTTAAGGCCTGGTATCCGGAGCGACTAACGGGGATCTTCTCACCTTCCTTAAGAATGGCCAGGTAGCTGTCTTTGGTAAAGGCCTCTATTTTATCGATCTGGTCAATGGCCACGATGTATGACCTGTGTACGCGCACGAACTGATCGACTGGCAGGGCGGCTTCAAGGTACTTCATGCGCAGTTGCTTCAAATATTTGTGGCCTTCACTGAAAATGGCCACATAATCATCCTGAGCCTCGAAATACCGGATCGTATCCAGTCCAAGTATAATGATCCTGTTCCCCGAGCGGATCACGATGCGGTCCAGCAATTCCACGGAATTCCGGTGTTCTTCGATCAGGCTGTTCACCACAGGGGTGTTGTCTTCTTTAGTGGCCAGCTTTTCGGTGGCTTTGCGTATGGCCTCATTAAAACGGTCCTGATCATACGGTTTGAGCAAATAGTCGGCTGCATTTTTTTCAAACGCCCTGATCGCAAACTCGTCATAGGCGGTACTGAAGATTATAACGGGCTGATTGTCCAGCAACTCCAGCATTTCAAAACCTGTCAGCTTAGGCATTTGTATGTCAAGAAATATCAGATCAGGCCCCTGCTCATGGACAGATTTGACGCCCTCGAAGCCATTGGCACACTCTCCTATCACCTGAATATCCGGATGATCCTTTAAATAGGCTTTGATCACATCCCTTGCCAGTTTTTCGTCGTCTATGATCAACGTTCTTATCATAAGTACATAAGTTAAGAATATTTGGGGGAAATGGATATTATGGCTCTTGCGTGGATTCCGCTTAGTACGATTTTTGTTCCCTTCAGTCTTTGTGGCAAGGCTTTCGATTTTTCAGGACACGAAGAAATCACAAAGTATATTAAGCCCGCGATCCATAAACGGATCAGTTAAACTCTGTCAGCTACCTGAGGTATCACGAGATTTACCGTAAATTTTTCCTTGTCTTTTTCAATGGTCACCAGGTCGGGTATGCCATAGATCAGTTCCAGCCGGTTTCTCACATTTTTAAGTCCTATTCCCTTTCCTTTTTGAGGTATGGCTTTGCAATCATAGCCGTTGATCACACTGATGTGCAGGTCACCCGAATTGCAGTGACATTTTGTTTCAATGACCATTCCGTCCAGCTGTTCATACACGCCGTACTTGATCGCGTTCTCATACAGTGGTTGCAGGATCATATTGGGCACCGTCATATGCTCACACTTCGCATCGAACTCATTTAATACCTTCAGACGCTCTCCAAACCGTACCTTTTCAATGTCCAGGTACAGTTCCATACGGTCCAGCTCCTCTTTAATGGTTTGCAGCTCATTATTGTCCTTGCCCAGGGACGACCGAAGAAAGCCAGACAGCTTGATCACCATTTCACGGGCCTTTGCCGGCTCGGTAAGGGTGAGGGAACTGATGGAGTTCAGACTGTTGAAAATGAAGTGAGGGTTGATCTGGAATTTGAGCATATCCAGCTCCGATTGCTTGAGCAATGATTGTAACTGAATTTCTTCTTCCTCTTTTTGTCGCAGGTTTTGGTTGTATTTAAGAAGATAGTAGATCATCACGATCACCGCCATTAACAAGGCTCCAATCAATATTCGCCAGGGTAGTGTCTCCGTCAGGAATTGTCCATAGCCAGTGTCTCGTATAAACATGGAGCCGAGCAGACTGTAACTGAGATAGCTCATCAGCCCTACGGCGATGAGCACTGCAGCCGTGAGGTTCACCACCACGGAGGTCAGTCCCCCCTCGTCTTTGGGTGAGAGGTACTGTACCACATACCAGAAGGCCAGGCCCAGACCGGCCAGTGGCAAATTGTGGATGACACTATCCGATACAGCTATGGAAAGGCTGAAATCGAACAGAAAGTACAATAGAAACGTGTAAGCGACCATAAGAGCCGCCCACACAGTGAGGTAGATAAAAAAGGCTTTGCCAGAAAACGGATGTTTCACTTTAGTGACAGTCAGAATACGGTTTTGACAAAATCATAAGTGTTGAATGACCATGTGACTCCTTTTTAACAAAGTTGGCTCACATTCACAAAACCCCGTGGGGGGTCCTGTGGATAGGTGACGTCTGATGTTTTACGCGCCATCAATAAAAGGGTATGGAGAATCCGGCTTTTCAGAGAGCCCAATAACTCAATACACTTAATAACCATTAGCTTCATTTAGCTAGTTTTACCTCGCCTCCGCCAAACATCACAAATCCTTTTATGACCAGTACTTTATCGGGATCCGGTACTACCTGTACGGTGGACCTGCGCTTATCGCTGAAGCCGCCCAGCAGGGAAAAGACCTCTACCTGCACAGACCAGTTGGCAGGTACCATTATTTCCGTACCACCAAACATCACAAAGACGTCGATATCATTTCTGCCTGGTGCCAGGTCAGCACTTGCCAGGTTGATCTGAGACCCACCAAACATGGCGGTGATCTTACCCCCTTTGAAGTTCTGTGAGTCTACCGTTCTTTCCCTGCCTCCGAAGACAGCGAAGTCATCAAGGTAGTCCATGTCATTTTTTTTTTCGTCCAGCGTATGGCGCCCACTACGGTTACGCCTCAGGATCAGAGAAATGCCAATGACAATCACAATAGCCGGCCAGAAGACATGCCAGATATCCCTGAAGTCGAAATAATACAGGTCTTCCAGCAGAAATACGCCCCCTATCGCAATGAGAATAATGCCAGGCTCAGGCTTTTTCCTGCCTACTATAAAGTATACCCCGAGCAGGATGAGGAAAGTCCTCCAGTTGATGAGGTACCTTGAATAGTACCAGGGAATGATGTCAAGGTTATCCAGCAACCAGACCGAACCGATGATCACAAAGAGTAGTCCTAACCAGAACCTTTTGTCGCTTGTATGTTTTTCTCCCATGATATTTTGTGTTTTTGTTACTCAATATTACTGATATACAGGGCAGTGGGTTAGTGCACATCGGTGAACGCCGGTTGGGTATCGGTTGGTGGCGGGATTTTTGGTGTGGTAGAAGGGCAGAAACTTCTAATCATAATAATTATATAGCCTCCCGGCATGGGTGATTTTCATTGCCTTTAGTGGATTTACAAAGCATCAATGTTGTTTTTCTCTGCGAGTATTTTTAGCTTCCATTCTAAAACAAAATCTGGCACTATTTCCTCTTACTATGCAATTTAAGTGTGATCTTTTCATGTTTTAAACAACAAACTTAAAATTGGTTATGAATCAAAACGCCCCCATTCTGATCATACTTATCATTATAACATTTACGGATGTAATTAAAGCCAGGGAAATTGGTACAGGTATAATACTTTGCTCTCCTCATGTTACCTCGTTGGGCAAGTTCGGTATTTCTCCTACTTACCTACACTTAGACAGATTTCAGAGTTCAATTTCTTTTACAGAAGTAATCAGAACCGGTTTTAGCTATTCCGGTAACTTGAATTACAAACAACTGTAGTATGAAGGCCAAACAGGAATTTAACAAGAAAGGTTTTGCATGGACGCTCTTAGTTGGGGATACCATTACCCAAATTGTAAAGGGTGTGCCTTGTGAAATCAATATACATAAGTATTTTCTGTGTTTATTCAGGCACTGGGGTGTGATCCTCGAAACGATAGACAGGTACAAAAAATTTCAGGAACATCGATGATTTTGAAGACGTCCAAAGTTGATTAACACTGATACCCAACAAACTTGAAACCATAATGATATGATCAAACTTTTAACAAACTGTACTGTATTGGGCTCACTTATTGTGCACTTTGCCCATTGTAGTTTATTGGCGCAAACCACTCCCGATTTTGTTCCCTCACATGAGAACATAATACCTCCATCACCGGAAACGGCAGATCTGGGAAAGTTTTCTGATATCAATGTTAACTACCATTCTGGCACACCAGATGTCTCTATTCCCGTTCATACCATTGATGGGAAAAACCTGTCTCACGCTATTTCACTGAGGTATGATGCTTCCGGACGCAAGGTGAGCGAAATCGCGGGGCCCGCGGGCTGGGGTTGGACCCTTCAGGCAAGCGGTGTAATCACCCGCACTGTTCGGGGCTTACCTGATGAGCTCGTCAATGGACAATACTGGGGTTACTTTGCTACTTATGAGGCCTGGAAAACGATCCACGAGCCATGGTTCGAGGGTCCGAATTACGACCCCGCCAATACGCTCCACCCATCCAATATCTTCATGGGCCACGTCTACACTAATGTGAAAGATCTTTTACCTGATGCGTTCAATTTTAATTTTGACGGGTACAGTGGTAAGATCATGTTTAAAATGGATGAAAACAATGGATTTAAGATAACACCCGTGGTGATTCCTCATCAGGGATTAAAAGTGGAAAGGAGCTTCTACAACAACGGAACCGGTTCTATCTATAATCTTCAGGATGATTCATGGACCATTACTACTCCTGATGGAAAAGTTTATCAATTTAGCCGGAATGATGCAGAAATAACACAGTCTAATGGAACTGCGGGTACTTTTATATCCGCCTGGCACTTATCATCCATAAGTGACAGGAATCAAACCGAATCCATTAATTTTCTGTATCAATCGATCAATGACAATGAACCTTTAAATAACTATCAGGTATATAATACGGTTTTTGACCTGGTCACGCCACCATCCACTCACGATATTGAATGTCAGCCGCTCAACCCAGCAGCTCTTAGTTATGATGATACGGACGTACTTAGGACAAAGTATCTATACCTGATAAAATATAAAAATCAAACGGTCCATTTTCTTTCATCATTTGACAGGTTAGATGAAGATCCGACCTTTACCCCAAAACTGCGAAAACTCAGCAAAATCCAAGTACTGGAAGGTGAAATTACAAATCCTGTAGGTGTGATCAAAGACATTAACTTCCAGTTCAGCTATTTCGGATCGAGCGAAAAACGTCTTCGTCTGGATGAGCTGAGCCTCGGCAGCCATCAGCCACCGTATCGTTTTGAATATGGTGCCGGTGAGGTACCTGATTACCAAAGTTACGCCAAGGATCATTGGGGGTATTATAATGGGACAAACAACACCAGCCTCATTCCCACTATTCCTGAGGAATATGCTAACGGGGGCATGTTTGCGAATAATCCGCTTGCTACCGCAAATAGAGGTACATCTGCACAACACGGCCTTGGTTCTCTTTTAAAAAAAGTCACATATCCGACAGGTGGAACGGCGGAGTACACCTACGAACCTCATATCCGACACGAGGTAGAGGTGAATTGTACAGAGTATCCACGGGAGGAACTAACGGCTTTTGGGGGCCCTAATTTTGGATCGATGAGTGTTTTGGAGCAGGCCCTCAGAAATATGATAGATAATGGCGATACCCAGATTGGATCTTCGGGACTGCCCAATGTCAGAGCCATTAATTTTACCGTGGAGAATCAGAATGTGGAGTTAACTTCTTCACTCACACTAGGGAATTATCAATTTCCAACCGGGACTTATTTGATTGAGGCTCCATTAACACAAACTACCTGGGGTAACAGGATCACGTTACCAGAAGGACAAACGCGCATGGGGCTGGCTTCAGGGAGTTATATTCTAGCCGCCATGGTCGGGGAAAACCTGGATGGGGTCTACGCTACCGCCTCTGTCAGTTATTGGAAGACCCATCCCCAGTGTGAAGTAAACGAAGTTATTGGAGGGGCTCGGATTAAAAAGATTAAGCTATATGATGGGGTCAGCCATGATAATGATCTAATAGAAGATTATTACTATCTCAACAATGCCCAAAATTATATCGAGGATTTGGAATTGGGTAATATTCCACCTCACCCTCACGCAAACACAACTTCATACGGATCGACAAGTAATGTAATGGAATCAAGCATACGGCTGCATCAACGCCCTGTTTACTATAAAATGATGCGTTGTAATATTTTGTATGCCTCGGCTTTTAATATTGATCCCTTTGCAAAGGATCTCGGCAGTCATGTTGGATACAGTGAAGTGGCAGTTGTTAAAAGGGGTAGGGAGAATGGCCTATCCATTTACAAATATCAGAACGGAGCGAACCCGAATACCAGGAGTAACCTAGTCAATGAAGTACATTATCGCTACGATGGGGTAGGTGCTTTCACAAAAGTGCAGGAGACAACCTGGGATTATTCTCTTTTGTATGGCCAATACATCACGGGTTATAAGTTTGATATTACTGATGTTAAGCTCAAGGGATGTCTTTCAATAAATCCCACAAGCTGTGAGTACTATCCTGTTTATAACGTTGGTATTGGTAGTTCAGCCTACAATTATTCTTCTTCAGGCAGCTATTTAAATAATCAGACTCAAACCTTTTACAACAATAATGGCAGTAATACCACGACCACAGCATATTTCTATGATTTTTCTCAAAATACCGGTTTGATCAGCACAGGTATTGAAATTGGTTTGCCGACAAGAATAGAAAGTACGTCTTCACTTAGCGACCTCAAAACATATAAAAAGTATTACTACCCTTATTCGTTCGATGCGGCAATTGATCCGGCAATTGACCAGCTAAAGGATGATTATGTTATCAACAAAAAAATTGGGGAGGAAGTTGGAATTATTGATAATGGGACATACAAAAAAACATATGAGCAATTAGCAATTCCCAGGCTTCAGAATACAATGGTTGTAGATGATAAGATCTACCATTTACAATTGGCTGAACCTGAGAATTCTAACTCAACCTATCTTAAATCAATCCTGATCGATGATCCGAACAAATACCGGTTGGTTAGAGAATTTGATTATCAGGACTCAAATGATTCACCTGCTTTCTCCAAAAGTATTGATGGTGTTGAAACTACATATATCTGGGGTTATGACAATACTTACCCGGTGGCCAAAGTGCTGAATGCCACTTATGATGAAGTGATCAATGCGTTGAATGTCACACATGAATTCCTTCAGGGTCTTGAGGGTCAGGCTCTTCTGAATGAGCTTGGCATATTAAGAACCGCATTGCCTGATGCTAGGGTGACCATTTATACCTATAAACCATATGTTGGGATCAGCTCTGTGACCGACCCGAATGGACTGATGCACGAATTCATATACGACAGTTTTGGCCGGTTGGAAGCAGTGAAGGAGAAAGATGGCAATGGTAACATTAATCTTGTCAGAAGCCTTGACTACCACTACGGATCTCAGAACGCGACCTTACCAACGAACTAACCATGAACAGTCTATACACAACACTCGCTTTATTATTTGTATCAGCTATTACCCTGGCGCAATCCATCCAGGGACCTTCCACTGCTAACCTTAATGAAACCTACACTTACTCCTATGACCGGGGATTCCCGATCTTGGCATCGGCGTGGGTAGTCACCGGAGGTACAGTGGTTAGCACGTCGCAGAATGGAACGCTGTATACTGCCGATATAAAATGGACGGCTACCGGCACTGGTGTGGTAACGATCAGGCAGGGAGCTAATAATATTGTTTTGGCCCAAAAATCGGTTACGGTTATAGTTCCAATTCCTCCCTTGACAGGAGGCACCATCGCAGCTTCTCAAAACTTATGTCCGGGTGAGCCGGTTGCCCCTTTTACCAATGTGTCCAGTGCCTCCGGAGGTTCCGGTAGTTATGCTTATCAGTGGCAAATAAGACCCATTGGTGGATCGTCATGGGAAAACATTTCTGGGGCCACCGGCCTTACCTTTACCGCCTTTTTGTCTGCTAACTACAGGAGACGCGTAACATCCGGATCAGCCACTGCTTATAGCAATACCTTGCTTTTAGAAAGGTGGCCCGCTCTAAGCCCCGGAAGTATCGGGGGAACCCAGACAGTCTGCTATAACGGGAACCCATCTTCGCTAACCAATGCCGGTAGTCCTACCGGAGGTGATGGGACCTATAGCTACCAATGGGAATGGAGAAACCCGGGCGGTAGCTGGTCAGCTATATCGGGAGCTACGGCTCTTACCTATGATCCGGGGCTCTTAACCACCAGCAAAGAGTTTCGACGAAAGGTGACATCTTGTGGTTCTGCGGACTACTCCAATACTATTTTGGTCACCGTGAGAACGGATTTAAATCCAGGCAGTATCTCGGGAAGCCAAACGGTATGCTACAATGGAGATCCATCAACGCTAACCAATACAGCCAGCGCCTCCGGCAGTGACGGGTCCTATACCTATCAATGGCAACGAAGGGCACCCGGCGGTAGTTGGTCAAATGTTTCAGGGGCTACTGCCACCGCCTATAATCCGCCAGTAACCACCACCACTTATGAATACCGGAGACGGGTACAATCCTGTGGCAGGACGAAATATACCAATACAATTACTGTCACGGTTTATCCGAGCTTAACTTCAGGGTTTATTAACGGAACCCAAACCATATGTTATAACACTACTCCGGCGACATTGACTAGCGCCGCTTCAGCCAGTGGCGGTTCCGGATCATTTACCTATCAATGGCAGCACCGTAACCCCGGAGGATCCTGGGGCAATATATCCGGAGCCACCAGCGCGCCACCTACACCCCGGGAAATCTTACGGCTGCCAAAGAGTATCGAAGAAGAGTAACTGACAACAACGGATGTGGCACAATTTATTCCAATACGGTTACAGTGAGCATTTCTTCAAACTTCAGTGCCGGAAGTATCAACGGTACAAAGACGATCTGTTATAACACCAGTGCCGGGACATTGGGCAAGTGCTTCAGCCAGTGGTGGTTCCGGTTCATATGCCTATCAGTGGCAGCACCGCAGTCCCGGAGGGTCGTGGAGTAATATATCCGGAGCCACAGGTACTACCTACTCGCCCGGGGACCTTACTGCCACTAAAGAATACCGCAGAAGGGTCATCGACAATAACGGATGCGGAACAATTTATTCCAATACCATAACCGTAACCATTTTCGCCCCCCTGGTAGCTGGTTCGATCAGCGGAGGCAGCGGCACAATCTGCGAAAATGATGACAGTGGTACCATGACCCTTAGCGGCACCACTGGAGGAGATCCGGCAAACACCATCAGGCAATGGCAGTTTAGAACCGAAACAGGCAATTGGTCCGATTTGGCAGGAGCAAATGGGCCTTCATTTAACCAGGCAATGATTGAAACCGGTTATTTTCGTGTAAAGGTAAGCAGTTGTGGAGAAGTGGAATACTCCAATACGATTGTTATAACAATTGATAACCACGATTGTGAGAACTACATTACTACCTATCAATACCAGCAATCCGGAGCCACCGGAGTGGAAACAGCCAAAGAACTGGTTACGATCTCCACCACCTACTTCGACGGACTGGGGCGGCAAAAGCAGGCGGTAGTGAAGCAAAACTCACCCTTAGGCTACGACATGGTACAAATTATCAAGTATGATGATATTGGACGCGTGGCAAAAGAATACCTCCCCTACACGGAAGGTATAAATGGTCATATAAAACCAAATGCTGAAAGCCAGCAGATCAGTTTCTATCAGACCCAGCCTGACATTGATCATGACGTTGCTTTTGCTGAAAAGATATTTGAACCCTCACCCCTTAACAGGGTGCTTGAGCAGGGAGCACCCGGAGCAGCATGGCAGCCTGATAAAGTCACTCCGGCAAATGGCAAGACAATCAAATTTGGATACTACGTCAACAAAACGATTGATGTAGTAAAAATATTGGACATCAATGTAAGTGGGCAATTGATATGGTCTGCTAACTATGACGAAGATCAGTTGATCAAAAATGTTACTACTGATGAAGAGGGGCATGTAGTAGAGGAATACATTGATAAACGGGGGCGAACCATTTTGAAAAAGGTAGAATCAGACAACGCGGCGTATCCATGGGCACAAACTTACTATGTCTACGATGATTTTGGCGACCTTAGGTATGTTTTGCCACCAGAGGCCGTAAAAGAAATGGGGAATCCGACTCTGCCTCATAATCTGAGCGCCACACTCCTTGCCAACTGGGCTTTCCAATATGAATATGATAGTCGGCACCGCATGATCAAGAAGAAGGTACCCGGAGCAGATACCGTTTATATGGTATACGATGCACGGGACAGATTGGTACTTACCCAGGATGGCAATCAGCGCCTAAAGCACGAATGGATTTTTACCAAATATGGAGTCCTGAACCGGCCGGTAGCCACCGGCATCTATACCGACCTGGTAAATACCACGCTGAAAACCATGCAGGATAGTGTAAACACATACTACAGTAACTTAACCAATGAACAGGCATGGTATGAAAGCCGTGGCGCTGTGGTGCACGGTTATGACAATAAAAGCTTTCCGCAACTTACCGATGCCGATACTTACCTCACCCTTACCTACTACGATGACTACAGCTTTCCCCATGCGGCAAACTATAGCTTTGTACCCGCTCTTGGGCATACCCTTCCATTTGACAAAGTCAAAGGACGGATCACAGGTACAAAGACAAAGGTGCTGGATGGCACAAGCACTTGGCTGGAGTCAGTGACGTACTATGACGCACGATATCGTGTGATCCAGGCACAGACTGAAAACCTGTTCAATACAATAGATATTGTCAGCAACCGGTATGATTTTGTAGGGAAAGTTCTGGAGACCGCAACCAGACATGCGGATCAGACTATTCTCCGGAGCTTTGACTATGACCACGCCGGACGGCTGACCAGCATCTGGCATGAGCTCATTGATAATGGTGTAAGCCATGGAAGAAAGCTACTTGCGCACAATGAATACAACGAACTCGGTGAGCTGATCGAAAAGAACCTGCACTCGGAAGATAACGGCACCAGCTTTGCCCAGTCTGTAGATTACAGGTACAACATCCGCGGCTGGCTGACCAGCATCAACAATGCCCAACTGGACGGCACAGCAGCCAATAACGTGGACGCTGGCCAGCCTACCGACTACTGGGGGATGGAACTTGGTTATAACGATGCCCTTTCCGGCATAGCGGCAACTCCCACATTCAATGGCAATATCAGCGCCGTAAAATGGAGTGATGACCTCGGAGCCAGCCAGCGGGGGTATGCCTACACCTATGACCCGATGAACCGTCTCGAAGGTGCGGATCATCAGGTTTTGGGAATAGCGAACGCTGCACCCTTTGATATGAGCATCGGCGATGGGGTCACCAGCGGTTATGATCTGAACGGCAACATTATGGCGCTCACCCGAAAGGACAAGACCGGGACTGACCTTGATGCGCTGACCTACACCTATGCAGGCAATCAGCTTTTGCATGTGACCGATGCCGGGAACGAAAGCGAGGGCTTCCGGGACGGGACCAATCCCGGAGATGATTATCAGTATGATAATAACGGCAACATGACCGAAGACCTGAACAAAGAGATTACCAGCATCACCTATAACCACCTTAATCTTCCTGATAAAGTGGAAAAGGATGCCAGCAACTACATCCTCTATACCTATGATGCAACCGGCATCAAACTCAGGCAACAGGTGTATGAAGGAGGCACACTCAGCAAAACCACGGATTACATCGGAGAATTTATTTATGAAACGCCAGGTACAGGCCCTCGTGAGATTGAACTCATCCAGCACGAAGAAGGCCGTATAGTCCCCGATCCGACAACGGGAGATATGGATTACGAGTACCACCTCAAAGACCACCTTGGCAATACCCGGGTCACCTTCACCACCAATCCCAAAACCATCGATTTTACGCTGAACTATGAAAACAACCCGGCCATACCTGATGATATTGCCTTGTTCGAAAATACAGAGGATCTCACCATCAGCGGCAACGACCTGTTCGACCATACGGATGCGGCCGGCACCGCCTATACCCGTTCCCAACGGCTTACCGGAGCGGAAGGCGCCCGGGTAGGATCGGTGCTGGCGCTTCCGGTAGGTACGGGCGACAGGATATCAGCAGAAGTCTTTGTCAAGTACTATGACCCTGCCGGCAACAGCTCCAACGCCATTTCCACCACACTGGCGGCCTCCATCATAGCCGCCTTTACCGGAGGCACGGGCGTTACCAACGAGCTGGGCAACCAGAGCATCAGCAACAACTTCGGCAACGGCTCGCTGATCGGTACGGTGGGCTTCGACCCTGAGAACGCCAGCGCCCCGATGGCCTTTCTGAACCTGATGTTCCTGCCGGAAGGCGAGCTGATCACCTTGGAAAAGGATGTATCCTTTGCCTACGACCAGCTGGATTTTGGTGCGGTACAACCCCAGACCAGCACCAAAGCCCCCCATGACCGGATGGCGATTGACAACTTCGAAGCGCCGGGGAACGGGTATATTCTGGTATATTTAAGCAATGAAGATGCTACGTATACGGAAGTGTACTTTGATGACCTGAGCATTACGGTGAATGAGCATCCGGTGGTGCAGCGGGATGATTACTATCCTTTTGGGTTGACACACGGTAACGGGTTCCAACGGGTCACTACGCCGGAGAATAGTTACCTGTTTAACGGGAAGGAACGTATACCCGATCTTGATCTTAACTGGGATGATTTTGGGGCCAGGATGTACATGCCGGATATCGGGAGGTGGGGTATAATTGATCCCCTTTCAGAAATTCAAGAAGGATTTAGCCCTTATCATTTTGTTTATGGTAACCCTATAAGATTCAACGATCCTACCGGTATGATTGGTGAATTAGGGCAACAAGGGATACAATCAACTTTTATTGACCCAGACGGAAACATTATTGATGTAAGAGACGACGGAGACAGGTCAATTTACTTAGTTCATGACCCCGACAATTGGGATGGAAGTAAAGGAGGCTTAGCAGTTGTAGGAGCTACGCCAGAGCCTGCAACTTTGAAAAATTTTGTAGGGCAAAACCTCTATTCAGAAAGAGTTGCTGGTTATATGTTCCAGGAAGCTGAAAGATTGGAGTATGAAGCATGGTTACAGGCTTGGAATAGAACTAAAGCAATGGGAGAACTTCTTAAAAGTAGAGACGAACAACTTAGGATTATAGAGCAAATAAAATCGCTCAATAGGGAACAAATGATTACTCTGCTTAGGATTTTGAAAGCCAAAGAATTATTGCAGCACGTTGAAAAAGGCAAGGGTGATATCCTAAATTGGATAGGCATAAGAACTTTACTTAATATATTAGCTTCTCAAAGCAAAAACATAAACCTTCCTGGGGATACAGCAGGGGATTTTATAATGCCAGATGATAAAATTTATGAAAAGGCTTTAGAACATCGTGAATTAGAGAAGCAGATTATTGAACGATATGACAAGATGATCAACGATATTCAAAACAGGAATTAATGACAATCCTTAACTCCATCTTCAGTTTTTTATCCCATGGGAAACTGGCAGATTACGATTTTACGGGGTTAGAAAAGGTGTGGATTGTGATTAAGATATATGTAGTCTTAATCATTTTTTCTGTTCTTTTTGAGTTTGCGATAACCAGTCTTTTTGACTCTTATTTGACCCGGGCAACTACGAATGAGGATCGGATGCCTTTCCAGGGGCCAGATTTTTATGTTTCGGCATTTGCTTTGTTAATGGTTCCGGTTCATGAAGAATTGACGTTTCGGTTTTTTTTGAGCCGGTTTGATTTACAAAGAATAGCAGTTTCATGCTCGCTCTTAGTAGGATATTTCCTTTTTTGGCTTGTTTACGAGTCATTGACCTTTCCTGTAGTTATGGACAGGAAGGTTACTACCTATTTGTATTTGTTCGCAATTGGACTAATTGTTTATCCTGTTGCCTATCTTGGTTTTAACAGTCTTGCCAGGAAAAACCTTGCTAAGTGGTGGGATACTAATCTGTTAATAGTAGTGTATGGAGTATCTGTGATATTTTCTCTTGTACATTTTGACACCTCTTATTTAAGCTCATTAGCCGGTGCGTTGATTGGAATTGTTTTACTTGTACCTACCTTTTTATTTGCTTTGGTAGCTTCTTTCATCAGGCTTTCTGTTGGGTTTAAATATGCGGTTTTATTCCATCTTTTATTTAATCTGCCAGAGTTCTTAATTGTGAGTCTATTATAGATTGTCTCCGGTATAGCTCTTTTTAGTAATCTTTATCCATAGGTAGTGCTTCCTTAATCAAATAGGTTAGAAAGTTCTGACCGCCAACTGTGATATGATATTTATCTTCTTGGGTTGCAATGAGATTGTGGTTAAGAAGAAGTGCGAGGAATGATTCAAATGAATATTGTTGTTGAAGTTCGGGATATTGTTTTTCAACTTCATGATAGAAATCCTTGATCTCTTGAAGGCTGACCCCATCGGAAGAGTTAAGAGCCTGCAGAAGCCTGATATGACTTCCAATACAGTATACATATGTGGAATTGAAGTTGTTTGCTATAGCTAACGCTGCACAAGCTTTTGACAGGAAATCAATCTGTTCTTGAAGCGGCTTTTTACCCAACTGGTATTCTTTAAAAATAGCGTCCTTTGTTTCATTCAGGAAAGAGATGGAAAATGTACTATCCAGTTCCATCATAATATCGTCGTTGCCATCTTCCTTTTTGACAGGCTGATTGAAGGAGATGGATTTGTTTTTGCCGTCAATTTGCTTGATACCGCCAATGAGCCTGTTTAATGGCTTGTAGAACACAATAACGAATATAACAAACATGACTAGGGCCACTTCTAGCGCTCATTTGGTGCAGCCACAATGCGTGCTCATTGTAGAATAGGATTTGCAATCCGGGTGTTCCCAACCAGTCGCTCGGGTTTAAAATCCCGAGAGACAGCTATTTTCAGAGGCCTCTGGCCGGCCTCAGTATAGTAAAACTCAAAGCATCAGTAATAACTTCGGCAGTGGCTCACTGATCGGTACGGCAGGCTTTCCGGCAGATAACACCGCCCCGATGGCGTTTCTGAACCTGATGTTCCTGCCGGAGGGTGAGCTGATCAACCTGGAAAAAGATGTGTCCTTTGCCTACGACCAGCTGGACATTGGCGCAGTACAACCTCAGACCAGCACCAAAGCCCCCCATGACCACATGGCCATTGACAACTTCGAAGCGCCGGGAAATGAGTATATTCTGGTATATTTAAGTAATGAAGACGCCACGTTTACGGAGGTGTACTTTGATGATCTTATGATTACGGTGAATGAACATCCGGTGGTGCAGAGGGATAGTTACTATCCTTTCGGGTTGACACATGGTAATGGATATCAAAGGGTAACAGCGAAAGAGAATCGCTATAAATACAATGGGAAAGAGTTGATTAATGATCTGGATTTAAACTGGTATGATTACGGTGCCAGGATGTATATGGCGGATATTGGAAGGTGGGGAGCTGTTGATCCTCAGGATTAATAATGATATTCCTACCGGTGATACCCCAGACACCAAAAATCAAAAAAACTTTTCCACTAATTGTGTGAATACACGCAGATGTTATTAATTAAAAAGAATAAGACGATGAAGTACATAACACTTATATTCTTGTTGGTTATTTCGAGCTGTGGCTTTAGTCAGCCGGATTTTACAGCATACAATAATATTAGCAATCCCGACTTCCAGGCTTTTGTGAATTTATTTCCTGAGCAACAATTACCAATCACAGCAGAAAGTTTAAGAGGGACTGGACTATTGGAACCATCACTAGCTAAAATATCAAACAACTTTGAAGAATCTTACTTGAAACTAAATGGAACATACATTGCACCGAAACTCTATACGTATGTTGGAGAGGCTGATACAACCGATATGTATGAGTCATTTTATCCAGCTTTCAAACTCCCAACCACTGGCAATTATATCCTACTGATTGTTTATCAATGGGGTGGTACGAGCGAATGGATGTACCGTGCACAGGTGTTGAGTTATGACCTTGCAGGAAATTTTATTAAGGCGGTAGGCCCTGGGTATTTGATTGATGGGGCGGCCCCTTATGTGAGCGTATCTATTAATCAGCAAATGCAACTGGAACACACTTATATCACCAATGCTAGTAGTAATCGTTCAGACTTTTTCCAGTGCAAGCCTTGTGACAAGTCATACAAGACCGACACTTATCAGATTCAGACCAATGGCCAGGATAATTTGGTATCGTCAGTGGATAATGGCACCGCCAGTTTTAAGTATGTACCTTTTTATTTTAAACCTGTTGAGTAATATTTATTGTGAAACATCTTGTCTATTTATTTTTAGCCTTTTTATTACTTGCAGGCTGTAGTAATTCCCGAACCAATGTTGTAGAAAAAGGTGTATTGGATAGTTTATTACTCGTATCGAGCAGAAAATCGGATTCATTGGAAATCGTATTAAACGAGTCCCTGAATAAAAATGCCATAAATGAGGAAGCCATAGATAGTTTAACCTCTGTAATCAAACGGTTAAATAATTTTGAATGTGTTGTAAAAGAAACACAAGCCAGTAAAAAAATAATAACCCACTCTGGTCTTAGCATAAACGCAGTGGTGCTACGACCTGCCAACTTGGAAGGGCGTCCGCCCGGTTGGGCTTGAAAACTCCAATCAGCG
>LYSV01000178.1 GCA_001657315.1 Flammeovirgaceae bacterium BBD 1991-12 | reverse complement strand
GCCATATCGCTCATCTTCGGAAAATAAACTGCTGCCGTCTCTCCTGATATTGGCTGTAAAAAGATATTTATCATCATAGCTATAATTGATACGACCGAACTGGGAAACGATCCGGTCACTGAGATCCTGCCCGGAGGAGTTCCTGGCATCGGGATCAGAGCCATTGATTACATCTAAATTGCCTATAAAACCAGACCCTTCTGCCGTATATTGTTGGATGTCTGTCCTGATCGCTTCATAACCGGCCAGGATCGTAAATTTGTGTTTCTCAATTTGCTTGTTATAGGTAAGCACGCCATTTCCTAACAGCCTAAGATTCTCATCATACTCCTGGGATAACGTGGCCACTGTCCGCGGTGCTACACCGCCCCCTAAATAGGTATCTACGAATTCCCTTTCATTTTGAAACCTGAAATTCCCTCCCAAATTAGCCCTGAAGTTAAGGCCGTCTATTATTTTAACGTCCACGTAGACATTGCCACCAACGCGGTATTCTTTACGCAATTCGTCGGTTCTAAGCTCGTCCGCCAAAGGGTTTCCTCCCGCATATTGGTACTCTTGCCTATCAACGGTACCAAACCCTCCAAACCTATTAGCAGGGTCGAATACTGGCAAAGCGGGTGTGGCCCTGATCCAACTATTATTGGAGGCATTCTTTGGATCCCTAAGGGAATGTGTCAGGAAAATTGACTCACCGATCTTCACCCGGTCCCCTAAGCTGAAATCAGAATTGGCACGAAGGGAATATCGCTCAAAATCGCTACCCACATGGGTTCCTTCTTCTTTGAAATAACTTCCTGATATGAAAAAACCGGAAGCCTGGTTGCCCCCACTTATCGACAGGTCATAGTTCTGGATATTTCCATTTCCATACATCACATCCAGCCAATCCGTGGATACAGGCGGAAGATTGTCAGGATCTGCATACGCCTGGATACGCGACTCCCCGGCAAGATCAAAAGCTTCGTTTTTTATTTCCGCATACTGCTCGGTATTGAGCGGGTCCGGTAATCCCAAAGGCGAGGTGATACCAGCATAAGAATTGAAGCTCACTTTGGTAGCCCCTTCCTGGCCTCTTTTGGTGGTGACAACGATAACACCATTAGCGGCTGCCGAGCCATAGATAGCGGCGGCGGAAGCATCTTTGAGGATCTCGATGCTCTCAACGTCATTCATGTTGAAGTTGACCCCTGGCGAGGTACGTATACCGTCAATGATCCAAAGCGGATCGGTACCTTGTATGGAGCCTGCTCCGCGGATGAATATTTCAGCCCCTGAACCCGGTGCCCCGCTATTCCGGCTTACAAATACCCCGGCGGCCCGTCCCTGTATGGCTTGGTCCAGCGAGGGCATGGCCAGATCCTGTATCTCTTCCGGTTTTATGGACGACACGGATCCTGTAAGGTCAGATTTTTTCTGGGTTCCGTACCCTACGACCACTATTTCCTGCAGTGCTGTAATATCAGGAAACATGACCACATCTAACTGCGACCTGCCATTTAAAACTATTTCTTCAGATACATATCCGACAAACGAAACACTTAGTGTAGCATTTTCATCGCTAACCACCAATGTAAACATTCCATTCGCGTCAGTTATCGTTCCGTTGGTAGTCCCTTTTTCCAGGACTGTGGCACCAGGCAAAGGCTCTCCGCTGTCCTCAACGACTGTACCGCTTACGGTATGCTGCACAAGTTCCTCCTGCTCCAAGCTGCTCCTGGAGGATAACCTGGCCATGGGAGCCACAGTCGATTGAACAAGATCAAGGGTTCTCTTCTTTTTTAGTCTTTTGGCTTTTTTCCGGGACCCTTTTTCCGCATAGATCACGTAATGTGTGGCATCAATTTTTTCGAATGAAAGATTGTAGGGTTTGAGTAGTCTGGAGAGTATATCATCAGGACTGTCCCCATCCAGTTCCATATCTACAACTTTGCCTTCTACCGCTTCCAGGTCATAGGCAAATTTGATATCGAACCTGTCACTGATCTCTTTAAGAACAGTATTTAAAGATTGTTCTTTTTGTGAGTCCCTGCCAACCTCGTTTGATTGGACGGGTTTAACAGAGGCAAAACTCTGGGCACTTACCTTAATAGCCACAAAAAAGGACAGCACCAGCAGAATCTTACCAGAACGTTGTAAGAGTTTGTTCATAATACTAATTTTAGGTTGCACAATGGATAATCCTGTCAGTCCCGATGCCGGCAGGCATAGTGGATTGGCAGGTTTATTGTTTTACTGGCTTTCTACCATAATCTCATTTTGGTTTTTTGTTATGTTCAGATCGAATGAGCGGGCAATGACACGCAGGATCAGGTCAAGATCAGTCGACTGAATTTCAGCTTCAAACAGCATATTCTGAATTTCCTCTCCTTTGACGATCACGTCATAGCCATACCGGTCCTGTATGGTTTCAAAAACCTGGTTCAAAGGCACTCCGTTAAAGATCAGCTCACCGTTCTTCCATGAAGAGTACACCCGGGTATCCGTTACTTTCTTTGTGATCTTATTATCCTTTTCAGATACCTCAACAAGGTCGCCAGGGGCCATCACGACCGTTTTTTCCACACCATCAATGGAGGGGAGGTTAACCTTCACTTTACCTGATTCCAGCACCACCTGGGTCTTGCCCCGCCTGTTATTCAGGTTGAATTCCGTACCTAGGACCT
Source organism: Flammeovirgaceae bacterium BBD 1991-12 (assembly GCA_001657315.1). GTDB lineage: Bacteria > Bacteroidota > Bacteroidia > Cytophagales > Cyclobacteriaceae > Fulvivirga. Next base: position 11,114 of record LYSV01000178.1, on the reverse strand, counting down.
CAACTTCGACATTGTTTGAATGGACAATGAATTTTTGATGATCTGCGGTATGTACTACTGAAAAATATGCCTCCCCGACAAGCTCTACACGGCGTTCATCCCGCAGCTGCCAGGAAGGATCAAGAGAAAGAGTTGAATTGGCATTCAGGACCACCAGCGATCCATCGGGCAACGTCACCTCCTGCGTCTGGCCAAAGACAGTCGTGTAGGTTATGGTGTTACTTCCAAAGTAATGGAACCAGACAATCGCAGACACCATGATCAGTGTCATCGTTGCCGCTATCTTGTATACCCACCGGTAGGAAGAGGTTTTTACGGGGAGTGAATAAATAACGGTCTCTTCCACGTTATCATCTACCTGATCATCGGCTTCTTCCCTCGATAAATTCAGTTCATCCGAAAGTTCTTCCAGTTTTATCCTCGCCTTGATCTTTTGAAAAATGGCTTGTTCGTCAAGGTCGGAAACGGGGGTTTTGAAGGCGATACTATTCATGAGAGCCCTGGCCTGGTCAACATCCTGCTGGCGCTTAGGGTCCTGGGCTATCCATTCGCGCCAAAAATGATCGAGGTCATCGGTTGGATCCAGCACCCAATCCTGGAAGTTCGGATCCAGCAGTAATTTCATAACGGGTGAATCGGCTTTTTTCATAATTATGATTCTATATCTATAAGGGGCAGAAAAAGCCCGGGCGTCCTCAAAAAAATTCGACTTTTTTAAAATTTTTGTTTCCGGATGCTAAAAGGCAGGGCCTACGCTGGCGCAGGTTCAGAGAATCTGCCTATACTTAGGCATGGGTTTTGAAAACCCGCACCAAGTGATATTTTTATGAGGCGCATGAAGTGTGAAATAGTAGAAAGAGTCCTTATAGAGGATACCAGTCAGAAATTGTAAGTAGCAACACAATGGTCATCTCGTCCTTAAGGACGATCATAGCCCTGTAGATGAGATTTCTTACTGATTTGGGACTCATGGCCAGCAAGGCGGCTATTTCAGTATTTCGAAGACCATCAAAAAATCTCAGGGTAATCGCCTCTTTTTGCCGTCTGGTAAGCTTGTTCAAGGACTTCAGAAGTCGTTCCTGCTTCTCTCTGGATATCTGTTTATCGATGAGTTCCGTTTCATGAGAGAACGTAATTTCAAAGTTATAGTCTTCCAGTATGTTCCTGTTCAATGGTAGTTTACGGCTCTCAATAAGCTTTCTGATGATCTTCCTTTTTATACGCTTGTAAAGGTAGAATTTTACGGATCTGACCTGGGGTAAACTATCGCGTGACTTCCAGAGTTCAACAAAAAGATCCTGAACACTATCTTCGATCAGCTCTTTATTTTTCGTGATACGGCTGGCATAGGAAAAAAGGTCTTTTATGAAGATACTGTAAAGCTGGCTGAAGGCAGCCGCATCACTTTCTTTCATCCTGCTCCAAAGTACTTCAGGAGCATCCAACCGGATGGTGCCGTCATCCGTCTGAAGGTCCTTTGAGTGATTTTTATGGGTAGTTGCAGATTTCAAAACCAGCTTTCTTCAACGGCAATTTTGGATGGTGTTATCTTTTTTATTCGGTAACTAATTACACAAAAAAGCATGGAAAGTCAAAATTTTCCAATCGTTTGCAGGCTGGCTGGGTGTCACAACAAGGGTAAGTGAGCTAATAAACCCTGATCTTTTGGGTGGTCAGGAAGGAACGGCTGATGAGAATAAAACAGGTGGTATAAAAAAAGCCCTGTTTCAGGGCTTAATGTTTTTATGTGATCCCGCTGGGGCTCGAACCCAGGACCCTCTCCTTAAAAGGGAGATGCTCTACCAGCTGAGCTACGGAATCATGTCGTCAAATTACTTCTAAAAAAGACGCTTTTCAATGCCTTTTTTCAATGGAGTTGCAAAGGTAACAGGCCCCATATAAAATGCAAAAGAACGGATTAAAAAAACTTAAAAAATCTGCCTCCTCCGGGCCATTCATATAATCTGCCTCCTCACCATCACGATTTTAGGATCAACCTCCTATATTTGCGGGTCATGTGTAAAAAAGCTACTGTACTTTTTATCTTTAGTCTGTGGTATGCAGGTGCAACGGCACTGGCCCAAACCAGTCCGGAGCAGAAGCTGGAGTATGCTGACTCCCTTTTTACTGCCAAAAAGTACACAGAGTCCTATGAGATCTATGATCATCTGCTGGAAGTAGAAAACGTATCCAGTCCTGCCATGCTGCTTCGTATGGCTTTTATACGGGAGGGCCTGGGCGACCTTAGCGGAGCACTCTACTATCTAAACACGTACTACCTCAAAACCGCCGACAGGAGGGTGCTTTCCAAAATGGAGGAGCTGGCAAAGAAAAAACAGTTGGAAGGCTATGAATTCACTGATTTTGATTTTTTGTTAACCAACTTTTACAAATATTTCAATACCATTACCTACGGGCTGCTGGCCCTGTCTGTACTCATGCTTTCGCTTGCGTGGTATCAGAAAACCAAACGTCAGCAAAAACCGCTGCTCCCGGCAACGTTAATGCTGGTATTCCTGACCATTCTTTTCTATACCCTGAACTTTGGCAGAAGTTATAACAAAGCGATCATAGCAGAGTCCAATACCTACCTGATGAGTGGCCCTTCCGCCGGGGCGGAGGTTATCGATATACTTGATAAAGGGCACCGTATCCAATACAACGGTAAGAAAGATGTATGGGTAAAGATCACCTGGAAGGAAAAAACGGCCTTTGTAAAACGGGACAAACTACGTTATGTGGGGTTATGAGTTCAATGTTAGAAGTTGAAAGTTCAAAGTTCCCGGTTAAAACGTTGAACCTTGAACTTTCAACTTTGAACTACCTAGTACATTACTGTTAGTGATCCCTGAAACTTAGTATTCGAGTACATGATCGTGTAGAAGTATACCCCGGCCGAAACGTCTTCACCATACCATTTGAAATCACGGTCCGTACTGAAGAATACTGTCTTTCCCCAGCGATTGTGGATGATCACTTCCTCAAACTGCCCTGCGCAGTTGTCTATGGGGAGATAGATCAGCCGGTCTTCTTCATCAGGTTCAGTTACGGGATAGTAACCAAAATAGTCATTCATATTGGGACTGGTCTTTGGCGTGATGATATTGGTAATGGCAAACTCCCTGGTTTGAGGTATGTCCTCCACATGAACAATAACCGTAGCTGTATCGTATTGCGGCAGATAGCAGTTTTTGTCCAACAGCACGAAGGTGAATTCAAATTCTTCCGAATAATCGGAATCTGTAAATACAGAACAGTCCGGTGTCCACGACAGCGCAGACGACACGCGCCTCACCCCTTTTACCTCTTCAAATTCGACTCCGGGAAGGTCGCTGCCATTTAAAAGTATTAGTTCCAGGCTATCCCCTTCATTCTCTGCTCCAATTATATTCAGCCTTAGTTCGTTCCCCAGAATAAAGCCAATACTGTCTTCATTGATGATCTCCAGATTGTTCAGACTGGATACTGTTATCAATGGTTCCGTACTGGGTGGTGGTGAAAGCATGAAATCAACGGTCAATGTATCTGTATTGGTGAGCTCGCAGGCGTCCAGATCTTCCACAAGAAATTCCACCCGGAACGAGTCCTGTTCTGCAAGATTAAGATTACAGGCCAGTTGCCAGACAAAGTCCTCTGAAAGATTACCTACTCCCCTCCTGATGGGGAATACCAGTCCGCGCTCTCCAAAGTCAAAATTTACCCCTCTGGCGCTAAGCAGAATCTCATCCTGATCCTGATCCACGGCTCTTATGTTATGTCTGACTGTTTCCCTTAATCTGTAGTTGAACAGAAGATAGTCATCGTCAGGGTTATTGCTTTCAAATATGGAGGGCCTGGTCTGGTCAGGAAACTCGATCCACAGGGTAATGGTCATTACCGCCGGATCTTCAAAAAGGCATTCATCCACATCATCCACCAGTACCTGGATAATATATTCCCGGCCCAGATTACCTCCAATAGTGATTTCACGTCCGGCATCAAAACTCACGTCATCTGCATTGCAGTCGTAATTCCATGAAAAGATAGTATGAATTTCACCCGCCGCCTGAACGGGATCGGAGAAGCGCATTCCCACCCGATCCGGATCGAAACCTATCGGTATGAATTCCAGCGTAAGACTGTCATTATCATTATCAAAACCATGAAGGTCAAACGAGATCTCACCACCGGCTGATTCAGTTACCTGCCTGAAAATGGCGTTCTGGGTGGCCCCAAACTTCGTATTGGCAAAGTAGGCAGGCGTATTGGGCGGAGGCTCTACATTGAGTGTCACTATGACCGTATCCAACGCCGGCTGAGGACAGGCATCATCCAGTGCAATAATGCCAATTTCATAGGGCTGGTTTCGTACATAGGGACAATCCGGAAAACAGACCTCAAAGCGGGCGGTATCCAGCTGTGAGGTAAGTGGCATGTTCTGGATCGGACTAATAGTGATCTCCTCAAGATCTGCATTAAAATTGATGGGTATGGCTCTTATATCCACATTCTCTACAGAGTCGCCGCTGATGGGCACGTCCGTCACGAGGATCTCCACACATTTCTGATCATCTGCATACTGGAAGTCTATATTCTGCCCCTCCTCGTAGAAACCGGTCACCCCTTTTTCCCTTGCGCGTACCTCAGGGCTGTTGTTAAGGCAGTTCTCTACCACCAGCATTTGAAAATCGCGACGCATTTCGCCTATCTGTACACCATCGCGAAATTCCTGACACCTCACAGCAAATACATACAGGCCGGTGGATCTGGGCACAACAGTGAGCAGCCCTACCGGTGAAATGCTGAGATCAGGGTTTCCACCCATAATGTTATTCTCACCAAATCCCGAACGCCAGACGATCTCCGGATAAGGGCCGGGGCTTGGCGAAACAGGAAATGCATTCTGAGTGTCAAAGGTGCTGTAGGGTGTAACCATTGAATAAACCAGTGAATCACCGTCATCATCTACGCCTCCGAAATCCACAAAGTAGAATTTATCAACACATCCGTAGTCCCTGAGTGGCGGGAAGAGACGGGGAGTGGAATTCACAAAAGGTTCGCCATTTCTGGTCACCGGCGGAAATTCCAGGTAAAACGTCTGACCTGCTGAGATGCCCCCCGTGGCCGGTACGGCGCTTTCAATATTCACTACGGCAGGGTTGGCCGTGTTGTAATTTCTGCAGCACCGCTCCCATGAGACATAGTATCCTTCAGGATCGCTGTAATCTGCTTCAGGTAATGTAAGGGTGCTGGTATAAAAGATCCTTGATGTGACCAATTGCCCGTCGTCACAGTCCGTATTACTGTAGGGAATGCGCTCGTCACTGTTGGGAAAAAGCGTGACGCTACGCATAAAGACATTGTCCGACTTTCGAAATATGTTTACCGTAACCTGCGGGTCTCTGGCTCCGGAAGCGCCGTTAAGGTCATCAAAATACAGGAGCATATTCAGGCGATAGCGAAAATCCCGAATATGTAACAATTCAAACTCACCTCCCACAATATGAGAGGCAAATCCACTAAATTTGCCAGCCAACAGAATCAGAAAGAGAAGTACACACCGCTTCATCACATTTTTCAGTTAAAGAAATCCAACAAGAAGAGACTGACAATTGTATCGGTTTTAAACATGAATTTAAAAAATAAAGTTTTAAAAGACATCAGAATTGAAGGAATTGCTGCGGAGGGTAAGTGCGTGACCCGATACAACGGGCAGGTGATCTTTGCTGCCGGAGTAGCGCCCGGAGATGTGGCAGACCTGAAGGTGATCCGTAAGAAAAAATCATATCTGGAGGCCATTCCACTGGCGATCAATGAGTATTCCCCCTTGCGTGAGGCTCCTTTCTGTGATCATTTTGGTACCTGTGGTGGTTGTAAATGGCAGCATGTCAATTACGCTACGCAGCTTGAATACAAGCAGCAGCAGGTAGTGGATAACTTTGAACGTATTGGAAAGATCGAATTACCTCCTGTTTCACCTATCATCGGTACGAAAAGCACTACATACTATCGCAACAAGCTGGAATTCACCTTTTCAAACATGCGCTGGCTAACGCCGGAAGAAATAACCCGTGAAGAAGAGCTTGAGCGCAATGCACTGGGATTTCATATTCCCAGACGTTTTGACAAGATCCTTGATATCGATCATTGCCACCTGCAGAACGATCCTTCCAATGCCATCCGTCTGTCTGTCAAAAACTATGCGCTCGAACATGGGTTGAGCTTTTTTGACCTCCGCACTCAGGAAGGCTTTTTGAGAAATCTTATCCTCAGAAATACCACTACAGGAGAGTGGATGGTAATCTTGCAGGTAACAAGGGAGGATACAGAAAACCTCCGTGGTCTTCTGGATCACATCCGGCATCATTTTCCGGAGGTAAGCTCACTGAACTATGTGGTGAACAATAAAAAGAACGATACCTTCCATGATCTCAGGGTGATCAATTACCATGGCAATCCATTTATTGAAGAGGTAATGGAGCTACCGGACAACGCGGGACAGGTTAGATTCCGGATAGGGCCGAAATCCTTTTTTCAAACCAACAGCCGCCAGGCTGAAGTGCTTTACAAAAAGACATGGGAGCTGGCCGGACTTACTGGCGAAGAGCTGGTGTACGACCTTTATACAGGCACGGGCACCATAGCCAATTATGTAGCAGCACAGGCTTCAAGAGTAGTAGGCATCGAATACATACCAGATGCCATTGAGGATGCCCGGATCAATGCAGAGATCAACGGGATAACCAATGCCTCCTTCTTTGCAGGTGATATGAAAGACCTTCTGACCCCTGCGTTCCTCGGGCAAAACGGCCGGCCCGACGTGATCATCACGGACCCTCCCCGTGCAGGCATGCACCCCGATGTATGTCAGGTCATACTCGATGCCGGTCCAAAAAGGATCGTGTATGTGAGTTGCAATCCTGCCACACAGGCCCGGGATATCGAAGTAATGAAAGACAAGTATGAGGTTTCGGTCGTTCAACCGGTAGATATGTTCCCTCATACGCATCATGTGGAATGCGTCTGCTTGTTGGAACTGAGAAAGGATATGGGAAATTAGATGCGAAATTTCCTATGGAAGTTAGGAAGTTGTAGCGAAAACAGTGTTTTCAGGCCTTTTTCATTTCCTATGCTTCCCCACCTTTTATCGTCCATTCTCGATATTTTCCCTAATTTCCTATATGTTTTTGTCCGAATTTTGTCCGTGAAAAGAAATGGGCAAACATATCCTCTGGACAATAGATTTGACACATGCTTTATAAGTTTATATTTTAAAATAAAAAGGAACTAATAGTACCTTTACAACAAGTTTTTTAAACCAGTAATTTGCAGCAGTTTGAAACAAATGATAAATTGGTACTATGAGTACCGAAAAAGGAAGCAAAATAAACCAGTTACTGCAATCTCAACCCAAAGGGGTTGTGTTCTTAGCTTCCTGGCTATCCAAAAAAGGCTATAGCCTTGATCTACAAAAGAGATACCGTAAAAGTAACTGGCTACAATCCATCGGTACAGGGGCGATGATAAGAACCGGTGATGAGGTCACCTACGAAGGTGCAGTATACACACTACAAAAACAGAGTACTTCAAGCATACATCCAGGAGGAAAAACAGCGCTGTCTCTGTTGGGGAAGTCCCATTATCTTGAATTCTCTATCAAGAGGATAACATTGTTCGGAGGAAAAGGAGAAAACCTACCTGTTTGGTTTCAAAATTATGATTGGGGTGTTGAATTCAAGCATTACCAATCAGGTTTCCTTCCCAAAGATTTAGGCCTCATTCAAATTGAAAGGAAAAATTTCACTCTTCAGATATCCAATACTGCAAGAGCACTAATGGAATGTTTATATCTTGTTCCAAAGCATCAAGATCTACATGAGTGCTACGAATTAATGGAGGGGTTGAATAACCTACGACCAAAGGAAGTACAAAAATTATTGGAAGCCTGTACGTCAGTGAAAGTAAAAAGACTCTTCCTTTTCCTTGCTGATAAAGCAGGACATAGCTGGCTAAACCATATAGATGTCAATAAAATAGACTTGGGTAAAGGAAAACGAAGCATCGCCAAAGGAGGAGTTTATATTCCAAAATATCAAATCACTGTTAACAAGGAATTGGGTTTAAAGGGTGAACGAGATTTATAAAGGACAGGTATCGTTACTATTATCTGCTATACCAGAGATCGCTAAAGAGAAATGTTTTGCTTTGCATGGAGGAACAGCCATTAACCTGTTTGTACGTGAAATGCCCAGGTTATCTGTGGACATTGATTTGACTTATGTGTCCATTGAAGATCGACATACTTCATTAGATAAAATTGCTCAAGCGCTCGAAGGCATACGAGAAAGAATTCTCTCAGTTCTTCCCAAGGCAAAAGTTCAACACCAAAGGGAGGTATCGAAACTTCAAATTTCTTATCAAGGCTTTCAGAAAGTCGAAGTGAACCAAACCAACCGGGGTGTACTTTCCGATCCTATGGAATACTCCTTATGCGAAAAGGCACAAGACCAATTCGATGCATTTTGTTCCATCCCCATCGTACCATTAACCCAACTTTACGGCGGAAAAGTATGTGCTGCATTAGATCGCCAACATCCAAGAGATGTTTTTGATGTGAAATATCTCCTACAAAATGAGCGGATCAATAAAGAAATAAAGAAGGGGTTTCTTCTAGCAATGCTCAGCAGTAACAGACCGATACATGAGCTTCTTCGACCCAATTTACTAGATCAACAAGCAACCCTTGAGAATCAATTTACAGGTATGACCACTGAGCCTTTTACTTACGAGAATTTTGAAACAACAAGGAAACATCTTATTACCAATATAGCCAACTCATGGACTAATTCGGACAAACAATTTTTAATTGGATTTTTAAAATTAGAGCCTGATTGGAGTATCTATGATTTTGAAAAGTTTCCTTCGGTTCAGTGGAAAATTCAAAATCTTACGAAGCTTAAAGAGATCAATCCAGATAAACATAAAGAGCAGGTTGAATTGTTGAAAGAGGTTTTAGTGAAGGATTAGATCCATTTTTCATACCGCCGCCCACTATCACCTTCAACATAGAAAAAAGTAGGATAATTACTTACAAATAACGGTAAACCTCAAATTCTGATTGTAAAAGCCGATATTTGAATGCCGGAATAAGAAGCATCACTATCAAAGTAAAAAGGCAGGTAAATACACAAAAATGCACCCATTACATTTAGGATTTACACCAGAATTTGATCGACAAAAGTATCTGTATCACTACACAAGTATGGATACAGCGATTAACTATATTCTTTATAATAGAACACTCCGTTTCAATCCACTTGCAAATGTAAATGACCCTATGGAATCTGATCCCAATCGTTGGGTATTTAGAAATTGGGAGAAAGGCAACACATCAGAAACCATCCGCGACCAATTATCTGATCACTTCAAAAACCGCACAAAAGTCGTTTGCTTTTCACGCGATATACAAGGCGATTGGGGTCCTGGTTGCTGCCCAATAGACTTTTGCGCTCGTGGCCATTCAAAGCCCCGAATGTGGGCGACATATGGTGATGATCACAAAGGAGTATGCCTGATTTTCGATAGGGAGCTTCTAGAACGGGCCTTTAAGAATGGATTGAACGGACGTGGGCAGTTGCTACCTGGCGGCGCAGTTCGCTACGGAGATAAATTACCGGCCGATGAAGATGGAGCCGCTGTTATTGACTCGAAAACATTTGGGAAGAATTTCGAGAAGGCTCTTCACCAAAAGATTGAAGATCATCATGGTACGTATTTCTTCTACAAGCATGTCGATTGGTCAACGGAAGACGAGTATCGATTTATAATAACCGGCGGAGAACCTGGGCCGATAGAGCTGACGTTTGACGATGCACTGGTCGGCGTGGTTGTTGGAATGAAGACTATAGAAAAAGAAGGCTATTTGCGTGCTATTGGTGACATGGCCCAGGATATGGGTGTTCCGGGTAGGTGTTTTAGTTGGCACTGGAATGCTGCAAGTACCGCACCCTTAAATAAAGCTGGAAGGGAGTTGGGTCCCAAAGTTAAGGCTCCTCGCACTGGTCTTATCTTAGGTTAAGCCATGCCTGCGGCAGGCAGGCGCAGCGGTCCTAAGACCTAATTAGAGGGACCCTTGCCGTAAGAAAACCGACAACTTGTTGGTTAGTTTTAATCCCTAAGCGCCTAAGGGGTTGAGTAGGTCCTTAATCACTTAGCGCCATAGGCATGCCCAAGGCATAACCAAATCCTGCCACCGATAATTATCGGTGACAGAAAAAAAATGTAAGAACCTAACAAAAAAGCCCCACACCCGGGGCTTATCTGTTATAGCGAAGACTATGTGGTACTTAGACCTCCATGCTTGTTTCTTCCTCCACCGTCTGACCGCCGACCGGTATTGATCCCGTTTGACAGGCTGTTCGTAATACACAAACTCAGCAGCGGCATTAAACGCCCGAAGGATCTCATAAATAGCATTGAGTCGCTCCACACGCTCGACCGTGTCCACCATCCGTGCGCCTTTGTGCGACTCTTGTTCAGCCTCGGCGGTCTTTAAGACATCCGCCTGACTAACCACCTGCTCAAGCAAGTCCTCCGGCGTACCTGCAGCTTTCAGCTGCTCCTGGTACTGCCTGATAGTTTCGCCCAGCTCAAAGAAAAAACCAATCAGCCGGGCCTGCGATTTGGCTACCCTGGTGTATCGGCCGATGCCAAACTGGCGCTGGATGGCCTTGCTATTGGGGAAAGTCTTGACCACCCAATAGCGGAGCTGGTTAAACATCCAACGTGCGGTGGCTATTTCTGATAACAGTTTCTCCGTTCTTTGCCCGAGCCCTGATTTATTGGCTTCATCCCCGCCCTCTCTGAGGGCTTCTTCCACCAGCGTAGCCAGTTCGTCCCGTTTGGTTTCATCCAGGTCGGCATCCAGCAAGGTAAAGTCAGGCAAGTCTGCTTTAAGATGTTCCAGCACGGTATAGCTGTGTTGGATCAGCTCATCATCACTGAGCTTATAATTTCTATTCATATTCATAAAAGATTTAATTAATTATACATTCGATATATCTGACATAGTAATACCCTGTTCCTTTAAGTCTTCCGAAGGGTGACTTCAAAGCATTCACCAGGGGAAGCTGGTG
>LYSV01000177.1 GCA_001657315.1 Flammeovirgaceae bacterium BBD 1991-12 | reverse complement strand
CCCTCCAGCACCTCCCTCGGCGATAGGAGCCCCAGGACCAGCAGAATAAGCGTGGTGAACAGGAATGCTACCGTAGGCTTAAGCCACTGTTTGTAGATCACAACAAACAGCGATGAAATTATGAACAGCACAACATAAGGCTGAATTTCAATAGGTACCAAGGGCATTTCTTCTGATGTATGGTTGATATGAAATGAGGTGAACTAAGTTAAGGCTTATGTTTCAGATACATCTTATTTCTTTTCAACGAATGGATCACTTAGTTTTGACTAATGGTACAGCTGAATCTGCCCCAATTCAAGTGCAATATCAGAAAAAATGATCGTAAATATGAAATTTTTGATGGTATAAGGAAAAAGTATGTAGTCCTTACGCCTGAAGAATGGGTACGCCAGCACTTTATCAATTACCTGACGGGCCACCTGCGCTATCCCAGATCACTTATGGCTGTTGAAAGTGGTACCCGATACCATGGGCTGCAAAAACGCACGGATATTCTTGTGTACGACAATAGTATGGCCCCTTTACTTTTAACAGAATGTAAATCCTATAAAGTAAAAATAGATCAATCAAGTATGGACCAGGTAGCTATGTATAACCGTGGCCTCAAAGCCCGGTATGTAGTTATTACCAACGGTCTTCAGCATTTTTGCTGTGAGTTTGACGGAAGCTCCTGGACTTTTCTCAAAGAGATCCCGGCTTTTGAACCATAACGGGGACCTCAGGCAGCTCCGGCATTAGTTCAACGTAGGCTCAGCAATAGATATTTGCATGGGTATCCCTTGCTGTGCCTGGATGTATTTCGGGTCAGCACCACTTAGCGAACGGTATTCGGCAGGATCCACCCCTGCTCTTTCAGCGTATATCTCATAATAGGCAGCCTTGGTCTCATCGAGAACATGAATAAATGCCTTCTGTGAAGTGCCACGGTTCGTTTTTATGGAAACCACAGCCTTTTTGGGGCTTTCGCTGAAATGTGGAAGCTTTCCATAGTTCAGAACAAACTTCTTTATTTCCTCTCTGAGCCCCTTAACAGATTCCCTTGGTTCGTTCTCTATGAACAGTCCGTCGGCTGAGTTGATCAGTATTTTGTAAATGTTCCTTTCTTTTTTCGGTATCTCCGGGATCTCATCCCTGTGAGGAGGCAATAGCAAAGTCAGTCCTTTATCGTTTACGATAGTCGTGGTGAGCATAAAGAAGATCAGCAGGAGAAATGCTATATCGGCCATAGATCCGGCATGTGTCGGCGTTCCGTGTTTTCGATTTCTGGTCATCATGGGTTTTTATTCCAATAATGTTACAAAACCCGTAAAGTCACACTTTTCCGGCTCTTTGTCATTCCTCTAATTTTTCTACTTTTGCAGCCGATGACATTCTTGTATCCTGGATTTCTTTTCGGACTTTTTGCCCTGGCTATTCCTGTCATTATTCATCTTTTCAATTTTCGCCGAACAAAAAAGATATACTTCAGCAATACACTTTTTCTCAAAAAGGTGAAAGAAGCCAGCAGCTCCCGGCTCAGGTTAAAGCACTATCTGATACTGGCGTCGAGGCTTCTCTTCCTGTTTTTTCTGGTGACGGCATTTGCACAGCCTTTCATCCCCTCGGAGAAGAATCTTACCTCTTCGTTACAAAATGTGATCTACCTGGATAATTCATGGAGTATGAGCAATGAAGTGGATGAGGACCTGACAGCATTGAACGCCGCTACCGCCTATGTGGAGGAGCTGCTGGAGATCTACCCGGAAGATGCAGAATACAAAGTGATCACCAATGACTTTGAATCCTTCTCCAATACCTTTAAGAGTAAGCTGGAGGTGAGTGACTATCTTACTGAACTCCGCTTCAGTGGCTCATCAAGAACGGATGAAGAGGTTTCCAATAGAATAAAGAATGATCCCGGTGAAGCGGGCCAGGACATCTATTGGATCAGTGATTTTCAACGATCTGTATCAGCGCAGCAGCCCATCAGCTTTGACAGCGCGGTCAGGATTAATCTGCTGCCCCTATACTTCAACGCTACGGATAATGTTCATGTGGATTCCGTATATCTGGATAATCCGTTCCTGATCGGGGATACCAAGCCAAAGCTGAATGTGATCATGGAGAATACAGGCACGGAAGAAATACAGGATCTTGTGGTCAAGGTGCTGCTCAATGAAGTTGAGGTAGCCACGGGGAGCGCTACCATTCAGTCCAATGACAGGACACTGATCACTTTTGACCTTGCCTTTGACCTGCAGGGCATTAATCAGGGACGTATTGTATTCGAGGAGTTTCCCGTGACGTTTGACAATGATTTTTACTTTACCCTTAATGCCGGCAGGAAGATCAACATACTGGAGATTAAGGAAACAGATAGGAGGACCCATGTTGAGAATGTTTATGGCAACACAGATATCTTCAATTTTCAAAGCTTCAGTACCTCCAACCTGGACTACGGATTGATCAATAAGGCAGATCTGGTGATCCTCAATGGTATACAGTCCCTGGATGTCTCTCTGACCGCTCCTTTAAATGATTATGTCAATGACCTCGGCAATCTGTTTGTCATACCTGCTTACCGTCCTGATGTCACTACCTATCGCCAGCTCAATGGACTGGGCAGGATAACGGTGGCCGATACTGCCGCTCAGGTAACGCTGGCACCACCGGATTTTGATAATCCCTTTTTCCGGAACGTATTTGAAGATAACAATCCCGGGATAGCTATGCCTTCTGCTACCAATACCATTTTATGGGGAAATGACAGGAGTGCATTGCTGCGGAGCCGGTCTGGCATACCGTATTTGTCGGAATTTGACCAGGGAGGCAGGATCTATGTAATTGGAGCGCCGCTGCACCTGAATTTCAGCACGTTTCAGAATCATGCGCTATTTGTACCGGTAATGTACCGGATGGCCGTACAGAGCTCCAGGTCTGACAACCGTCTGTATCACTTTATTGATGAAGAGTACATCAGCATTCCCATAGATGGTCCACTGGCTGACCAGGTCGTAAGGCTGGTAAGGGGAGAGGAAGAGCTGATCCCCTCTCAACGGGTACTGGGCAATAATCTCATACTTGAGGTACCGGGATATCTTCTGTCAGCCGGGTTCTACGAGGTGATGCTGGCTGATGAGAAACTGTCCTCGCTGGCCTTCAACTACTCACCTGAGGAGTCTGACCTGAGGCAGTGGGAAAAGGGATCTCTGGTCAACATTTTCAAAGGCAATGTCGATGTCTTTGATGTGTCTTCCACAGAGGATTTTAGCGGAACAATTGAGAGCAAGTATATAGGGATACCCCTATGGAAGTATGCTATTATTCTGGCTCTGATCTTTTTACTTGCGGAGGTTTTATTAATTAGGTTTTTACCATAATTTCATAAACATTTATGAAGGTCCTTCTCAAAGCAGTCACCATCCTCGACAGGAATTCCAGGTACCATGGCAAGAAACAGAATGTGCTCATTGAAAGGGGTAAAATTGCAGCTATTGGTAAAGTATCCGAAGCCGATCAGGTAATTGCTGTAAAAGGGGGTATTTTGAGTACAGGCTGGATTGATATGAATGCCCGGTTTGGGGATCCGGGTTTTGAACATAAGGAAAGCCTGGCGTCAGGACTTGATGCTGCCCAGGCGGGTGGTTTTACCGGGGTGGCTCTGATGCCAAACAACAAACCAGTGACCCAAACTAAAAATGAGGTCAGCTATTTAAGATCAAAAAATCAGGAAAGCATCACCCAGGTATACCCTGTAGCTGCTGTCACAACGGATACGAAGGGAGAGGACCTCACTGAAATGATCGACCTGCACACCTCAGGGGCAGTAGCTTTCTCAGATGGCCACCGACCCCTCTGGCATACGGATATTTTTCTTAAGGCGCAGCAGTACCTTCAAAAATTTGATGGATTACTGATCGACCGGCCGGAAGACCTTCATCTTACGCAGTTTGGGGTGATGAATGAAGGGCCGGAGAGCACTATTCTGGGGATGAAGGGTATGCCTAACCTTGCAGAAGAGATCATAGTGAGGAGGGATCTTGAGCTACTGGAGTATGCAGGTGGTCGACTCCATCTTTCAGGCATTTCTACGGGCCGGTCGCTGGAAATGATCAAAGCTGCTAAAAAGAAAGGTCTGAATGTAAGTTGCGATATCACCTCATTCCAGACTTCGTTCGAAGACAATGCGCTGGAGCATTTTGATACTAACCTGAAGGTTAATCCTCCTTTCAGAACCCGAAAGGATAACAATGCTCTCGTAAAGGGATTAAAGGAGGGGGTCATCGATGTGATCACTTCAGGTCACAGTCCTCAGGATGAGGAAAGTAAAAAACTGGAGTTTGATCTGGCAGAATTTGGTGTGATCAGCCTGCAGACAGTGGCACACAACCTAGCCGAACTTTCGTCCAGGGTGGAAATGGAAGACCTTATCGATAAAGTTACCCGGATGCCCCGTGAGCTGCTGGGGATCGATCAGCCGGTTATTGAGGAAGGTAACAGGGCCGAGTTAACACTGTTTGATCCCAACAAGGAATGGACCCTTGATTCAGGTACAAACCGGTCAAGATCGGTGAATTCACCGTGGTGGCAGCAAAAGCTCAGGGGAAAGGCAGTGGCAGTGTTTAACAACGGGAAGGCATATATTGATGAGTAAAGTACCGCTTCTGGTCAGGATACCACTGAAATATGCTTTTGTAGCCTCCATTTTGGCTATGGCGGTGATCATGGTCCTGTTTTATACCCATCGTCATCCATTGCTTATCCCCATCGTATATGATTATCGTATTCTTCTTTTTGGTGTTTTTATCTTCTTCACCCTTAAGGAGTTCAAGGACTATCATAATGCAGGTGTGCTGCATTTTTGGCAGGGATTGCTAATGGGTATTCTCTTTTATCTGGCCCTCGGACTGATTGTGGGCATATTCATTCATATTTTTGGAAGTGTTGAAGCAGCTTTTTTGGAAGAATATGTGGAAGGAACCATACGCGGGCTTGAGCTAAACAGGGAAGAACTCACGACTGAAAGTGTGAGGAGGAATTTGACCGTCAGATTGACCTTTTACGCGGGACCAGGCCCTGGCAGATGGCGCTGGACTATTTTATCAAAAGCTGTATCATCGGGTTCTTTCTCTCCGTTCTTCTCGGAGTGATCATGCGAAAAACGGACAGGTGGTCTGCCCGGCCTGATTGAAAACCTTTCAGCACTCCAATAGACCATGCATGCTTTTGGGCTTGGAGTTGAGGCCCGGCGGGAATATTTTGGCCTTCAGTATTTTATGATTAATTTGTTTTGTTTAACCTAAAACTTACAGATATGGAAGATAAATTGGAAAAATCATCTGTCAAACAAGTGTCAATAAAATGGGGTCTGATAGCGGGGGTAGTTTCTATGGTCTTTTTTCTGACCATTACCATTACCGAGACAAATACGACCCCTGGGGTGTCATGGCTGGGACTGATCCCTTTTATCATTATTGTGGTACTGGCTCATAAGGAGTTTAAAAACAATGGGGATGGTTTCATGTCCTACAGCCAGGGGTTGGGTATAGGGACCCTGGTATCCCTGGTCTCTGCTGTCATCAGCAGTGTATTCAGCTATATTTATATCAAATTCGTTGACGAAGGGTACTTCGACAGGATAGAAGAACAAACCATCCGTAGTATGGAGGAACAAGGACTGAGTGACGAAGAGATCGAACGTGCCATGGAGATCACGGCTAACTTTACCAATCCTGAGATGACCCTTGTTTTCGGCCTGATAGCGGGCGTGTTTTTCGGATTTGTCATATCTTTGATCATCACTGCGTTTACTAAAAACAGTAACCCGGAAGATGTTTAATAATGACCAATGAACTGGATGTTTCTGTAGTGGTCCCTCTCTACAATGAGGAGGAATCTCTGCCGGAACTAACTGACTGGATAAGCCGTGTGATGCAAAAGCACGGCTTTACTTATGAAATAATATTGGTGGATGATGGTAGTACGGATGACTCATGGAACATCGTAAAAAAGCTATCCGCCGAAAATGGGAACATTAAAGGTATCAGCTTCAATCGTAACTTTGGTAAGTCGGCGGCGCTGAATACCGGTTTTAAGAAAGCTACAGGTAATGTAGTGATATCCATGGATGCCGACCTGCAGGACAGTCCTGATGAAATACCTGCCCTGCGGGATATGATCATAAATGATGGGTTTGATATGGTGTCTGGCTGGAAAAGGAAGCGGCATGATCCCATAAGTAAAACCATTCCCTCAAGGTTTTTTAACTTC
Source organism: Flammeovirgaceae bacterium BBD 1991-12 (assembly GCA_001657315.1). Lineage (GTDB taxonomy): Bacteria > Bacteroidota > Bacteroidia > Cytophagales > Cyclobacteriaceae > Fulvivirga. Next base: position 13,962 of record LYSV01000177.1, on the reverse strand, counting down.
ATTACCAGCAAAATATCCGGCATAAAGCTGCACGATTTTAACTGCGGTCTCAAGGCTTACCGGAACCCGGTAGTACAGCATATTGAGGTGTATGGAGAGATGCACCGTTATATCCCCGTAATCGCCAAATGGAACGGCTACAATAAAATAGGTGAAAAAATAGTAGAGCACAGGGCCAGGAAATATGGCCAGACCAAGTTTGGGCTGGAACGCTTCATCAACGGCTTTCTGGATCTTCTTTCTATCATGTTTGTCTCGAGGTTCAGGAAAAAACCCATGCATTTCTTCGGCACGCTGGGGAGCCTTTCATTTTTGGCCGGTTTTATTATTACCGCGTGGGTTATTGGCGATAAGATCTACCGGTTACATTACAAACTACCTGTCAGGGACGTGGTAGATCAGCCTTTGTTCTTTCTGGCCCTGGTAGCACTTATTGTAGGTGCCCAACTCTTTCTTACAGGGTTCATGGCGGAAATGGCGGCATCCAGATCCCATTCTGCCAACGAATATCTCGTCAATGACCAGATAGGATTTTAATAAATGCGGTTTTACTCTGTCGTCATACCCGTTTATAACCGGCCCGATGAGATTGATGAGCTTTTGGAAAGCTTAACCCACCAGACGTACACCCAATTCGAAGTGATCATTGTGGAAGACGGTTCGTCCCGCCGCTGCGACCATATTGTGGAAAAATATACTGATCAACTTGCTATCCGGTATTTCTACAAACCCAATACCGGTCAGGGATTCAGCCGGAATTTTGGCTTTGAACGTGCCAGTGGGGACTACTACGTTGTTTTTGACTCCGACTGCCTGATCCCGGACCATTATTTCCAGACTATCAATGAATATCTGGATAAAGATCCTTTGGATGCCTTTGGCGGGCCTGACAGGGCACAGGATGATTTTACGATCGTACAAAAGGCCATCAGCTATTCGATGACCTCCATGTTTACCACAGGAGGTATACGGGGTAACAAAAAGCATGTGGGAACATTCCATCCCCGCAGCTTCAACATGGGGATATCAAAAGAGGTCTTTGCAAAGACCAAAGGGTACATCATCACGAGGATGGGTGAAGACATTGAGTTTAGCATTCGTATCATTAAAAGTGGTTTCCGGACCGGGCTGATCGAAGAAGCCTTTGTGTATCACAAGCGCCGGACCAGTCTGCGGCAGTTTTATCGTCAGCTGCATTTTTTCGGCAGAGCCCGGATCAACGTCAGCCGGTTTTATCCCGGAGAGATCAGGTGGGTCCATTCCTTTCCAGCTCTGTTTACGCTTGGCATATTGGGTTTATGGGTTTTACCCCTGTTTAGCAGCATGTTGTTTTTAGGAGCTTTGGGTATTTTCATATTTTATTTTCTCCTGGTTTTTTCTGATAGTCTGGTAAAGACGGGAAGTCTGTCAGTAGCCGTCGTGAGCATAGCGGCGGCATTCACCCAGTTGTTTGCCTATGGAGTTGGATTTTTAACAGAGGGGGTAAGAAAGGTTTTTGGAAAGTAGGGGGGCGGTCAGGCCGAATTTAATCCGATTTGGTTCAGGGAAAGGTTATAGAGGAATTCCGGTGCAAGGTCCGCTCCATTCACCCATTCTATGGTGCCGTTTATCAGTCCAAATTGAATAAAAACATTTTTATCCCTTAGGGACTTGTACAGACCGGTGTCCAAAACACTTTTCAAATCAACGATCCCGGACTCACCATTATCAAAAGACAGTTCCAATTTGTACTCTCCGAGATATTCTACATCCGTTATTTTCAACATAATACTAATTTAACGGTTTTATTTTGAATAACTGTTCCCCCTTTTGTGATAGTTCCCATAAATTCAGCAATTCTTCTTTATGGATATCCAGCCATTTTGTTACACGACTAATAACCTTTGACGGAGCCTTGCCCTCTACCACACCAGTATCGATATACACTACGCCTGAAAATTCTCCATAAACAAAATGAAAATGTGGAGGGTTGTGATCATAACCGTACATGTAGATGATAATTCCATAGAACCTTGAGATTTCAGGCATATTCCTAATATTATGATTTCACTTCTAAATTTTCTCGCAAAAATAGATCACTTCATTTCCGGGCAATGCGTAGCGTACTACATCATCTTCTGAAAGCGTGTGTACATAGTCATCTTCTGTCACTTTAAAACCTGCCTTCCTCAACCTGTCCGGGTAGTCTTTCCCATATAGTCTTACGTGGTCATCCTGCCCATAAACTTTTTCTCTTTCCTTCGGATCAGTAATCGACCTGTCCTCAAAGGTGGTCTCCGGTACAGGATTGAAAAAGGGGATCTGAATGATGGCCCATCCCCCCGGCTTCAGGGTGCGGTAGATCTCACCCATAGCCTGAATATCATTTTCTACATGCTCCATGACATGATTACACATGGCCACATCAAAGGTATTTTCTTCAAAAGGGATTTTATGAACATCCATTTTTACTTTGGCCAGGGGGGATTCAAGGTCGGCCGTGATGTACCCTTTTTGGTGCTGTTTTTCAAAAGGTTTCATGAAGCATTGCTCGGGGGCTATATGAAGAAAGTGCAGTGACTCTGAAAAAAAATTGGTCTTGTCTTTCAGGAACAGCCATAGCAGCCGGTGTCTTTCCAGTGAGAGAGAATCAGGACACAGGGCGTTGGGGCGGGGGTGAACGCGTCCGTAGGGTAAAAACTTCCGGTAGCTGCGGTTGATGATCGGACAGGTCACTTTGTTACCTCTGAGCAGCAGACCCGCTATTTTGAGTAACGGACGGTTGATCAACTGAAGATACTTTCGAGGTACTTTCCTTAATATTAAACTGATCAGATATTTCATTCCTGCGCTTATTCCGGCAGTAAAGTTATACAGAGTGGGTAAATTACATGTCCGGTGGTTGAAAATTGATGAAAGAAAAAATGATGGATCATAAAACTTTTTTTGACAGTGATGCATCATAGTATCAAAACAGGTAGTCCATGTATGCGGAAACATTACTTGACATTGCCATGCACCATTCTGACCCTTTAGTTGATAAAGCCAGGGATGGTGACAGAAAGGCTCAGGGTAAGCTGGTAAGCCTGTGGTTTAAAAGGATATACAATTTTGCCTGGAAGTATTTTGGTGATCATGATCTGGCTATGGAGGTGGCGCAGAAAACCTTCATCATTTTGTATGAGAAGATCGGTGGCCTTGAAGCAGCCTCCCGGTTCAGGCCGTGGTTGTACAGGATAGCGACCAATCTTTGTCACGAGGAATCCAGAAAAATAAACAGTGCTGACCGGTATTTTATAAAGGATCAGGAAGAAGAGAGCGAAAGAAAAGAGGCCACTGCGGTTTTTTTCAATCCGGACAAGCAGTATCAGCGCTCAGAGTTGCAACAGATCCTGCAGGATGCGCTGAACACATTGAGCGAAGAACAAAAGGAGGTGGTGATCATGAAGGAATATGAAGGACTAAAATTTAAAGAAATAGCAGAGATACTGGCATGCAGTGAGAATACAGCGAAATCGAGGCTCTATTACGGGCTTAGCCATTTGAGGAAAACGTTGATAGCGAGGAACATTACAACAGAAATTTTGGAGTCATGAGTTATAAACCCGATGAAACGACACTGATCGACTATTTATATGGGCAATTGACGCCTGAAGAACAAAAAAAAGTGGAACAATACTTTAAGAATAATCCTGAAGCACAGGAGCAGCTGACCGGACTGAGCGATACCCGGAAGATCCTGGGCGCCTATGCCGACAAGGAAATAATTCCACCTGCCATTGTTCATAGAGATGAAAAAGGAGAAGGGGATCGGCATTTTACATCCTATAAATGGATGATAGGAGTGGCCGCCTCGGTCACGCTCCTCATTCTGATGGCCTTTTTAACAGATCTGAAAATACGCCTTTCAGCACAGGAGCTGACTGTCCGGTTCGGTAACACCGTAGAACAATCCTCTCCTGAGGTCATCACTGAGAACAGGCTTCAGGATATACTCACCGAGGTACTTAATGAAGTCAGTCAGCGTCAGGAGGATGCCCTGAGCAGCTTTAAAGCTGAGCTTAGCGCCAGGCAGGGAGAAGATGAGAAAGAACGTCAGGAAGCACTGTCCAGGCAGGTGAAGTCCTACTTCGACCTCCATAAAACAGATCTTCAGAATTACAGCAAAGACCTCGAAAAGGGTAACATCCGGATCATCAACGAGCATCTGGCGTCAACCACACTGGAGCAACACACCTATGTAAAGGATCTGTTGATCGATTTTACCAGATATCTTGATGAACAACGATTACAGGACCGGGAGTTTTACCTGAACCGGCTGATAGATCTGAAGATCTCATCCGATCTTAAACAGGAGGAGACGGAGCAGCTTCTGACGTCGATCATAAATACGGTGAACAACCTGCCCAATGAAGAAACAACTCAAAATTTTTAGGATCATGAAAGTAAGGAATATAACGGCCATGGCGCTAACCATGGCAACGGTGTCCCTCTCCGGAGCCCAGGGCATAGATGAAATCAGAATGGAGCGGGACCTTGAGGTGGCCGAAAACATACTGGCTACCCTGATCAAAAATGACAAGACCGAACTACTTACCTATTATCGCCGGTCGCCATTCCATGGAAGCTACGTAGAAGGTTATGGCGTGATCTTTAGTGCTTCCAGAGATCATTCTACTTTGTTCATTGCCACAGGCAGTGCCAGGGCCTATAGCATCTCCCGGTCAAGCGGAGGTGTGGCTATCACCTCCGATGATCATCATGCCATAAATGTAGATAGCCTGAAAAAACTCCGTGATGAGTCATGGCTGAAAAACATGAAAACATTTCTTGTCGATTATGCCGACCTGATCGGTCAGCTCAGGCCGGAAGACAAGGTCATGATCACCACGGGCTATTCTGATACTGGCCGGCATTGGGACCTGCGGGGTTCAGCGCGTGACAAGTCGTTGGAAAGCACCTCCGGTACTTCGCTGGAGATATCAAAGAAAGATCTCACCGACCTGAAGCAAGGCAAAGTATCCAGGGATCAGGCGCTGAAGAGGATAAAGGTGGTAAACAGCTCTCCGGCTGAGGTAGTGGAGCAGGATATAGAATTGCTGGCCAGTATTTTTGAAAGGCTTTACAAGTCAGATCTGTCAACAACTTATTATCTGTCAGGTGATATACGTTATAACAGGATCCCTGAGTTTGGAGTGATCTACAGTATGCGTGTGTATTCATCCACTATAGATGATAACGGTTTGTACAGGATCATTACCAGAAATGAGGAAGGGTTGGAAAAAGAGGAGCGAAATGAAAAGATAAAAGGGTTTTATCCTGATTTTCTGAGTGAGCTTAAAAGAAATATTGTTCAATATGGAAGAACATTGAACTCTCTGAAAAATGAAGAGATGCTGATGTTCAAAGTCAGGCTCACCAAATGTGAATCCTGTGGTATTCCGGAAAGCATTGAATTATCCGTTAAGGCATCGGATCTTGAAGGGTATGACAGCGGCAGACTTTCAGAATCAGCTGCAATTGACATGATAACGGTAAAGGAAATAGGTACGCAGTAGGGAAATACTTTGGTCGGACGTAACTTTTACTGCTTACCTCAGTAAGACATAATAAGGGTCTTACAATTTAGTAAGGGGATTAATCGTTAATAACAACATATTCCAGGGAATATAAAAACTCAAAGCCTATAACGATTTTTCTCCTTTAATTATGTACACGGATATTTAAATTGATATATGGCACCCGTATTTATGTGCTGATTTTCTAGTTTTGAGCCTATGAAAGATTGAAAAAATGAAAAACAAGCTAATAATTGGCATAGGTATAGCAGCAGCTTTGGTGCTGGTTATCTGGTTTTTCACCAGAGGAGGTCAGGTAGAGTCAGGGGAGGTGATGGTGGAAGCCAAAAAGGGTACGTTTAAGGTAGAAATCACTACTACAGGTGAGCTGGAAGCCAAAAACTCTGTAAAGATACTGGGCCCTACCGGGTTGCGGGCTGCGCAGATATGGCAGGTTAAGATAGATGATATTGTGGAGGAAGGCACAATCGTAGAGAAAGGCGACTATATAGCCCGGTTGGATGAATCTGAACTGTCCGAAAAGATCCAGAACAGACACAATGAACTTCAGCAGAGTTTATCCAAATACACTCAGACCAAACTGGATACTGCCCTTGATCTCAGGGCTGCGCGGGACGAGCTGATCAATTTAAAATATGCTGTAGAGGAAAAAGAGATCATATTGTCTCAGTCGCAGTATGAGCCTCCTGCCACGATCAAACAGGCCGAGATCAATCTGGCCAAGTCCAAAAGGGAGTATGAGCAGGCACAGGAAAATTATAAGCTGAAATCACAAAAGGCCGTAGCGCAGATGCAGGAGGCGGCTGCTGAACTCTCGGAAGACCAGGGCAAGTTTAGCTATCTGGAAAATATAAGAAAGAAATTCACCATAGTGGCCCCGGAACCCGGGATGGTCGTATATGGTCGGGAATGGAATGGTACCAAAAAGGGAGTTGGCACTTCTATTAGTGCGTGGGAACCTGTAGTAGCTACATTGCCTGACCTGAGCCGGATGATCTCAAAAACCTATGTCAATGAAGTAGATATCCGTTCCATCAAAATAGGGCAGGATGCGAATATTGGCCTTGATGCTTTTCCTGATAAAAAGCTGAGCGGTAAGGTAATGAACGTAGCTAACATCGGAGAGCAAAAACCAAATTCCGATTCCAAGGTATTTCAGGTAAGCATACTCATTAATGAATCCGATACCACGCTCAGACCCGCTATGACCACTTCCAATAATATCATAGCAGAAACCCTACCCGATGTGGTATTTGTACCGCTGGAGTGCCTGCATAGCCAGGGGGATTCGATCACTTACGTGGTAAAAAGAGATGGGCTGGGCTACACAAAGCAGCAGGTGCTTGTTGGGCGTATAAATGCCAATGAAGCTGTCATAGAAGAAGGTGTCGAGGCGGGAGAGCAGCTATACCTTTCCATACCCGGCAGCCTGGAAGATTCCCCGGTTTCCATGCTGGAGGGCGATCAAAACACATTAGCCAGAACGGACTGACAACAAAATAAAACACCCAATGTAAAATATCCCCGTCTCCGCATTCATGATCAAACATCTTCTTTCCAGCTTTTATGTCGCCTTTGATGCAGTTTTAGCCAATAAGCTCAGGTCCATGCTCACGGCCCTGGGGATCATTTTTGGTGTGGCCGCAGTGATCGCTATGCTGGCCATAGGCAATGGTGCCCAGCAGGAGATCCTGGAGCAGATAAAGCTGGTAGGGGTAAACAACATTGTGATCACCCCTATCGTGGAGCAGGTGGAGGAAGAAGTGGAAGTAACTCCTGCCAGCAGGGCTGAGGAAAGGAATTTTTCACCCGGACTCACCATGGAAGATGCTAAAAGTATAGAAGAGATCATACCTGGCATAGGCAATATCAGCCCTGAAATCCTACTGGAAACCTACATTATTAAAAACGGCATTCGCAGGTCTGCCAAGCTGGTGGGCGTGGAAAACAATTATTTCAGCATTTCAAACTTCACACTCGAAAAGGGCAAGCTTTTTAATGACGAACATCTGAAAATGGGGCAGGCAGTGTGTGTCATAGGCCAGAGCATCCGGAGCAGGTTCTTCAGCACAGAGGATCCCATTGGTAAAATGATCAAGGTAGGTCCCCATTGGCTCATGGTGGTGGGAGTCCTTGAGGAAAGGTACATCAGCGAAAAAAGTATGACCAACCTGGGCATACGGGACTACAATATGGATGTGTATGTACCGCTTAAAACGGTACTGATGCGCTATAAAAACCGGTCGTTGGTTACCGAGGCACTGATCAAACGGGCGAATAACCAGGGCAGAGGCAATGATAATGAAACTGAACCTAAGCAAGCAGTAAATTATCATCAGATCGACCGGCTGGTGATACAGGTAGAGCAGACGGAGCAAATGACCAATATTGCCGAGATCATATCCCGCCTTCTGAAACGCCGCCACTATGAAACCGTTGATTATGAGATCACCATCCCTGAATTGCTTCTTAAACAGCAACAACGTACCAAGGATATTTTCAATTTTGTTCTGGGGGCGATTGCCGGTATATCCCTGCTGGTCGGAGGTATTGGTATCATGAATATCATGCTGGCCTCCGTACTTGAGCGGATCAAGGAGATTGGCCTTCGTCTGGCGATTGGTGCCAAAAAAGCAGACATCATTTATCAGTTCTTGTTTGAATCCGTCATGATCAGTGTTTCGGGAGGTGTCATGGGAATTATTCTGGGAGTGACGCTGGCCTATGGAGTCTCTGAAATAGCAGAAATACCGACAATAGTTTCCTTCACATCCATTGTCCTTTCCTTTGGAGTGGCAGCTACGGTTGGCCTGATATTTGGCATTACCCCTGCCAAACGGGCAGCTGAACAAGATCCTATTTCATCCTTACGATATGAGTAAAAAAAACACCTTTCTATTGGTGGTGGCTCTGCATTGCTGTATTGTGAGCCATGCACAAACCAAAACCTACACACTTGATGACATCATAGCGCTGGCCAGGGCACAGTCACCCTTCTCCAAACAGGCGGAAACCACTAAGGAAAACCGGTACTGGAATTACCGTGTTTACAAATCGAATTTCAATCCGCAGTTGCAGCTAAGCGGATCTGTTCCCGGGTATGCCAATGCATTTGATCGTGTGACACAACCCGATGGTACGATCAGGTTCCAGTCAGTAAATCAGATCAATTCGGACGTTAACCTTGGATTGCAACAGCCCATTCCATGGACAGGAGGTGATATAAGTATCAATTCTAACTTGTTCTACTTCGATGTCCTGGGAGACAATGTTTCCAATCAGCTTTGGCGGGGATCCCCTTTTAACATTAGCCTCACTCAGCCTTTGTTTGCTTTCAATGAGCTGAAGTGGGACCGGAAAACGGAGCCTCTCCGTTATGAAGAATCACGGCGCGAATATGTGGAAGAACTGGAAGCCATTTCAAGAGTGGCGGCGGATCGTTTTTTCAATTACCTCGATGCTCAGATTAACCTGCAGATCGCTCAGTTTAACCTTGCAAACAACGATACCATCTACCGTATCGAACAGGGCAGGTACAACATAGGAACTACTTCAAAGGATAAACTGCTACAGGTGGAATTGCAGGTGCTACGCTCCGAGCAGGGAGTGGTACAGGCACGGCTGGACCTTGAGACCACACGACTTAGTTTAAGGGCCTATATCGGATTAAAGGAAACGGACGAATTTGATCTTGTTTTACCAGAGGAAATCCCTCAGTTTGAAATTGACTACGGTGAAGCGCTGGACCATGCCCGTAGTTATCGGGCAGATTTCCTCGCTTTTCAACGCCGGAAAGTTGAGGCAGAACGGGAAGTTGCCGTGGCACGGGGCAATCTTTTTAGCACCACACTCAGGGCGACTTTTGGGCTCAACGATTCAGGGCCGAATGCCAGAGATGTGTATGACAGACCCCTGGAAGAGCAAAGGATCGACCTTGGGTTTACCATTCCCATCCTTACCTGGGGCAGGAATGAGGCCCGAATGAAAAGAGCCCTTGCAAATCAGCGCCTGCAGGATTACGTCATTGAGCAGGATGAGGTGAATTTCGAACAAGAGATCCTCACACAGGTGCGCCAGTTTGAAGTACTGCGCGCGCAGCTGGAGATCTCCAGAAAGTCAGATGAGGTAGCTCAGGAACGCTATACCGTAGCCCAGAACCGTTACCTGATCGGTAAAATAGACATCACTAACCTTAATATTGCGCTGGAGGAAAAAGATCAGGCCAAGCGTAGTTACATCAATGCCTTACGTGAGTTCTGGACAGCTTACTATAACCTCAGAGGGCTGACATTATTTGATTTTGCAGGAAAAAGACTCTTGTACAAGGAAGAATGAAGACTAGTCCTCATCTTCATTGTTAACTTAAATATCAGCTCACCGGATGAGGTCAGGGATATCCGATGAGCTGTGAAAAAGGCAGGGGATGCAATTTCAATTTAACCGGATCCCCTCAAGGTCATCGAATTTGGCCTGCAGGCCCCAGCCCCCCATGTTTTCTCCCACTACAAACAACAGCTCATTTGCTCCTTTCCTCAAGGGTAGAATAAGGGTATCGAAGTAACCGATAGTACCCAGATAACGGTAGTCCCGGGACCGGAAACGATCTTCACCTTCGTAAATGGCTTTACTGTTCAGATAAACCCTCACCCGGTCACTAAAACCGAAGTTCAGTTTTTTGAACTGCTGCTTATCAGACCCTATATCTACTTTCACTACCACCGTGTTGTTGCCAGGGCTTCTTTTCGCATACCTCGCCAGATTAATGAGACCGGTAACCTCGCTTTCGTAGGTTTTCCAGTTCATACTTTTCCTGAAATTTTTATCCAAGCTGTATTTTTCCTGTAATACACTGTCGCTGATCACCTCGGAAACATCCCATTTTGTGATAGCCGTAGGCTCCGCCCTGCTCTTTACAGGAGTAGGTGGAATGCGTTGGTGTTCAAGGGTATAGCTAAAATTGGCAAAGTATACCGGAGCTATGCCTGTTGCAATACCAATGCTTCCACTTTCAGGCTCCCTGAGCAGGTCAACACTTAGAGCAGGTTTGAGCATGTCATCAAAATAGATATCCGCCGTGCTGCCGGAGACTACAATCCTTAAATGATGCCACTGGTCGAAGGTATAAGTTACAGGACTGCCCCATTGCTTGCCGTGGTAAAGCTGCCATCCGGCTGTGCCGTTGAATACGGGAGTATACTGATTGGCATCCGGGTTGCCGGACTGATGCGGTCTTATGTAGAAGCTCTCACAATTTTTGATGTCCTGCATTCTGAAACGTATACCGGGAAAGTTTCTGCGGTTGGAGAAATTAATGTCCACGTCTATCACCCCGTTGAGGAACTTCATATCTTTTAAAAAAAATATACCCCGCGTGAGTAATATACCCTCAACACCCTGAAAAGTGGCCGGAATGAATTCCGCATTTTCCGTATCCCATAAAGAAGAGCTAAAAGGCACGGACACAGGCTGCTGTGCAGTACCTTTGGTGATAAGCAAAATCACCAGTAAAAAAGTGTAACTTAAATTTTTCATATCCGATAATTAATTGGGTAAGACATTCTTAAGTACGGAGGCTTATTGCGACCGGCTGGTGTATAGCCGGGTCAATAAACGGTCAAAAGCAGGTCACGGCATAAGATCCAATGCAAAAGGAAAGATTATATATAGCAGAATGTATCAGGCAGATCGCTGAAAAATATCAGCTGGCAGAGATTGATCACAAATGGAGGCAGCGGGATATGGAGTACCTTGCCCGGCTCATAGAGGAGCGTTCAGGAGTACTGCTGAGCCTGTCTACCGTTAAAAGGTTGCTCAGGAATGATCACCAAATCCCTCAGCCGGCTACACTTAATGCCCTGGTTTCGGTGCTGGGTTACAGTGACTGGCAGCAGTTCAAAATGAGCAATAGCCGTTCGGCTGGAAGGAGCAGGCCAAAGTACATAATGAAACTGGCAATTGGTGCATCTGCGATCATAGGAGTTGCTGGTTTGCTGATCATCCTCAGCTATAGCGCCGGACCTGACCGCTCTATGGTGCAGATCAATGGTGACGTAACCTTCATGGCCAACAAAACGGTTTCCAGAGGAGTCCCGAATACTGTGATATTCACCTATGATCTCCAACATGTAAGTGCGGACAGTTTCTTTATCCAGCAGTCATGGAATAAGCTGGAAAAAACACCGCTTGACCAGGAAGGGGGGCATTTTACAAGCATATATTATTATCCAGGGTACCACCGGGCCAAGCTTATCGCGAATGACTCTGTTTTGTTTAAAAAACCGGTCCATATCACTACTGACGGATGGTTACCTCTGGTCCGCAGGAATATCACGGATAAAGTTCCCGTTTATATTAACAGAAGGTTCGAAGATCACGAACTGCTGCAGGTTTCTTCTGATGACTTGACCTTGAGTAAGATAGATGAGGATCAGCCTTTTCTACTTACATGGTTCAATGTGCGGGACTTTGGCAATATTCACAGTGATAATTTTCGTGTGGATACCAGATTAAAGGTCGATTCCCTGAGAAATGACGTTTGTCCCTTCATACGGGTCATGGTAAGGGCAGAAAAGGATATCTTTTTGATCTATCTTGTAGAAAAGGGATGTGAGAACAAGGCTAAGGTACGGGCTGGTGAGGTAGAGCAAAATGGCCGGTTTAATGACCTGTCTGCTCTTGGAGTTGACGTTCATGACTGGCAGGATCTGACATTAAAAGTGATCGATAAACATGCTGTGATCATGCTGGGAGGGAGGCCTGTTCATGAAATTGATTTTCAGGAAGACTTTGGGAAAGTAGTAGGCTTATCCATTACTTTCCTGGGTACAGGTAGTGTAGAATATGCACGGGTTGGAGAAATTTCTCCTGAGGTTGCATCCGGCCCCTTCTTATCAACGACTCATGATCACCCTTAAGCCAATATGGTTGTCCTTACCCCACATGGCGCCTGCCACACCGTAACTACACCTCAGCTTCTCCTCTCCGCCATCGCGCCATGATGCTCCTCTGATAACATGCCAGCTCCCGTCTTTGGCGCTTTCAGAGGTCCATTCTCTTACATTGCCACCGATACCGGATATTCCTAATGGATTGGCATAGGTCAGCGTTACGTCAGCGCTGACGGCAAACCCATCCGTATATCCCCTGATGGACCAGTCCCACCCAAGGGAATCGTAACCTGTTTGATCCAGATAGTTACCCTTCTCCGGAGGCCAGGAATTGCCCCATGGAAATTTGCGGTCATCCCCCGCTGTGGCCAGATAGGTCCATTCATTCCCTGAAGGTAACCTTACCTTAAAATTTTCAGGAATTTGGGTGTTCGTATTGAGCCAATGGCAAAAACCCAACGCGTCACAGTAAGATACAAAAACAGCAGGTTGCCGGTCTCCGTCAAGTGCCAGCCCCTCAATGCTTTTTCCGTCACGAAAACGCATGAATTTCTGGTATTGTTCATTGGTAACCTCGTACTTTCCTGCCCATAGTTTCAGGGCTTCAACCCATACAAAGTCCATAGATACCTTCTCACCGATCACCAGACTAAAGGTTTTGTCAGACATTCCCTGATCCTGTGCCTTTAGCACTTCGGTGAAAGGAAGCACAAAAAGTATGAGATACTTTAGTGTTTTCAATACACTCTTTATTTTTTGGTTGCCCCTTCCTTATCAGTCTACAAAGACTTAAAACCCACGGAATTGACTATGAGTTTCCAAGGATGGTTTCCGGCCCACGAACTACACAGGGTGCCTGCTCCGTGGCTGATGTCGCCTTACTGGTTTATATATGGATCCATACAAGACAGGCTAGTGTTCTTCCTCATGAGGCAGTGTCCTGAACCATGCGATAAGGGTTTCACGTTGCTCCGCAGATAATCGGGCTTCACCATGCACCCAGGTATAGCTGTTCAGAGGCATTTCACCCTCTTCCACTTCTTCCATGCATTCCGTTACCTTATGTTTTTGTTTCTTTTCTTCGTAGGTGCCCCATTCAGAGAAGTTGAGATGTCCGCGTCCGTGATCCACATGGTCAGCCAGCCACCAGCCTACGGGTTGTATATTTGAATACCACGGATACACCGTTTTGTGCGAATGGCAATCATAACAGGCGGACCTGAGTATTTCCTCTACTTCTACCGGGGGATGATTTAATGCCACGAAGTCAATAGCTTCATTGGTGTCGGGTGCTGATTTGTCAATTCCAAAGAACTGAATGATCACAACAACGGCGATCAGACCGTACAAAATATACTTGATCATAGGGTATTTTCCTGGTTAAGAATTTGTCTGCTCCCCAAAATAACACCTTTAAATCTTTCTGCAAAATTCCTTCTGATTTTAGCCTGAGCGGTCTTTTTTGATGAAACTGCGTAGGGATGACGTGCGCAATTTTACCTAATTAAAATACAAAA
>LYSV01000176.1 GCA_001657315.1 Flammeovirgaceae bacterium BBD 1991-12 | reverse complement strand
GTGCACAGGGTCCCAGGATCGTGACCCCGTCCGGGCCTCTTGGGTCTATCCAGTTTTTATCCATATAATCCGGGGTATGGGTTTGTGTTTTAAGGTGTAGCTTCCATGGTCCGCTCCGTACCACGTATACTTCATGGTGGAACATACCATATAATGCTTCATGCGGTGTTTTGGCAGATTGAGTAAGCATCGGCATCATGTCATGGCCATCTAATTTGGCTTGACCGGGTACGTTTACACCAGCCACTTTCAAAAGTGTAGGGACGATATCAATGGATGCCATGAGTTCCTTGATCACCTGTCCCGATGGAATTTTATTGGGCCAACGGATCATAAAGGGCACACGCAATCCTCCTTCCCAGGTGAGTGCTTTCATCCCCCGGAGACCTGCCGTACTGCCCCCGAACCACGGACCGTTATCCGACATAAAGATGACCAAGGTGTTCTCTTCAAGATCCAATGCCTTCACTTTATCCATGATCATACCCACGGAAGCATCCAGTTCCCGGGTCACATCAGCATACAGATCTTCTTTGGTGTCGGGAGTATAAAATTTGGTAGAAGGGGCCAGGGGTTTGTGGGGCATGGCATGGGGTAAATACAGGAAAAAAGGCCGGTCTTTATGTTGTTCGATAAAGTCTAATGCCTTTTCGGTATATCGTTTTGTTAGTGTGGATTGCACCACCGGGTATTCTACCACCTCTTCATCCTGCAGGACATGGACCGGGCGCATGTCATTGGAGTATGGGATGCCATAATAGCTGTCGAAACCCCGTTGGGTAGGTAGGAACTGAGTTTGATGCCCGAGATGCCATTTGCCAATGCATGTGGTGGCGTACCCTTTTTCTTTCAGTAGTTGGCTGACGAGTGTTTCGTTCAATGATAAGCCTATAGTATCCAGGTATGCCGTAGCATCCGGTGCTGGGTTATCCATGAGTCCATGGTTGAACGGGTATTTACCGGTCAGCAAGGTGGCTCGGGAGGGAGCGCAATAGGGTGTGGGCACGTAAAAATCTGTGAAACGCGCGCCCTGGGAGGCTAACTCGTCGATCCTGGGGGTACTCCACGCTTGTTGGCCGTAGCAAGACAGGTCGCCATAGCCCATATCATCCGCCACGATCAGTATGATATTTGGGGGAGCACTCTTCCCCTGGCTCCAGGTCATCGTGATGGATGAACCAACAAACAAACCCGTGAGCAACACCAGTTCGTTCAGTATTGCCCTTGTTAATTTGTTCCTGTTCATCTTCATACTAAAATGGGTTTGGTTTAAAACATGGTGGACACTATATAAGAGTAGCCGGAAACTGTTTTAACATCAGCTTCCGGCTAAATATCGCTCCTCGATTACCTATCGATGAGTAGTTTATGGGTTACTGTTTTATCACCCTCCGAAATTCGTAACAAATACAATCCCGGCGAAAGACTCCGAACGTCCACTTCCAGCATCACCGTTTTTTCTTCCGTACGGATATTCTGTTTATACACCAATTTTGACCGCGTATCAGTGATTACGATATGGACGTTGCCGTTTCGCTCTACCGGGTAGGCCAGGGAGAATGAGCTGGAAGCCGGGTTGGGATAGATTAGACCCAATGTCCCGGAAACTATATCCTCAAGATCCCCTTTCCTGCTACTGCTGCTGCACTGTGCGTCACCTGAAGCCTTCACTTTTGAACGTAGTTGGTCTTGCTCATCGTACCAGTAAATTTTGGTAGTGTTAGGGCCTCCTACGGTAACCGTATTAAAGAAGGAATCCCCGGGAGGAGCCTCCACAATGCCATTTTGGGAGGTACCCACTACTTCCCAGGTCACGGATACCGTAAAGCTGTTCGGATTCCTGATCCTCCATCTCCTGCTTACCATGGGATCCTGGCTGCACATGGACGTAAGGTTCAGTGATTGAACATCCGGTAGGGAATCAAAAACAAAGAGCGTTTTGGAGAAGACATTGTTGTTTTCATCCAGTTCGAATATCCTGTCTTCTTCATCAGCCAGTGCTTCTATTTCTACCGTTCCCAAACCAATAACTGGCCAGGTAGGAATTCCCTGTGCACCAGAAGTCGCAACGATCTCTACGGATTCCCCGGGTAGTATCCCTGCCGTAAACTGATTGCTCCAAGTGACCAATTGCTGGTCGGCGTTAAACCTGACGGATAAAATAGTCTCTTCGGGGCTTTTTGCCACGCCCTGGTTTTTAACGATGGCCTTGAACTGCAGGGAGTCCCCTATGACAACATAATTTTGCTCCCAACGAATATCTGTGATCACCAGGTCAGGACTGCCGGCAGCGATGGTTACCAATACAGCTTCCGATTGCAGCACTAGTCCCGTGCTGGTAGTGGCCTTAGCCGTGATCACGTAAGTGCCGGCACCGGCTCCACTCCAGGTAAACTGGTAAGGGGACGAAGTAAATTCATTGAGAAGCACCCCGTCCAGGAACAGTGACACGCTGTTAACATCGGGGCGTGAAGTAGTAACCTCAATGGTCACGTCTTCACCTTGATCAAAGACGCTACCCGTACCAGGTTGGTTAATCACAATATCTGTCGAAACAGAAATGGAAGGGCGCAGGAAGTCCAATTGTAAGGTACTCATGTAACCGGAGGTGGCCCTGATCGTATTGGTTCCTTTATTCAATTGCAGTGGCAAGTCCCTGATCAGCCATTCGGAATTACCGGTGGGATCAAATTTGAATTCGCTAGCGATCACCACCCCATTGAGGCTCAATTGAACCGTAGAAGAGCTGTCAGCACTGTTATTGTACCTAAAGGCGACGTCGTAAACGGCGGTATCCGTCACGTCAATGGTCCATTCTACAAAACCCCCGACAGCTGAAAATTCCGCGTACCCACTTCCTGAGAAACCGGTATTGGTATTGCCGGTTACCACGCCTGACAGCAAGGCATCCTCTGCTTCATACAATACCCCGGGGCTGGAGAAAAATACATCTTTCCGCAGGATATTATTACCTCTCGACTGCTCGTTGACGCCTGCCTGGCCGTAGCGATTGATGTCATCCACGAATGCGGACAGTTCCACTACGCTGTTCACAGGCGATGTCCACGGGGGACTTACCTGGACAATTTCCACGGTTTCGCCCGGCTGTATGGCCTGGTTGAATGTATCGGAAAATCCTACATTCCCCCCGTTTATCCTGAACGCTACCCCGGTAACTACACCGGCGGGAGTAGGAAGTGAGCCGATATTTTTGACTGTAGCGATGAACCTGATGGCATCACCCCCCCGTGCATTGGCAGGGATGGTTTTGATGTCTTCGACTACTACATCCGGCCCGGGAGGTACCAATATGTCCTCGATACCCAGGTATTGTAATTTGGTCAGGGTAATGGTTGCTGAACTTTGGCTCACAATTCTCACCGTGTGCAGCCCGTCCTCCAACCCTGTGAGTTCGAAGACCAACTTGTCAGGGCCCTCAAAAGCCGCCGAGGGGATATCTACGGTGTCTACGGGCACGTCATCGATAATGATCGCAGCCGCTCCAAAGTCAGCCACCACATTGGAATACCACCGGATGCCCGTGCCTTCAAATGTGAAGGTGGCGCTTTCACCTGCTGCATTGGCCTCGTGCCATGTGCCGTTTTGCTGAAAGTTGGACGAGTACAGGATCACAGAGTTGTCGTGATTGACCGTCTTCCATTCCGGGACAGGGTCCGGTAAAACGCCCGGCTCCAGTACAAAATAATCGTAGGTTACTTCCTGGTCTTGTCCGAAACGTGTAAATATCGTGACAATGTTCTTCTCGCCGGGAACAAGCTTCAGTTGCTGCTTCACTTCTCCAAAGGCACTGCCCGTTTTCGGCAGGGATACGGAGGTGTTGAACCGGGCCAGGTTCAGCTCCTCGTTAACCCGAAAGTCTCTTGCGGCGTCGTTTGGCGAACGGTAACGCACGGTGATGATGTAATCCTCCTGTTGGGCTACCACACCGAAGATCTTACATTTTGTTTCGAAGAAGTTATTGATGACCACCTGGCCTCCTGAAGCACCGCCATCATTCGCTACCCTGGGGAAACTAACTCCCGGGGGAATGCAATCTTCTGCTTCATATTTTGGCCCACCCGGGGTGGTCGGTATCGTGTCCGAGGTTGCCAGTAATGGGTCACTCAATGCGGAATGATTCCCGGAGTCGTCAAAAGCTTCAAGTTGGTAAGCGTAGGTGGTATTTTCATCGACGGTCACATCTGAGAAAAAGGTCACACTCGCTGGCACCACGTTCAGCAAGGTATTGTCGCGGTAAATGTTATATCCCGCTACTGCACGGTTATCGGAAGATGGTTCCCAATCCAGGTCAATACGTTTGAAATCCTGGACGGTGGCTACGACCTGTAAGGGTATGGACGGTGCTTGCGATTCCTGGGCGCTAAGGATGTACTGAACCGACTCGCCGGGACCCAGGGTTTCCGTAAGCTCAATCGTATTCTCTGCGCCAGGACCGTAACTTACCCAAGAGTGCGAGGCTTTATAGGACCTGCCTGCGCCATACCTGTCCCCTACGTACTGCGAACCATCCGGCATTACCACTTTCACCTTCATGGTGAGTATTTCATTATCAAAATTTGTGAAGTTGAGCAGCACTTTGTCCGATTGGGCGCCGGTAGCCAGCCTGGGTAAGGTGGCTGTATTCACGGCACGGAAGTAGGCTTTTTTACCTGCCAGCTCAGCCCGATTCACATATTCATACGGCAACGGCGCTCCGTGGGTGGCATAAGCAAGGGCCAATCGCCTGTAGGTTTTAAGGCGAGGGTTTTGAGGCTCATTCCTATTGGGATGGGCCACGGCATCTAAAGGATTGATCCTGGAGACGCCGCCCGGGTAATCAAATAAAGCGAAGTTGCCCGGCCTGTAATCCGCGTGATACATAATATCGTCCACGTAGCCGATATTAGCCCTCATTTCACGGTCAAAAACCGCGGCAAAACGGTTTTCCGACGTTCCATAGGCATCGTTGTCCGAGGCGTTGTCGTTACCACCGGTCTCGCTCATGGCCATGGGCTTAGGGAAGCCATCCCCGGTGTAGCTGTCATAGACGCGAAGGGTTTCCGCTAATGATCCCCCGATGCCTTGTGTACCTGAAGTAGTATAGCTATGACCATTAGTAAAGTCACAAAGCAGTTCAATGGGTCTGCGCTGGTTAGGATCGCGTGCCCAGCCGTTAGGCGTACCATTGGTAGGCCAATAGGCCCATCCTGGGGCAACTATTTTCATGTGGGGGGCGTAGGTGGGTCGCTCATCTACCGCCAGTTGTGTCAATGCCAGGTTACCTACCTGGGGTGTATTGAAAAGCCCGGGTTCGTTGGAGATCTCGATGGCCGTGATGAGGTCGCCGTAGTTGGTAAGATAATCCTGGAATCTCTTTATACCATTACTGCTTACCGAACCATCGCCCGCCTCATTATTGATAAAATTCGTGGTGAACACTATGGGCATGGTGTTCAAGTTCAGTTGCTTCAGAGCTTCCAGGTATGCCCTTCTACTTTCCGTCAATGAACTTTCCTCGATGGTAATCCCTACTCGCATCCAGTTACCGCTGTAGGCTATGCCACTCCATTTTGACAGCAAGAAGGCGGTACGTGCTTTGATGTTTTGATCATTTGCCCGGAAATCATTACCCAAGGTGATATAACGGCCATGTATGGGTTCATTGGCAGGTGCCCCAAGTGCCTCCAAGGCGAGGTAATCCCATTCAAAACGATGAAAGGCATCCCCCTGGTCGTTGGCAAACAGGCCATTATCCAATGATAAACGAAGGGTATTCTCACCTACCTGCAGGAGCTCTTTAGGGATATAAAGGCGATAGGTCTCTTTGTATTTCAAACTGACGTTACTCCCTTGCAGCCCCGCAATTTGGATCAGTCCTGCCAGGGTTTCATTGGAAAAAACATTGAGTTGCGGAATGACCCGGTGGGCATCCAGTACCCTGAAACGGAACTCTGCGCCAAATCCAGGGACCTCACTCAAGGAATAACTCAAAACCAGTGTTCCATTTTGATCCAGCTTGAGTCCCTTTCTTACGATACTCCAATCACTTCTTGTTTCCCAATCCGCGGGCACGGTGAGAGAGTCTACATCTACCGTTCCGTATTCGGCAGTCAGCTCGCCTGCTGACTGATCGTCTATGCCTAACCTCCAGATGAGGGTCCCCGGCACTACGGGCGGAGTGGAAATATTGATGCTGTAAGCTTTATCAGAAAGCACAGGAAAACCTGCCGGCCTATCGACCGATGGATCGGCTTTCACACGTACCTGTACCTGCCCTACGGCGTAGATGGAATCTCCTACAGGTTGAGGGTTTGCCGTTACATCCTGCCAGCTTTCTCCCCGATCCAGCGAGTACTCATAAGATGCGATCTCGGGATAGTTGACGGCAAGGCTCCAACCAAAAGTATCATTCGTGTCATCGACCAAGGGACCATCGGGGATTTCGTCTGTCGCTTGCTCGAGTACGAAAAAGTCATAATCCCCTCCTTCTCCATCCCCGAAATCTGTCAATAGCCTTACGGTATTGAATGTGCCCACGTTGAGTCGCAATAAAAATTGGGTGGCTGAGAATTGGTTATTGCTGTTCGGAAGTGTAATAAGCTGTTTGTCCCCGTTGACTACGAGGCTTTTCTGTTGATCAACCGTGTTGCGATATCCTATCCTGAGGACAAAGGTACCATCATCGAAGCCATAGATCTCGGGCAGGTCCACGAAGGTGGTGGTGAAGTTATTGGCTACTACCTGCCCTCCTGATGAGTTGGCATTGTTGAATATTTTTGGGAACTCGGACGTGGCCTCTACCAGGCTCTCCGCTTCGATCAGGGGACCGGGAGCCTGATCGGGTACGGTAATGAATTGAACGAGATTACTGAACTCCGATTTATTCCCATCCCCATCGAGGGCTCTTACCGCTATATTTTTATAGACCTGGCCGGGGTTTAGGTTTGTGACGGTCAGTGTAGTATCGCCGGGAGTTGTACCCAGTATCTGTGCCTCATTCAGCAGGATAAGGTAAGGTCTTAACTCTACATCGCTGGACTCTTTGCTTACGTAATTAATGAAGCGTGGGCCCTGGCTCCGGATCTGGATGGAAAACAACTGGTCAGTGGCCATTTCATTTCTAACCAGGTCGGTAAGGTCTACTTCGATGATATTGTCAACACCGGGGGTGGTCCAGGTGGCTAGTACTTCGCTATTTGCCGTAGGTTGGTTGTTCCACTTGATGCCGTTCTCCGTCCAACTGTTGGTGGCTACAAGTCGCAAGTCATGCTGATCCACGCCGGAACCGATCACATGAAGCCGTAATATGGCTTTACCAAAAGATGTGGGTAAGGAAGAGACATCAAACTTCATATAAGTCCTCCGGGTAAAGCTGAGGTTGCCTTCCTTTTTGACTGTGAGCTGGCCGTCTTGCCCGTAATTGATGTTGGCAGAGTTGCCTCCTCTCACAAAGGCATCCGCGACCGGAAGCACAGAATCGGCCGGGCTTAGCTGTACGGCCTCATAGCCCGTCACCGCAACGTTGTCTGTGGAAGCATTCCATACCAGGTCTGCTGTAGTTTGGGTAACACCAGTAGTAGTGAGATTGGCGGGAGCTGATGGTTCTTCCACGGGAACGTTGGTCGTTACCGAAAGGAGATTGCTCATAGCCGACCGGTTGCCGTCCCCGTCCAGGGCCCGTACACCGAGGTCATAGCTTTGTCCGGGTGTGAGGTTCATCACGGTAAGCGTTGTATCTCCAGGCGTGGTTCCCAACACGGAGGTTTGGTCAAACAGCAACAATGCCGGACGCAGGGCAATATCACCGGACTCTTTGCTCACGTAATTAATGAAGCGTGGCCCCCGGCTGCTGATCCGGATGGAAAACAACTGGTCTCCTGTTACCTCGCTCTTTACCAGATCGGTAAGATCTACATCAATGACATTTCCTACTCCCGGGGTAGTCCATGTAGCAATGATCTCACTGTCCACGGGGGGTTGGTTATTCCATTTGATACCGTTTTCGGTCCAGCTATTATCAGGGACCAGATACATATCATGCAGATCGACGCCTGAACCGATCACATGTAGCCTCAAAATGGCCTTTTCAAAAGAAGCAGGGATCGTGGAAACATCAAATTTCATGAACGTCCTGCGCGTAAAGGTGAGATTACCGTCCTTTTTGACGGTCAGCAGTTCGTTTTGCCCGTAATTGTCGTTGGCATTATTCCCTCCTCTTACAAAGGCATCTGCCTGGGGAAGTACAGAGGCTACTATGCCAAGTTCTACGGCCTCGTAGTCCGTCACGCCGACGTCATCGGTAGAAGCATTCCATACCAGGTCCACTGTTGTTTCTCCTATGTCGGTAGTTGTCAGCCCTGCCGGGGCAGTCGGTGCTTGCGCGTAGCCGGGCAAAGAGTCGGCCAGGATCCAGGTTGTGATAATACAGGATGCAATAAGAGCCTTGCATCCATGGTAGATATTTTTCATGGGTGTAATTTTTCGGCTGTAGAATGCCCAGCGATCTGGGCATTCTACAGCCAGGTTAGAAAACTCAATAGTACTCTATCGGTGTATAGCTCTAATAGCCATCATTTTGGATCATTGCGGTATTAAGCTGTATCTCGTCTATCGGGATAGGCATGCCTTCATGAACACCCGAAGAAAAGCCCCTACTTCCCAAAACATCATCCGCCAATTCCCATCGTAACAGATCGAACCACCTATGGCCTTCTCCAAAAAGCTCGATGTACCTCTCGTCCTGAATAGCAGCGAGCAAAGGTGCTCCTCCACCAACCGCTATATCAGCAGTGGTGGAAGGGGTATCAATAGGCTCACCATAGGCTCTTCTTCTTACTTTATTCACGTATTCCAACGCTACTACTGTATTGCCATTTTCATTCTGTGCTTCCGCATACATCAGGTATACATCTGCAAGACGCATCACAGGCATGTTGATGCCCCCATTGAACTCGGCAAAAGGTGGGTTATTGATCTGGCCTGAGTTTATATCAATAAACTTTCGAGGCCGGTAATCTTCCGGTCCTGAACCCACATATTCGGCATTTGCAAAGGGCAAAAAGTCACCCGGTTTGATTACGGACGCCTCCGCCCTTGGATCGTTTTGTATTCTATTGTAGTTTTCTACCGGTACAAACACATTGCCCCATCCGTCAAGCTCTGGCGGGGCATGGCGGGTTGCATATACATGTCCAGGGCCCCCATCAAATGAACGCACCGGCGACTCCCTGGAAAACTGGATCTCGAAAATGGACTCTGAACCATTTTCTCCTGCACCGTTGAAGTTATCTCCAAAATTGGCCAATAGCTGGTAAGAAGCGTTATTGATGACCTTATCAAAGTGTGCAATGGCTTGATCCCAGTTTTCCTGGTAAAGGTAAACTTTACCCAGGTAGGCCGAGGCTGCACCGCTGGTGACACGGCCTAAGTCTCCACCGGTCCATGAAGCAGGAAGAAGGGTTTCGGCGTTTTCTAAATCCATGATAATTTGTGCGTAAACCTCATCTACCGTGGCGCGAGGTACCAGTGTTGCGTCACGTTCTGTAGGTGGAGAAAGGATCAGCGGGAAGCCTCTTACTGAGCCATCTACAGAAACGGGCTGCTCTCCGAACGTCCGCACGCCTAAGAAAAAGGCGTAACCCCGGAGGAAGTAAGCCTGCCCCAGTAGTCCATTCCTTTGCTCAGGGGTAAAAGCTTCTGTTCCGGCAAAACCTTCCAGTGCTTGTATCGCCTCATTGGAACGAAGGATCACTTTAGCCAAACCGCCCCAGACCGCATCCAGGGTCTGATTATTAGGCTGCTGGGAGAAGTCTTTCATTTGGTTCCACCCGGCATCTCCCTGCCACAACAAACCGTATTCATTGGTGATCTGGTGAAGAAAAAAATGAATTTGATCTCCCCAAAGGTCCACCTCTTTCAACGGGGCATACGCACCATTAATGGCCAGGATGGAGGTCTGGTAATCTGTATATACCTCATCCGCGACAAGGCTGTTAGGATCCGAAATATCCAGGAAATCGTCACTACAGCCAGGCACCAGAGCCAGGCAGAGTGTTATTGCGAAAACTATACTGTTTTTCATGATGGTATGTTTAAAAATCTAATTGTAACCCTGCCGTGAATATCCTCGACTGGGGATATCCGCCCCGGTCAATACCCTTGTTAGCATTGTTACCCGTATCAAACTCCGGATCGAACCCTTCATACCCCGTAAAGGTGAGCAGGTTTTGACCGCTGACGTAAATCCTCATCCTGGAGAGCCCATTGATCCATCCATTGGGAATAGTGCAGCCTATTTGCACATTTTTCAGCCTAAGGAAAGAGCCATCTTCAACGAAGTAGGATGATACTCTTGACCGGTTCCTGTTTGGATCATCGTTAATAATCCTTGGTTGATCATTGTTAGGATTTTCAGGCGTCCAGCGACCCAGCGCACCGGTAGTCATGCTAAAATCTCCATTGAGGTTGTGAGTGAGTGATTTAAAGCTATTGAAACGATCTACTCCTGCCATGCCCTGGAAAAACAAGGAGAGGTCAAAGCTTTTGTATTTGATATTGGTATTGAACCCGAAGATCCATTTAGGCCAGGGGTTGCCTATAAACGTACGATCGGCACTTGTGATCTCACCATCCGGCTCGGGCACAAAATCACCGTTTTCGTCAAAGCGGCCAATATCACGGTATCTAAAATCGCCGGGACCAGTGCCTGCATTGGTGTAAATGCCATCCGGAGCGCCTTCATTCAAAGCCTCCAGTTCTGCCTCGCTTTGAATGATGCCATCTACGATGAAACCGTAATAGGATCCGAGCGGCCTGCCGACCTCTGTTACCGTAACATTTCCATCGCCATCCCACCTTCCCGCTACAATCCTTTCATCTTCGTTCAGCCGCTTTACTTCGTTTTCATTGTAAGAGGCATTGGCAGAAATATTGAAAAAGAGATCGTCATTGAGCTGGTCCCTGTAGCTTAACGCCAACTCTAATCCCCTGTTTTGCATCTGGCCTATGTTGACGATCGGGTCCAGGGGTCTGCTGTACCAGGCATGTTGTAGAAGACCCGCCGAGGGAGGAAGGCCTACGGTAAGCAAAAGATCATTGGTGTTTCTAACATAATAATCTACCGTTAAGCTTAGCCTGCTTTCCAATAGTGCCAGGTCCAACCCAATATCCAGGGTCTCAATTTCTTCCCATTTTATTTGCTCATTGGCAAAACGT
>LYSV01000175.1 GCA_001657315.1 Flammeovirgaceae bacterium BBD 1991-12 | reverse complement strand
TCATGCAGGGGATTGGGAGGATCTTTGGCTAACTCTTTGACACTTTGAACATCTTTATATTTTTTCCTGTACTTTCCCAGTTGCTCTTCAACGTTGTGAATTTCCTTAGTGTGACCTGAGAAGTGATTTTTTAATGTTCTTATAGAGCGCTGAACGTCCTCTTGCCCAATGCTTTCACTTCGGGAGCCTAAGTTTTCACCAGGAGGTCGAAAACTGCTCAATTGCTGGCTAACGAGTGCTTTACCGTCCAGTTGTTTACTATATTGCTCCAGTTCCCTGGTTACCGTTTTCTCAATTGCCTTTGGCAAACAAGCCATCAAGCTATCCCTACTGGGCATTTTTACCTGTTCAAGACTGTCTAATAGCCCTTGATAACGATTGAATTTACTTTGAGTGCCTTTCCATTGAGTAGCGGTCTTCTGTAGTGCAGGCGGTATCTTTTCAGAAGCCAGGATATCATTTACTATACTTCTTATATGTGCTCTTTTGTGGATCGTACTGCCTTCATTCCTGACCAGGCGTTCAACGCTATCTTTTGCAAGCTTTTGAACTTCTTTCAGATATCGCGTGCTATCCTTTGATTTGTCTCTGCTGACCTTGCGGAAGTCTTTTCCAAGTTCTTTTAGAGTTTTGGCATGTTCTACTACTTTCTTTAATTGTTGAAAGGTCGATCTGTCGGCTGGTGACAGGAAGTTGGACCCTGGGATTCCCTGTGGGTATCCCTTTATGAAAAAGGCAAGCACGATTACGACCGATACGCTCCAAAATTTCATAACTTATCGTTTGCAAGCCTCTTAACCATTATCTTTGTAAAAAAAGGTCATCTTGTTTCCGTAAGGCGGAATAGACCTTAGTCCAGGTTATACTGGTAGCTCAATTTTTTAACTATATTTCCTAAGTGGTCTCTGACAACCTCTAATCTACCGAGTTCATCGTATTCATAAAGCGTTATAGTTCCGTCCGGGGCAGTTTCCGAGGTAATTCCGAAATGTGGATCATAGGTAAACGAATATACCTGTGCCCCTGGCATAGCACTCGATAGTTTATTCCAGGCTGACGCGATGTCGCTGTCTGAGGGTGCACCATTCAATGTCTCTAATTCGATAGAGGTCAGTTCACTTACCACGTCATTGTATGAGGCATTTTCCACTTTGACAACAGGGTATTCACCTAAATATCCCCAAATGTAAGAAGTATACATTCCGTATGTCGATGCACTCCCCGCGGCTTCGACCACCTTGACCTGTTGTGTTACATTCCCTTTGTCATCATAATTGTACAGGATGTGTATTGGGTCAGTTTCCCCGTTTGGATAGGTCCATACCTGTGAGGGCAGAAGGTGCTCATGTATACTTTCGAAAGATACCTCCGTTTTGGAAACTGGGTCGTCGGCCCTAAACACAGCATGTTTTAACAACGTAGAATGGATATGCTTATCGCGTAGCAGATTACTGCCAAATTCTGATCCAGCGTAATCGGTGGGATAGGTGTAGGTGTTCTTGATCACACGATCATTACTATCTTGTACAGTTTCCTCCGATGCCAATGGAAGATTTTGATTGTTATAGGCATAGGTAGTCTCCGTTACTAAAAATTTTGTTTGATCCGCCTCGTCATACAGGATCTCCGTCTTTGTTTGAGGGACTTTAATGACATGGGTATAAATAGGGTATTTGGAAGCCCTGAAAACATAGGCATAAGGTTGGTCCGTATTAGTCAGCGTGGGATAGTGATGGGCAATTTTGTACCCAAAAACCTTTGCGGGTTCTGTTTGGCCGTAAGGAAAGTAATTAGTGTAGTGGTATTTGTTCTCCTTCAAAAGGAAACCGGGCTCCGTGTAATATTGCTCTGAAAGCAAATGTCCTCTTTGCCAATCATAATTTGGGTTATCAGGATATGGAAATGTATTGGGTAAAGCTGGATTTTGACTAAAATCATAGTCAGATGGGCTTAAATGCGTATTGCTTCCGTCCACGGATAAGAATATGTCTACCACTTCCGTTGTCCTGTACAAATCGTCACAATGTCCGTCTGTTTCTGCCTCGCATTGGCCACCGGCCTGGCTTGAAGGTTTGTCGTTTTCAACATTCCAGGTGGCCGGCATACTGTATTTACGGACTACCCTGCCATTGCCCTGGATGTATTCCGTGACAGTACGGTAGCCCACATAGCTTCCATTGGTTTGGCCAAGTGGTAGTTGCGGAACACTGTACCGGATGGTCCATACGTTGTAGGCAAGTTCGGAGTCGTCATTGTCGGCTAAATACAGCGAAGAGTGAGTGTTTCGGTCAGCGAATATGGGTAACGAGATGATTTCTCCGGAGGTAGTGTTATCCGTCTCCGAGTTATTGTAATGGAAGTTGTAGATAATATCGTTCTCATAATCCACAGATTCTTCTTTTCCGGCATGTTTGATCACCTTATTGATACGTACCCCGCCACCGACTATTTCTTCTCCCTCCAGGTTAAAAATATGCGAACCATACTCATACTGCGTAAATCCACCGGTAGGATAATTGATTTTGGTCAGCATACCTACGTCTACAGTATTAAGGTTTGTGTGACGGTTAGCCCCTGGTAGATGGTATTCAGGGCCGGTGTGGTTAAGCCTTTTGTCAATGCTGAATTGCCGGTTGTCTTTGAGGGGGAAATGTGATGGGTATATCCAAATGCTGGGTATTAAAGTTTTATTAGCGGCGGCAGCATTAAAATAGCCCCAAAAATCTTGCTCAAAAGAAAGCCGATGAGGAAGGGAGTGCCACGAGGTACCTGTAAAATCCTTGTCCTTGTATTCAAATTCATAAGGTGGCTTCAAGGGAGTGTCGGTCTTGCCGTACTCCTGCAATGACCTTAGCCGTAATCGTTTATAATATACCGTGCTATCCCCTGTGTTGATGTCCAGCGCATTCACGTATGTGGGAGTAGAGCCGGGGCCGGGAGTTACGTTTACAATAAAATCTCCTCCGGGGTTTATGTCCTCGTTTGTGTAACTGGTAAAGTAATCATAGCCTAATGCGTAACGTTTTAGCCTGTTGTTACCACCTATTTTGTTTTGGACTATGATCTCGTCAATGGCCTTTGGGTGATGATCAGGTTCTCCCCCGAGTTTTATCAGGTCACTCCTTTCCAGCCCGCCGTGGAAATCAATACGTATATCGTTATTTTCAATAAAGGATGGGCGGACCGTCTCAATTTCAGAATAATTGACAACCAGGGAATTATGATAACCTCCTTCCATGCCTTGAAAATCATCTTCATTAACAATATTAGGGTCATAGACCAATGTTTTTGCAGGGTTAAGGTTGACATAATAGAGATCGGTCTGCTGGGGTCCTCTCATGTCTACCCGGTACTTCTCGGTTTCATATCCAAAATCTAAATAATCCCCAAGCGGAGTCTCGATACGGCTGAGGTACCATGCGGACGTATATTCCTTTATGGAGTGGGGGGAATAATAGCTTTTTACCTCGTGATCGGGTGTCAATGCATCGGTAATGGGGGAGTAGGTATTACCCCTTACATAGTGCCTGGTGGTTTCGATTTCATTAAAAGTAAAACGAATGCCATTTTCGTCCGTGACCTGGAACCCGGTGATCTTATTGTCGGTGAGCACATGCTGGATCAAGAGATCCTGGTAAGGAAAAACACGAATTTGTGGTGAAGCACCACTTACGTCAAAGACAAATTTTCCTGTGCGTCCTGCAAAATTGAAGAAAAACATGTCCGGTTCTTTATCCGCTACGGGTAGCAGGTAGAGATCCCTGTAGTCCGGAGATCCAGGGGTCGGAGCAGGGTTTTGTGTTACTCCAAAGAACTTTTTAAGCAGGTTCAACGAATAACCCGGCTGACTGGCCGATGCGTTAAACCCGGTCAAGTCGATGTCATACGAGTCTAAGCCATCAAAATGGGCGCTGGCTGGGGCATCGAGAGCCCAAAGCAGGCCGTACCCACAATACGAGAAATCACTCACTGATGGGGCGACTACCGGCGGGCGTTCAGCCGAGGGCTGGACCAAAAGGTAGGTATCAGTACACCCTTGAACGGTTTGATCATCCGGTATATCTTTTACGGCCCTGGTGATCACGCCACCAGCGTTAAGCACCCAACTGAGCCCCACATTAGAGGCACTTTCCTCTACCTTGACCCCTCCTGCATGGTAGCTAAGTTTTACCGGTAAAGTAAAGTCTTTTAGCTTTAGATTCCATAAAGGAATAGATACCTGGGGCGTACCGGTATAATACCCCACAGGATTAGTTATATACTTAGAGAAAGCCGCCGAGGTTGGCGATGGGCCTAGTATGCTCTCGCTTCTATCGGATAGGGTGTTTATGTCGTAGGCTTGGTCTTGTGCATTAGCCTTGTGGAGCAAATGTAAACCTAACACCGCTACGGCAATAGATGTGATTTTTAAGACTGTTTTTTTACAGTTCAACCCGGTTGAGCTGCTTGTCCTTTTTCTTGAATTGGCCATGGCCTTATATTTTATGAGGTAAACATTCAGTTGCTTTGACTATCAATAAAAATTTTTATAACCTTCCAATAGTATTGGTTTCAGCTTTTGGGTTTCGGTCATCCCAAACTCATTCCCAATACGTCTTAAAGTTTTCGATATGTTGGATTTGGGTGGACAATTATTTCTTGTTTTTTAGTTTACGTTTTTTTAGAGTCCTCTGCGAGTGACTATGAGGTATATTACATCAGACTAGGATTATTCTATAACCAGCGGCGTGGACTCAATAGATACTTGTAATTGATAATCGGGTAGAGTTCAATTCTTTGTTCATAAATTCAACCGATTTAATTCTATTTTCTTTTGTCGTCAAACCACTCTGCTCCATTCCATGAAGGTTGATAACCACCTACTCTATCTATTTCTAAATCTGGATCATCCGATTGAATAATAGTAATTAATCTTTGTCCAGTAAGCAGCCAGGTCCATGCGACACTAGAAATTCCATCCATTAAGCTCTCGCTAAACTCTTTGTTTTCGGAATAAAACTTATCAAAATGACGAAATACAATTACCAACCCCCTATACTTCTTGTCAAACTTATCATCTAGACAATCTTCAAAAGCCGCTCGATTACCGCCATAATAATCGGGAAAATCAAAACCTACTTGAATTTTTTTATGAGCGTTCTCAGGTGTCCAATCTGAAGTAGATAAATCAATAATCTGATATCTCATCTTATCCAACTCTTTAATGTCTTCTTCCAAAATATCAGAAGAAAAATATTTGACGATTGGTCCATCTCGAATAATTAACCAATCTAGGTTCTCTTCTTCATCATAGCTACGATTCCACTTCCAGGTAGACATGAACACTAGTATTTAAATTCTGTAAACTTTTTGTAATGATCCCTTGTGTAATAGGCTTTTCCGTCACTCCCAATCACCATTCTTTCCGTGCCTCGAGTAGCTCCATGTTGTGGCGTTGGATTTACATCATATTTAGTGTAAGTAATTGGCTTTCCATTAGCATCTTTCCGAGGTAATACTTGACCTCCATTTCTACCGTCATTAACCCATTTTTTCCCTCCCTCGGCTGTTCCTGGTATCTTCTTAGTAGCATTTTTACCCTTTCTTGCCCATCTAGCCAGCTTCTTAAGTTTCTTTAATTTACCTGCACCTATTCTTAGAGCTGCTTCACCATATTTCCCGTCATAAATACCAATTGCCGCATCAGCCCAAATACCGATATACCAGTCTTGAATGAACTGGTCAACTTCATTCTTTCCAGGATTCCCTCTTAAGTCTTCTAAGACCGCACGCCAAAACCATCTATTATAAGCTTCACCTCCTGCATCTCTAATACTGCCAGCTTCCAGTATGGCATCAAATTCATCAGCACTAACTTCAAAAGTGAAGTAATACCCATCATCAATCCATAACCACCTGTCATTCTCCGTATCATGAACCCAAGTCGTAATATCTTGATTAGAATTCTCCCCAATCATCCCGGTAGGATCATTGTAAAGGATCGGGTTGTTGTATGAAAAATGATAAGGTGAAAAGTCTTCCTGAGCCTCAGATAATGGATCGATTACCCACCACCTGCCTAAAGCCGGATCGTACATACGGGCATGGAAGTCTAACCAGCCTAATTCTGGTTGTTTCTCTTTCCCATTAAAGAGGAAGTTATTCCCCTTCAAATCCCCCCTTTCATAATCCAACCCTGCCATACCCAACCCAAACGGGTAATAGTCATCCGCCTGTACCACCTCTAATTTCTTGCGGTGCGTCACCTTGAGATCATCAAAATACACCGGGGAAGCTACGTCACTTTCATTGACCACATAAACATACAGGTAGCCGGGCTGGGTAATGTCTATGGGTAGAAAGCTGAGCTTCTCTTTTTGGAAATAACCCGCTGAGGTCACGGGCTTCCATCCCGCATCCAGGTACTGGTAATTACGGTCGAAAAGTAGGTAACGCAATTGTGCGGCAGGTACGGCGTCGTTGTCAGTGCCGCCCAACCCAAGAATGCCCAACACGTTATCTACGCCGTCATAAATGCTTTGTGCAGACTCTGAACCCCCATTTACCCCACCATAGGAGCCGGCGACCAGCGCGATGAGCGCATCCAGCGTCAAAAGGTTGCTATTGCCCGTATTGCCTTCGTAGTAGGCATAGGCTTCAATATCCACAACGTCACCCGCAAGCACCTCCAGGCTGATGGCCGGGCCTACCGGCTTGGCGTTATTCACCTGGGCCACTTCGTTGCCACCAGGGGTTTGATTCGCGACGCTGAACGTCTCCCGGGTTTCCGAAATATTGCTGAACTGCGCCTCTTCGAGGGTAGCATCTTCACTCTCCATAGTGGCTACGAACATTTCATCGACACCCTCCCTGAAGGTAAGCCTTACGTTGCCCAGGTGGTCGGTCATATGGTACTGGTATTCCAGGTCGCTTCCCGTGGAGGCGGGCACCAGCCGTCCTCCTGGCGTCGCAATTTGGTAGAGGTCATTGTTCTCAAAAATTATATCGCCAACATAGTTAGTTGTTTTAGTGATCGCATTGCTTTCATAGACCTTTTTTCTTAGTTTGTTGCCAACAGCGTCATAGGTATATTCAACCCGGTCCCCAGGGGCAAAGGTTACCGTTTGTGGGAGGTTTAGGTAATTGTAGGTCACTGTTAAGCCTTTATTGGCATCAGAGTCCATATTGCCGTTATCGTCATAACCGTATTCTTCCGGTGTTGAGCTGGTCAAATCGTCCGGGTGGTCTTCAAAAGCACGTGTGGTGTGGATTTCATCAATAGCGTCATCGATTTTCAGAAGCCTGTTGCCTGAGTAGGTATAAGTGAGCCGGTCTATGGCGCCATACGTTTCAGCCCCCGGTGTATTTACCTTTTCTCCATCGCGATCCAGTAACCTTATATTGCCATTTTTGTCGTATTCATGGATCGTGACATCGTACCGGCCCAGCGCATTGTTCCATACCCCGGGAGCACTCTCTGCACCGTACTCGGCCGTTTTTAACCGATTGATGGGATCATAGGTATAAGCGTAACGATGAGAAGCTCCATGATTGACATTCTTCCAGCTTATGGTAGAAATGTTGCCATTGAATTGGGGGTTGGGCCCGTTTTCGTAGGATAGTTCCATTCCAAAGAGATCATTGCTGTCGGTCAGCGGGGTATCGTTAATGCTGCTAAGCCAGCCTCGAATGTTGTAGCGGTAGTCTGTTTCCTGGGCAAAGTACCCGGCAGCCCCTCCCGTAGGTGGGATGTAATGCAAGTTTTTAAGGACCAGCTCTCCTAATTCGTTGTATTCATTCGAAGTCATGACCACTGCAGGCTGGCTGTTCACCTGGTGGGTCAGTTCGACTAACCTGCCCACATGATCATAATTGTACGACTGTTTAATTACCACAGGTTCGATCCCGGAGTGTGTAAGCTGTGTTTGTAAGACCTCTCCTAAAAAATTATACCGGGTAGTGAACCTGTCTGTTCCCGTTAGCAGGTTTTCTGACGTTACCTGTATCAGGCGCCGGTAAGTGTCATACCAGGAGATGCTCCTTAGCCATTGACCTGTGGTAACAAGCCTTACCATGCTGCCTGTCATCAGGCTTTTTACATTTTGTTTTGGGGTAGAAGGATTGTTTATTTCAGCAATGTAGGTGAAAGAGGCGTTACTGCCATGGGGGAAATTATAATCGTCATAATAGTCTACTGTGAGTACTTCCGCCTCAGTAATGCTCGTTGGATAAGACTGGTCGATGGAGTAACCTAATCCCGTGGCTACACGATTCTCATACCTCACGGAATGGTTAAATGCATCAGTCCGTGTGGTGGCAAGATCGGTGGTAATATTGCTTGTCAACCCAGTCATCACAGGCCTGTCCAAATGGTCATACTTGGTGAAAAGCCACTGTCCCAGTTTTCTTCGCTCGCCATCCTGGGTGAGCACCAGCCTGTCCCATTGATCATAGACTAAATGTATGGGTTCAGCTCCCGGTATTTGCTTTTCCGTCATTCGCTGGCGGAAATCATAGTCGTAGCGAAAGAGCCAATTTTTGATGAATGTATCGTTATTGACCTGGGTATAGTCCGAAACATCGTCCATTTCTTTTATGGCCTGTGGTGGGATGACGGCCCTCAATAAATTGAAATTATCATAAACATAATAAGTACACAGCCATCCGGTATGGTCTAAACCTGGTGTGTTCACTTCCTGTACTTTTTTGAGCACGACTTTGCCCTCTTTGTTCAAATATTCCCTGGTCTCATGTTGATGTTCATCGATCACCCTATTAACTGTCAACTGTCCGTCGCCGTAGGCACCTGGGTTCGTAATTGTGTTATTAGCATGGTCAAATTCCCACTTTAATATTTCTTCGGTAGCCAGGTTCACAAGATAATGATACTCTGTGACGTTACTGGTAGAAGGCTGCCATGAAGTGCCGGGAGCCCCTTGTTTGCGTACCCTGTTTAAGGGTGAGGGTTCATATTCCTTTTCCGACCATGGCTTGGTATCATGCGCTACCTTATTTGCGGTTTGATAGAAGTTGGCTTGCCTGCTGATGCCTTCATTCCTAAAGTAACCTGGAATACCAGCATCCTCTGCATAGGGTAAGTACTCTCTTTTTTCATGCCCGAATTTGTCATAAGATAGAAGTTGTATAATATCATCCTGAAGTGGAGAGGCACCTTGTAGTACATTTTGCTTATGCCGCCCCAAACCGTCAAAGTAGTCCCATGTACTCGTTTTTTGGTTAACGGATAGACCCGGGACTTCCGATTTATTGGTGACGCCTGGGACCCTGATCAGTTCCTCACGGGCAAAATTTTCACAATTATCATAGGTATGGATCGTAATTTTTGCAAAATCACTGCCGCAGCCATTGGAATAAAACCCTTTAACCTTGTAGGTGGCCGTATTTCCTGGGGCTATGCTTACATCCTCAGAAGACGTTGCAGCCCCGGGGATAGGGGTTTCATTCGCAGTAAACCATTGAAAGGAATGGAAGTCTGTCCCAGACTTTAGAGTAACTTGTCCACCAGAAGCACAGCGCTCTGTGAATCCTAAAATAACAGGGGCACTTCCGGGAGCGGGGAGTACATTAATACTTACGGTACGTTTAGGACCCTCACAAAATATATTGTTTCCCACCAGTACTTGCTGCCGGTAGGACACGCTATAATCTACATCTGTCAAAATGGTTCCGGTGCTGAACTGGGCATTATTAGCACCCGGTATAGGGTCATTTCCAAGGTACCATTGATAGCTGCCTGGACCACCACCTCCACTTGCCGTTAACGTTGTGCTTTCACCATTACAGACTTGGGTATTTCCTGAAACAGGAGCAGGTGTGGTAGGCCGCAACACGTGCAGGACCACATTCAAATATGTACTATAGCACCCCGACGTAGTTCTTACCCTAATATAATAATCGGAGGCTGTTGGGAAATCAGTCCCCTCGGTTTGGTAAAAATCTGTAATGGTAAACGCACCATTAGTATTGCTGGAAATGATATTGTAAGAACTACCATCATGCTTGTATAACCAATACGTATCAATGTCAAATGAGCTTTGCGATTCGATATAAGCTGTCCCGTTTTCACAACTATACCCCGAAGCGTAGGCGGTAGGTTCCTGGCCAACTTCCACCAAAATATAGGCCCTATCGGTGCGGCAGGTACTACTCACGCCCGGATCCTGTACCGCTACCCAATACTCAGTATCACTGGTCAGGTATGGGCTATAGGTAGCCGTATATTCATGTTGATTCACTAAAACAGAATGGATCGGGGACGTAGATGTGGCCGAGGTGTACCATTCTACATAATAGTCACCACTTGTTGTGAAAGGATAAGAGGCCGTAATGTCAACTGTTGACCCGGGTCCGCACGATATGCCCTGGGATACATAGGGAGGCTGTGACAGGGTTTTGGTAATGCTGGCGCTTGAGGAGAAGCCGCTCCAGCAGCCGTAACTATTCTTAACCTTTACCTTGTAGGAGTCCAGGCTCTGGGCACTAATGTTAAAAGAGTTGTTACTGGTTGTACCCAAAAGATTATTGTTTTGGTCATACCACTGGTATTGGCTAAACCCGGAGTTATTGGTAGAAAGGGTGACATTTGCTGATCCGCAAGCCGTTTTGTTAAAGGGTGTTGGCGGGCTGGGTGTTTGAATGGTCACCTGCACACGTCTTTTGGGGCTTTCACAGAATATGTTATTCCCCACATAGACCTGTTGCATATAAGAGACGTAGAAATCCGTATTGGAGGTGAGTGCGCCGGTAGTATATTCGGCATTGGTAGCCCCGGTTATCAAGTCGTTTCCCCTGTACCACCGGTAGCTGCCTGCTCCACCGCCTCCACTTGCGGTCAGCGTAGTACTCCCGCCTGAACAAATATTGGTATTGCCCGTTACGGTTGGCGTTGCACCTCTTAAAACATGAAGGGCCACGCTCGAGTAATTACTGTAACATCCAGCCGTCGATCTTCCCCTCACATAATAATCGGAAGGTTCGGGGTAGTCAGACCCCTGATTTTGGTAAAAGTCGGTGATAGTGAAACTACCGCTACTGTTACTTGCTATAAAGTTATAGGTACTATTCTGGTATTTGTAAAGATAGTATGTCGAGATGTTGGATGAACTATTTGCTTCAACGTAGGCCGTGCCGTTTTCACAGCTGTAACCGTCTCCATAAACGGAGGGTTTGCTTCCAACAGTGGCTAAAAAGTACCTTCTCGCTGTACGGCAATTATAGGATGTGCCGGGGTCATGAACGGCTACCCAATATTCTCTATTGGAACTTAGCGCTACGGAGTAGCTGGCCTCATTACTATATTGATTGACCAATTCGGAGTGTACGGGAGACCCTCCGGTGGCGGATGTATACCATTCAATGTAGTAATCACCACCCGTTTCACCGAAGTAAACAGCGTTCATCGTCACGGCTGTGCCTGGGCCACAGGACACGTTTTGAGAGACATAGGGAGGTTCATTATGTGTTACAGAAACGGTGGCACTTGACGAAAACCCACTCCAGCAGCCATAGCTATCCCTTACTTTTACCTTATATGAAGTCAGGCTTCCGGCGTTGACAGAAAAAGAGTTCGTGGATGTCGT
>LYSV01000174.1 GCA_001657315.1 Flammeovirgaceae bacterium BBD 1991-12 | reverse complement strand
CTGTATCGGTAAACAACTTGTTTGGCTTTTGCCAAACCGTGCTTGGAAACAGATACTTGGTTGGTTTCTGACCATCCACGAACAGAACTAACCCAATCCAAAGATCATCTCTCAAACCTCTTTCCAAATCATTTTTGGGGATAAATGCATAGTTTGTTTTCTCGATATTGACCTGACGACATAGAATATCATACTCTTTAGACTCCATAGCTTTAGCGGAGGAGTCCCCTACTCAATTTATCACCTTGAAATGGGCTCCTTTATGATTTAGGTAACTCTGAGTAATATGATGATTTTCGGAGAGAAGAAAAGCCGTTTTCATAATGGTCTCTGCTAGCTGATCTAGCTTGGATAAAGGACGTAACTGAGACCATTCATAATTATTCATTGTACTTTTTTAGTTCTTCTTCTGCTAGGATTAGATTTTCATACCGGTGGCAGCCCCAACTCCTTCAAATATTGATTGTGCTCATTCCGAGTCTTTTCAATTTTCTCATCAATAGAAATAAGTTTTTTATGGACTTCATTTAAGTCAATCTTCACTTCTTCCTCTGCTGTACTTACATATCTTGAAATGTTCAAATTATAGCCATTACTCTCAATCTCTTCCATTGAGACCTTTCGAGAATAGCGTTCTTGTTCATTTCGATATTTGTAGGTTTCCAGGATGTTCTCGATATGATCTTCATTCAGCTCGTTCTGACGTTTTCCTTTTTCAAACTGTTCGGCTGCATTGATGAAGAGTACATCATCTTCTTTTTTACACTTTTTCAGAACCAGAATACAAACAGGAATTCCGGTTGAATAGAACAAGTTTGCAGGCAATCCAATAACCGTATCAATATTATTGTCTTTGAGGAGTTTGGTACGAATTCTTTCTTCTGCTCCACTACGGAACAATACGCCATGAGGAAGGATAATGGCCATAGTACCACTATCTCTTAAAAAGTGAAAACCATGAAGCAGAAATGCCAAATCGGCTGCCGACTTTGGGGCTAATCCATAGCTCTTGTAGCGGAAATCTTCCGCTAGTGTATCGTTAGGCTCCCATCGCAAACTAAATGGGGGATTAGCGACTATGGCATCAAATTCAACTTTCTTTGAGGGGTTCATTTCGTTCAACAAATCCCATTGATTAAGCAGTGTATCACCGTGAAATATTTCAAATTCGGTATCCTTCATGCCGTGCAAGAGCATGTTCATACGTGCCAAGTTGTAAGTAGTGATATTCTTTTCCTGACCGAATATTTTCCCAATACTTCCACCGCCTTCTTTAATTTGTTTTCTTACATTCAACAATAAGGATCCTGAACCACATGCAAAATCCAGAACCTTATCCAATTTGTTTTTCTTACCAGTAGCTGGGTCTTGACTATCTAGGGTGACAATTTCTGAAAGGATGGTTGAAATTTGTTGTGGGGTATAGAATTCACCCGCTTTTTTGCCTGAACCGGCCGCAAACTGCCCTATCAAATATTCATAGGCATCACCCAGGGTATCCGTGTCTGTTGAGAAATCAGCAATACCTTCTGCGATCTTCTGGATTATGTTACAGAGCTTTTTGTTTCTTTCTGTTGGTGTTTTACCAAGTTTTTCGGAATTCAGGTTTATTTCAGAGAACAAACCATGAAATGTGCTCTCAAAAGATTCATTTTCAATATGACGAAAGCCTTCTCCAAGTGTCTCTAACAGTTCTCCATTTTGAGTACGTGCTAACTCAGTGATATTACTCCATAAATATTTTGGCTTGATAACGTAATGTACTTTTTTACGCATTTGCTTTTCAAACTCCTCAGTATCCTGCTCGTTTTCCTTATACCAAATTTCCAATGGGGGTGGTACTATAAAATCCGGCTTGTCTTCTTTTGATGGACTTTTCGGGTAATCTCTGCCCAACTCTTTTTTGGCAGATGCTTCATAATTGAACGATAGGTAGCGCAAGAACAAGAAAGAAAGCATATAATCACGGAAATCATCGGCATTCATGGCTCCTCTCAAATCGTTTGCGATTCCCCAAAGTGTATCCCCGAGCTTTTTATGTTTTTGTGCCATTATTTTATATCGAAATTATAAGTTACCATCAGTTTATCGAAAACGTCATTGAAGAGCGTTTCTTCCCCTTCTGACATTTCATTAAACTGATACTGATAAGCTTGTTTATGAGAGAGTGAATTGATTTCATCAGCTACCCGATCAACATCTTCAATACCTATATCGGTAAGTATTCTTCCTATTTTCCTTGAACCGATGAACGAGTTAATATTTTCCAACACCTGCCGCAACAATACCATGTGGTATTTGTAAAGCTGTTCGCTTTTTGCTTCCTGCAACGTTTGTAGCAGGTGAAGGTGAAAAAGGAATACATCACTGTTCGTGCCTTTAAAACTCAGTTCCCCGTCCTTATTTTTCAGTATGATTGTTTTTGTCAGTTTCCCAACGCCACCCTTGCTATCATCGCTCTTTAGCCAGGTTGCCAAAATGGAAAACAAGCCAATATGATGAGTGGAAATGATCATTTTCTGTTTTTTCAGATAATTGGCTTTGATCAATTCTAGAATTGACCTTGTAGTAATGAAAATATTGTGATCGTCTAGGCTGGATACCGGGTCATCTATCAGGATGTGAGCATTCTGTTGATCCGACCACCCATCAACTTCAAATAGGGCCAAAAAGAAACACCATACGAATATCCTTTCTTCACCACGCGATATTTTGATCGGTGATTGATTTTCCTTATCCACAAAAAATGTAATGGATTCAATACCGTCCTCCGGATTCTTATGTTGATTTAGTTTGAAGTCAAACTTGGGGTAATAGGGTTCTAGCTTTTCCCTGATCATTGCGTCATCTTCGATCAGGAAGCTGTGGAATTGGCTCAAACTACTCGGCAGCACATTTAATTTCAAGTTAGCGTTATCATTATCTTCATCGTTATCCCATA
This sequence comes from Flammeovirgaceae bacterium BBD 1991-12, assembly GCA_001657315.1. GTDB lineage: Bacteria > Bacteroidota > Bacteroidia > Cytophagales > Cyclobacteriaceae > Fulvivirga. The sequence continues at coordinate 8,765 of LYSV01000174.1, read as the reverse complement.
CAAACAGATCCTCGCTGAAAGCATTGAAATAAACCCCGGCATGTTTTCCATCATTATTTGCTTTAGTGAAATCTTTATATGCTACGGATAGCCTGGTCTTCCCTGTTGAATTAAGCGCATAAATGAGAATGATACTTTCATTCAGCTTGTGTAGTTCTTCAGCTATTTCGTTTATAGTTGCCATCTCTTAATTCTCAATTTGCGGAAACAAGCCCTGCATCAATCCCTTTTTGTGCTGTTGCAATTGCTCTATTTTTTCGGTTTGTTCGGTAATGAGTTCGTCTACTGCCGAAAGACAAGAAGCGATTTTTTGTTGTTCTTTTCTTGATGTATTTGGTATTAATGTACTATAGACAATCTCACTACTTATATTTTTTACAATACCACCAGCAGCAAGTTTTTTATATTGATCCTGCATGTAGTCTGAATTCAGTGATTGAAGTAAAAACTGCTTATCAAAAACCTCCTCGTATTCTCGAAGAACGAACCAACCATCATAAATACAACCATCTAGCGCTAGTTGATACGTATAACCATAGCTCATTGAATTTGCCAAGATTAATTCCCCCTTTTTAACCTTTCGGGACTTTTCTGCACCTTTAGGAGTAATCTTTTCGGAAACACTTCTGATAACAAAGTCAGTTATTGTGCCTGTGTCCCCAATCTTAATCCAATTGACGCCACTTTCAGCTTTCGTTAAGTAATCGCTAATTGGACGAGGGGAACTCCCTCTGTATAGCTTTATAAATTTTGAAAATGGACTTAGTTCCCACTCCCCATCCTTCTCAAATTCTGGAAAACGATATTCAGGAACTTTTTGACCTTCTTGTGGAAAAAGATTTTGCAATAGACCTTTTTTGTGATCCTTGAGGACTTCCAGTTTATCAGTATGAGCAGCTATCAGTTCGTCTAAAGAGGAGAGGCAGGAAGCAATTTTTTGCTGTTCTTGGGGATGTGGAACCACTACAGGGTATTCAAGCATAAAATCTTTATCACCACGTGGCATTTTTACACCCTTGGCACTCCGCATTACATAATTGATGAATGCATCGTTTTTTAGCACATACTCTAAAAATTCGCTTTTTACACTAGCACCTGAACGAAATACAAGTACATCATTGGATGCCCCTCCTTTTCTATCCGCTTTCCAAACCTTCTTTAAATATGGCCTGATGTTAGAGATCAATACATCTCCTTCAATGTATTCGGTCACTCTATCTGTTGTAGGAAGTCTTGAAGCCTTTGCTATTCCAGAATAATCAGGAAGCATATTATCTGTACTGATGTAATTATCTACCGTCAGTTTTTCACCATCAATTTTTTTGCTCACAAAACGTGATACTTCTACATCACCAAGTCTCTTTTCCAGCCACTCCTCATCCTTCGTAAACTCGGAAAATCGCAGTTCAGGTATTAATTTCTTCTTACTCATAAGCCGCTAATCCTGAGATTTCACGCCCTTGGGCAAGTTTCTTTAACTGAGGTGCCAGATCATTCATCAGAGCGGTTTCTACTTTGCTTCGCTCTTTCCATCCCAGCTCAAGTGGTTCAAGTAAATCCGTGAGCTTTTCCCCATCAAATATCATTCGACTCATGATGCTTTCTACAAAAGATTTCAGATCCACTGTTTGCAAGCCATGGGTGTTGGCAATAGCCGCTAGTTCTTTCTCGTACTTCTCCACCTGGAAGGTTTCAAACATCCTATTGAGTTCATCTGCGGTGTATCCCCTTGTCCAATCCAGTTGATTGATGAAGTCTGTCAAATCTTTTTCTTCATCCATCAGGTTAGAGTTGGATTTTAGCAGACTAATTACCTGCGACTTGCTCATTTTCTGCTTGGAAGGCTTTTGTTGAGTGCTGTCTGCAATCAAGTTCATGATGTAGTCATAATCAATAACAGCGGAAGCAAAGAGGACAAATTCAAAATCCAGTTGCTGGATATCCTCAGGCGCATTGTCACCTTCTTTTTGCTGGATTTCCCTGAGTTGTTTAGCTGTCTCTATGTAAGAGCTTCGGAACTCTTGATAGATTTCCTTAGGTAATATGGCATCAATTTGAGCTTTCTGTTCATCATTCAGGTCGGTGTATTGATCCAGTCGCGTTTTTATTTTTTGTACTTCCTTGAAGTTCTTGACAAAAGCAATCCTGGATGCGTCACCTCTTAGGTTATACACTTCCTGCGGTTCATTAACCAAATTCTGATTTTGCATAAAATCGCCAAGTTCAGCAACAGCCTTCTTGAAGTTTTCTATCTCTATCGGGGCAGGATCAACCATCCATATTTCTTTCGCCTTGTCATCGTCACCTTCACCAGAGAAGAGTGTAATGGCTTGATTTACGGCTTCCTGTTGCGAACGAAAATCCAAAATATTGCCATATGGTTTTGTGTCGTTCAGAACCCGATTGGTACGTGAAAAGGCTTGGATCAATCCATGATATTTCAGGTTTTTGTCTACGTACAAAGTGTTGAGATACTTAGAGTCAAAACCCGTGAGTAACATATCCACCACGATAGTCAGGTCAATCTTATTTCTGGGATGATAATCCTTTTTACTGTACTTCTGGTCTTTAATGCGTTTCTGCACATCCTGATAGTATAAATCAAACTCGTTGATATTGTGGTTTGTGCCGAACTGTTCGTTATAATCGGTAATTATCTCAATAAGTGCCTTTTTCTTTTCTTCAGGGTTCTGTTTATTGTCTTCTTTCTCTTGGGCTAAGTCTTCCTGAAATTGTTTAATGTCAGCCGCATTCTTTTGGCTTTGCTGATCGCCTTCCTTGGCCATGAGTTGAGCAGGAGGGGAAAATACGCAAGCTAAATTCAAGGGAGCGAAACCCTCGTTTTCTTTGATTTTTTGCTGTTGGATCACTTTAAAAAGCCGATAGTATTCAATGGCATTATTGATGGAAGATGTTGCCAACACTGCATTGAATCTCCGTTGATCGGTTGCTGTATCATGCTTTTCAATAATGGCTTCTACTACTGCCTGCTGTGAAATCCCCGCCTGCCGGACGGGCAGGGCCTCGCCAGGTTTTGGATTTTGATCTCCTTTGCCTTTGAAGTAATCAAGATGAAAACGGAGCACGTTTTCATCTTCTATAGCATGTGTAATCGTGTAAGTATGAAGCGGCTTTTCAAAAATCGTTTCTGTCGTCTTATAGGTCTCGTATTGATCCTCCCTGATTTTGTACGAGGCATTCTCCGGAAATATGGGAGTGCCAGTAAAACCAAATAACTGAGCTTTTGGAAAGAACTCTACAATTGCTTTGTGATTTTCTCCGAACTGAGAACGATGGCACTCATCGAAGATGAACACTACCCGCTTATCGCTTAATGGCTCTAATCGTTCTTTGTAGTTTTTTTTATTCGTACCATCCAGTGCCAAACCTAGTTTTTGAATGGTGGTAACAATCACCTTATCGGCATAATCGGTAGAAAGTAACCGCCTTACCAATGTTTCGGTATTGGTGTTTTCTTCTACACTGCCTTCCTGAAATTTATTGAACTCCTCACGTGTTTGTCTGTCCAGGTCTTTACGATCCACTACGAACAAACATTTTTCAATGTTGGGGTTATTTTTTAGCAGTGTAGAAGCCTTGAAGGAAGTCAAAGTTTTCCCACTACCTGTAGTATGCCAGATGTATCCATTCCCACGGTTTTGGTGAATGCAGTCAACAATTGCCTTTACAGCGTAAATCTGGTATGGACGCATCACCAGTAATTTCTGTTCGCTTTCTACCAGTACCATATATTTACTGATCATTTCTCCAAGCGTACACTTGGATAGAAATTTCTCTGCGAATAATTCAAGGCGATTGATTTTCTTGTTATCAACATCAGCTAGCTCGTACACAGGCAGAAACCGCTCGTCAGCGTTGAATTGAAAATGCTGATTTTTGTTGTTTGAGAAATATAACGTTCGTCCACCATTACTGACAATGAACAACTGCATGAAGCACATTAAAGAGTTGGTGTAACCATTGCCCGGATCATTTTTATAATCCACGATCTGATGCATCGCCATTCGGTGTGAAATATCACCTTTTTTTAGTTCGATCTGTACTACAGGTAAGCCGTTAATCAACAAAATAATATCGTAACGTTGGTGACTGTTTTCTGTATTGATCCGTAACTGACTTACCACCTCAAAGTCGTTTTTGCACCAGTCTTTGATGTTCACCAGTGTGTAGTGAAACGGGGTTCCGTCTTGTCGTTGGAAATACTGTCTTTCACGAAGGAGTTTGGAAGCGGCAAAAACATCAGGTTCGATAATCTCTTCTCGTAATCGAAGAAATTCACTATCGGAAAGTCTCACTCGGTTGAGCGATTCAAATTTGTTTTTGAAATTCTGTTCAAGTGTCTTGCGGTCAACGATATCCGGTCGATGCGTGTATTTAAGCTCGGTCAGTTGCTTAATTAGGCTTTCTTCTATTTGATACTCCTTAGTCATCCAAATTTTCTTTTAACAATTCTTTGGCATTAACTTCAAGTATTTCTGCAATTCGATACAAATCTTCCAAACTAGGTTGCCTCCTGTTTTGCACATATGAATTCACCATATTATAACTTTTGCCCAGCTTATCTGCCAACCATGTTTGTTTAATTCCTTTAGATTCAAGGACTTCCTTGATTCTGTTCATTGCCATATTTAATTATTGCAAGTCGAAAATAACGAAATGAATATCATTTATCTCACTAAATGAGATGTTTTTAAATTAAAGGCGTTACCCTTCGGGTTAGGCTATCTGCGCTACATGGTAGCATATTTACAGTGTGATAAAAATTGGGTGATTGCTTCTCTTATGTCCATATTCTTTTTGGACGAAAAGAGTACTTAAAATGGCAATTCATAAGGAAGTCTTAATCTTCTAAATCGTTGACTGGCCATTCCTCTGAATGCCTAACCCATCCAAAAGGATTAGGAAATTCCTTACTCTTATCAGTTTGTTCCCAGAGCTTCAAAGCAAACCCTTTAACCACGTAATAAACCTTAACTGGATCTTTATGATGAATGAATGTTTCCCAATCCGATAAACCGTCGGTTTTCTTTGGAAGTTCGCCATCACGCAATTCTTGCTCAACAATTTGTGTTTTCCCATGAGCAATTGTATTCCTGAATTTCACCAATTCATTAACCGTTTGAAACGGCTCTAAACCTGCTTCATATTTAACACCGTAGTGATCCAGTAGAATACGAGTTTTGGACTTGACATTCAAACCTCTTTCAGATTCTTCCCACCAGTCGAATGTTTCTGAACCAATATGATTTAAAAATGCTTCAACTGTCATGGCGAGAAAAGTATAGTAGACTGTAAGGTTACTGTCTCTATATGACTCCTCAGATTGAATTCGACCTAATGTTAAATTAGCGCATTTGAATAGGTATGCATACGTATTAATTTGAGTTGTCTTCTTTCTCATAATTCAATTTAAGGAACAAAGAATTTGCCAGCAAGTATAAAGATTTAAAAACGAGATAGGACGTTACCTTCGGGTCGGGCGCGGCCGGCTAGGCTTTCGGCAGTACACGCCTGCCCGTCCGCAGTGCCCACACCGCCACACCGAGGCTAGGTACCTTGCCTCTATCCCTAACGCTCAACTTCAACCACCGAAGTACGATGAAGCATTGCGTAGGTGACGTTTCTCGCACATCTTTTGCCGGTTTTCACACAGCCTATTCGCCCTCTCCTTCGCGAATTTTACATTCTTTCAACTAATTAATATTAATAGTAAAGATTGAAAAATTAGCTGAATGAGACAGAAAACCATTGGCTTTCTACCCTTAATCCCCCAGCAATGACCCAACGAATCAACCCAACAGCTACGATCATGATGAAACTTCAATTATTAGCCATACTCCCTATCACCTATCCATAAAAACAAAGACCATGAAAAAACAACTACAATTAATACTATCTACCCTCTTTATGGCATTGGCGAGCCTTACCGGCTACGGACAAGTAGGTAGCGAGTTTACCTTTAATAATATCACCTATAAAGTAACACCGGGCAGCCCCAACACGGTCACAGCAATAGACTATAACACTACGGGAGGCGCGGTGACCATCCCCCAAACGGTCAACCACGACGGCACCGATTACGATGTGACCGCCATTGGCGATAGAGCTTTTTGGGCCAACCAATTGACCAGGGTGACCATACCGGGCAGTGTGACCACTATTGGAAATGCTGCTTTTCAGACCAACCAATTGACCCGTGTGACCATACCGGGCAGTGTGACCAGTATTGGGGTTTATGCTTTTCAGGGCAACCCGATCGTCTTTGCAAGCGTACTGGCCACGACCCCTCCATCCCTTGTCGGAAGTCCCCATGATGCTTTTTCAAATCGATGGAAGATAACGGTGTTGGTGCCTTCTGGTTCGGTAACTGATTATGAAAACCATGCGGACTGGACAGGGTTCAAATCTATTGCGGCGTTTCAAGAAATTGATGATGACTTTACGGTGGACGGCATCACCTACCAAGTTATCGGTATAGGACCCTTGGAAGTGGAGGCACACGACTATGATGGAAGTATGGGGACGGACGTGATCATCCCCCAAACGGTCGATAATGAAAATAATACCACTTATACCGTGACCAGTATTGGGGTTTATGCTTTTTGGGCCAACCAATTGACCAGGGTGACCATACCGGGCAGTGTGACCACTATTGAGAACGGTGCTTTTCAGACCAACCAATTGACCAGGGTGACCATAGGGAATAGTGTGACCAGTATTGGAAATGCTGCTTTTCAGGGCAACCAATTGACCAGGGTGACCATACCGGGCAGTGTGACCACTATTAAGAACGGTGCTTTTCAAGGCAATCCGATCGTCTTTGCAAGCGTACTGGCCACGATCCCTCCATCCCTTGTCGGAAGTCCCCATGATGCTTTTTCAAATCGAGGGAAGATAACGGTGTTGGTGCCTTCTGGTTCGGTAACTGATTATGAAAACCATGCGGACTGGACAGACTTTGCATCCATCAAGGAGGGAATTGAGGTTTTAATAGACGACGCACCAGCACAGAGAAATGATTTAACACCATTTTCGGTCACGATTACCTTTAAGCACGACGTCACTGGTTTTACCCAGCAAGATATTGCAGACAATTTGGTTAATGCCACCGTGGTTGATAACAGTTTTTCCCTGATCACGGGTTCCACTTCCGCATATACCGTTCAATTGAGACCAACAGTTTGTGAGGGTACCATTACCATTGATATCCCTGAAGGTGTAGCAGAGTATGCATCCAATTTCCCCAATTTGGCAGCAATTACAACAACGATTACGGTCAACGCCCTGCCAATGGCCCCATCGGTAAGTAATTCACTCGTCCAATACTGTGTAGGCCAGCCGGCCGAAGCATTGACCGCAACAGGAGATAACCTGTTATGGTATACCTCACCAACAGATGACACGGGGGATGCCACCGCACCCACACCCAATACGGCAACTGCGGAAACCACCTTCCATTACGTCAGCCAAAAAAACACCAACGGCTGTGAGAGTAAACGTGCAGAGATTGTGGTGACTGTAGAAGCGTGTTCTGCTCAAACGGGTGATGTGTTCACAGTATCGGGTATGAACTATGAAATTACTTCTGTAAATCCCAATGAAGTAAAGGTCATAGACTACATCGGTTCGGCAGCAGAAGTGGAAATTCCCGAAATGGTCAACCACGACGGTACCGACTACGATGTGACCGCCATTGGCGATAGAGCTTTTGAGGGTAACAAATTGACCGAGGTGACTATACCGAATGACGTGACCAGTATAGGGCCCAGTGCTTTTGTAGGCAATCCGGACCTTGATCTGGTGACAGTGGAGGCCACGCATCCCCCATCCCTTCACAAATATGCATTTGCAGATCGCAGCCAGATCAACCTGGTAGTGCCGGTGGGCATGAGGCAAACCTATTTAGATAATGGATGGGACGGGTTCAAATCCACCTTGGAAGAAGGTCAGGTACTATCCACAGGAAGTAATGACGAGTTGAACGATTTAACCCTCTATCCCAACCCGGCAAGGGATAAGGTCTATATTGATCCAGGTTCAGGACAAGAATTAAAACAAGTAAACATCTATACGATGACCGGGGCTCATTTGTACTCGGAAAACGGACGGGAAATAAACACGAGCCGTCTATCCGAGGGCATGTACCTGTTTGAAATCGTGACCAAAACAGGTGCTAGATCCATGAAGAAGGTCATCATACAATAATATCACAACACGTAAGGTGGAAAAATGGATACTTCACATGGGAAAATGCATGCTTAAGGTGTACAAACGCATATTTATCCGCCCCCAAGGCGGGCTTAAGGTGGAAAATGCACACTCGTCCGCCCCAAAGGCGGGTTTATCCTATCCCAACCCATCCTGCAAAGTCCTAAAGCATAGTCTGCCTGCCCGAAAGCTCACTCGCATTTCCCCAGAGCATACTTCAATCTCCCGAATGCGTACTTTGCATTCCCGAGAGCATACTTTAAAAATCCGGAAGCGTACTTTTAATTCCCCAGTGCATATTTTACCTGTCCGAAGGCAGGCTTCACAATCCCTGGCCGATACTCAGCTTTCCCCAACCCATACTTACGTTTCCGCACCAACGCTAAAAACAAAAACTCACATAATCACCTGTTTTTTTATCATTTTAAACTTATAAATTTTACAACAATGGCAACTAAAACGCTTGCAGACAAACTCGAATCTTCTCGTGTCCTCATCTTCAATAGTCGGGATGCAGAAGTAGCCGCTCTTTTGAA
>LYSV01000001.1 GCA_001657315.1 Flammeovirgaceae bacterium BBD 1991-12 | reverse complement strand
TATAGGCCGCTTACCCACGGGGCCTCAAATGGCCCACACTGTTCGTGGACGTCCCCCCTCCACCCGTCAACAGAATTTTCAAGGATAGCCTCAGTAGGTGATCCGGAGAATCGGATTCAGTTTAGCAAATGGTCTGTGCGGACACAGACCATGGAGAAGGGGGAGAGGTACAGGATACCATATGTTATAAAGTGCTATTGTATTAAAAACACTCTTGCGAAAAGAACGTCGGCGATTAATCCAGTCCGATCATGATAAATGAACCCCAGAAAATGGGATCCTGATATTCATTACGCAGCTCCTTTTTAGCCGCTATGAAAGACTCTCTCATCTCACCTGTTTCCAGCCACTTTTGATAGAATTTGGTCATCAGCTTCTGCGTAGCTGCATCGTCTACCTTGAAAAGGCTCATGATCAGCACTTTGGCACCGGCCACCAGAAAGGCACGCTGAAGCCCGTATACTCCTTCACCCACGGCCAGCTCTCCCAGGCCTGTTTCACAGGCGCTGAGCACTACCAGCTCTGTTTGATCCAGGTTGAGATTCATGGCCTCGTAGGCTGTGAGAATGCCACTTTCAGCATTATAGTTGAAGGTAGTTTCCTTGAGCAGGTCTCCGGCGCCGGTAAGCAACAACCCGGTACGGAGCAGAGAGTTTTGCGCTACAGCAGTTCCACTTTGCATCAGCCGTTGTGATTCCGTCATTTGTTCCTCCGGCGTAAAGAATCCATGAGTAGCAATATGAAAGACCTTTGGATTGTTCAGCTTTTTCACCTCATCTTCACTGGCATCGGTTTCTGTGTATGAAGCAGTTGTCCATCCCTTGGTCCGCAGCAGGTTTTTCAGTTCCCTTACCTCTACCTCGGTACCGGGCAAAGCGCTAATGTCACCGGCGCTGGCGGTGAGATAGAAGTTTGGATTGCCAAACATTGAGGCTCGCTTTTCCTGCTGCACCTCCCTGGTTCTTGTCTTACGTGCCCAGATATCCTTTGTATTGCTTACAAGGACAATGTTGGAGTTATCAATAACATATTTGTCATTACCGATAGGAATAGCTTCCAGATTGATCTGATTATATACTCCGTCCACGGAGAGATAGATGGTAGAGTAGGCTCCCAGCACTTCCCGCAGAGGCTTCCAGTAGGCATCATAGCTGTACGGATCGGGTACCCGGTAGGTGATGCTGTTCCTGTAGAATTTGAAGAATTTATTCTCAAGCTCAGCACCATTCCCCATCAGCGCCACCTCAGGCTGTGACTGCTCCTTTTTGGTTTTGATGTACATACTGGCATAGACTACCGAGTCAGTGAAGACATGATCAAAGTAGCGATACCTGACCATTTCCAATGCTACCTCGTTAGGTTTCAGTGCATCCTGTACGTTCTTCCATACAATGGCATTGTTTTCAAAGCTTTGGGAGAATAGCTCCGACCGCTGGCTGAGCTCCTTTTCAATTTGCTCCACCTGATTGGTCAGCACCACAGGATCGATCTCATTTTCCTGCCATTCTTCCAGACTCATGGACAGCACATGGGTAAGTTCTTCCTTTTTGAACAGCCAGTCGTTGTACATGGTCTTGAGCTCTTCATCATTACTGTTGGCAATACGCTCGCGGATCTTTATGGATGAATTCAGTAGAATGGCCTTGGTGAGCAGGGCATTGTTGTAAACGTCACCTATTACGCGCGCATCCTGATCCTTTATATTGAATGCAAGGGTATTGTAAAACTCGAAATCAGGGCGTATTGTATTCCAGAATTTGGCCTTTTCCCGCTCACTCAGTGCCGGAAAGAAGGCACGGATGAAGTTCCGGTGATTGGCCAGCGCTTCTTCAATATAGTTTCGCGACTTTTTGGTATCACCTTCCATATAATATACCTTACTCAGCTTCGAAAGTATTTTCACATATTCAGGGTGATTCTTGTTGAATTTATTCTGATAGATCTTTTTCGATCTTTCATACTGTTCCTCTGCCTTGTCATAATCTCTCTGCATGTAGTAGATGTCACCAATGAGAGAATAGATACCCGCAGCATTGACATTGTTTCTCCGGCCGGCCTTTGAAAGCCAGATATTCTCAGCAAGAGTGAGGGAGTTAAAGGCATCATCGTATCTTTTTTCAGATATATAGACCTTGGCCAGATCAGTAAGTATATCGGCGTAGGTTGGATTCCTGTCTCCTAATTTGTCCAGAATAATATCTTTGGCCTCTTCGATGATCTTTTCTACTGTTGCCAGGTCATCGCCCTTGTAAAAACGGATCAGGCCCAGCTGTGTCAGTGATTTGGCTACATCCACGTGATGACGGCCAAAGCGGGCTTCCTGTATTTCGATGGCCTTTTCGGTATTGGTCTGTGCTTTTTGATAATCCCCGATGTTGGTCTGGATCTCGGCCAGCAGTATAAGCACCGGAGCTACCTTAGAAGAGTTTTCACCATAGATGGAAGTGGCAATATTATGCGCCCTTCGTGCCGTTTTTTCGGCTACGGTATATTCGCCCTCTACCAGCTCCAACTGGCCAAGGTAGACCAACGGGAGGATCAGCCGTCTGGAATTGGTGCCATAGCGGGCTTCATATTCTACGATCAGTTCATTCAGCAGCTCTCGTGCCTCCCTGAATTTACCCAGTGGCATATAGATCCGTGCCAGCCCCTGCTGCGAAGCAAGGTCATTGTAGTTGGAGATATCATCTGCTCTACGTAACATCTTTTTGGAACGGGTAATGATGTTTTCAGCATCATCAAAAAGCCCCTGGATCACTTTTAGTTCTGCCTGTGTGGCTTGTGTATTGACATATTCTACCAGCCAGCCCTCATCCTTTCTGTATTCATTGAATATTTCGAGAGATTTGTTCAGGCTGTTCTCAGCTTTTTCATAATCAGCCAGTTTAATGTACAGTTGGGCTTCATTATCGAGCGCAACGGCATAGGCAGGATCGTCAGGAGAAAATTTGAGAGCCGCACCATCACTGGCTTTGTCTACAGCAGCCATGGCAAGATCATATTGGTCAGTACTTTCGTAGAATTTAGCAAGATGATCCTGAATATTGACGTAGTCCTTATGCCACGTGTCTATCTGCTTCTCTACCAGCTCAAAGTAACTCTCCTTATAGATAGCCTCAGCCTCCTTGATCTTATCGGTAAAATCCACATAGTAGTTGGCGAGTTCTATTCTCGCAAGATGATACTCGGGAGATTCCTCTCCGTACAGCACCTTCTTTATGTCGAGAATATCACCCAGGTTTTTTTCCGCAGCTGCATAATTTTTGTTTTGAAGTGCCAGACGGAACAGGAAATCAATTATATCAATACGTTTTTTGTGGTATTGAGGCAACGCACTGTTGTTGGCCTGTATGGCGGCCTTGCTTTCAAGATTCCTTGTCTTTTCCTTATCCAGGCGAGCATCAAACTCCACTGTTTCCAGATTGACATAATGGAGGCTGGAGCTTTTGAAGTTGCGCTTAATAGCCTTTTCGTACTCTATTTTAAGGTTTCGGAATTTTGACCGGTTATCGCTGGCGAGGTATTGTTTCAGCAGGAGTTCATAGAGGTCAAAAGCCAGATAATGGGACTCTTCATGTTGTTTTTTGAGCTGACTCAGCGTTCGGTCAAAACGCTCATCTTTTACATCACTGTTGTTAAAATCCCGAAGCCCGTTTTCCAGAAGGAACTGTCCGAAATCCAGTTGATTTTTTACATATTCAATACTTGTATCGCCCAGATTTTTATCTATCCAGCGTTTGGCCTCACCAAAGGCACTGTTGGCATCATTGTAACTTCCTCTTTTTCGGTAAACATTGGCTCGCAGGGTCAGCAGTGTGGCGTAATCACCGAGCCTTTCCTTTACTTCTTCTTCCGGCAGTCTTCGGCTTTGCAGGCGCCCCTTATCATCCAAAAATGATTCCTTCGTCACTGCCCTTGATCTGAAATAATCGAGGTTTTCATCGATAAAGGAGAGTGCCTGATTGTAAAACCCTCTTCCGGTTAGCACCATGGCCAGGGTAAGATCAATTTGTGCCTTTAGATTGTCATCAAGGGCTTCAGAGGCTTCCAGTGTCTGCTGAGCGGATCGTACGTTTTGCTCCGACTTTACAAAATCACCATAAAGTGCCAGGATCTCTCCAATATCCAGTAGTGTAATGGCATGCTTTTTTGACGTGGCTCCATATATGGCTTCACTGGCACCTATAGCCTGCTCAATAGAATTCTCAAAATCAAGGAGGAGCCCTTCAGCCAGATTAAACCTGGCTCTCCGGATGTAGTAAAGCGGAAGGTATTCATTCTGTGCCCCGTATTTCTTTACAATTTTGTTTTTATACTTGTTAAGGGTTTTATTGGCTTTTACGTAGTTGCCTGTTTCATATTGGATGTCTGCCTTTCGCAGTATCTTCCCGTATTTCCCTCCTTCCTGAGCAAAAGTGAAAGTAGTGAATATCAGTAACATGCAAAGCGTTACCGGGTATAATAGTTTCAAATCGCTTTTCATGGACAGCATATTAGTGTTGATTTGAGAAAATGGAATATAAATCTAATTAATTGAAGGTTAAATAATTAGGATTATTTAAAATACTGAAACTGAAAGTTGGGCAGGGAGTGGAGTGCACGAGGTATTGTGTTCACCCGCTTTCGGTGCTGTCGGTTTTTTTGAAAATGTAGCTTTTCAGCTTTCTGTCGTAGGCTATTGGCTGTTTTGTGTGCTTTTCAAGTGCGCGGATATAATTCAGCACCTGCCTTTTCGACAGGTCCAGTGTTTCTGATAGTTCCTTTGGTGAGCCGGACTGCTGCTGGCCGATCAATTCCTGCAGTTTAAAGAACTTATCAAGGATATCGTTCAGCGCCACGATATTACTTTTATTCCTCAGAAAACAATTTCTGCGATCGTATCCGTAGGCTGTTGAATGAAGCGGATGATGTTGCCTTGTCGTATAAAGCTGATCGTGTCCGATATACGGCCCTGAGGATAATATGAGTCCAGTTCTTCTTCTGCCAGCCAGCAGAAGGGGATCATTTTTACCTTGTCATAGACTTTGAGTATGGCCTCAGAACGATTATTCGATAGAAAGGACAGTCTCGGTGTGCTGGTTTCAATGTTTATATTCATGACTTCAGGTATTTTATTTAATAAGTAGTGGTGAATCCTTAGAACGCTGAATTTCAATGATTTTTCGTATATTCGAAATCCGATGCTATTGGATTGATCACTTTTTTCTATATTGGTAAATTACTACCCAAAATATACGATAAATTTGAAAATGAAAACACGTTTGGGGAGAAATATTGCTACAAATCGTAAAAAATTGCGCTTGACGCAATCTGATTTCATCGAACGGATCAGTCAGCTGGCAGGGATAAGCTTTCGTACTGCTACGCTTTCCGCATGGGAAAACGGCAATTCTTCTCCAAGCAGTGATTTGCTTCCGGTTATTGCAGAGGTTCTGGAAGTGCCTATGAAGGTATTGTTTTCGGATGAAACCGAACAGGTGCAGGAGGTGGAGGAAGAACCTGAGAGGCACGAGCGGGTGGATATTTCTCTGTATGAACAAGCCTTCCGAAATGCTCCGGAAGATACCTTCCACAAACTACTTGAGCAGTATAACCGGACATTGGAAGAACTGGAAGAGGCAAAGGCGCGTAATCAGAATCTGGAGGGAAAGCTGGAAGTTTCCAACTCCTTCATCCAGCAGTTGATGAATGGTCGCGCGGAATGAGGTGTTAAAGTGCGGAGATGTTGGGGTAGTAAGAACGCTTAAATCAGACGATCATCAATCGTCAATCAAAAATTTTTCATTGACCATCAGCTGTTCAGAACCTTATACACTCTGACTGCTTCGCTGGATATGAACCTTAATCTTTGATTTTTGCGATAGACAAGGATCACAAGTAGTACCAGTACCAGAAGAATTACAGCCAGTACACATTTGATGATAAAATCCTGCCTGAGCTGGGCTTCGAGCTGGCTTGTTTTAAGCTCGCGCTCCATTTTATAGGTGGCGGCCTCCACCTGATATCTTACGTACAACTGATTCAGGTTTTGTTTGAGAGAGTAAACACTGGAAGCGATCTTGTCCACCTGATCGCTGAAATAGCGCGCCCGCGCCATGTCATTCTTTTTCCAATACGCATTTTTGATCTGTATACACAGGTCGAGGTACTCTTCCTTGGTTTCATCAAAAGCATTGAGTCCGTAGCTCATTTCATAAAAATAAACTGCCGAATCTGATTTTAGTGAATCATAGACTTTGCCAAGGTTCTGGAAGAGCAGAGCATTATCCACCTTGTCCAGGCCGGTTACATCACCATGATAGCGTTCAAGAGCCCTGTTAAAATATTTCAATGCGTTTCTGTAATCACTCTGTCGCAGGTACGAGTGGCCAATATTATTGTAGGACTTGACAAACCTGCTCCCCGATTGATCGGTCAGGTCACTTTGAAGGGCCCTGTTGTAGTACTGTCTTGCTTTTTCGTATTCTCCATTAGCAAGGTGGACGAGTCCAATTTCATTGTGGATTTTTGCTATTTCCCTGCTATTGTCTCTTTCCCTGTGTTTTTCCAGAAGATCTTCCAGGATAAAAAGAGCGTCATCAAAATTGGAACTCTTTCGGTAAATTTTAGCCAGATAGTATTCCGTGTGTAGTCTGCCGGTAGTATCATTGACGGAGGTCCTCAGTATTTTGCTCTGCATAAAAAAGTCGGCAGCCTCATCATAGAAATTAGCCTTTTCATAGACCATTCCTATATTTTCCAGCAGATAACTTTGAACCTTGTAATTATTCTGTTCTCTGTAGTAGGACAGGGAAGAGAAATAGTTACTTAAAGCCTCAAAATAATTTCGATTCTCGTGGTTTAAATATCCGATCAGGTAATGGGCCTTTGCTTTCTGTTCCGAAGAACCGGCTAGTTCATTGGCTCTGCCAGCCAGTACGATATCCGATGACTCCATAGCCTGAGTATACACACTGTCAAAATCCTGAGCATTGGCTTCCGCCAAAATGACTATGAAAAGTGTAAAAAGATATCGGTATTTTTTCATTGCATAAAGCTAGAAAAAAATGGCGAGGTGAAGCCTCGCCATTTCGTCCAATATCTTACATAGATTATTTTTTCAACCGTTTGATGTTATCTTCGGTGGGGGGTGGGGTACATTCTCATCTTCGGAAGTGCCATCTCCCGTCTCCATGACCACATCTTCGGGATTGAACAACTCATCCTCCATAGCGTCTGAACATGATGAGAATACCGTTAATATACCAAATAAAAACACCAGATAGATTAACTTTCTCATTGCCGTATAGTTTAAATGAACAATTGTTTTATAGCTTCAATTCACTCTTAATTAGAGAATTAAGATCAATATAGGGAGATCATAATTAAGAAAAAGTGCAATCTGATGTTGTTAGGTACGGTAGACAGATTAACCTGCTTTTTGTATGTTTTTACCGGGCTGTTTCTGTGCTTAAAATGTGGAAAATCAAGTCTATATAAGATTTTGAATGAAAAAAATATGTTTTTTGACAGGCAAGTATGAAGGGCTTCAATACTTGATAACTTACGTCCAAATTGCTAACAATTCTTACAATAAGTTACTTTGGTTGGATTCCTGACGTGGATACCCAAAACAGAGCCGTAGCTTTTATGGGTGTATAAAAACCATCAAATGGTAACCCATTCAGTAGGATTATCTATGTCATGGTCAAAAAGGCACAATTTGGAGACATTTTGATCATAAGGGTGTATTGAAAGATCCCTACTCAATATCCCGGTCGAACCAATACTTCCTGCGGTTCTCGCTACCCTGTTTTGGTCCCCGATTTGAGTCCATAAATCGTGTGCATAGGCCTTGCTGAGGCTCTCTAACTCCTTCTATCCTGGCATATGACTCTTTTTTCAGATTTGCCGGAAAGCTATTGGATGATCAGAGCGAGGGTAAATAGATATACTTACCCCCTTACAGAAGGGTTAAAAGATTTTCAGGCTTCACTACACCATCTTTGGGGGTGAAGCCTGAAAATCAGAATAGCGCGTTCTACATCAGCTTTTTATCAGCTTATGAAGTATATCTTTGGCCGCGGTGGCAATCACTGTACCCGGGCCGAAGACACCGGCAACACCGGCTTCATAAAGAAAATCATAATCCTGTTGGGGGATTACGCCGCCCGCAATGACCATAATATCACCCCTGCCCACTTTGCGAAGCTCTTCTATGAGCTGTGGGATAAGCGTTTTGTGCCCGGCAGCCAGACTGGAAGCGCCTATGATATGTACATCATTTTCAGCGGCCTGTCGGGCTACCTCTTCGGGCGTTTGGAAAAGTGGTCCTACATCCACATCAAAACCAAGGTCAGCAAAGCTGGTCGCGATCACCTTGGCGCCACGATCATGGCCGTCCTGACCCATTTTGGCGATCATGATCCTGGGTCTGCGCCCTTCAAGCCGGGCGAATTCATCGGAAAGTTCCCGGGTTTCCCTAAAGTTGTCATCCATTTTTAATTCCCCTGCATAAACACCGGATATGGAGCGTATGGTAGCTTTATATCTTCCAAAGGTACTTTCCATAGCCATGGATATCTCACCCAATGTAGCTCTTTTCCGGGCGGCCTCCACGGCTGCCTCAAGAAGATTACCTTTCCCGGTTTGCGCTACTTCCGTGATCCTTTGGAGAGACTGCTCAACATCATCCTGATTTCTTTGGGCTTTTAGTTTATTCAGTCTTTCAATTTGTCCATTCCGTACCTTGGCATTATCCACCTCCAGTATCTCAAAGTCAGGTTCTTCATTGGTTTGATACTGGTTCACCCCTACTATGACATCTTTACCGGAGTCTATCCTTGCCTGCTTACGGGCTGCTGCCTCCTCAATTTTCATTTTGGGCAGACCGCTTTCTATGGCTTTGGCCATGCCTCCAAGCTCTTCCACTTCCTGAATAAGCTTCCATGCTTTTTGCGCCAGCTGATCAGTAAGATATTCAATATAGTGGGATCCGGCCCATGGATCTACCACTTTCGTGATGTCAGTTTCTTTTTGCAGGTACAGTTGGGTGTTACGTGCAATTCTGGCTGAAAAGTCGGTAGGAAGCGCTATGGCTTCGTCCAGGGCATTGGTATGCAGCGATTGTGTGTGACCGAGTGCTGCAGCAAGGGCTTCCACACAGGTGCGTGTTACGTTATTGTAAGGATCCTGCTCCGTAAGGCTCCAGCCTGAGGTCTGGCAGTGGGTGCGAAGAGCCAGTGACTTGGGATTTTTCGGATTAAACTGTTTTACAATTTTTGCCCATAACAAGCGGCCGGCTCTCATTTTGGCAATCTCCATGAAGTGGTTCATACCTATCGCCCAGAAAAAAGACAGCCGCGGTGCAAAGTCATCGATATCCAATCCGGCCTTGATCCCGGTGCGCAGGTATTCCAGTCCATCTGACAGCGTATAGGCCAGTTCAATATCTGCTGTGGCTCCGGCCTCCTGCATATGGTAGCCGCTGATACTGATAGAGTTGAAACGAGGCATGTGCCTTGCAGTGTATTCAAAGATATCGGCTATGATCTTCATGGAAGGAGCCGGAGGGTATATGTAGGTGTTCCTTACCATGAACTCCTTGAGTATGTCATTCTGGATGGTGCCACTGAGTTTCTCCGGTGTCACCCCCTGCTCTTCGGCAGCTACAATGTAAAAGGCCATAACAGGGATTACAGCGCCGTTCATGGTCATGGAGACTGACATTTGATCAAGAGGGATCTGATCGAAAAGCATTTTCATGTCTTCCACCGAATCAATGGCTACCCCGGCTTTTCCCACGTCGCCGGACACCCTCTGGTGATCGGAGTCATAGCCCCGGTGCGTAGCAAGGTCGAAAGCTACTGACAGACCTTTCTGACCTGCTGCAAGGTTTCTTCTGTAAAATGCATTGGATTCCTCTGCGGTGGAAAATCCCGCATACTGGCGGATGGTCCACGGTCTTCCGGCATACATCGTGGAATACGGTCCACGAAGATAAGGTGGAATGCCGGCGGAAAACCCGATCTGTTCCAGGTCTTTTATATCTTCCTTATTTATTGCGAAAGGTACTTCTATGCCTTCGGCAGTACCCCATGTAGCGGTGCCGTTCCCTCTTTCCTGAGGTTGAAATTGATTGTAGGCTATTGTGTCGAAATCAGGTCTCATGATGCCATTTCCTTTTTAAGTAATTTTCTGAATTTATCCCATGACTGGCGGGCAATATTATCCGTCAGGCTTTCCAGATAATATGATCCGGCCACAGGGTCTGCGGACCTGTTGAAAAAGGATTCGTCCTTCAGGATGGAAGAAACATTGCGTGCCATTCGTACGGAAAGAGCATCCTGATCTTCAGGCTCTGTAAGCAATTCGTTGCAGCCTCCCAAAATAGCTGCCATAGCTGCTGTTGTACTTTTGAGCAGGTTGCCATGCGGTTCATAGGCCTCATTGATCCACTTGCCTGACCGGGCTCTGATCATAAGGTCTTCGGGCAGCAGATTGTCAATGCCATACGCTCCTGCCACCTGAAACACCAGTCTGCGTAGAGCTCTGATCTTTGCTATCTCTCCAAAATAGCTGGTGCCTACAGGTGTGGTAATGATCATGTTTCTGAATGTTTCTGTCAGATCATTGCCATTATCCTGAGCGGCATCCATCATTTCCACGGTTTGCTGAAGTAGTTCAGCCACACATTCGGTAAGAGAGGATACATCGGAACGTACGCCAAGGGTTTTGAAACCAGGCCATGCCTGGAAGAGACTGAAAAGCTTCAGTTGATCTTCTTTGGAGCCACCGGAAATTTCAATGGATCCCACAATGTGATCCGTATCCATGCCTGTGGATCCAGGAAAGGAATGCAATCCCTCAGCTATAGATAGGTCGTTTGATGACAACCTGAAGGAAACACTGAATTTGTCCAAAGGTATATCCTTCAGCAGCTCTCCGAAGTTGACCGGAGCGCTTATTTCGAAAAGTATGCCATCCACTCCGTTACCCAGAGCTTCTCGGGCTTCCTGATTTGAAGATCCTTCGTTCTGCACTTCTATCTCCTGCAGGTTTCGCCATGCCCGGGCTCCCTGAGTAGTATGTTCTGCACGGGGTAACCGATTGTGGAATGCGTCATAATCTTTTAGCGTGGTGATGTCTGAAGGATCGTAATAGGGAGGCGACGATATGCCGGGTTCCAGCTCCCATGTGTACAATTCCAAAACATCCTTTCCCTTGAGATCAAGGGTAGCTTTTTCTATCCATTCTTCTCTGCTTACTTTAGAGAAATCGGAAAATAAGAGTTCGTGATTTTTGCTCATAGTCTGGTGGTTGACTCGCATGCAAATTTACACGATTTGCATATATTTATTTGTCCCTTTTACTCGGTTTAGAGAGTATAGGTACTAATTTTTAATGGATTCATATTCATATGACTTAGGTCAGAAAATTATTCTGAATTCAGAACAATTCTTCCTTTTATGTTCGTTTTTTTTTTATGAAATTTGTTTCCCTTTTTCCCGTCAGAGAGGTCTGATGTCTGTCTGTTTACAGAATATTAATTTGGGTTAATGCACGAGGATTGCGAATCGATTTGGAACGATTGTCTGAGAGTTATCAGAGATAATGTGGCTGAACAAAGTTTTAACACATGGTTCAAGCCCATAGTTCCGGTAAAATGTAATGACGAAGTGTTGACCATTCAGGTACCGAGCCAGTTCTTCTATGAATGGCTGGAAGAACACTATATTCATATATTGAAAAAGGCTATCACCGCTGTGGTCGGTAAGCAGGCACGCCTTGAGTATTCGGTGATCGTAGACAGGGGTAACCATCAGTCGAAGCCGCTTGCAGTTAATTTGCCCAATAAAAACATGAAGAGCAATGGTTTTGGCAATATTGGCAATGATGAATATACTTCGCCATTCCAACTGAAATCTGTTGACACGCTCTATCAGGAATCTCAACTCAATCCCAACTACTCGTTCGACTCGTATATAGAAGGGGATTGTAACAGGCTTGCACGCTCCGCGGGATATGCCGTAGCGCAAAAACCCGGGGTGACTTCTTTTAATCCTCTGATGCTGTACGGAGGTGTTGGACTTGGCAAAACCCATCTGGTCCAGGCGATTGGCAATGAGATCAAGAACAACCTGCACGACCGTTTTGTGCTATATGTTTCGTCCGAGAAATTTACGAATCAGTTCATCGATGCGCTGAAAAACAACAAAATACAGGAGTTCCAGAATTTCTACATGCAGGTGGATATTCTCATTATTGATGATGTACAGTTCCTGGCAGGCAAGGAAAGGACCCAGGAAATATTTTTCCATATATTCAATCACCTGCATCAGGCCGGTAAGCAGATCGTCATGACCAGTGACTGTCCTCCGCGTGACCTCAAGGGACTGCAGGAGCGACTGCTGTCACGGTTCAAATGGGGCCTTACGGCAGATCTGCAACAGCCCGATTACGAAACCCGCGTGGCCATCATTCAGCGCAAAATGCAGGCAGATGGTATTTCCATACCGGATAATGTATTGGAGTATCTTGCCTACAGTGTAGACACGAATATTCGTGAGCTGGAGGGGGTGCTTATCTCCCTGATCGCTCATGCCTCCCTGAACAAGGTGGAAATTGACCTTGAGCTGGCTAAGCAGACCCTGAAAAACATAGTACAGGATATTGAAACGGAAGTGGGTATCGACTACATCCAAAAGACTGTGGCGGAATTCTTCAAGGTGGAGGTGGAATCCCTGAAAGACAAGATCAGGAAAAAGGAGATCGTTATTGCCCGTCAGGTGGCCATGTACTTCTCCAAGGAATATACCAATCACTCTCTGAAAAGCATTGGCTATCACTTCGGTGGCCGTGATCACAGCACTGTCATTCATGCCGTGCAGTCCGTCAACGATATGATGGATACCAACGCCGGCTTCAAATCATCCGTGGAGGAGCTTAAGAAAAAACTTAAGATGAGAGCTGTTTAAGTTCGACGTTCAAAGTTGTACGTTCAATGTTCGCTGAACTCATATTTTACAATGTGGAACTTTGAACTACTCCTGCCAGTATTTCTATTGCCTGTTTCTGCTCACTTTCATTCATAGAGGCAAAACCCATCCTGACGCCATTGAATTTTTCTGCAAGGTCACGGTCAATGTCCAGATAAAGACCCCGAGCATTGAGCTCAGGTTTTATGGAAGCCAGATGGATCTTCCTGAAACGGGTCCAGATGGCCATACCTCCTTCAGGAACTTTGAATTCTACATGATCTCCCATCATTTCATTTAATAGCTGACTCAGATGATCACGGCGCTGCCGGTAACAGATCAGGCTCTTTTTCAAATGACGGGTCAGTTCTCCTGACAGGATCGCCTCAGCCATGACCCGCTCCATAAGATGGTCCCCCTGCCGGTCGATGATACGCCGGACCTTACTGCATTCCTCTACCATTTCGTGAGAACCGATCATATACCCTACGCGGACATTTGGGGCAAATATTTTGCTGAAGGATCCGACATAGACCACATGTCCGTAATGATCAAGGCTGGCCAGCGGCAGCAGGGGGCTGCTGCTGTAGTGGAAATCGTAGTCATAGTCATCCTCCAGAATGGTAAAGTTGTACTTCATAGCCAGCCGGAGCAGCTGTATCCTGCGGTCATTGGAGAGTGTGACCGTGGTAGGGAAATGATGGTGAGGTGTAATGTACACCAGTTTTACGGGTAGCCTTTTACAAACGGCTGCAAGCTCATCTGTATTCAGGCCGAGGTGATCCACCGTAACCCGTTCCAACTGACCCCTGTGGTACCGGACGGCCCAGTCAGCTGCGTCATAGCCGGAGTCACCCACCACTACGGGATCATTGGGCCGGATCATTGCCTTCAGGCCAAGGAAGATACCCATCTGACTACCTCTTGTGATCAGTACATTATCCTCATTGATGTTCATTCCTCTGGACTCCGACAGATAGTTTGCCAGTATTTTTCTCAATACCTTGTCCCCCCGAACGTCCGAATAGGCCAGCAGGTGATTATTGAACCGGCTTTTGGCCAGTGAGCGGCATTCCTTAAATATCCAGTCTACAGGAGCCAAACGGTGATCCGGCGAGCCGCCATCCACTACAAGGCTGCTTTGGGGTTGAGGAGTATAGTCATCAATAAAATCAAATGAATGTGGAGATGCCGGCCTGGCAGAGCGGTTGGAAGGGGACTTTCCTTCCAGTGGTATATATTGAGTAACAGGCAGCTTTTCGGAAATATAGGTGCCGGAGGAAGACCGTATTTCCAGCCATCCCTGTGCCATTAATTCCTCATAGGCCTGAATAACTGTTTTGCGATTGAGATGTAGCAGCGCCGCCATTCTTCTCGTACCAGGGATCTTTTGAGACGGCTGCAGGCGGCCTGCACTGATCTCCTTGATCATCTGATCTACCAATTGCAGATACCGGGCTCTGGAAGAGCTTTGTTCAATAACCAATACCGATTTCCATGGGAACATAACCGAATCCTTTGATAATAGTTTTTAAGACACAAAGATAATCCGGTATCAGTTGACTTGTACACTTGCCAAACTCGTTTCAGACCTAACAGATTTCGAAAACCTTTCAGGTCTTTTTTACTCCGGGATCTACTTTGTAGCTTTAAACAGCTATTGTCATCATGGCCGATTATACTAAATATATAACAATTGATCCAGACCAGCGATCTGGACAGCCTTGCATAAGAGGAATGAGGATTACAGTCTATGATGTGTTGGATTATCTTGCTGCCGGAGATAGTGTGGATGATATTCTGGAACATTTCCCAATGCTTACACGGGATGACATTCTGGCCTGCCTGTCCTATGCCGCTGATGCAGAAAGGAAGTTTAGACGTATTGCCTGACAATGGATGACGGGCCGGGAAAGATCTTAATTGATAATAACTTATCAGTCCGGCTTAGAAGCATTCTTTTAGAAAATTTCCTGCCTCATTTCATGTTTCTGATCTGAACCTGACTCATGCTTCCGATTCCAAATTATGGGAAATTCCAAAAAAAGGAGGAGTATATCATTCTGACAAAAAACAAGGATTTCTATTATCGGGTTACTTTAAATGGTGCACCACTAAAGGTGATCTGGATAACGCCAGGAAACTGCGGAATGCTGAGGTTATACGATTGATTGAGAACAACCTGGAAACTATTCAATCATTTATTTTTTCGAAAAGTGATCTTCTGATTATTCAGTGATCACTATTTAAGTCTGAAACCACGTTTGACTCCAGGTTTGCTAAATTCTTTCTTCTTCGGAAAGGAAAGCAGTCCGTTCGGAAAAAATAAATTCACCGGACGATTGTTTTTTAATATCTTCTTAGAAACCTGAAGAAAGGGCTAACTTTTTCCTAATGCGAGTCAAAATAATTATGACGATCACCGGTAGGGATCGTTTTCTGCCTGCAGACTATCAGTATTACCTGAGTAGCTGGATTTACAGGTGCATGGGCGATGACGAAAAGAAATTTGCAGATTTTCTGCAGGGGAAGGACTACCAGGATGGACACCGTAGGTTCAGGTTGTTCAATTTCAGCCCCATTGACTTCAGACCCTACCGACTCCATCAGGAAAGAGGAGTTTTTGAGCTTCAGGGAGATATAGTTACGCTGGAGTTTGGATGTGTGCTGCCCGATACTGCGGCGCCGCTGATCAAAAAGATTTTTAAGGATGCTTCAGCAGCCCTGGGCGATCGTATCAACCGGGTGGACTTTGTAGTTACGGATATGGAGTTCCTGTCTGAGCCAGACTTTCATGAAACCATGGATTATCGGTTGCAATCCTTGTGTATGATCACGCGCCCACCGCAGGGAGAGGAAAAATACGGACGATACCTGTATCCCGATGATGCCGGATTTGTGACACGCCTTACCGAAAATTTGCAGAGAAAATACAAAACTGCCGGACAGGAGCTGGCCCATATAGAACCGGAAAAAGCATCCACAGACATCAAAATACTGCCTCAAACGGATTTTAAACGAAAAAAAATACGTATCAAGCCCTTCACACCACAGCAAACGGACATCAAGGGAAGTATGTTTGACTGTACTATGAACGCACCCATTGAAGTGCACAAACTTGTGTGGGAGATTGGGCTGGGGGAGAAGAATAGCTCCGGCTGCGGGTGGGTGAAAATAATGGACTAGCCCTGCCTTTTACTGAAACAGCCGGTTGTCCGAAGTACTTTCAATACTCAGCCATGGGACCATTTGTATTAACCGGACCATTTAATTATTAAAAAATGGCACCTAAGAATAATCCGGTTTGATCCTATATTTGATCATGGATTTTCTTCAATTAAAGTAAATATGGAACAGGCAGGAACCACGAACGGCTATACTGTTGATACACGGAACAAGGTGAAACGCGTACCTGACCGGGGGCATTACGACAAGGAAACGGTCTATGCTATTCTGGATGCCGGATACCTTTGTCACATCAGCTTTGTTATGGATGATCAACCTTTCATTATTCCTACGTTGTACGGAAGAGAAGATGATAAACTATACATCCATGGTGCAAATACGAGCCGTTTGATAAAACATCTGGATAAGGGTGTCGCCATGTCACTGGCTGTTACTCATGTGGACGGTATTGTGCTGGCACGTTCAGCATTCCATCATTCCATGAACTATCGCTCGGTGGTGGTGTTTGGCCATGCCAGAAAGGTGCCGGATGCGGGCAAGGAAAATGCCCTTTACATCATTTCAGAAAGTGTGCTGAAGGGGCGGTGGAATGAATCGCGTCTCCCTAACGCCAAAGAACTGAAGGCCACCACGGTACTGGAGATAGAAATAGAGCAGGCATCTGCCAAAATACGTACAGGAGGCCCCAGGGATGAGAAGGAAGACTATGCCCTGGATATCTGGGCCGGAGTGCTGCCTTTGGAAGTTCGGAAGCTGCCGCCGGTGTCGGATGAACTGCTGAAAGAGGGTGTTGAACTGGCACCGTCGGTCCGGGATGCTGGTAGCTAGTAGCTGGTGACTGGGTACTGGGTACTGGTATGGAGCATGGAGCATGGAGCATGGAGCATGGAGCATAGAGTCTGGATGCCCTCTTCTTTGCTGGCTGGCTTGCCTGCCGAAACAAAGTGCGGGAAGGCCTGCTGAATGCTCAAGACTCACTACTCAGGACGATCACTTGGGAAATTGATAGTGATGATCGCCGTTAAGCACCTTTTCCAGGCTGTGTCGTACCAGCTCACCCATGGAGTTGCACAGCAGAAATTCATTGTCCTTATAATGGTAAGCCAGCTCCGTTCTCAGGTTATGGACATTTTCCGTGCTGGAAAGTACTTCTCCGGCCATGGCATTGAGCAGTTGATTGATCACATTGCCTGAAGCCTTGAAACGTCGTGCGATCAGTGACCTTTCTTCCTTCTGGTATTGTTTTACCGTGGGCGGGGTCAGACATTGCAGGCCTATATCGATCAACCGGTTATTTTCCTTAAAGTACTGCGGCAGATAAATTGACTTACGCCCTTCGTA
This sequence comes from Flammeovirgaceae bacterium BBD 1991-12, assembly GCA_001657315.1. GTDB lineage: Bacteria > Bacteroidota > Bacteroidia > Cytophagales > Cyclobacteriaceae > Fulvivirga. Next base: position 113,432 of record LYSV01000001.1, on the reverse strand, counting down.
GGACTGCTGGTCGAAATCAATAGCGCGAATACGGTAGTTCACATCCTCAAAATCGGGGGTGATATCCACTACAAAGTTATTGGCATGCATATCGCCCAGCAGACGCACAAAACACCGCTCGTTGAATTTTACGAATTCCTTGGACAGCCGTATGCGGTTCAGGCTCTTGTCATTAAGGTGAAACTTAATGAACTGATCTCCGGGTATACCTAAAATGTGCTCTTCAATAAGTGTGGATTCATGAGTTATATAGCTGATGCGGTTAGGTGACAGCCAGTGTTCCAGCTCCAATCCGTATACCCTTGAAGCATCTGCATTTTTGATATAGAAATAGTCGGCATTGTCGTTGATCTTGTTGACAATACGTACCCGGAAGGGTTGAGTATTGCCGTATACACACAAGTCGATACGATCCACAAAAAGGTGATCCATGACGGAAAGGTCACCATCGGCCTTCAGGATGGCATATATCTTTTTGAGGTTATGATAGATCTCCTGCATGTCCCCCTGCGGATAGAAGACTGACTCCCACAGTGTATCCTTATTGTTCTTGTCGATCAGCGGGATGGAGTTGTTATATCTCAGCAGGTCTCCGTAACTGATGGGGAGGTTGGTTTCCCTGCCATTGTCAATCAAATAGTTACGCAGGGGCTCTTTGATGGAAATAGCTTTTTTCTTTTTGCTGATGATGGCCATGGAGGTAAAAGTAGGGAATCGCAGGTTTGATTCAAACCGTTGTGCAGGTAGGAAGAGGAGTAATTGCTTTCGGCAAAATTGAGATGCTGGTTATGACAATAAACCGGAAAGTCCTGCTATGAGTTAGGTTCCCGAATAACGGCAATGAGTATTTGTTCCGATCCCATCATGGCTTCTTCTACTCTCAGGATGACAGGGAATGATACGCCGCTTTTCCTTCTGCCCATAAACTCTGTCTCCTCACCTTTGGTATGTGTATAATCCTCGGGCAGGAGTATGCCGGCGTCCATACCTTCAAGCGCTTCCCGGCTGTACCCAAACATCCGGCAGGTAGCATTGTTTACCATATTGATCATTCCCCCTGAGTCAATGGTAATGATGGCTTCCTGTATTTTTTCCAGTATGGCTTCTGTCTGTGCTTCATTGCGCGTCATGGCCTCCTGGGTGGCCTGCAGTTCTTCCATATTCTGGCGCAGTTCCTCTTCATGCGAGTGCATTTCTTCCGTTCTCTTCTGGGATTCTTCCAGCAGCCTTTTTGTCTCACTGTTGATCTTTTGGGCGGACAGGTCCGAAGCGATTACCTCGGTGGCCTGCTCCAGAAACTCTATGTCCTGTTTTGCCAGCTCCTTAAGGGAAGCAAACTCCAGGACCCCTACAGTCTCATCATTGTGGACCAGGGGAGTCACATAGATACAAGACGGTGCAGTATCACCAAGGCCGGACCGTATCCGGATGTAGGAATCCGGTACTTCGATCAGGTAAATGGGAGCTCCCTCGGTATAAGCCTGTCCTACCACACCTTCTCCCGGCATGACTGTGGATTTAATGAATTTCTTCCTATCATATGCGTAACATGATTCCATTTCGAGAACAACGTCGTCATCCCTGCGCTCTACCACATAAAATGCACCTACCTGTATACCCAGATACTTGATGATACAGTAGAGGAGGTTATCACCAAATTCTTCCAGCGTACTGGTTTGGTGCCTTAGAACAGCATTAAGCTGTGTCATTCCTTCCGAAATGAATTTTCTTTCTTCTTCCTGTTCATATGACTCCTTCAGGCTGGTGTGCATGTCCAGCAGGCTCTGTCCCAGAGCATCCCTGGCTTCAAATTCTAAATCGAAGTTGCCGCTTCCCATGGATTTGGCAAAGTTGGTGGATTCCTGAAGATTATCTCTGAGTTTGTTGATCTCCCGGCCCATGTGTCCGATCTCATCCTCACTTTCCCTTAGTTTGATGTCGGGAAATTTGCCATCCGCAAATTCAGTGAGGAATGCGGCCACTTTTTTTACCGGCGGTACGATCATCCTGTTCAGGAATGAAGACACCAGCAGGATAAGCAGCAGAGCAAGCCCTACCGCTACCAGCACTACCACCAATGTGCGGTTGATGATCCTTTGAATGTTAGCCTGGCGATGAGCAATGGAATTTTCCAGGGCGTCACGCATGGCCTTTACCTTTGCATTGATCTTTGCATAACTACGGTTGACCAGTGCGCGATAGTCGAGGCATGAATCTTCTATTTCATCCAGCTCCCGCAGGTAGTTGACCATAGTGCTGGCTTCCAGTGAGTCCTGCTGTATGTAGCTGTTAAGTTGCTCGGATTTATCCAGAAACTGGTATTGGCACTCTGCACCTTCGTTAAATTTTACCATCATAGCATTGGAAATGATCCATAGAATGCTGTCTCTGTTGTTCTTGATCAAGGTGTTGAGCGTGTCTGGCTCGTCCGTGACCAGGAGAGCGTATATGCTGTCCATGACAGAGAGATCAGCGTTTATCTCATTGGCATCATCCATGAAATCCTCACGGCTGCTTTCCAGTCTTTTCCTTGACTGCGAGGCGAAAAGCCTCGTAGACCTTAAGCGCATGGAAAGATTATTCTGACGGGTTTGATGAATATAGGAGAGCGCCTGACTTTCCTTAGTCATGATGGAGTTGAGCGCACGAACCTCAATAATGGCGGAATATATGATTACCCCCACTACCATAAAGGAAACGAAAACTACCAAAAATGAACCGTTGAGTTTTAGTTTCAGCTTTAGATTTTCGATCCCCACCATAGTCACTTACAACTCCAAAGTACAAATTATAGTAATATATATTAAAAAAATGATCCGGCAAAAAGAACCAGTGAAATTCAGAATGATGGTATTTTAATTCTTTGGTACTGAGTGGCCGGACTGATGTAAATCCCAAATAATGAGCCGATTACATACAGAATGTAAATCTGGCAAGATTCAATTACACTATCCAATCGTTTGCGAAGGTTAGAAATCGCAAACCTTTGCAGTCCATATAATTTTACATATCTTACTAAGATACAATTCATTATCGGGTATACATGGAGGCAGAAGTATCGAAGACAGGTGATGCTGCCTGGCCAGGCTTTAAAAGACTTTATAAAAGTGGCGAAAGTGACGCTGAGCTTTGGAATGAGTTCAGAAAGGGCAGTGAATCTGCCTTTATTCATATCTATGAAACCTATTTCAGGGAGTTGTATAAATATGCCAGTCAGTTCACGCAAAATGAGGAGCTTATTAAGGATGTTATCCAGGATCTGTTCATCGACCTCAGGAAAAAAAGGAAATCACTGGGTAAAACGGACAACATTAAATTTTATCTCTACCGATCCGTTCGGCGCAGACTGGTTGCAGCATTAAAGAAATGGGAAGATAAAAGGATCCCACTAAAGGGACATGATTTCCGGTTCGAGTTTTCCGCTGAGTATAAAATGATCGAAAGACAACTGGAACAGGAGGTTTTTACCGAGCTCAACAATGCCATTGCGGAGCTCACGGTGAGGCAGCGGGAAGCCATCTATTATTTCTTCTATGAAGGCATGGGATATCAGGAGATACAGGAGTTAATGAACTTCACCCATGTAAGATCTGTAAGGAACCTCATCTATCGATCATTGTCAAAACTCAAAGAGATTGTGCCACCTCTTTTGCTGTGCCTGATATTATTTGATCGCTCCGCATTCGTTTTCTGAAGGAAGGGGTCGTTATTTTCTAAAAAAATTCAAAAAGACTGATGTCGTTTTAAGAGTATCCCTGTTTCAGTGGTTATAAGTCTCTTAAAATGAAATCCCGACATAGCTACAAAAGTCTTCTTACCCATCCGGAATTTATCAATTGGGTAAAGGATCCAGACACGGATTCCAATAACTTCTGGAACAACTGGCTGAAAAGCAACCCCGAGAGAAAGGAAGAATTTTTTAGGGCAAGAGAGATCATACTCAGTCTCAAATTCAGATCCAGTGAACCTCCTGATCACCTGCAGGATGATGTACTTGAAGTAATACTCAGGGAAAATGTGGTAGCATCACCTACACGTTCCTTCCCGGCATTTTACAGGATGGCTGCAGCCATTGCGTTAATTGCAGTTGTCTCCGTGTTGGTCTGGCAATTCGTAACCAGAGAATATATTCCTTCAGCGCCGGCTGCGGTAAAAATTATCACCAAGGAAAATCCAGCCGGCAGAAAATCACAGCACCGTTTGCCGGATGGCACCCGGGTATGGTTAAACTCTGAAAGTGTACTGCGCTATCCGGAAACCTTTGCCGACAGCATGAGAATAGTGGATATACAGGGTGAGGCCTTTTTTGATGTGATGGAAAACAGCCGTCAGCCTTTTGTTGTGAAGGCCGGTAACACTTCTACACGTGTACTGGGTACTTCTTTCAACCTGAGCACTTTCGACCCGCAGGGTCAGGTGAAGCTTTCCTTACTGACAGGAAAGGTGAGCTTTTCCAATGATGAAAAAATGTGGACGATGAAACCCGGAGAGGAGCTAACCTATCGGGAGCATGACAGGTCGGCCACGAAGCAAGTGGCTGATGTACTAACTGCAGCCCTTTGGAAAGAAGGTATACTGGATTTCAGTAGTGCCGGTATTGACGAAGTCACCACACGACTTGAAAGGTGGTTTGGCATTCAGATCGATATGGCAGGGGAACCGGCATATGATTGGAAGTACTCCGGAGCATTTGACAATAAAAGCCTGATCCAGGTACTGGATCAGCTGTCCTTTACAGAGGGATTCTCTTATACCATCGAAGATCAGGTGGTCAGCCTAAAATTTAAAAAAACAGAATTATGAATTTAATGTACTATGATTCCTCATAACAGGCCGGCCGGGGCCGGCCCGTTGAGATCCATGTCTGAAAGCCGAAATTATTGGGGAATAAGCAGGCTGTCAGACATCAGTTTAATGAAATGATCAATAAACCATTGCAAAAGTATGAAAATAAAGCTACTGAAATTAGTACTGATGCTATCAAGGTATTCAATTTATGCACTTATAGCACATGCTGTCCTTTTTAACACGCTGCTGGCGGGGAATTCTGAGGCGCAAAGGCACAAGAGTGTTACGGAGGTATATATCAACACACCGACACTGGACCTGACCGTCACTGAAGCTTTTCAAACCATAGAGCAGCAGACGGGTTTTTCCTTCTCCTATGAGTTTGAGCATATTGAAAAAGACCTTCGTGTTCACCTTCAGGGGAAACAGTTGGTATCCAAAGTGCTTACGGATATTGCCCGCAGCGGCTCCCTGCATTTCCGGCAGGTAAATAGTGTTATCTGGGTAAGGAAAAAGAACAGGTCGTCAGGGCCTTTGGAAATTATCATTGAGCGTGACATTTCCGGCAAAATAGTGGATGAAAATGGCCAGCCTCTGCCCGGTGTTTCCGTTCTCATCAAAGGTACTGCAACCGGTACGGTTACCGATATAGATGGGAACTTCAGATTATCCGTACCGGATGAGGCAGAAATTTTGCTGTTTTCCTTTGTTGGTTATCAGACACAGGAAATTGCCATAGGTAATCAGTCCGTGGTGAATATCCAAATGATACCGGACATTACTACCCTGAGCGATATTGTAGTGATCGGCTACGGTACCCAGATCAAGAGGGAGCTGACCTCCTTCATCTCTTCTGTAAAGGCAAAGGAGCTCCAGGAAATTCCGGTGCCCGGCCTTGATCAGGCACTTCAGGGACGTGCTGCCGGTGTTCAGGTGACTAAAAATACAGGATCACCAGGTGGAGGCGTGTCCATTAGAATAAGGGGTACCTCCTCTATTTTCAGCGGACAGGAGCCTTTGTATATTGTTGACGGCATACCGATCAATACCGTGCCTACCGGACAAACGGATCTTTTCGGTCAAACTGCCGGAGATGGCAACGGTCAGGCGGGGAATGAAGTGGTAAACCCTATTGCTGATCTGTCCATGGATGATATTGAGTCGATTGAGATCCTGAAGGACGCCGCATCAGCCAATATTTACGGTGCACGTGCAGCGAATGGCGTAGTGATCATCACCACCAAACGAGGTACTATTGGTAAGCCGCAGTTCTCCTTCAATGGTTATACCGGATTTGCCTACCTGGCTGATGATCGGCGTTACAAGCTGCTTGAAGCCGGTCAGTTTACAGCACTTACAAACGAGGGACGCATTCGAAACGGTCTGCCTCCTATATATACAGAGGCGCCCGCTACAAGTACAGATTGGCAGGATGAGATCTTTCGTACTGCACCGATCCACAATGGTACCCTTGGGGTGACTGGTGGTACTGAAAATGTCTTGTATTCTGTAAATACCGGCTTTTTCAGGCAGGAAGGGATCATGCTCAACTCGGAATACGAGCGGTTTTCCTTCCGGGCCAACCTGGACTTCGACGCCAGCGAGAATTTTAAGGTGGGCACCCGTCTGTTTTTCAGCCGTTCACTTAGTGACAGGCTCAGAAACAATGGTAATGCCTCCGGAGGCGATGCCTTCAACAACAATAACCTGTACGGTCCCAGCCTGCTGGCCTCTGCCCTGAGAGCGAATCCCGCTTTCCCGGTGTTTGATGAAAATGGTGGATTCCAGCAGGATACCCTCAACCTGGTGAACAATCCCGTGGCACTGGCACTCACTCAGAACCTGGAAACGAGGACCAACAGGCTACTGGGCAATGTATTTGCCGAATGGCAGATCATCGATAACCTGAAGTTCAGAACAAGCTTTGGTATAGACCTGAGAGACCAGTTTGACGAATATTTTTACCCACCGACGCCAGGAATAGCCCGGGGAGGATCTCTGTTTAACGGATCCCTGAATGACCGTGTCTGGCTGACGGAAAACTACTTCACTTATGATGTCTCGTTGGGAGGCGATCACAGATTTGGCGCTTTGGCAGGCTTTAGCTATCAGGAGTTTAAGTCAAGAGGCTTTGCAGTGCAGGTGGACGAGCTGAGCAAGGACAAGGCAGCTCCCACTTTTGGTCTTTATCAGGGCCATGGCAATCAGGGTTTTCAGGATTTTGCCATAGCTTCCTACTACGCCCGGACCAACTATGCCTTCAAAAGCAAGTACCTGTTCACTGCCTCGGTGAGGTTTGATGGTTCTTCACGGTTTGGTCGCAATAACCGCTATGGTACCTTCCCTTCCGCATCTGTGGGCTGGATATTGTCTGATGAAGGTTTTTTTGACAATATCGGCTTTATAGACTTTATGAAGCTGAGAGCTGGATTCGGGATCACCGGTAACGACCAGGTGGGAGCCTTTGAAAACCGCGGGACCGGCAGCGCAGAAAACGCTTACCTTGATCTGTCTGGTCTTAAGCCTGACAATATTGATAACAGGGATTTCTCATGGGAGACCACCGAGCAGTTGGATGTAGGGCTGGACTTTACCTTGCTCGGTGATAAGCTGGAGATTACGGCGGATTACTACATCAAGACTACGGATGATCTCCTGTACCCCATCGAACTGCCTTGGTCAGCGGGGTTCAGCACACGCACCGGTAACTTTGGTAAGATTGAGAACCGTGGCTTCGAACTTGGACTCAATCTGGCCGATGTCAGGTTTGGGGATCTGAGCTGGTCGTCTAACTTCAATATTTCCTTTAACAGGAACGAGGTTATAGAACTGGCCAATGGTGGTGAAGACATTAATTTTGGAGGCCGTACCACGCTGATCCGTGAAGGAGAGCCGATATCATTTCAGGCTATTGTCATTGATGGGATAAACCCTGAAACTGGCGACTGGCTACCGAGGAATATCACAGATGAGGATGCCAATGGTGACGGAATAATCGATGACAACGAGGAGGCCATTGACGTGGAAGACCTTGTGATCGTAGGCAGTCCGCTGCCTGATCATTTCGGAGGATTTACCAATACATTTCGCTACAGGAATTTTGACCTGAATATATTCTTCCAATGGTCCTATGGTAATGAGATCGTGAACACCACGCGGTCATTTGTCGAGAGTGTGTCTGTAGGAACCAGTTCAGGGCTTACTACCAACAACATGAGACAGGAAGCCTTTGCCAAACGCTGGAGGGGCCCCGGAGATACGAATGCAGAATTCAGGGGAATCGACTTTAACAATGAATACCGTGCTGTTCGGGGGCTTCCCATTGACCAGTATATTGAAGATGCATCCTACCTCAGGTTAAAGGCACTTTCACTGGGCTACAATCTTCCGGCCAGTTGGTTGAATAAGCTGGGGCTTACTTCCCTTCGCATCTATTCCACAGCCAATAACCTGCTGACCTTTACGGATTACACCGGTTATGACCCGGAAGTAAATCACAACAATACCGGTGCCAGTGTAACGGTTGGGTATGACAATGGCACATATCCTCAATCCACCAGTTTTGTTTTTGGTCTCAATGCTAAATTTTAAAATCATGAAATTCTTCAACTATAAAATACTGAGCATAGGCCTTTTTCTTTTTATAGCGGTCGGGTGTGAAGAGATACTGGACATAGAACCGGAAGATCGGGTAGATCTCGATGTACTCTACGAAACGCCCACTGACGCTGAGGCCGGCCTTGTTGGGATCTACTTCGAGAGCTTCCGTCAGTTCCTGCCAGATATGATCTTTAACGCCAATCTTTCTTCCAATGATTTTTATGATGCACAAAGAGGTGCTGCGAATCGTCCTGTGAATTTCAGGCCTGCCCTTCGCATAGATAATGATGGCGGGGTTTCTACAGACTGGCGCCTGGCCTATTCAGCTATTCAGCGGGCCAATCTGTTGATCGAATCTGTATCTGAAATACCGGAGATACAATTTAGTGAAGGGAGTACTGGCGGAGTGTCCCGCAGGACCGAGATAATAGCAGAGGCCAGATTCATGAGGGCCTGGCTTTATTATATACTCACCATGAACTGGGGTAATGTGCCATTGGTCACCGGTTTCCCTACCACCTCCGATCCCGGGGCCAATAACGTAGAGGCGTCATCACGGGATGAGGTGATGGTACAGGTAAATGAAGATCTGCTGTTTGCCGAGGAAAACCTTCCATGGAATCACAATAACATTAGGGATTTTCCTGTGGATGAAGAGCAGGTCGGCCCTGTTCTGAACAGTAAGGGGCGCCCCACGAAAGGTGCGGCCAAAATGATGCTGGCCAAAATTCATCTTATGCAACAGGAATGGCAGCAGGCCATAGATAAGGTGGATGATGTGATCAACAGCGGTGAATTTTCCATGGTAGAGAACTGGACGGACATTTTCCACAATACAGGGGGGCAGAACACTACGGAGTCCATATGGGAAGTGCAGTCTGAACAGGGCGAATTCAACAACACGGGCGGTTACTTCTTCCGGACAGAGTCCTCATCAAGGGCCTCCGGGCGTTTTAGCTCCTATTCGCTGTTTGAAGGAGATGAGGCTGACCCAAGGGATGTGCGTCAGGGCTTTTCATTCCGGCCCAGCACCAATGATCCGGTAAACTTCATCACCGTGCTCAAATACTACAATCGCGGCGGGGGTTTTGGTACTTCAGATCCGTTCAATTTTGTGTTGTTACGGTTGGCCGAAGCCTATCTGATCAAGGCTGAGGCACTGAATGAGATTGCCTATGGCAATCAGGAATCCCTTGATCTCATCAACGCCATTCGTACCCGGGCGACGGGTGAATTTGATGGTGTGGTATATACCGGCATAGACTCCGCCCGGTTTGAAGATCTGACAGATCAGCAGCAGTTCAGGGATTTTGTTCGTGAGGAAAGAGCGCGTGAGCTGATGTACGAAGGCCACCAGTGGTATGACCTGCTACGCTACGACAGCTATGATGGTGGTACCCGGGCCGTGCAGGCCACATCTCTGGATCTGAGTGAAGAAGGTGCTGATCCCCGTAAGATCCTGCTTCCCATTCCGGACCGGGAGATCCGTGTTAACACTTCTTTGTCACAGAATGGGGGCTATTAATTCCAAAATTTGAGAGCTATGAAAAATAAGATCATATATATTCTTCTAAGCCTGTGCGTTGTAACGGCCTGTAATGATGACGAAGACTTCGACTTTGGTGAAAAGGCAACGGGTGATTTTGAATTCAGTGAATTCGAGTTTAACTCTACGATTTTTACCTTTACTCCTGTAGGAGTGGATCCGGACGAGGCACTGGTATCATGGGACTTCGGGTACTCCGAATCTGAGGAACTGACAGACCGGTCTGTTGAATTCAGTCCCCTGATGCAGTTTCCTGAAGCGGGTACCTACACGGTTACGCTTATCCTTACCAATGATGCCGGGATATCTACTGTGAAGAAACAGGTTACGGTATCGGAACCTGACCCTGATGCACTACCTCTGGAATTCTTCTTTATCACTACCTTCGGCGATCCCAATGGCAAGACCTGGGTGATCGATAAGGACAATGACGGGCATTCAGGTGCTGGCCGGTCCAGCGCCACCACACCCAATATCTGGTCCAGGCCAGCAGGGGCTATGGAGTGTCTGGGCTTGTATAATGATGAATATACCTTCAGGCCTGACCTTGGCTTTGTATTTGAAACGGGCGGCGACATCTATACCCGGAACGGCTTTCAGGGAGAGTTTAATAACCCTCAGTTCCAGTCGGCGGTTTGTGATCCGGCTTTGGGGTTGTCGGGCAATGACATTGTCGCCGAATATACCGCTCCAACGGACCTGACATGGAGTGTTAAAACCCTCGAAGATGGCACCCGGGTACTTACCCTGTCTGCTGGCGGTTATATCGGTATGGCTGTTGGACAAACGCAATATGAGTTGCAGGTTCTTTCAGACAATGAAATGTATCTGCGTTTTCTCCAGGGTTCCATCGCATGGTACAAGCGGTTGATTCCTAAATCATAACATTGTAAACATTGCACAGCCGGTATATTTAAAAGCCGGCTGTGCCCTTTAATGAAAATGATAAGAACTTCTTTTATCACGCTTTTGGTACTATCTGGTTTGATTTTTTCGTGTGTTCAGGAAAAGACTGATAATATACCTTCACCATACCGGCACGACTTTGAATTTGAGAAGATGGTGCCAGGCAAAGGATGGGTCCGGGGGAGCCATTATACCGGCTCTGTATTAAAATTACTGTCGCCAGGTGAGTATGATCCTGCAAATACGCTGGAAATGCAGGTTGAGATACCTACCCCGGGAAAGTACAGTATTTGGTTGCTCGCCGCATTGAGTAAATACGATGCAACCCGGAAAAACATTCTTGAAGTCCATACGGAGTGGGATACGCTATCCATTCAATTGCACAATCTGAGGGCCGGTAACTGGCGCCATCCTGAAAGTAATTTTCCGCTCCATCTTGATTTTAACAGGGCAGGAGTTCACAAAGTGACCTTTCACGCCAGAAATGTGCCGGGTACGAATATATACCTGGATAAAGTGATCCTTACCAGTGATCCGGATTTCATTCCCTCTGGCTACGCCCATGATGTTCCGGCAGAGATTATCCTGCCGCCTGCCTGGGCATTTGGGGTCATCTATGGTGGCTATACCAATCAGCTGGAGACTATGGCAACGGTAAACAGACTGATCCAGGGTGGATACCCGATCGACGCTTACTGGATAGATTCATGGTTCTGGGACTATACCACCAAAGGGAAACATCCGGGAAGCTACATAGACTTTGAAGGTGATCTTGAAGCTTATCCGGATATGGAGGCTATGTGGACACACATGCAGAATAACAAGATCAAATCCGGTATTTGGGTCTGGAACGGGATCCAGCGCTATGAGAATGAAGAAGTATTTGATGCTTTCCATAAGAATGGCTATTTCATGCGCGAGCCCTTTTGGAATAGAAGGGGCTGGCACAATGGTGTGGACAGCACCCTTATGGGAGATGTGGATTTCACCAACCCTGAAGCCGTCAAATACTGGAAGTCCCTGCTAAAACCATTTTTTGACAAGGGGGTTGACTTTTTAAAATTAGACCGTAATTCAGATATCCCATACCTGAAAGCTTCATTCGAACTTACCCAAGAGGCAGGTTTGGAAACCAAAGGCAGGGGGTACATCATGTCCCATCTGCATTCTGCCGGCATACCGGCTTCGAAACTCTACCCCGCCAAATGGACCGGAGACGCCAAAATAGCGTGGGACCAGCCGGATTATCCCAATACCATTAACTATGCTATGGGTGCTCTGAAAGAAAATATAGCTATGGTATCCGACCCTCTGCTTACTACCTATGATGTTCCCTTTCTGGCCAATGACACCGGCGGATATAATTATTTTGGCAGCAAGGATCAGAGCGACGAATTGTACATGCGGTGGGTCCAGTTCTCTATGTTCAATCCTATTACCAATGTGTTTTCCACACATAAGAATCCATTTGCTAACATGCCCATTAACTTTTCAAAGGAGGCACAGGATAACTTTAAATATTATGCCTATCTGAAATCCGAGCTCTTTCCCTACATCTACAGCTATGCGCACCAGACAAGGGATACCGGTGTAAAAATGATCCGTGGGTTTGTGGACCATACATATCAGTACCTGTTTGGTAACGAAATACTCGTAGCGCCGGTTTACCGGCAGGGAGCCACTTCCAGAGCAGTCTATTTACCAGAAGGCCGGTGGTATAATTATTATTCACATGAGCTACTGGACGGTGATCAAAAGATAGAGACTGATGCTCCGATGGACCGGATACCCCTGTTCATAAGGGCAGGTAGCATCATTCCAAAAAGGAAGGCTGCCCGAGCGATAGAGTCAGGCACTAATGATGAACTCGTGCTGGAGGTTTATCCCGGTAGGGAAGATGCCCGCTTTACTCTAATAGAAGATGATGGTCTGAGCAATGCTTACCTCAATGGTGACGGTATAGCCCAAACTTTGTTTAGATTTACTACGAAGAGCAATTTTCACATTGAAGCGGTTGAAGGCACATTCGAAGGGATGAATACTTCACGGGATCTGGTGATCAGGTTCATGGCCGTACCGGAGCCCACCGAAATAACTCATAATGGCATAGCGCTTGCGAAGACAAATGATAAGGAAGGGGCACAGGCTGGATGGTCATATCATGAAGACCACAGGGTCCTGACGGTCACTCTTGCAGGAACGAGTAGAGAAAAGGCCCAGACGATTCAATTAAACTATGATTAGTCGCAGAAACAGATTATTGTTTACTTTTTGGATCCTGGTACTGGTTGCCGGTATTTCCTGGGCTTTTCACTTAAGAAAACCAAAGGTATTTGTTATTGGAGATAGCATCTCAATGCATTACGGACCCTACCTGAAAAGATCGCTTGAGGGATTTTTCGAATATGACAGAAAGAGGGATGAGGGACAGGCTCAGGAAGACCTGGATAATCCTATAGGCGCCAACGGAGGTGACTCGGGTATGGTACGGCGCTACCTGGATGAATTACTGCGGGGCTCCGGTTTTCAGGCAGATTACATGCTGATCAATTGTGGACTACACGATATAAAGGCCAAACCCGGTACAAATGAAGTTCAGGTGCCCATCGGGAGTTATGAAGAAAATATCAAAGCTATTGTTAAACAGGTGGATAAGCTGAATGCCCGGATGATCTGGGTAACGACCACACCCGTAGTGGACAGTGTTCATAACGGGAACATGAGTGGTTTTCATCGCCATGCCAAAAATGTAGAGGCTTATAACAGGGTTGCTCTGGACATTATGAAGGAGTATAACATCCCGGTTATTGACCTTTTCACCTATACGGAAAAATTTAGTCCGGATATTTTCAGCGATCATGTTCATTTCACGGAAGAGATCAGAGAAAAGCAGGGGGATTTTATAGCCGGAGCATTGACACAAATTCATCGACTAAAAAACAAAAAATGATTCGTACACGACTATTCATCTTTGCCCTGTTGTTGGCTGCTTCAGCTTATGCACAGGATGTGATCCTCCCGCTGTGGTCAGAAGGAGTACCGCAGAAGATAGACCAGACCGAACTGATCGAAAAAGTGGAGATGCAAAAAGGCATCATCAGACGGATCAGCAAGGTAACGGACCCGGATATCAGTATCTACCTGCCTGAGGGCGGAACTGCTTCAAAAACTGCAATTGTTATTTGTCCGGGTGGAGGGTATTCCTTCCTGTCCTACACACACGAAGGAATTCAGGTGGCAAAGTGGCTGAATACGTTAGGTGTAGCAGGGATAGTACTCAAAAGTCGGTTGCCGGAGGAAAAAATGTTTAAAAACAGCAGTCAGGTACCCCTGGATGATGTGCTGAAGGCCATCAGAATGGTACGGACGCATGCTGATGACTGGAATATTGAAAGGGTAGGTATCCTTGGCTTTTCTGCCGGGGGTCATCTGGCGGCGTCCGCTTCTACACACTACAGGGATAGCGTGGAGCGGCCTGACTTTTCGGTATTGATCTATCCTGTGATCTCCATGGACGCTTCCTTTACCCATATGGGGTCCCGAAGAGCGCTGATCGGTGGAAGGCCTGCGACGGAAGATGTGAAATACTTCAGCAATGAACTTCAGGTTACGCCAGATACGCCTCCAGCTTTTCTGGTGCACTCAGCAGATGACAGGGTAGTGCCCGTGGCTAATAGCCAAAAATATCTGGAAGCACTGAAGGCAAACGCCGTAGGTAAGTCCGAGATGCACATATTCCCAAACGGTAATCATGGATACGGTATGGCTGCTGGCAAAAAGGGTAACGTTGCATTATGGCCGAGGCTGTGTGAGGGCTGGCTTCGGCAGAATGGCTGGATAAGATAATGCGGATAATCGTTTGCTTTTGTTTGCTTGTGATGGCAGGTTGTCAGCCTGAACAGGAAAAGGAGGTAAAACCACGGGTCCGGGGCTGGAACATACTCACCAACATTAGGTCTGAGGGGGTAGAGATCATCAAGGCAGCCAAAGAGTATGACATCAATCATTTGCAGATCTCGCATCATATCATTATGGACCTCAAGGATGCCAGAGATACGGCACGGGCAAGCCTGGCTAATGATCTGACCGGCCTTGCCCATCAGGAAGGTATTCCTGAGGTGCTGGTCTGGGATCATGCGTTGTACAGGCTTGATTATTATCCCGGCAAATTCAGGACCGGGTCGGACAGCCTCTTAAACCTTGATAATCCTTCGTTTTGGGAATGGTTCAGAGAAGATTACCGGCAGATGATGGCGCTGCTCCCCGATATTGACGGTCTTGTACTGACGTTTATTGAGACCGGTGCGAGGGCGGAATCACAGTTCTCTGCTAAATTGAAAACACCGGCTGAAAAGCTGGCTATGGTCATCAACAACGTGGCTGAGGTGGTGATAGGCGAGCTGAGTAAAAAAATGATCATACGGACATTTGCCTATAATGATAGCGAGTACAGAAATATTGCGGATTGTATAGACCTGCTGGCATGGGATGAGATTGTCCTTATGATGAAGGAGACACCGCATGATTTCTTTCTTACCCACCCGAACAATCCGTTGGCAGGTAAATTTGATCGTCCTGCACTCATCGAATTTGACCTGGGGAATGAGTTCAACGGTCAGAGCATTGTAGCCAATACCTGGCCGGAATATGTTATCAACCGGTGGCTGGACCTGTCGGAAAAGCTAAACGTGATAGGCTATGTAGGGCGGGTAGACCGTTTCAAAACGACGAGGATCATTGACAAGCCCTCTGAGATACTTGCACAGGCGCTATACCTGGCCGGTGAAGGGATAAATGATCCGGAAGAGGTATATAATGCCTTTATAATCCGCGAATATGGAGAGAAAGCCTTACCCCATGTGAAGGCAGCCTTCCGCTCTTCATTTGACATTATCACCTCTTCCCTGTATACACTGGGACTGAACACAGTCAACCACAGTGAGCTGAATTTCGACTACCGGTCGATATACACACGACATGTAAGTGGCAGATGGCTGGATCCTCCTGAAGTCTTTGTCGATCATGACGTCAACAGGCGATTCCATTACTGGAAAGACGTGGTAAATCATCTGGCCCCTGCACGGCATAAGGAGCAGACTGGCATGAATCGTCAGGAACTGGAGACCGTCCTCGACTCCGGGTGGATACATCCTGAGGAGTTGATGAATATGGAATATCTGGGTTACATTGTTACTGAAAAAGATTATGGGGTACGCGTAGCGGCAGAAGCGCTTGACCATATAACTCAGGTGGAAAAATGGGTGTCTGAGGAAAAGTATACTTCACTTTACAATACGTTTTACAGAACATGGATGGTCAGTAGAGGGCGAAGGGCAATGGCAAAAGCCTACTATGGTTACAGGATCTATGCCAGAGGGGAGCGGTTCAGGTCCCCGGCCCTGGCCAGGGTGATCAATGAAGGTATAGAGGAGGCTGAAGAAGTGGCTTACTGGATCGAGCTAAATGAAGGTGTATTCCCTGAAGGTCAGTGGCGGCTGCAAAAAGATGCCAGCACCATACGGTATTATATTCGGAAAATGACCGAAGAGGGATGGAAGGAATATGGCGGCACTGTTTTTAAAAGGAACTGATATGCAAAATACGATCCTGATCATGTTTCTGGTTTTATCATTCTCGTGCGATACCGTAAAACCCCTCAAAATACTCACGCTGGGCGATTCGAACGGCGCCGCCAAACACGGTTGGGTCAACCAGTTAAAAGCATTGATGCCTCATGATTCCATTTACAACAAGTCCATCAGCGGGAATACCATTGGATTCGATAATCTTAATAATCCGAAGTTGAACACGCTTGCCAATCTGGACAGGTATCTTCTTGAGGCGGACCAAAAGGCCAAAGGGATCGATTATGTGGTTGTTATGTTGGGTACCAACGACAGCAAGGCCGTATTTGATGCTAGAAGTGTCGAGGTTTTGGAGAACCTGAGGACATTGATAGGTAGAATAAGGGATTTTGAATATAGTCATAGATCAGTACCGGAGTTGGTGGTCCTGTCTCCACCTCCATATGGTCCTGATTCAATCCTGGCCGATAAGTACAGGGGCGGTGCAGCGAGGGTAAAATGGCTCTCAGAGCAGTACAAGACTATATGTCAGTCAGCCGGCGTAACTTTTGTTGGTATCCATTCACTGCTGGAAAACCAGTTTATGGATTATTCTGAAGATGGGGTCCATTTGGATTCCATTGGACAGTTGCTCATCGCTAATGAAGTGAGAAGATCCCTTACCAGCAACAATTGAGGGTGGGTAAATTGCTATATTGAATTATCTTTTGTGTACACTCCTGATCAATCTATTGCGCAATAAGATCATTCTGTATTTTTATAAATTTATTTGACTACCAAGCCATTATCCCCTCTGAAACTTAAGTTAGTATGAGTCAAATCCAGGGTTGAAGTAGGGGTGAGTGAGTAAGTAACAGTCATTATTCAAAGCAAGAAGTAACAAATGATGCAACCATCCGGTCAATTAAACAGAAGCAAACTTTCCAATGGGCAAGATCATCTGAGAACAAAGATCCTTCAGTTCGGCGAAGGGAATTTTCTGCGGGCCTTTGTAGACTGGATGGTCTGCGAAATGAACCAAAAAGCAGGTTTCGAGGCTGGGGTCACCGTGATACAGCCCATAACTTCCGGGCTGGTAAACAAGCTGAACGCACAGGACGGTTTGTATAATCTGTATCTCAACGGGATCAGGGGAGGCAAGTTTATTGCGCAACGGTCTCTGATCGATGTCATTCAAAAGGCTGTAGATCCGTACGAAGAGCCACAGGTTTATTTTGATGAAGCGCTGAACCCTGACCTGAAATTCATTATCTCCAACACTACTGAGGCAGGTATCCATTTTAATCCTGAAGATAAGATGAATGATCAGCCGGCCTCATCTTTTCCGGGTAAGTTAACCCAGTTCCTCTTTTACCGGTACAGGGCGTTGCCGGAATGTGACAGGCTTATCGTCCTGCCCTGTGAGCTTATTGACAAAAACGGAGTAAAGCTCAGAGAGACCATAACACAATATATCAAGCTATGGGGTCTGGAAGAGAATTTCAGTGCCTGGCTTAAGGAGAAGGTTGTTTTCTGCAATACGCTTGTGGACAGGATCGTTCCGGGATATCCCGGAGAAAAAGTGGAAGAATACTGGCATGAACTGGGCTACCGCGATGAGCTAATTGTAGAAGGCGAAATTTTCCACCTTTGGGTCATTGAAGGACCGGAGTGGATCCGGGAGGAACTTCCCACAGAGCAGGCGGGGCTTAACGTTATATTTACGGATGACCTCGACTACTATCGTACCCGGAAGGTGAGGATACTGAACGGTGCACACACCTCTATGGTGCCCGTGGCGTATCTTTACGGACTCGATTTTGTGAAGGAAGCTATTGAAAATGAGCTGGTAGGCAAATTTGTCCACAAGGCTGTTTTCAATGAGATCATCCCTTCGCTGGGAGGAGACCGGGATGAGCTGGAGCAATATGCCGGTGAGATCATGGATCGTTTTAGAAACCCCTCCATAAAGCATGAGCTCATTACTATTTCGCTGAATTCCTTTTCCAAATTCAAGACGAGGGTGCTTCCCTCTATTTTGGGTTACTATGAAAAAGAAGGGAAATTACCTGAGTTGCTGCTAACGGCCTTAGCAGCCTTGATCAGCTTTTACAAAGGACAGCGCTCGGGTGAGGAAATACCTCTGAAGGATGAACCCAGGGTATTGGAATTGTTGAGTTCCCTGTGGAAAAACCATGACGGATCAGCTGGCTCCGTTCATAATCTGGTGGAGGTGATCCTCAGTAAGGAAGAGTTCTGGTCCACTGACCTTACAAAAGTTCCAGGACTCATTCAATCTGTGAGTGACAAGGTGGTGAAGATCCAGGAGAAGGGTATAGACAGGCTATTACAGGATCTCATGTAGGGGCAATTCATGAATTGCCCCTACATTTGGATATGAAACAACGAAAATCGAACCGACTCCCCCTCCATGATTACTCATCCCCCGGCCAGTACTTTATCACCATTGTAACAAAAGACAGGAAGCATTATTTTGGTCTTCCTCATAATTGTTCCTCTCAGGAATTACACCTCAGAGTCATTGTTGAAGGGCTCTGGAAAACCTTATTTGATGAAGGATCGCATTCAATACATCAAGTTCTGATGCCAAATCACTTTCATTGCATCATTGACATCACTGATGATACTCACAAGGAGATAGATCATAGCAATATAAAGGACAGGCGCAGAATGCTGGTACCTAAACTCATCGGCAAATTTAAAATGCTGACCAGCAAGGCCATTAATGATTATTTCGAAAATATTGGAAAAGGGCGACCTTTTCAATGGCAAAGGAATTATTATGATCGGGTGATCAGAAATGAAAACGAGCTGGAAAGCATATACTACTACATTGAGGGTAATCCGGACAATTGGGAAGTGGACGTGTTAAATGCCAGAAATTATGACCCTGCTACACTGAAGAGATTTCTGGAGTCTTTCCGTAGGGGCAATTCATGAATTGCCCCTACAGTGATATCCCACGCTTCCAGGGGATAAAATCATCCTGTGCAAGACGTACGGAGTGCGGCGCAGTCTTACCACTTGCAACAGCTATAACATACTCAAGGATCTCCTCTCCCTTGGAGTCTATGGTATCCTCGCCTGTAATGACGGTGCCCGCGTTAACGTCAATGATATCCTGCATCCTTTCCGACAGCTTGTTATTGCTGGAAACCTTGATCACCGGACTTACCGGATTGCCGGTTGGGGTGCCCAGTCCTGTGGTGAACAGCGTCAGCGTAGCGCCTGAACCGGCCAGCCCGGTTGTGGATTCAACATCATTGCCGGGTGTACAGAGTAGGTTAAGTCCAGGCTTTTTGACCTGTTCAGTATAGTCCAGAACATCCACGATAGGTGATGTGCCACCCTTTTTAGCCGCCCCTGCGGATTTCATGGCATCGGTGATCAGGCCGTCTTTAATATTACCAGGAGATGGGTTGGCATCGAATCCTGATCCTGCTTCAATAGCACGGTCATGGTAGGTATGCATGAGCCTGGCAAATTTTTCAGCTGTGGTTTTGTCCACACAGCGGTCTGTGAGCTCCTGCTCTACGCCGTTAAGCTCCGGGAATTCAGAGAGGATCACCGACCCGCCAAGAGCCACCATAAGGTCTGAAAAGTGACCCACTGCAGGGTTGGCGGATATGCCTGAGAAGCCATCCGATCCTCCGCATTCAAGCCCAACGATCAGTTTACTTAATGGGGCGGGTTTTCTCTCTATCCTGTTCGCTTCCATGAGCCCTATGAAGGTCTTTTTCACCGCCTCTGCTATGAATTCCGGCTCGGAGTTGCTTTCCTGCTGGCCCAGAATGTACAAGGGTTTATCAAAGTCAGGATCTGTTTTCTTAATGGCTTCCTCAAGGATATGGATCTGTGCATTCTGGCATCCGAGGCTCAGCACGGTGGCTCCGGCTACGTTGGCATTATTGAGGTATCCGGCAAGAAGGGCACACAGGGTGTCGCTGTCCTGCCGTGTGCCACCGCATCCGCCGTCATGGGTCAGAAACTTAATGCCATCCACATTGGGGAAGATCCTGTGGTGTACCTGTTCTTCAGCCGGTACCAAAATGTCTTCCTGCACCAGCATTTCCACATCGGAGCCGCTTTGGTATTGATGTACCAGTTGTCTCACATTGAGCATGTAGTCCTGCCCGGAGGCGTAGCCCAGCTCCTCCACCATCGCCTTACGGATCATTTCTATATTCCGGTTTTCGCAGAATACAAGAGGGATCACCAACCAGTAATTGGCTGTCCCCACTTTACCATTCGAACGGTGGTAGCCATTGAAGGTGAGGTCGGAAAACCGGGAAACATCCGGTGCCTGCCATGTTACTTCCTTTTCGTTGATCGTATATTGCTGGGTGGCATGTTCTACATTTTGAATGGTAGCCACCTCACCTTTTTTGATAGGGCTGCTTGCCTTGCCTACCAGTACGCCATACATCTTTACCGGACCCCCCGGCTGTACATCATGGCTGAGGAATTTATGTTTGGCGGGTACATCGGTCAGCATCTGATAACTCTCACCGGCCCATTTGACTTCCTCACCTGCTTTCAAATCCTGCAGGGCCACGATGAGATTGTCGTCGTTATGAACTTTCAGGACTTTACTTGCCATGGCTTATCGGAAATTCTTTAAATGTTTGGCAATTATAGCCATATTTTCATCCGGTTTGTCTACATTTCTTGGATAATAATAGTAGATCAGTTGTTCCGGCTCCAGCTCCATCACATCTGGCAGGTATTTGTCCATCAGCGCATTATTCTCCGCAGGCATATTGTGATTTTCTATTAGCAGCAGTCCTTTTTTGTTGTTGGCATGAGCGGCGTCAATGAATGTTCTGCCCGGTCCGCCAGGCAAATTCTTACCACTTTGTTCTACCTGACCGCCAGCATCCACCGGCCATGGGCGGCCGTCACAGCCCAGGTAGTCGAGATGCTCGATCCCTGCCATCGAATCGATCACCTCCTGCCTCCAGTTGGCGTAGGCAAACAGGTTGGTGATCTTGTCCGGATGACTCTGCCTGATATGCGCATTGATGACGCCAAAAAATCCGGAAAAAGCCTCATTGTGCACAGTGATATCCTCTGGATTGGCAATGATCTTTTTCGCTGCTTCTGAATAGTCTTTCTTGTCATAGATCTTGGGCTCGTCCCATATGATCCCCTTGATGTTCCAGAGTTCAAAGATCCTGTTGACACTTTTTTTGAAGAAATCTATCGTTTCATCATAATGGATGCTGCTATGAACGCCTACATTTTTGTCTTTGTAAAACTCACCGTTCTCTTTTACCAGCCACGTCTGCGGATTCTGTATGGTAAAAACGCTTGGTACCTTTGGAGCTCCTGCCAGCAGACCGCCCCACCTCGAAGGTACGGCAAAAACCTCCATGCCAAGCTTGTTGGCCTCACGCACAATGATCTCCACATTTTCCACTGCGGCCCGCAGATCCTGTTCCAGTATGGCCACCGACACTACGTTGGTACCTATATCGGCCATCCATTTCAGGTCTTCCTTCACCTGGCGGGGTACCATAGTATACATATGTGCCCGGAAATAATAGGCATTCAATATTTTTTCCGTGTTTCGCTCCACGGGAGAGGCGCATGCTTCCAAATGAGGGGCCAGGCCTGCTGCTGCCGATCCCAGTACAGCCTTCTGTACAAAATTCCTTCTACTTATAGCCATCCTTATCTGTTTCTACCTGTAAAATTGATCCTGTTCAACTCATTCACCTCTTCCGTGTACAGATCCTGCCTGGTACTGCCTGCCACATTGTGTATTTGAATGTCTTTCAGGAGCACACCGTTTGTGTAGCCAAGAACCAGATTGGCTGGTTTTGGGGACAGGTCCGTGCTGGTTTCCAGTTTGGGATAGTTCTTATTCCCTCTGGGCTTTTTGGCATCGGAAAAATCAACCTCATTTGTGATATGCATGGTTATGTCACTGAGTGTGAGATCTTCAATGTAGCTCTCCGGGTGGCCTGATATAAGTATTTTACCGTTCGTAACCATTTTAATATTGGAAAATGAGTTGTCCCGCACTATGCCGTAATTCCTGTCAGGTACGCGTTTGTCGATATCTATGAAAATAGGGTACTCATGTTTATGCCGGGAAGCGTTTTCGATGATCAGGTTGGAGAAATTATTATGCTCAAATACGCCGCCGTCCAGCATAAACAGTGAAATACCGTACCGGGTACTTTTAATGACAGTGTTGGTAAAGGAGCAAAACCGGGTGGCCACCCGTGATCCTGTACCGAATTTGATAGCTGCATCGTCACTTTCCAGGATGCAGTTGGTCACCACTACATTTTCCACTGTATCACGTTGGGATTTTAAGCAAATGGCATCATCACCCGTACTGATCAGGCTGTTGGAAATGAATACATTTTTACTGTCCACTATATCGATCCCGTCCGTGTTGGGTCCCTTGAAGGGGCTGATGATAGATATTCCGTCAAACTTAATGTCTTCGCTGTTTTCGAGCCGGATGGTATGGCTGGGAGAGTTTTGGAACTTTACCTGCTCTATGGTCAGGTTGGTACAGTTGTTCAGCAATATCCAGGGTTCCGGCCGGTCAAGGGCCTTGAAGTTTTCATCCCAGAAAACACGTCCATTTCCGTCAATAACGCCTTTGCCGGAAATACTGATGTTTTTCAGCCGCTCACCTATGATCAGAGGCTTTCTTTCTGTCTGATAATCGTCCAGCGACGTGCTGCCGACCAGCATAGCCCCTGTTTCAAAGAGAATAGAAACATTATCCTTAAGAAACAGCGTGCCTGTGCGGTAGGTGCCAGCAGGGATATAGACTGTTCCTTTCAGAGAAGAGGTATGATCGATGGCTGCCTGTATAGCTTTGGTATCCAGAGTGACGCTGTCCCCTTTTGCTCCAAAATCCCGGACACTGATGAGCCGGGTATCTTTGGTGTCGCAATTACTCAAAAAGAAGATCCCGATGATTACAATACGTGATTTTAAAAGCCCCATATTCTTTTCTTGAATGACGGCCGGGAGCAGGCTGACCCTGACTAACCGGGTAGTAGGTAGTTGTTGATAGATGATGGTGGATTGATGCTTAACCTTACTAAGCCTCGGGCTTAATAAGGTTTATTTCTGTTCTGGGTTTAAGCTTAAAGATGCAAAATTGCGTTCAGCGATGCATTGAGCCCTCACACAATCCGGTGAATTTTTCGAAGTAAAACCTTACGGAATTTCTTGAGAATTATTGATGGGTTTATTACTTCCAATAATGTTGGGGAATCGCAGACAGATCGGAAAGAACTACCGGTATCCCCGGGAATAAAAGTAAAAACCTGTTTGAGTACTCCGGAGCCTCCGGAGGCGGAAACAAGGGCTTAACCGTCAGGCCGACAGTTGTAGGGAGATAAATTGCTGACTTGAATGAGCTCCCGGAACTTCCGGGAGCAAAAATGAGAACCCGTTTGAGTGCTCCGGAACCTCGGGGACAAAAACAAAAGTATTGCCGCAGCCTCGACAACTGCCGGGAGACAAATTACGAACTTGAATGAACCCCCGGAACCTTCGGGAGTAAAATTAAATACAGATATGACCCCCCGGAAACGCTGGGGATAAAATCGGGGGTGGAAATTAACCCCCTTGCAGATACAGAGATCAAAATAAGGATGGAAAGGTTCAGACGGAAGCTCCGGCAAGCATTTTACCAAACTGCATGAGGCTCTCGGCGATATCGGCAAGCATTTTGAGGGCAGGATTTTGTGCGTGGAGGATGAGAGGTTGGCTGAATTGTCTTCTAACCTTACTAAGCCTTCAAGACTTAGTAAGGTTTATTTCCGCCCTGTGGTTGCTAAAATGGAGTAAAAAATAATTGTGTTCATCAGGACGGTAGATCCATCATCCATCACAGAGTTCAGTGAATCCGCGGCGAGAACAATAGACCCTCATCAACCAACATCAATCAACAAAATTACCGCTCCACATTGGCGTTTTTTCCGCCTTCCAATAGTCCGGATATTTCGTCGGCGGAAAAGGAGTTGAAATCGCCCTTGATGGTGTGTTTTAATGCGGAGGCTGCTGTGGCAAAGTTGATGACCTTTTGCAGATCATCCTTGTAGTTTATCAGGCCGTAGATGAGTCCCGACATAAAGGCATCCCCCCCGCCGATCCTGTCGATCACAGGATAGATATCCTGCTCCTCGGCATAAACAGTATTTCCCTCTGAGTACAATGCGCCTTTGATGCAGTGATGGGAATGGTTCAGGATATCACGGATCAGACTGCTGCTCACTTTCAGATTAGGATATTTTTTGTGCAGCAGCTCAGAGCACTCCTGTAGTTGTTCCTGATAGGGCGCCTTTTCATTTTTGATCTTTACGTCCGCCATGATCCTGCAACTTGTAACGTCGCATACAAGTATGTCAGTTTTGGAAACAAATTCAGGAATGATCTGATTAGGGCTTTTCTCGTAGTTCCAGAGCTTCTTCCTGTAGTTCAGGTCGCCGGAAACGGTAAGTCCCAGCTCCCTGGCCTTTTGAATGGCTTCCTGGCAGGCATAGGCTGCTCCCAGTGAAAGGGCAGGAGTAACTCCTGTCCAATGAAACCAGTCAGCATCCTTCATCACCTCTTCCCAGTTGATCATACCCGGCGTCATTTCAGCAAAGGAGGAATCCTCACGATCATAGATCACTTTGCCGGAGCGGATGGAATTCCCGCTTTCTACAAAGTACAGACCCAGCCGCTTACCGCCGTACTGCATATGATCGATCTTGACCAGGTTTTTGGCCAGATCACGGATGCAGAACTGCGTTAGCTCATTGGAAGGGACACGGCTTACATAGTCCACACTCAGCCCCATGTTGGAAAGGCTTACGGCCACATTGGCCTCAGCTCCACCTACATTCATGATCATATGCTCCTGCTCCCGTATTTTGGCATAGTGAGAGGGAGAGAAACGTAATAAAAGCTCGCCAAAGGTTATGATCTTCATTCGTCGTTATTGGTTATTGGGTGTACTAAGTTATTAAGGAAAGGTGATAGATCATTGAATTATGTATCAATGAAATTTTATACTTTTTGGTCACTGCACTAAAGACCAAATACACGGGGAAGCCATAGGCTGATCTCTGGGAAGTAGGTGACCAGCAACAGGGCTGCGATCATGGTCAGGAACAGCGGGACCAGCGGTTTGATGACCTTCTCAATGGAGGTGCCCGCGATCCCACATCCAACAAACAGCACGGAACCTACCGGTGGCGTGCACAGGCCAATGCATAGGTTCAGGACCATCACTATTCCGAAATGGACAGGATCCATCCCCATTTTGGTGACAATGGGCAGGAAAATAGGGGTGAAGATCAGCACGGCTGGCGTCATGTCCATGAACACACCTACGAACAGCAGAATGAGGTTAATGATAAGCAGGATAACGAATTCATTGTCGCTGAAGCTGAGCAACGCGGCGCTTACGTCTTGTGGAATATTTTCAAAGGACATCACCCATGACATGCCCATTGAGGTACCTATGAGCAGCATAACAATGGAGGTGGTCTTTACGGTTTCCAGAATAATATCGGGCAGGTTCCGGATGGTCACCTGGCGATACACCACCATGGAAAGTACGAGGGTGTAGACCACGGCAATGGCCGAAGCCTCAGTAGCGGTAAAGATCCCAGCCACAATACCCCCGATAACAATGACCAGCAGTAACAGACTTGGCAGTGCATCCAGAAACTTTATTACCGCCATTTTTAATCCTATTCCTTCACCGACAGGATATTTACGAATATAGGCCCAAACACCGGCTACCAGCATCAGGAATAGCCCTACCAGCATACCAGGAAGGTACCCGGCCACAAACAGTGCAGCAATACTGGCCCCGCCACTTGCCAGTGAATAGATAATAAGAATATTACTGGGTGGTATGATCAGGCCTGTGGTGGAGCTGGTGATATTTACTGCGGCACTGAAGGAACGTGAGTACCCTTCCTTTTCCATTCTGTTCACCATAAAGCCACCAATGGCTGAAGCTGCCGCCACTGCGGAGCCGGATATGGCTCCGAATAGCATACAGGCCAGAATATTCACAAAAGCCAATCCTCCGGGGAGGCGGCCCACCAGTACTTTGGCAAAATCGATGAGGCGCTCGGCTATCCCACCCCTGTTCATTAGCTGCCCGGCAAGGATAAAAAAAGGAATTGCCAGCAGTGCAAAGCTGTCAAGAGCGGTGGCCATGCGCTGCGCCAGTGTGGTGATGGAAGGCATCGTGGAAATACTCACCAGCATAGTGAAGAGGGAAGATATCCCGATACTGTAGGCAATGGGTGTTCCTATTGCCAGCAAGACCAGGAAAGAAGAAACCAATATGCCTATTTCAATAAAATCCATTTTACGTTTCTGATTCTGCGGTAATCTTTTCTTTGATGTTGACCAGTGAGTAGATGACAATAAACAGTCCACTCAGCGGTACACAGGTGTAGATGTATCCCAGCGGTATGCCCAGGCTGGCTGATCGCTGCTCCAGCAAAAAGGTAAGGTACACCAGGTTGGAGCCGCCTATCAGCATGACAGAGGTGGCAAACAACAGGATCAGCAGGTTGATGAATATGTCCAGCTTTTTCCTGTTGGCAGGGTTTAACCTGTCGGGCAGCAGCTCAATAGCCAGGTGCTGTCCCTTCCCTGAGGCATAGGCCGCGCCGAGCAGCCCCAGCCAGATGAGCAGGAAACCAGCGATCTCGTCTGTAAAGGTACTTGGGGCCAGACTTATGATCCCTGCGAGGTATTTGGACAGCAGCCGTGACGTTACCTGCCAGACCACATCCAGCACCATCAGTACCATAAGAACGATCAGGAGTTTTTCAAGAAAGTAGTCCAGCTTTTGTCTCATAGACTACCCTCCTGTGTATCGGAACTGGTGTTTACAGCCCGTATCCTTCGAATAATATCAGCCAGCCGGGGTTGGGCTTCATACTGCTCATACATGGAGGTCACTTTTTCTGAAAAAGGTTTTTTTGGAGGATAGATTACCTCCACACCTTCTTTTTTTACAGCTTCCAGACATTCCATCTCCGACTTTTGCCAGAGCTCGCGCTGAAAAGTGGCAGACTCCAGGGCTGCCGCTCTCAGCCATTCTTTTTCCTGATCATTGAGCTTGCTCCATGTACTGGTACCGATGATAAGCACATCGGGAACGGAGGAGTGTTCGTTAATGGTGTAGTATTTACAGACCTCATAATGCCTGGAAAAGAAGAAGCTCGGGGGATTGTTTTCTGCTCCGTCTACCACACCCTGCTGAAGAGCGGTATAGAGCTCACCCCATGGTATAGGGGTAGGGGACCCGCCGAGGTGTTCGATCATTTCCACTGCTGTTTTGCTTTTTTGCACGCGGATCTTCAGTCCGTGCAGATCCTCCGGAGCCATGATAGGCCTGTCTTTGGTATAAAAGCTCCGGCTGCCGGCATCATAGAAGCAAAGACCTTTAAGTCTGTATTTTTCACCTTCTTCCAGTAATTGCCGCCCTACTTCACCGTCCAGAACGGTATAGCTGTGCTCCCTGTCCCTGAAAATATAGGGGAGGCTCAGTACCTGATAATCAGGAGCGAAGTTCTCCATAACGGAAGCCGAGACCTTGGTCATGTCCAGGCTGCCGATCTGCAGCAGCTCCAGACATTCCCGCTCCGCTCCCAATTGTCCGCTGGGGTAAATCGTTATTTTCATTTGACCGTTGGACCTTTTTTCGAGGTCTGTGGCCATGAACTCCATTCCTTTATGGACCGGATGCGTCATATCCAGTCCATGTGCCAGCCTCAGGACTCTAACCTTCTCTTCTCCTTCACATCCAAAAAGTGTGAAGATCCCTGTCAGGTAAAGCAGCAGTGTAATGGACCGGATCATTTCAGTTTCCGGATGATGTCCAATGCATTTTTCACTGTTTTCGTCAGCTGGTCATATTTATCTTCCTGTATAATATCCTTCGTGATCAATTTGGAGCCCATGCCCACACAGGTCACCCCTGCCTCAAACCATTTGGTCAGATTTTCTTCCGTGGGTTCTACTCCTCCTGTGGGCATGATGCTGGTCCAGGGGAAGGGCCCCCTTACTGCTTTTACAAAACCCGGGCCTCCTACCTGCGAGCCGGGGAAGATCTTGACCACCTCGGCGCCAAGCTCCTCGGCTCTGGAGATCTCCGTTAGTGATCCACAGCCAGGAGACCACAATATCTTCCGTCGGTTACAAACAATGGCCATATCCTCCTTCAGCACAGGGGACACAATAAAGTTGGCACCCAATTGCAGGTACAGGCTCGTGGTGCCGGCATCAATGACAGAACCTACCCCCATGATCATTTCAGGTAGTTCTGCGCGGCAGTATTTATTCAGCTCTGAGAACACCTCGTGAGCAAAATCACCCCGGTTGGTGAATTCAAACACCCGCACGCCCCCGTCATAGCAGGCCTTTACTACCTTTTTGCTTACATCTATATCGGAATGATAAAAAACAGGCACCAGCCCGGTATTCTTCATGGCTAATGCTACTTCTATTCTTGTGAAATTTGACATTTTCTGGTTATTCGTTGTTAGTGCTTTGTTGTTCGTTGATTGTTATTGGTTGATAGTCCTGGTCAATAATGTCAGGTGTGTTTTGATCTTTCGATATATCTGATGTAACCATTTAATAGTTTCAGGGCTTTGATAATCATTACTTCGGCATTTTTAAAATCTGATTCTTCAATATACTTTTCATCCTGAGCTGTGATAAGATCATCCAGTATTTCATACAAAGAACCTCGTGATATTCTGCAGAACTGAAGGTTTTCCTGGTGATGGTGCCGACCATAACCCTCGGCGATATTCCTTGTAGCAGATCGGGATGCTCTTCTTATGTTATCAATCAGATCATACTTTTCATGTTGAGGTAGCTTTTTGGTTAATTCACCAATATACAATCTAACCTCTCTGCACGCCTGCCAGCACATCAGATCCGTAAAGCCTTTTACCTCTTTTTCGTCGTAATTTTCCAAAGCCGACTTTTTCCTAAAACTACTGCTGGCAAGTTAAATGACCAACATTCTCTACCTCATTAGAACAAACTATCAACGACTAACCACCATTAACCATTAACCAACCACTATCAACTATCAGCGAGAAACTCTTCCCGATGCATCTCCGCTCATCAGCTTCTCCACCTCATCGATGGTCACCTGGTTGGCATCACCATAGATCGTGTGCTTGAGACATGAAGCTGCCACGGCGTAGTCCAGGGCTTTTTGGTCGTCATCCGGGTAATGGATCAAACCATAGATCAGTCCACCCATAAAGGAGTCGCCGCCACCCACGCGGTCTACGATGTGTGTGATCTGGTAAGTGCGGGCTTCCAGGAACTCCTTGCCGTTGTATAACACGCCTGACCAGGTGTTATGTGAGGCGCTGATGGAGCCCCTGAGTGTGGTGATGACCTTTTTTGCTTTGGGAAACCGCTCCATGAGTCCCACGCATACGGACTTATAGGCCTGGGCATCCATGGAGTCACCCTGAGTTACATCCACACTATCGGGATGAATGCCGAAGTGCTTTTCGGCATCTTCCTCATTGCCCAGAATAATATCACAGTGCTCTACCAGTGCAGGCATAATGTCACCGGGTTCTTTGCCGTATTTCCAAAGCTTTTTTCGGTAGTTCAGATCTGTAGAGATGGTAAGCCCGAGTTGGCTGGCAGCCTGTACGGCTTCAAGGCACACATCGGCAGCACCCTGGGAGATCGCTGGGGTAATCCCTGTCCAGTGGAACCACTGTGCATCCTCGAATACCTTTTCCCAGTCGATCATACCTTTCTCTATCGTAGACATGGCTGAATGGGCCCTGTCATAGACTACTTTGCTGCCCCTGCTTACGGCGCCGGTCTCGAGGAAATAGATGCCTAGTCGCTCTCCTCCAAAAACAATATGGTTCGTATTGACACCTCGCTTACGCATTTCCATCAGCGCGCAGCGACCTATATCATTATCAGGGAGTCTTGTCACGAAATCAACGGGCAGACCATAGTTGGCCAAAGAAACCGCCACATTGGACTCACCCCCACCGTAGATAACATCGAATGTATTGGTTTGAGAAAATCTCAGAAATCCGGGAGGCGCAAGTCGTAACATGATTTCGCCAAAAGTAACTACCTTTTTCATTTGTATTGATCCAGTTTAAAATTTGAAATATTCCTTAGCATTGTTGTAGCAGATATTTTTTACCATGCCTCCCAAAAGATCAATATCGTAAGGTATTTCACCATTCACCACATCCGTACCAAGAAGATTGCAAAGTATCCTTCTGAAATACTCATGCCGGGGATACGACATGAAACTCCGGGAGTCCGTAAGCATGCCCACAAACCTACTCAACAACCCCATATTTGACAAGGCAATCATTTGTCTTGTCATTCCATCCTTTTGGTCCAGGAACCACCACCCTGACCCGAACTGGATCTTTCCGGCCACGGAGCCGTCGTTGAAATTCCCGATCATGGTGGCCATCACTTCATTATCACGGGGGTTGAGATTGTAAAGGATTGTCTGAGCGAGTTGATCGGTACTGTCCAGCTCGTTCAGAAAGTCGGCCAGAGATGCGGCCTGACTGAAATCGCCTATGGAATCAAAACCTGTGTCAGGCCCCAAACGTCGCATCATTCTGGCATTATTGTTTCTAAGTGCCCCCAGGTGGAACTGCTGCGTCCACCCGAATTTATGGTAAAGCCTGCTCAACTCTACCAGCACGGCATATTTAAACTTTTGTATTTCTTCTGTGGACAAGGCATGTCCGCCGAGTACCTTTAAAAATATCTTCCGGACCTCATCCGCGGAGACTTTTTCATGGTACAGCCGCTCGAGTCCGTGGTCTGACAGCCGGCATCCGTTCTCATGGAAAAAAGAGATACGTTTTTCCAGGGCAGCCATCAGTGTGTCAAAGGAATTGACAGCCGTGCCTGTGACTTCCGACAATGCCTCCACGTAATTGGCATAGGCAGTTTCATTTTCCACTGCATAGGCCTTGTCCGGCCGGAAGGTAGGCAGCACCCTGACCTCGAAATCTTTTTTGAGCGCAATGTGGTGTTCCAGACTATCCACAGGATCGTCAGTAGTGCAGACCACCTCCACGTTCATTCTGCGCAGGATGTTCCTGCAGCTAAATTCGGGGTGAGCCAGTTGCGTACCCGCTTCATGGTATATAGCTTCGGCAGTATGGGTATTAACCAATTCGCTGATGTCAAAATACCTTTTCAACTCCAGATGGGTCCAGTGGTACAAAGGGTTGCACAGGGTGTAAGGCACAGTCTCCGCCCACTTCAGGAATTTTTCCTTTGCAGTAGCATCTCCGGTAATATACTTTTCATCGACTCCGTTGGTACGCATTGCACGCCACTTGTAGTGGTCGCCCTCCAGCCATATTTCCGTCAGGTTGCTGAATTGCCGGTCATCGGCCAGGTCTGTGGGTGGCAGATGACAGTGATAGTCAATGATGGGCATGTCTTTCGCATGTTCATGGTAAAGCTCTTCTGCCACCTCGTTTTCCAGCAGGAAGTTGGAATCCAGAAACTTTTTGGTTTGTATATGTTTGATCTCCATATAAAAATGCTCTAAATGTCTAATTGCAATGATCTCTTTATACCCATTTCGAGCCCCCGGATCTCCGCCAACCCTTTCAGGCGGCCTATGCCAGAGTATCCGGGATTAGTGATCTTTTCCAGATCATCGATCATCTGATGACCGTGGTCGGGTCGCATGGGGATATGGATATCATCCTGGGGGGCTTTTTTTCTCCTGGACATCTCCTCGAGTAAGGCTTTTACCACGGCGTACATATCCACATCGCCGCAAAGGTGGTCTGCTTCATAGAAATTGCCTTCCATATCTCTCAGTGTACTTCTGAGATGCACAAAATGGATCCGGTCACCAAATTCTGTTGCCATGGAAGCAAGGTCATTGTCTTCAAGAACGCCGAAGGATCCGGTGCAGAAAGTCAGCCCATTGGAAGGTGAATCCACTGAGGCAAAAATATGCCTGATATCCTCAGCGGTGCTTACTACACGGGGTAAACCAAACAGAGGGAAGGGAGGGTCATCGGGATGGATCGCCATTTTTACTCCTGCCTCTTCGGCTACCGGGATGATCTCCTTCAGAAATTCCACTATGTTCGACTTCAGGCCTTCTGCATCGATCTGCGCATAGTCCGCCAGTTTTTGCCTGAAATCTTCTACTGTGTAGGATTCTTCAGCTCCCGGGAGTCCGGCTATAATGTTTTTGACCAACAGATCCCTGCCGTTGTTATTGGTGTTTTCGAAAAACCTTTTTCCCTTTTCTATCTCTTCGTCTGTGTATTGGCTGTTTTCACGTTTCAGGATGAACAGGTCGAAAGCGGTCATGGCAGCCTTGTCGTAGCGCAATGCCTTTGCTCCGTTGGGCAGTCGGTACCCAAGGTCTGTTCTTGTCCAGTCCAAAACAGGCATGAAATTATAACAGATGGTCTTTATTCCTGCGTTACCCACATTCCTGATGGATTCCTTGTAATTACGTATGTAGGTCTGAAACTGCCCATTTCGGGTTTTAATGTTCTCATGAACAGGTATACTTTCGACTACGTCCCATGTCAGGCCTGCAGCCTCCACTTCTCTAATCCGTTTTTGGATCTCTTCAGGGGACCATACTTCCCCGTTGGGAATGTGATGCAACGCTGTTACAATACCGGTAGCTCCCGCCTGCCTGATATGACTGAGCTGCACAGGATCTTTTGGGCCGTACCAGCGCATGGTTTGGATAAAACTCATAGTTATACGCCGCTAAATGCATTAAAACCACCATCAATGGGAACAACAGCGCCTGTCACAAACCTGGAGGCATCGGAGATCAGCCAGATCAGGGTGCCCACCAGCTCCTCGGGTGTACCAAAGCGCCTGAATGGTGTATGTTCAATTATTGTCTTTCCCCGTGCTGTGAGGGAGCCGTCCCCGTTGGTCAGCAGGGTTTCATTTTGCCGGGTAAGGAAAAAACCAGGCGCCATAGCATTCACCCTCAGACCTTCTCCAAACTTGGTGGCGAGTTCCACCGCCATCCAACGGGTATAATTATCTATGGCCGCCTTGGAGGAGGAGTACCCCATCACCCGGGTCAGTGGCCTTTGGGCA
The DNA here is from genome assembly GCA_001657315.1 of Flammeovirgaceae bacterium BBD 1991-12. Taxonomy (GTDB): domain Bacteria; phylum Bacteroidota; class Bacteroidia; order Cytophagales; family Cyclobacteriaceae; genus Fulvivirga. Next base: position 79,883 of record LYSV01000001.1, on the reverse strand, counting down.
GACATAGAGGAAATATTGATGATATTACCGGCCTTTTTTTCGATCATATGTTCCAGAAAAACCTGTGTGGGAATGACAGTACCAAGATAGTTCAACTCCAGCACTTTCCGGATATCACCAGATGACAGGTCCAGCACACTTTGGTCCGGCCCTACGGTGGCTCCGGGCATGTTCCCACCGGCTGCGTTGATCAGAACGTCTACTGTACCGAAATCTGCCAGCACCTGGTTGCGGGTATCCCGTATGGTGTCTTCATCAAGAACATCAGTTCTGTAAGCGTTTACGGTCCAACCATTTTGATGTGCTTCATCCTTTAATTCATCGGCACCAGCGGTGTTCCTGTCCAGCAAAGCTACTTTCACACCGTTCTTGGCCAGTGCTTTTGCCATAGCGATACCCAGTATACCACATCCGCCTGTTATGGCGACCACCTTGTTTTCTACGTTAAAAAGAGTAGATTCCATACGTTTTATTCCCTCTATTGATGACGGCCCGGTTTTGCGGTACCCTTACACTTTTTTATGATAGCACCCACTGAATAAAACATTCGGCGGCACCAAAAATTTTCAGTTTGATTTATTGGTTTCAAATGAATTCCCAATAATGAGCGTTTTGGGGGATACATCTCACTCTTCAGAGCCCTTTTCAGCACATTATTCTGTGGGAATATTCATTTTTATGGCCCATTGACTGTAAAGTACAGCCAGACTATCCGCCAGTTCTGGTTGTAGTCCGGCCAGATCCCTGGATTCAATTCTGTCTGACTTAAGGTCATAAAGCCTCCATTCTCCGTTCTTATCAGCCAACAGTTTGCTGTCTTTAAGACGCACTGCCTTACCACCGTTGAACTCCCAGAATATCGGTGTATCCCGTTCGGTGGTACTTCCGGAGATTGCGGGCAGCAATGACAGGCCATCGGGGGTTTTCCAGCGAGGTGATAGATCATCTGTATCTATGTTGTTGATATCGAGCAGGGTAGGCAGTATATCCATGATCTGGCCGGGATAATGTATTACCTGTCCCCGATTTCTGATGTGATCCGGCCAGTGCGCGATCATGGGGGTGGAGATCCCTCCTTCATTTAACCATTTTTTATAGCGCTGCCATGGCGTATCCGATGCCAGCGCCCACGGTTCTCGGTAAGCCACATATGACCCTTTGGCGCCCACAGGTATTTTAGGATCATTCAGGCCTCTTCCGGTAATGTCTTCCGCACTGCCGCCATTGTCAGAGAGGAAAATGATCAGTGTATTGTCGAAATGGTTGCCTTCTTTAGTTGATTGGACAATTCGACCAATTCCCTGGTCAAGACGGTCGATCATGGCTGCATATACCTCCATACGCTCTGTCCAGAAGGCTTTATCAGTAACAGAATCCCAGGCCGGAACAGATGGGAGGCGGTCGGACAGCTTTTGAGCTTTACTCAGAATACCTTGCTCCTGCAGGCCTTTAAGTCGTGCCTGACGCAGGCTGTCCCAGCCGCCATTGTACATTCCCTTGTACCGGCGAATGTCCGCTTCAGGAGCATGCAGGGGCCAGTGGGGAGCAGTATACGCTACATACAGAAAATAGGGAGTATCTTTATCCTGCTGCTCCCTGATAAAGTCCACTGCATAGTCTGTGATGGCATCGGTCATGTAAAAGTCTCCGGGAGGTGTCCAGAGTGAATCTTCCAGTACCATCTGGCGGGTCCTGGGTTGGTCTTTTATTACTTCATAGTAGCTGCTGGCTCCACTTATCAAACCGAAATAGCGGTCAAACCCACGTTGTTTTGGCCAGTGCTGCGGATTTTCTCCCACGTGCCACTTGCCAGACATACCTGTTCGATAACCTGATGCCTTCAACCATTCTGCAATGGTTCTGGAACTGTCCGAAAGATAACCCTGATAGGGTCCGTTTCTCAGGCGCCCACCATGGTGCAGAACTACCCGGCCTACACCAGCTTTGTGAGGATACATACCGGTAAGCAGTGATGCCCGGCTCGGGCTGCATTTGGTATTGTTGTAAAAATTGGAAAAACGTACTCCTCCATAGGCCAGACTGTCAAGATTGGGTGTACGGATCTCGCTGCCATAACAGCCCAGATCGGAAAAACCCATATCATCGGCCATAATGATCACAATATTGGGTTTCTCCTTTGTGTTTTCCCGTTGCTCCCGCTCAGGACTACAACTGTATATGAACGCACATAATATGACCGGAAGGAGGTATTTAATTTGCTGCATGTTGAAAAGGTATACCATTGATGATCACATCGGTAAAGACAAGGTCAGATGTATGTTCGAACTGACTTTTTCCACCGGCTTTGTCGATCTTTATATCGTTGAGAAATATCCGTGTGATGTACTGATCGGGTACACCCACTATTTTGAAAGGTTTTTCCTCTACCTGCCCACAGCGGATACCAGACACAAAGAAATCATTGAATTTAGTGGGGAAATGATTCCCTCGGTAGCCATGGTAGTCCATTCTGAAGATGAACATGGCCTCCCGGCATGATTTAATTTCCGTATTGCGCAGGTATACGTTTTCTACCTGACCTCCTCTGTCCAGGTTACACTTGAAGTTGAGGGCATGCTTGCCGTTGGCGATATAATTGTTCTCTGCGAAGATATTTCTTACGCCACCTGACATTTCCGAACCTATGCATAAGGCATTCACTCCACTTAGGAGCCGGTTATTTCTTACGATGATGTTCTTGCTTCCCGGCCTGTTCCATGCGTCCTGATCCCGGCCCGCCTTGATCGATATGGCGTCATCCATTGTCTGTATTTCACAGCCTTCTATGAGCACATCTTCGCAGCTGTCAGGGTCGATACCGTCATCGTTCAGCACTGCACCAAAAACTGTCAGATTACGGATGGTAATATTCCGGCTGAAAACCGGGTGTACCGTCCAGAACGGGCTCTCCCTGATCGAGAAGTCTTCCAACAGTATATTTTCGCATTCATATAGCTCGATGAGTGTGGGACGAAGATAATGTTCCTTTCCATCACCATAGCCATCGTCCTGTCCGTCACCATCCAGATCAAGAAAACCATTGGCAAATACCCGTTGGATCTCGGGTATGGTGTCATTTCCCATTTGCCTGAGCCGGTCCTTTTCGGGCTTTTGCAGCTTACGCCATTTCATGGACCATTCGCGTGCGGCACCATCAATAGTACCCTTACCGGTAATGGCTATGTTTTTAAGCTGATAACCATAGATGAGCGGGGAATAGTTATAGCACACCGTTCCTTCCCAGCGTACTTTGACCGCTGGCAGATAATCCCGGGGATCCTGACTGAAAAAGATCCTTGCTCCTTCTTCCAGGTTAAGATTGATATTGCTTTGCAGGTGGATAGGGCCTTTGATGAAATACTGACCGGATGGAATGATGACTTTACCTCCCCCGGCAGCTGAGCAGGCCGACAAAGCTTTCAAAACTGCGGGAAGGTCATTGGTGGATGAGTCACCCAAAGCACCAAAGTCCCTTATGTTAAAAGTGTTGTTGGCAAACTCCGGCGCTTTTATCCTGCCAAGGATCTGCGGTACCTGCTTCCACCCTTCGGCCTCTAATTGTTTTGCTGTTTCAGCGGTAAAGCTCTTTTGTGGTTCGGAAGAAGTACTGCACGAAAGCAGTATGATCAGTGTAGCAAATGTAACACTACTTTTGAGCATTTTGATGTTTATCATAACCTGTCAAAAAAACAACACAATAAAGTGTGCTGTAAGTATGACGATGGATATTATATGCTCCACTACAATAGTCGTGGGCTTCTGGCTATTTTAGGTTCGGAACATGTTATGAAGAATATTATTGATCCCTTAGCAAGGAAAGGTCGAAGGTGAAACCCGGTAGCATCGGAGCACCGTCCAGTTGGGTGTCAAAACTCTCTGCTATTCTGGTAATGCCCTCTGAAGTATAGATATAGGCCTTTTCATTTTCAGGGTCGATCAGCCAGCCCAGTTGAACACCATTTTCAATCCAATGACCCATTTTATCCTGGAGGTCTTTGAGGGTGTCTGAAGGAGACATTACCTCCATAATAAATTCAGGTACGATGGGTGCAAATGCAGACTTTTCTTTATTGGTGAGTTTGTTCCATTTTTCTTTTACTACCCAGGCAACATCCGGAGACCGAACGGAGGTATCAGGCAGTGTGAAGCCAGCCGAAGCATCGAAAACCACGCCTTTGCCCTGATTATCCTCATTCCATTGGAACAAACTGTTTTGCAGGATGGAATGTCGCCGTGAGTTGAGGCTGCTGTTTGGGGACATAATTATGATATTGCCGTATTTATCTCGTTCGAAATCAAGCTGTCGGTTTGCCTGGCAAAACTCGAAAAATTCATCATCACTCATGGCCAGACGCCCGGGGAACGATATAGTGTGAATATTCGGATTCATCTCTATCAAAAGTACGTAAAATCTATGAAAGGAGATATTTGGAGAGTGTTGAAGTTTGGGGTATCAGGTATCTGTAAAACAATAAGGGCTGCCTCCACTATGGAGACAGCCCTGTTGAATAGAAAAAGGCAGATCTATTGCTTTAAAAGCCGGAAAGTGCCTGACTTACCATTGGGATACTGCAGTTGCATCAGATAAAGGCCTTCCTTCATGCCGGTTTTGGACGAAAGGTCCACCTGAAGGGACTGCCATCCCGATCCGATCATCTGAGTTTCCTTCCAGATCGTTCTTCCCTCCAGATCGGTCAGTCTGATCGACAGGGGACCGGTCCGCTCACTTTGAATTCTAAGGTTGACAACGTTTTCAAAAGGGTTGGGATAGATCTCCGGGCTAAGGCTGAGTGCTGGTTCATCGCCTTTGTCTTCTTCCTTACTTTTCCTTGCCAGAGATGATGTTTTTTCAAGTATGGTGAACGTGACTGATGCTTCAGCTATAAGCCTGCCTCTACCATCGTTTCTGGAAAAGGCATGGACCATCACCGTATGCTCACCTGCAGGAAAGTCAAAGGTATTGTAGTTGCCATTGTTATCACCGGCCAGTGCATAGGGATAAAAGTTTTCAGTCTGTACCTTTTCGCCATTCAGCCAAAATATTACACTTTCTACAGCCGGTTGCCTGAAATCAGCCCTCAGGGTAAGCTCAGGATACCTGTTGGGGTCGATCATCGATCCGTTCTGTAAGTTGAACAGGTCCGTGTTGCTGGCAGAATTTACCACGGTGAGTGGTGTAGGTACGATGATGGGTTCTCTGCCTAGTCTTTTGGAAAGTCTTACCTTGATAAATTCAGTATCATCAGGAAGTCCTGTTCCAACATGTCGTCCAACACTGAAAGGGTAATTGTTGTCATTGAGGATGCCGAGTTTTGTTCTGCTGAAGGTAAGTACGCTTTCAATGGTTACAAATGGAAAGGCAAATTCTTCCCCAATACCCACATCTCCCGGCAGGCCGGGAGTGGAAATACCCCGTTCATCTCTTATCTTCATCAGATCCAGCGCCTCTCTTTTGCCTACAGGTTGTTCAGGTCCGTTGATCTGGATCTCGAATACTCTTTTGAATCCATCCAGGTTGCCCTGGCTGCCGTCTCTTTCAATGACCAGTCCTCTGTCATCGCTGAACATAATGAAGTCCCCAATGGCTGTGGCACTTTCTTCCATAACGTACTGGTAACGATCTCCAGTATAGCTTTTGGTTTTTATATCAAAAGCGTGGATAAGCAGTGTTTTGGCAGGAGCACCGACCAGCGGCTTCTCCAGCAGGGGCAACAGTGTTTCCTTGTCTTTGGTAAGGGCCATACCCTCGAAACCGCCGCTGCCACGAGCCTTGAAAGGATCACTGTCAGCGGTAACCCTGTAGGGCCAGTACAGGCCAGCCAGCCACGGGGTGTTCATGCCGTTCTGGTCCTGCAGGTTGGTGCCATCTCCCACGTCTTCCACCTTTGGAAAGTCACCAAACAGGCAGACAGTCCTTATCTGTGGATACTTTTCATGGACCAGCAGGAGTGATCTGAAATCGAAACTTTGGATATCGGCCCGGCTTTGCCAGTTGAAGGCCACAATGGTGCCTCCTATGGCATTCATAAAGTCCCCGGGCTCTTTTGTTCTGGCTACAAAGGTATTGCCCTTACCATCGCTGTCGGTTCTCGGATTGATCTTGGTCTCTATATTGAAACGCACACGTTGAGCGTTTTTCCATTTCATTTCAGCATCCGCCTCTCCACTGCCGGCGCCGGTTTGATAATACCGAATGTAAAACTTCACAAAATCAAAGACCTGTTGCAATGAAGGCATAATGTAGGGGTGCATTAATCCGCGTTCGTTGGCGAAAGCTACAGATACAGGGCTCAGCGCAAGATCGTTGGTCTGGGCGGGACGTCCGCTGAGCAGCTTGTCGGCAATAAAAGTGGACTGGATCTCTGCCAGCGTCAGGTTTTTTACCAGCACTTCATCGTCCTCTTCATAGTTACTGCCATCGGCCTTTCTCACTTTGGAGGCTTCAATGTAAGGGTCATGGTCAAGTACAGGTTGATTGTCCAGCGTAATGCCACAGTCAAACTCCAGTGTTGTCATAAGATAATCCAGTGCAGCCTCCATGGAAGGCAGGGTGTTTTCAGGCCTGAGATTCCGCGCACCTCTGTGTCCCTGAGCATCGAAGAGATCACTGTTGATAAATCCGTCAGAAGTCATGAGATCCGGCTGTCCATCCTCATTTCCGTCATAGTTTTTCAGGACGTCCAGCAATAAGTCAGGCCGATCTGAAATGATGCCATCCACACCAAGATCAAGCAGGTCTTCCATGGCTTCAGAGGCATTTACCGTGTAGACTACCACCGGAAATCCGGAACGTTGCAATGATCTGACATTAAAAACCTCACTGGAGGCAGTGGCAAGGCCGGGAGGAGGATTCTCACGGCTTCCCACACCAGTCGCATTGTTATTATCGTCCAACATCACATACCATGGAGAAAATACAGGATAGGTAGCGTTGCCATTATCAAGAGCGTGCTTTCTCATGGCATTCATTACACGTACCGCACTGGATTCTTCATTGAAGGGACTTTGTGGTGCACGGATCTCTTTCCCGGGGTTATCAAAATCGGGTAGTGCTATGGGAGGTTCGAGTACCCGTCCTTCTGCCGTGGTATGGATCAGGAAAGGGCCAAACTCATCGCCGAACCAGAGTGTACCGTCTTTGGCTTTTTGAATGGATTCGAGGTCAAAGTCTGCTCCGGTCAGTATTCTTTTTTCTGTAAAATGGTTGACAATGGCAAAAGGGATCTTATGGTCGGGGTCATGGAGCTCAATGAACCCCTTTACTTCAATTTCCCCACCCCTCTGCCTGCTGTTTTTCCTGAATCTGGGCCTGACCCGGTAAACCCGGAGATTGTAGTCTGCCGAGTTTTCCAATGCTCCAAATCCATTATCGGACATGACCAGATACTCGCCGTTCTTATCTTTCAGTACAGCCGATACCCCCTGTACAGGTTGCTTGTTGACAAAGGGGATGGGCTGTTGGTTGATGGGACCGTCACCAAGGCGTGTGCCCGAGGTGGGACCATCTGAAAAAGTAGCGGCGTTCAGAATGGACCTTCCCAGTAGCCTGGATTGCTCATAGAGTCCCGTGGGCTGTTCGCTCTGGGTATTGGATTGAGCATAGCTATCTGGAAGATAGACGCTTAAAGCGAAGAAAAGAAAAAGCAGAACCGGTTTGGCAATAGGTAGTTTTTTTAACATGATTGAGCTGGTTTTGGTGAATGACGTTGATGTGAATTTCATAATTTTCAGCCTCGCTTCTGGTTTGAAAAGAGTTAAGGATTATTGAAATAATCGAGGGTCTGTTAAAGGACAGGAAAACTATAGATAATGTGTATTTAACCCTGCTTCATTCACCGCTTCAACTATTTCTTTCAACTTTCGGGTATGGGCGTAAGTTTGTCAGGTGATTGCATTTAATTAAGGTTTTGTTAAAAAAGCTCCTCTGCCCCGGAAATGTCCGATGGATCCTACATTCGTGCCGATAAGTATGGAGTATTGCCTGAAAACACAAAAAGGCTGCTTTTTAGAAAAACAGCCTTTATGATACGTGTCTGTGTTGGTCAGATCCTTGTAAGCGTAAGCTCGTCCAGATCATCGTCATCATCTCTTTCCAGGAGTTCAAGTACATTATTGTTTAAACTAAGGAAGATCCATGGATCATCGTCCAACTCCTCCAATTCATCATTTGGATCGATCTGGTCTGCATCATCATCATTGATGTTCAGGGTGAGGACCCGGCCATCGGAGCTTAGGGACCAACTGGCGGTTATGCTTTCTGAACCACGTGTGATTACCAGATCATTGTTCGCCTGAAAGTCCAGCTCAAAGTCATCGAGGTCATCGGTTTCATTGTCGCCATCATCAATAAACCGGGTAATGCGCCACTGGCCTATCAGGTCGGTAGTTTCAATATCGATCCCGTTGTCAGGCAAGTTTGAACCATCATCATCATCGTCGTCACAGGAAGTAAAGAGAAGTAAAGCCAATAGGTTAACAACAACTATATTCTTCAATGCATTCATAAAAGATAGTTTTACATTTTTATTCGATAGTAATACTATTAAAACAGTGCAGTATTTTCTATGTTCCGCTTATCCGGTACATTTTAATGATACGGCCCTGTAGTGGAGAGCCCTGTGTTTGCGGAACTGGCTGAATATGAAAGACTAACAGGTCAGAATTTTAATAAGGATTTTTTATTGGTGGAAAACGATCTTGTCCAGGGGCCCATCACCGCCAATTAAAGTATCAGTCTTTAGGAAATGCCCGAGAGCAGGAAATGAATCAGATCACATTCACCGAATCCAGTGGATCCACAGGACTCTCCGCAGGATTCTGTGAATGTGATCCAACTTTGTTGTCATTGGTTAAAATTTTTCTGTAGCAACTAAACAATAGTGACAGAGGGCTACTCAAGGTAGTCGTAGGCTTTGAGGGTAAGAAAGTCTACAAAATCTTCCGTCCTCACCAGATGGTCAAATATTTCCGTGGCTTCTTTGAACCTTCCGTTGTTGTATCTCTCTTCGCCAAGCAGATTCTTTATTTCTTCCAGTTCTTCCTTGAGTAACTGTTCATAAAGCCCCAGGTCCACTTCCCTGTCATCATCGAGCATTACACCCGGGTTGTGTAACCACTGCCATAGTTGAGCGCGTGAGATCTCAGCGGTAGCCGCGTCTTCCATTAAATTGTACAGGGCCGCTGCTCCTACACCCATAAGCCATGATTCGATGTAGAGAATACCTACATTGATATTGAGCCTCAGTCCTTCCTCCGTGATCTTTCCATTTTCAACCCTGAAGTTCAGCAGGTCTGCTGCAGATACGTTAACATCCTCTCGAAGATTGCTTTTCTGGTGGCGTCCATTGCCGATGAATGCATTGAACTGTTCCATGGCCACCGGCACCAGATCAGGGTGGGCTACCCATGTACCGTCATAGCCATTACCGGCTTCCAGTTTTTTGTCTGATTTTACTTTTTCAAAAGCATTTTTGTTGATCTCTTCGTCCTTTCGGCTGGGAATAAAAGCAGACATGCCTCCTATCGCATGGGCACCTCGCTTATGACACGTTTTGACCAGTAGCTGAGCATAAGCTTGCATAAATGACACTGTCATCGTCACCTGAGCCCGGTCCGGTAGCAGGTACTCCGGATGATTGCGGAATTTCTTGACTATACTAAAGATATAGTCCCACCGGCCAGCGTTTAACCCACCCATATGCTGGCGTAGCTCATACAGGATCTCCTCCATTTCAAAGGCGGCAAGGATCGTTTCGATCAGCACAGTTACCTTAATGGTTCCCTGCGGAATACCCAGCGTGGCCTGTGCTTCGTTGAAGATATCGTTCCACAGCCGGGCTTCCAGGTGGCTTTCCAGCTTGGGCAGATAAAAGTACGGCCCGGAACCGTTTTCCAGTAATTGTCTGGCATTCCTGAAAAAGAACAGACCGAAGTCGAAGATGGAGGCGGAAAACGGCTCTCCATCAATCAGTACATGCTTTTCTTCCAGATGCCAGCCCCTTGCCCTCACTTTCAGGACCGCTGTCTTTTCCTTCAGCTTGTATTCCTTTCCATTGGGTGCAGTAAAATCCACTTGCCGGCGAATCGCATCATACAAATTGATCTGGCCTTCAACGGTATTTTCCCAGGTGGGAGAGTTGGCATCCTCAAAATCTGCCATGAATACCCTGGCACCTGAATTGAGCGCATTGATCACCATTTTCCGGTCCACGGGGCCCGTGATCTCCGTTCTCCTGTCCTGAAGGTCTTCAGGGATCGGGTTTACCTGCCAGTCACCGTTTCGTACGGAGGCAGTCTCAGGCAGAAAATCAGGAAGTTCTCCCTGATCTATTCTTTGCTGCCGAAGTTCCCGGTCAGCCAGCAGCTTCAGCCGGGTAGTGTTAAATTTTCTGTGAAGGTTTGCAACAAAAGCCAGTGCCTCATCAGTCAGTACATTTTCATAGCCCGGTTTCAGTGCACCCTTAATGTCTATTCCTGCAATGCTCATGGATCAGTGTTTTAGAAGGTGTAGAAATTTATTGCTGATCAGAATTACCGTAAAGATGACGCTAAAATCCCCGGCATTCCATTACAGGAAAACCTAATTTTTATTTCTATTTGCTGTTGTTGATTGTTAATGGTTGATCGTTGTTGGTTTTTTGTTTCGCGTTTCCTGTTTTTAGGAAAAGGCCCTACCTGAAACACTTTGACACTTTAGCACCCCAATACCTCAACACCTTAACACCTTAACACCCTCTAATCCCTAATGATACTTTCTCTTGGTGAACCACAGATCCATGAAGGTGACACTTAATGTGAGTTTGGTATAGCTCTCACTGAAGAAATCGGATAGCTGCTGACCTCTGAATGCCCTTTCACCCACCAGGCGGAACATCCCCTTGTTGCCTACAGGCAGCGCGACTCCCAATGTGGCACCGGCATTGTTAAGGCCTTCATCATCCAGCACAAGATAGGACTGCTCAGTGTATAGCCCAAAGCCCCAGCTTATATAACCCCAGTAGCTGTCGGATTTGTAGTTGGGCAGTTTTTCGAAGCCCAGCGAAACCCTGCGGCTATCCCGTAGGCTGTAGTCAGTACCCTCGAGAGTCGATTCCGACCACAATTGTGTATGTGCGTCCACACTCAGCTTGAATTTATTGTTTCTGTTCCATGAAAGACCAAATCCTACAGCGTGAGGAAGAATGTAGTCCTCCTCTTCCAGGTCCACTGTGGCGATCTCTTCTATCGGTAATGTAGAGCCGGGCTGTGTTTCAGCGATCAGCAGTTCACGTGTGCTGCTGAGATTATCTTTTGAGTCATAGGTAAGCCCAAAGGTGAGTGATGACTTATTGATCGGTAATACGTACTGGGCGCCAACATCGATACTTAACGTACGCAGAAAATTAGCGTCTTCAATACTCACATTGTAATTTATGTCTGCACTGCTGACGAATTGATCATTCTGAATGGAACCAAAGATATAGGACAGATGTGTGCCTATGGATAACCGCTCACCAAAATTCCGGCCATAGCCGAAGTAAAACTCATTTAACCCCCCGGAGCCTTCGTATCGCACCTGATATCTTCCCGGAATACCATTGAATTCACTGAATCCGAAAATGTCATAATTCACATTACTGAATTTTCGAAGGCCAAAGGAAGCTCCGGATTTTTCCCCGGTTTTGAACGCCATGGTCAGGTAAGGAAAATCCAGTTCGATCTGACGGCCTGTATCATCCCCGTCCTGCCGGGTGGCAGTGGAAATACTTAAGCCGAACTCATTAAGAAAAGTAAAGGGATAACCCATACTACTGTAAGAGGCTGGATTGAGATTGTTAATAACAGATCCGTTCCTGTCGGCTATGCCTGTACCTCCCGTAATGAGTTGGTGTCCCAGGCCTTTGTTGTAAATATCACCAATGCCAAAATAGGTGTAGGGTGATCCTGGCGAATTTTGAGCAGTAACGGTAGACGTGATCGACAAGATCAGTATGGAGAAGAGCAGTCTGTTCATTTTACCACCAATGTACCGCCATCACCATTTTCTGAGAATTAAAATATACGTAACGCCTTGTTTTATCAATATACGCTGACATTGTCTCTACCAAATAGTCCGGGCTGGCAGGAATCTGATTCATGGATAAGGATCACCTGTTCGTTGATGAAATGCACGGGTTGATCGAATTTATTTTCGGGGATTGGACCTGTGTTGAATTTTTGAAGACTGATTCGGTCCGATAAGTATGAAAATATCCTTTTTTTTCTCTTTCACCCACTACGGTTTTCTTCAAATTCCGGTATCGCCAGGGATTATTGCTACATACGGTGCCGCAGCGTTTTTATCCCGATGAGAATGACTATGCGAAAGACCATTTCCTGCTTCCTGCTTATCATGCCGTCACTTTGGCTGTGCAACTGCAATTTTCCGAGTCCCCTGGGTGAGGACATCGTCCAGAATGAAGTACTTGACGTTGTTTTTATTGATACAGTCAATCTCAGGCTGTCCACTGTCCTTGAAGATTCCATCGTTACCTCCAGTAGTCCCCGACACCTGATAGGCTACCATCAGGACGATGCAATAGGCAGTATCCGTTCCAAATCATTCTTTACAGTGAGTCTCGATTCCGTCGATTTCCCGGATGAAGACGCCGAGTACCTGTCAGCTGAATTTGAACTGTTCTATGATGGCTACTATTACTATGATACAACGAGAGATTTTACCATAGGACTCAGTCCGATTGCGAAAGAACTGGAGCTGGATGATGACGGTTTTTTGTATAACATCACCGAGGTGGATTACCGGGAGGAGGAAAGCATTGGTGAGCTTACGTTTATTCCGCGCCCCAATCGTAACCGGACCATTTCCATACCCATAGATGACGAGTACGGCAGAGGGATATTTGACTTCGCCCTGAATGAGGAAAATGATGTATTTTTCGATGATTTCTATGACCGGTATCCTGGCTTTGTTCTGGAACCGGATACTTCCTCTACGGAATGCTTTTTGGGGTTTTCGCTTAACAGCCGGCTTCTTGTAAACTACAGCCTTGCCGGGGAGGAATATGAAATGATCTTCCCGGCCAGTGGCGTACGGTTCAATCAGATCATAAACAACAGAGGTGAGAGTCCTCTCGTGGATCTGACCACCCTTAAAGAAGACGTTTCATCCCGGCAAACAGGAAATGAAGCCTATTTGAACAGTGGTTTTGGTATGGCCATCAAGGTAGAGATACCGTTTTTGCAGGATATCCGCGAAATATTGAATGACAACTTCATTACGGAGGCTACGCTGGTACTGAGACCGGTCAGGGATACGTATGGTGATCTCACTCCACTGCCGGACGGGCTGATCTTTCATGAGGTGGATCAATTCAACCGCGAGGAGCGGCAGTTGGATGTTACGGGTTTTTTGAGTATCGATGATGAATTTGGAGAGGACACTCAATACCGGGTGGACATTACGGGTTTCATCCAGGAAAAGATCTCCGAGATGGAGCGCAATGAGGACGCGATCCTTGTACGTGGAAATCGCGAGGCATGGGGTATTACTGTAGACCGGCTGGTGGTAGGAGACAGCTTCAGCGACTACGAGGCTACTCTTGAGCTGTTTATACTGGATTATATAATTGAAAATGAATGATACAAATTATGAAACAGGTAAAGTTATTGTCCATGGCCGCCATAATGGGTCTTATCGGTCTTGTGGCCTGCAATGGCGATGATGAAGATGATGATTTTCTGGGCAACTGGATCGAGCAATCTGAGTTCGAGGGGATCAGAAGGTCAAATGCCGTATCTTTTGTTATAGGAGATATTGCCTATGTAGGCACAGGTTTTAATGGTGATGAAGATGAATATTACCAGGATTTCTGGAGGTATGATGCTCGCCAGAACTTCTGGCAAAGAGTAGACAGTCTACCAGGGGTAGGCAGAAGCGCTGCCGTGGCTTTCGCTATTGGCGATAAGGCCTATGTGGGTCTGGGCTTCGATGGTGACGATGAGCTCAGGGATTTTTATGAGTATGACCCGGCAACGGACGAATGGACCCGGATCTCTGATTTCGGAGGTTCTGCAAGGCGCAATGCCGTGGCCTTTGCAGTAAATGGAAAGGGCTATGTGGGCACCGGAGATGATGGAAATACACTAAAGGACTTTTGGGAATATGACCCCGCCAGTGATACATGGACCCAGATCCCCAGTCTTGGCGGAGGCAAGCGTGAAAATTCTCTGGCTTTTGTGATCGGTAATTTTGCATACGTAGGTACCGGGTCAGACAACGGCGCCCTTGAATTGGATTTCTGGCGCTTTGATCCCACCATTTTGGATGATCCCGACGGTTTTCCATGGATAAGAATGACCGATCTGGATGAAGAAGATGACTATGAGATCATACGGGAGAGCTCCTCTGCGTTTACAATGAATGGGTTAGGTTACGTAGTGACAGGTGTACGTGGTTCCGTGACCAGCAGTGTGTGGGAATATGATCCCGTGACAGACTTCTGGACTGAAAAAACACCACTTGAAGGAGCGGCCAGAAGGGACGCCGTAGCCTTTTCCGTCAATGAAAGAGGATTCATAGCCACCGGTCGTACAGGCAGCTCATATTTTGATGATATATGGGAATTTGAGCCTTTTGAAGAGGAAGATGAAGACGACTAACAGAAAAAAATGTTTATTTTATAGTTAAATTTTTATTCTGTTTTGCTGGAGGGGAATATCAAATACCGATTACTGTTTCATTGCCTGGTGCTGGTGTTGATCCTGATCCCCCCCTTTACCTTTATGCAAGAATTCAATCTGGGTTTCGATCCCCTGCTCAGGTTGATCTTTATCTGGTTGGTGATTTTACCGTGCTATCTGACCAACGTCATATTTCTGATCCCACGCTATCTTAAGAAAAGGAAATACTGGCAGTACATTGCAGGTGTAGGTGTTTTACTGGCCATATTCACATTGGTTTTTTCGATGTCCCATCCCTTTGAAGGGCAACGGTTTATGGCCCGGATGGGCCAGGATAAGTATATTGAGATGCCTATGGCCAGATTTCCACCCTTCATGCCCTTTTTTGTACTTATTCTCATCATAGGTACCAGCTTTGAGATGCTGCAGGACTGGGAGAGGCGTGGAAAAATAATAGAGAAAACAGAAAAGGAAAAGCTGTCTGCTGAGCTGTCTTTCCTGAAGTCGCAGATCAATCCTCACTTTTTCTTTAATACGCTCAACAGTATCTATGCTCTTGCAGCTACGGACTCCTACAATACCCAGCGCGCTATTCTGTTGCTCTCCAATATGATGCGTTATGTATTGTATGAGAGCAATGTGGAGCAGGTAGGTCTGGCGAAAGAAGTGCAATTCATCAATGATTTTATCGATCTGCAAAAGCTGAGGTATTCGAAGGCCAATGGCAGGAATATCGAGTTCAGGTATGACCGTGATATTACGGCATACAGGATTGAACCTTTGCTGCTGGTACCGTTTGTCGAGAATGCCTTTAAGCATAGCCACAGCTATTCAAGGAAAGGTGAGATCACGGTTTCTATGGAAACAGAAAAAAATGACGGCCTGGTATTCCGCGTTTCCAACACCATTGGGGAGTTTCCGGAGCAAATGGAGCAGGACTCCGGAATAGGACTGGAGAACGTAAAACGCAGACTGGACCTCTTGTATCCCGGGAGACATCAGCTAATCATGAACCGGTCCAATGGTACCTTCAATGTTACACTTAAGCTAATGAAATGAAATGCATAGCTATAGATGATGAGCCATTGGCCCTGAGTGTATTGCAGGATTACATCAGGAAGGTTCCTTTCCTGGAGCTGGTCGGAGCATATGAGAATCCCTTTGAAGCACTTCAGGATATCCATTCGCTAGAGGTTGATATAGTTTTCGTAGATATCAATATGCCTGGTCTTAATGGGCTGGAGTTGATCCGTTCGCTGGGCCATGTGCCTAAGGTTATTTTCACTACTGCCTACTCGGAGTATGCTGTGGATGGTTTTGAGCTCGACGCAACGGACTATCTGCTGAAACCGTTCGGGTTTGAACGATTCCTTAAAGCCGTCAACAAAGCCAGTAAAACGACCCTAACAGGCACGGGATCAACGGTCATAAAAGACAAGTCATCGGATTTTATTTTTGTTCATTCGGAGCATCACATGATCAGGATCTCACTGGCAGATATTTACTATATTGAAGGGTTCAAGGAATATGTTAAGATCTACACGCCAAAAGAGCACCCTGTTCTGACCATCAGAAGTTTGAAATCCTTTGAACAACAGTTGGAAGTAGATCAGTTCCTGCGCATTCATAAATCCTACATCATTTCTATTGATAAGATACAGGACATACGCAATGGCAAGGTAAAGGTACGGGACAAGTATCTGCCCATTGGAGATAGCTACAGGGAGGTTTTCAATAATACGGTCCTGAAGGGTAGGATATGAAGGGTAGGTCTTAAAGGCACTGGCGGGAAGTTACCATTTACAACATCCAAAGGATCATTGGAAAAAGTGGGAGCTGTGGTATATTTCCGGTATGCTTTCACTTTGACCTATGAACTGATCAGGTTCAGAGGTGTTCTTCGGCATTTCCGAATTTTTCCATCATACCCCACATGGCGCGGTTGTCATACTCGCGGTCTTGCCTGGGACGGATCTCCTTGCGGATAGCGGGCAACGCCTTTCTTGCATCTTCTCCTACCAGGTCCAGCACATTAAGTGCCTGCAACCGGACCATCATTCTGTCGTGCTGTAACATGCCGATGAGGTGACGCAGAGCAGTATCCTTCTGATCCAGATGAAAAAGCGCCTCCGCGGCTGTGATGCTCACAACCGGCGAAGGGTCCCCCAGGGCCCCGTGAAGTTGCTCCTGTGCCTGTCTGGCGTCATCGCCCAGGATCAATAAACCTGCAGCTGCCCAATAGCGAATATTGGCATTATTATGCTGGAGTAACCGTATCAGTGTGTCAAGGTTTTCCGTACTTCGCGAAGCCGCCCTTTTCGCCGCTTCCAAAATGGTTTCTACCGGATAGTTATCACCCTGTGTTTTTCCGTATATCGTTCCTTGCTGAGAAAGACTGTCCAGAAATGCTTCAGGCATCAGTCCGGCATCCCTGTTATTGACCTGCCATTGGTCGAGGGCTTCACGTAGGCGGCCTAGTTCCGCCTGATGATCAGGACTATCCGCCAGGTTATGTACATTGTGAGGATCGTTGGTAATGTCATACAGTTCTTCATACGGCTTGGGTAGAAAGAACGCCTGCTGTACGGAATTCAACTGACCAGCCCGGAAGGTACTCTCCCATGACTGCATGGAAGGTGCCTTCCACAAGTATTCCAGGTATTGAGCATAGGGGCGGTGCGGCATGAAGTTTCTTGTGTAGCGGTACCGGCCATCCGTCACACTCCTTGAAAGGTCAATGCGCTCGTCCATCCGGCCACGAAAGGAGAAGGCATAGGGCTTAGGTTTAGGGATGTCCTGCCCAAGGAAAGGACTGCCCTGCATGTAGTCCGGTACAGGCTGTCCGGCAAGGTTCAGTAAAGTGGAAGCGAAGTCCACAAAGGAAACCAGCTGGTCCGATCGGGTGCCCATAGCCTGTGGGGCCAGGTGCTGATATTTTTTAGGGATACGAACGATCAGCGGAACCCTGAGCCCGGACTCAAACAGAAAGCGTTTGCTACGGGCTAAAGCGCCGCCATGATCGCTGTAATAGAAGACTATGGTGCTTTCTGCAAGGCCGGCTGCTTCCAATTTATTGAGCACCTCGCCCACCTGTCTGTCCATATCCCTTACACGATCGTAGTAAACTGCCCAATCGTTACGCATTGCTTTGGTATCCGGATGGTAAGGAGGTAGCCGGATATGTTCTGGTTGATGATATCTGGCTATTGAATCCCAGTGTAGTCGGCTTTCATGTGTGGTACCAAGGTTGATGATATGAAAGAAAGGTTGTCCATGCTTTCGATTTTCATAGGAAGCTTCTTTACTGCTTTCATCCCACACTTCGGGCTGATCAGAGGTATTGTAGTCCTTTTTGTTGTTATTGGTGGTGTAATAGCCTGCTTCTTTCAGATAATGTGGATAGAATTTAACAAAGTCCGGGATGGGATACGTGGAGCGCATATTCTCTACGCCCAGAGCAATGGGATACATCCCTGTGATCAGTGTAGCCCTTGCCGGTGCACAGACCGGTGCATTTGCATAGGCACGGGTGTAGCTTATGCCTTCGGCAGCAAGCTTGTCGAGGTAGGGTGTTGTAGCAATGCTATCCCCGTAGCACCCCAGGAAGGGACCATTGTCCTCACTTACGATCCAGAGAATATTAGGTGGAGGAAGATCTTCTTTTTCATAGCAGCCTGAAAAGATCACCGTTATGAGAAAAAGCAGACACTGCAGTATGTTGATTCTGATGGTCCAAACCATTTTAATTCAGTTTAGATTGCGTCTGCCCGGATAATAAAGCCCTTAACTCGTTTACCTTTGCACTATGGGCAGGGTCTTCAATTAAGTTAATTCTTTCCAAAGGATCGTTATTGTGGTCATATAATTCTTCAGCGCCATCGTTATAGCGTATGTACCTCCAGTTTTTGGTTCTCACTGCTGATCCCAGGGTGTTGGTAGTGGTAACATGGCTTCTTTCCAACCGGGCATCAGGATCATCCAGCAATAGTGAAATGTTCTGTCCGTCGAGACCTGCCCTGGGGGGTAATCCGCACAGGCTGACCAGCGTTGGGTACAGGTCCAGCAGGCTTACGGGGAAGTCTGTTGTTGCGCCTTGCCTGTCCATGTCTGGAGTTCGAATGAAGAGCGGTACTCTGGTTGATTCCTCCCAAAGCGTATTCTTTCTCCATGTATTTTTTTCTCCGAGGTGGAACCCATGGTCACTCCAGATGACTACGATCGTATTATTGTAGTATGCTGATGACTTTAATTGTTCCAGAACATTGCCAAGCTCAAAGTCAATATAGGCGATAGTAGCCAGATAGGCTTTTACAGCCTCCTTCCACACCCCCCTGGCCATGATGGTGTCATGGGCTATTTGATTTTTTCTATTTCTTTCGATAATGATCCCTGGAATATCTTCCAGATCACGATGGTCAAAGTCCGGGAGAATGATATCTGTTGAGTCATAGGCCTCAAAAAATTCAGAAGGTGCGTACCACGCCAGGTGGGGTAGTCTGAAACCCATAGCCAGAAAAAAGGGAGAAGAATGAGATCTGTTAAGAAAACGGATGGCCTCATTAGCCATCTTATGCTCCCCCCATTTGCCTATGGAATCAGGAACCGGCCCCCAGTCGAAATAGCGGTATACGCTGTCTGTAATGAAAGGAATGCCATGGCCAGGGGCTGGATCCGGCCTCGGCCTTCCGCTGCACCATTTGTACTCGTCCCATGGTTCGGTTCGGCTGTCTTCCTTATGGAATATCTTCCCAAAACCCGCAGTATAATAGCCCTCTCTTTTAAAATACTGGATCATGGTTTCAGTATCGGGTAGGTGCTCGCGAAAAGGGTAAAAGGCGTTGTTGGTTACTATACCCGTGGTTCTTGGGTCTAGTCCTGTCAGAAGGCTCACCCTTGACGGATTGCACAATGGAGCTGACGCATGAGCATTTGTGAATGTCATAGCTTGTTCAGCAAAGGCGTTCAGGTGAGGTGTTCCGGCCTGTGGATGACCTCCCAACGGTTCTACCCAGTCATTCAGATCGTCTATGGCTATGAACAGCACGTTGGGTGGGGTTGATGTCTCCGGGGTTTTAGGTGAACATTGAAGCAGGAGTAAGATGCAGGGTGTGAAAAGGCGAAATTTATGCATTTTGAAATGGATTTATGGTCTGCTCTCAAAGATTTGGGTAGTTACAGGGAAACTTCCGGACGGTAGGATATCCTGTAGATCACTCCCGCATAATCATCGGACAGCAGCAGTGATCCGTCCGGCATTTGCAGGATGTCTACAGGCCTGCCCCATGCATCGTTCTTCTCTTCATCAAGCCAGCCCCATACAAAGGGTTCATAGGAAACCACCTGATTGCCCTCCAGCTTTAAGAGCATAATTCTGTATCCTTTTTTCTTCTTGCTGTTCCATGATCCGTGCTCAGCCACAAGGATCTGCCCGTGGTATTCTTGAGGAAACATATCACCTGTGTAAAATTTCAAACTTACCGGAGCAGCATGAGCTACCAGATCGTGCACCGGGGCTACGAAATCAGCACAGGGTTTTTGCGCTCCGAATTCCGGATCACTGATAGCTGCCCCATGACAGAAGGGAAACCCGAAGTGCATACCGGCTTGTGGAGCGATGTTCACTTCACAGGGTGGCATGTCATCTCCAAGGTGGTCACGGCCGTGGTCACTAAACCATAGTTCCCGGGTAGACGGATGCCAGTCATAGCCACGTGAATTCCTGACACCATGGGCATAGACCTCAAAGCCGCTGCCGTCCGGGTTGATACGGGTGATGGAGGCAAAAATGGGATTCTCTTCGAGACAGTTGTTGCAGGGCGCCCCCACAGGCACGTAGAGTTTGTCATCGGGGCCAAACCGTATGTATTTATCTCCATGTTTTTTCTCAGGAGGGTAGTTGAAGATCAGTTTGGGTTCCGGGGGATCGAAAAGGTGATCCTCCAGGTTTTCGTATTTCAGGATACGGTCAATTTCTCCCACATAAAGATCATTGCCACGCATGGCCACTCCCATAGGATTCCATTTGAGCCCCCTGGAGACCTGTATGATGGTGTCCGGTTTATTATCATTGTTCTTGTCCGTTATGGCATAGATGAAATTACCGTCATTTCTGCGGGTACCTACGAATACCGTTCCTTTAGGACCCAGAGCCAGTGAACGTGGATTCTCCAGGTTATCAGCAAAGACATCGATCCTGAAGCCTTCCGGCAGGAGTATCTGATCTAGTAAGATCTCACCTTTGCTGAAATGAGATCCTACCCGGCTGGTCACTCCGTCTCTGATCTTTCGCTTGGAGTAGTCATTGACTGGCGCCGTACTGGCAAAGTCTTCCGTGTTTTCGTTAAGGCTCTCACCGGAGCGGACCTTTGCCACTTCTTCAATGGCAACAACTGAGGCCTGATTGCCAAAGCTGTTCCTTACCCACGACAGAACAGCGGCTATATCTTCATCCGTGAGGTGCCCCATGGGCGGCATTATCCCATCGTAGATATCACCGTGCACCCTGATCTTTTCCTCCAGGCCATTGATCACCACATTGATAAGTCTCTCCTTGCTGCCCGTCACCCACCCGGTCTGAGCGAGCGGCGGATGAGTGCCGGGTATGCCCTGTCCCTCAGCCTGGTGGCATGTCCTGCACGCCGTTTGATATACGCTGGCCCCTTTTTCCAGTAGGGCTGCATCCGCTTCGGCCATGCTGACCGAGGCCTGCTGACTTTTTTTACAGCCTGCTATCAGAGCCGTGACGCTTATGATGAAACAAAGGGATCTGACAGTTTTCAAAATGGCTTTGATTTAGTGAATTGCCTGTTAAAAGACGGACATTCCTTTCATTTCCATTACAAACAACTCTCAAGGCAAAGGATTATCCGGTACAGACTCCCTCATTCTTTTCATGAAAGTATGTAAGGCAGGAAAGCAGTGAATTTCAATAACCGTTGTTTACAGCTTCATCTCCCATCCGGGCTCATACTCCCGGCTCCAGTATTCCATGGCTTCCTTGTCGTTCAGTACATGCCCGTTGGAGGTATCCAGCATCAGTTTACGGCCCAGCTTCTGTGAATAATTACCCAGATGGCAGAGCAGATTGGTGATGTGCCCCTCTTTGATCGGGGAGTTTTGCTTTTCACCCTCGCGTGCGGCATTGATAAAGTTTCGCATATGCAAAACATCCAGAAATCCTTCACCCACGGTATCCGTAGTTGCGCTTTGGCCTGCCTCGTCTACTTCCTTGATAACGTTACGTTTTTCATCATAAACAATGTAGTTGTTACGATCGAGTAGTATGGAACCTTTTTTACCATGCAAAGTGACACCTCTCCCACGGTCATAGTGATAAAGGCCATTGCAGCTTCTACCTTCCCAGGTGATCATTTTGCCTCCTTCAAACTCATAATTGACTACCTGAGTGTCGTAAAATTGCCAGTCGTCGTCAAAATGGTAACGACCTCCTGATGAGACAACGGATTTAGGAAAATCCACACCCAGCGCCCAGCGGCAGATATCAATTTCATGTGTCCCGTTATTGTTGATCTCTCCGGTGCCCCAGTTCCAGAACCAGTGCCAGTTATAGTGCACGTAGTTATCCCTGTATTCTTCTCTCGGCGCCGGGCCCTGCCAAAGCTCCCAGTCAAGCCAATCCGGTACTGCTGTTGCCTTACCTTTTCCTATGGTGCCACGGGTGGCCGAGTACCATGCCTTGCCGTAGTAAACGTCACCGATCAGCCCTTCCTTTATGTCTTTTATGGCTTGTTTGGAGATATTGGCGGATCGCTGTTGATTCCCCATTTGGATCACTTTTCCGTATTTCCGCTGCGCTTCCACCAGTATTTCACCCTCTCTGGGATTATGGCTGCAGGGCTTTTCCACATAAACGTGCTTGCCGGCCTGTACGCTCATCAGTGCCATGGGGGCATGCCAGTGCTCCGGGGTAGCGATCAGGATCGCGTCGATATCCTTGTTTTCCAGCATCTTACGGATATCCGTATAGGTTTTAGCCTTTTTGTCAAAGTTGTCCTTCACAAGCTTGCCTGTAATGTCGAACTCCCGGCGGTCCACATCACAGATCGCCGCCATGGCCGTGTTGGTCTGCGCTGCGACTGATTTTATCAACGCTTTGCCACGGCCCCGCACCCCAACCGCGCCGAAATTCATCCGGTCGTTGGCGCCTAAAATATTAGAATAGCTCCTGGCAGAAAATGTCAGAGACAAACCAGCCGCTCCGGCTGTTGATTTCTTTACAAATTCCCTTCTTGAATGCTTCTTATAGGTCATGATGGTGTGATATTTTTAGAGTTCTCTTACTTTGATACTACGGAAATGCACAGTGTCTCCATGATCCTGAAGAAGGATATGTCCTTCAGGCCATCTGCCGAATTCCTTCCAGTCCCTGTACTTGCTGTAATTGACCAGCGCCTTAAAGGTTTGTGAATCCCGGTCGTATGCTATAACTTTTTCATTATTCAGCCAGTGCTCTACCTTACCGTTTTTGGAGATTATGCGGGCTTTGTTCCATTGCCCTATGCCCTTGAACATTTTGGGCCGGGTGCTGTTTGAAAGGTTTTCAGCAGTGATCAGGTCGTAGAGCGAGCCCAGCGTGCGGTTTCCGGCCACACCCATTTTGGCGTCCGGATGTTTTTTGTCGTCCAGTATCTGGAATTCGCAGCCTATAGCGGAGCCCGGGCCCTTGTTCAGCTCGGCATCTACAAAATATTTGATACCACTGTTGGCCCCCTCAGAGATGTTAAATTCCAGCTCCAGCTCAAAGTCGCTGAACAGCTCTTCGGTAATGATATCCCCGGGGCCGGTAGATTCGCCGCCATCAGTAGCCAGAACGGTGAGCACACCCTCTTCCATTTGCCATCCTGACTTCGGAAAATGGTCGAGCTTGGCCCCTCTCCAACCACTGGAGGTCTTTCCGTCCCACAACAGCCGAAAACCACGCCGCTTTTCGCCAGGAGTAAGCTCATTGATCAGATAGCTAATCTCAGGAACTTCCGGATCAGCCGGCCAGCGGGATTCTGCCAGGTTTTCGGTTTTGATCCTGAGGTTTTTCCAACGGACCTGGGTACCAGCCTGCTCTTCATTACGGATGCTGTGTACCTGCAGGGCTATAAAACCTTCGGCGGTTATATCATCTACCAGATGGCTGCACATTACGCCGTTGATCCAGGTACGAATGGTATTACCTATGCATTCCACACGGTAGGCATTCCAGTCGCCTGTCCTGAAAGCTTTTCGACCTTTGGGGTTCGGCGCCAGTGGGTAGAGCCATCCCCTGCGGGCCTCATCATAAATGCCGCCGCTATAGGCCCTCGGGCTGGGGTCTATCTCTACCTGATAGCCATGGACGCGGCCGTCCCGGTAGTCCTTCAGGCTGTTGCTTCTGATCTGTACCCCGGAGTTCAGCCGGTTATCCACCCATACCTCAAATTCAAGAATGAAATCTGTGTAGTTTTTTTCAGTAGCCAGAAAGGTATTTGGAGTACCCATTTTTGAAGTGCCGATGATCACACCGTCCCTGATGTCATAGGATGCTTTTCCGTTCAACTTTTTCCATCCTTTCATATCCTTTCCGTTAAACAGATCGGTCCATCCGTCAGCACTTTGTGCGGATGCAGTCCAGCTTAAACAAAGGAACATCATCAGGGTCAAATACACTTTCATAGCGTTTTTAGTTAGATTATGGTTTAAAAATTATATTCGTCTTTCCAGTATTCGGTGCGATTGTGGTCCATGGCATCGAGTGCCATTTGTACTGTTACAGCTGCTCTGGCTCCGGTTTCTATATTGGATAAAGGCTGTTTTCCTTTTTCAATGGCTTCACTAAAATCAAGCAAAGCCTGCAGGCTCGGATTACGATGTTCTACCTTGATGGCAATGCCTTCACCGCTTTGCCATGATTTCAGGGTAGCGCTGCTTACACCATCCACAGTGCCCAACTCGGCGATCTTGTTGCTTTCCGGATATACCCGGGCTTCACCATAGTTGACTACTATTGTCCCTTCGTTTCCAAGCACCTTGATCTGATAGTCGCCCCGTGCATTGGTGGTCAGGCAGGTGTAGGTGGCTTTCAGGCCATTCGCATATTCCATGATCAGATGAATGTTGTCATAGGTTTCCCTGCCATCCTTCCAGTGATCGATACCTCCGAAACCGGCTACTTTTGTTGGGTGCTGGCCGGTGATCCAGTTGGCAAAGTCGATCTGGTGGGAACACAGCTCTGCCACCAGACCTCCGGAGTACTCGCGGTACATACGCCAGTTGATCTGTCTTTCCCATTTCGGATCAGGCACAGGGCGTCTCCAGTCCCCATTACGATTCCACTGGCATTCGATCGTGGATACCTCCCCGATATAGCCTTTGCGGACCATGTCCACAATATGATGATAGAGTCGTGAGCTGTGATATTGATGGCCGGTCTGGAATATTTTTTTTGAAGCGCGCGCTTTGGCTACAAGCCGGCGCGTATCTTCCATACCGTAGCTCAGCGTTTTCTCGCAATACACGTGCTTTCCGGCTTCAATGGCATCCATAGCGATCCGGGCATGGGTGTTGAACGGCGTTGCGATTATTACGGCATCCACGTTTTTATCTTCCAGCAGCGCTTCATACTGTTCATACGCCTTTGTTGTTTCATCTCCGTATTTCATGCCGTTTGACAGCTTGAATGGCAGTATATCGCAACATGCTGCCAGCCTGAAGTGTGGAATGTCCTTGAAAAAGCTTGCCAGCCCGGTGCCCCGGTCGCCGGTACCGATAATACCTATGCGCAGCTCAGAAGCTGATCCTGAATAGTTTGCCAAACTCAGCGGCCCGGATAGTGCTACCCCGCCGGTTACAAGCGCTCCGGCAGATAAAAATGTTCTTCTGGTTATACTCATTTCTGACATCGATCTAAAACTTTCGTAGATGTCAAAGTAACCACTTTTTGCTGATTCTTTTGAATTTGCCTCGTTGGTCTCTTATGAGTATATCGTTTTTGCTCGTGCAATCCCATTTTTATTACGAGTACCTTTGTGCTCTGTTTCTCATTATCAACGGCCGCTTTTGTTTCCTGCTCAGCATCTGTCATTGCCTTTTAGCCCTTTGTCCGTATCATGATGGGGACAGGGAAATAGTCGAATGAGTGCGCCTGTAGTTATAATAACAACCCTTAAAGAAAATGGTACTATCATGTATTTCATTTCTGTGAATTATATGGAGGTGATCTTTGTCGCCTTCTTAATAAAGTCAGGGTCAAATTCAACACCTAAACCAGGCCCCTGTGGTACCGTGATAATGCCGTTGCTGGGTTGCAGATCAGAATCAGTGGCTGTAACCGGTACCTTGTCCTTGTTTCCCTTGAACTCCTGATAAGGACCGATGTTACGTACACAGGAGGCAAATTGCATCATGTAAAGAAAACCCAGCGCCGAACCTGAGATGTGTGGGGTGCAGTTAATACCTATGGTCTCAGCCATCCGGGCAATTCTGATAGAGCGTGTAAGGCCACCGTAAAAAAGCAGGTCAGGCTGAACAACCCCCAGAATATCATGATCCATCAACCACATGAACTGGCGTGTGCTTACTTCTTCTTCTCCACCCGCCACCGGTATATCCAGCGCGTCGGCAACAGCCCTGGTTTCTTCATAATGATCAAAGCGGCAGGGCTCTTCATAAAAGGCAGTGTTGTAGTCCTCCAGTATCTTACCGATCTCGATACCCATGGGAACGTCATATGAGCCATTGGCATCTGTATAAATTGTGGCATCATCCCCAAGGGTTTTCCTAACGAGTGGAATAAGCGACTTGTCCCTTTGAGTAGAGGCTGCATTATAGGACATGCGTGCGCCCAGACGGTACTTCACCGCCGTGGCTCCGGATTCTTCCACCAGTTTAAGCAGGTGATCCATCTCTTCTTCAGGCGTATTACCACGGTTACCACTGGCGTAATAGATAGATACCTCATTCCTTACCCTGCCGCCCAACAGATTGCCAATAGCATGACCGGATACCCTGCCGAGCAGGTCGAGTACGGCCAGCTCTACATACGCCACTCCTACCCAAAAGGCGAGCCCCTGCCATTTATAGTTGAGCATACCCATATAGGTATTTTCTATCAACTGTTCCACATCACGCGCGTCCTTGTCCAGGAAATGTGGAATGATCCGGTTGAGGATTATGGGGTAGATATTCCGGATATATTTTTTATTGGTTACAGAGATCCCGACGGCACCGTCATTTGATGTCGCTTTGATAAAATAGTGCCTGCCACTTTGAAATATTTCGATAGACCTGATCATGACCGGACCAGTGACCAGTGACCGGTCAAATACAGGTTCTCTGAGGATCTTTTGAAACTTTTGCAGGCGTTCAGAAGGAATGTAACCACCGCTATCCCTGACTAATGGCGGGGTATCAGTTTTTGACTGACAGGACAATAAGGGTGCACCCAAAGCAATACCTGCTGTGTTTTTAAGGAAGGACCGTCTGTTTTTCATCAATGGTTTTATGATACACAACCCGACTTACATCAGTAAAGACGATACCGGGGCCGATCACCATTACAAAAGCTGTTTGATCGTAACGTTTCAGGCTCAGGCTTTTTTATTGCAGTGTCCAAGGTAACCTAATGCCAAAATGAATGTCAGTGTTATCGGAGTGTTGTGGTTTTTTGACAGGGTCACAGTTGTATCCGGATCGTCCTTGTTCAAAATGATGTTTGTGTGGTTTCTTTTCCAATCAAAGTAGTTTCAGAATAGTGGCGTCATGTTCGCCTACGGTGGCCTGTATCCGGCTTCCATTAACCTTAACGGAAATACCGTCTACTCCCCAAAACACGTTACTTCCGGAAAATGATCCCAGCTCGCGGGACAGTTCCAGATTAACATTCAGCTTTTTCCGGGAGTGGTTGATGATCCACAGATAGAGGTTGTCACCATTTCTGTGAATACGGGCCGTCACATTTTCTGCATCTACCTTGACATGTTGGCTCACCTCACCCCATGACAGTATATTGGCGAAGAATTTTCTGGAATCAGCATTTGGCGTGTGATAGTGTCCATAGCCTGGGAAAGTCCCGATCAGTCGGGTTCTGCCTTTTCCAAAGTTGTTATCGGCTACGGCTACGCTGCCATTTTTATAAGAGCCTTTTGGCTCAGCAGTCGTGACCTCATACTCCTGATGGTGAAGGCCAGCCGGTACTTCCAGATTGTCCAGTGAGAAGCTAAGACCCTCATGTAGGTTGGCGCCAAACTCTACATAGGATTCCTTTACACCGAAGACTTCATCCAGCCCCAGATTGGGTTGGGTCTCACCTACCTTTCCCCCTTCACTCAGATAACCTGGCACACCTTCTGACACGAGCTTGCCCCCGTTCACAACCCATTGCTTTATTTTTGTAGCAGTCTCTTCCTTCAGCATCATGGGGAAGGGCAGGTAAAGGAAGTCATATTGATCAATGTCGTCGATATAGACCCAATCGGCCTGTATGTTGTTGTCAAAAAATCCCTGGTAAGCTCCGAATACATTATCACGGTAGGCATTCCTGTCTCCGCCACCCTGGCTGTAGGCATAGGCGTAAAGCTGTGTTTCAGGTACAACAATGATCCCTATTTCGCCCTTTACCGGATTCGCTTCCCACAGTTCTTTCTGTTCCGGGGCAGTACCCCATTTGGCAATTTTAGAGGCCATATCGGAGCGGTTGGTGCGTGATCCATCCATACCATAATAGCCGTAGGCACCCCACAAAACGCCGTTCAGTAGAGGTCGCCACCTTGGATTCAGTATGCCCTGGGCACCCCCCGCGAAGGATACCATATTCCACAACAGGATATCTTCAGGAGTGACTACCTTTCCGTCATCACGATCTCTTTTGGACGTCCATGTAGGTCCTCCAATGGCTTCAGCGTGCCAGAATGGCTTGCCCCCGGCTGCAGACCGCGCGAGATCCACTGCATGGAATTGCTGGTAGGGCGCTTTTCCCTTTTTATGAGCTCCCCAGGTAAAGCCAAAGCCCTCGCCGATGGCTGCTGCCTTCCAGGCGTTGTTGACGGAGGTAGGCATGTGTGTAAAAGAGTGCATTTTACCATGTGTGGTGATGGGATGATCAGGATCAGCGCTACGGATCACGTTGGCGCGCCATTGTACTTGCTCATGGAAGTCGTCTACCCTGAACGCCAGCCAGTCGAGTACATCCGGGTAGGGACCTTCATGCCTTGGAGCGCCCACCTGACGCCAATCGGTGTAGCTCAGGCGATTCCAGGCATTTCCCAGGCTTTCCAGATCACCGTACTTTTCCCTGAGCCAGTTACGGAACTTAGCCTGGGTAGCGGGACTGTAGTCATAATCCTTTTGGTCATCATTGGGTGTTTGCGGGAACTTCATTTCATTGGCAAGATCATAACCACCCATGGCAGGATGATCCTTGTAGTGCTCTGCCATGGCAGTCAGGAATTTTCCCGCAGCCTTGCGAACCTCGGGATCATTCAGACTTAAACCCGGAAAACCGCCGGATACGGAGGCCCCGTTCATTACACTATAGTCTTTGGTTCCGTCACGGTGCTCCAGCCGGGCGTGATCAAATTTCTCAAAAGCCCATTCAGGTGCAGAAGTAAGCATTTCTGCAATGATGACCTTGATACCGTGTCGGGCAGCCAGGTCCATATGCGGATCATACTCGGACCAGTCATACACTCCCGGTGCTTTTTCTATCGCTCCCCAGAGGAACCAATGCCGGAAGATATTGTGACCGTCTTCACTGGCGGTTTGATAGTCTCGCGGCCAGTCTTCCGGTGGTGGATTGGTGCGACGGAAGTATACCGCACCGTAGACAAAGTCCCCGAGTATGTTGTTCGGGTCATAGTTGTCTCCTTTGACTACCGGTACAGGCTCAGAATAAGCCGGGATGCCTTCCGGTGCTCCTTGCTTCCCGCTGTTATTCACAGGTTCGCATCTCGCCAGAACAAGAATGAGGCTAATGATGCTTATAAGATGATGTATTCTCATTATACTTTGAAAGGTTCTGAGGTTTTTCTTTATGGAATGATCACCAGAGTCGATCATTACTTATATTACGTTTCCCGGCTATGATACCACTACTGGAAGTACAGGTTTGGGAGGTCGGGGCCCGTTTTGGTTTGCTTATGGAACGAAAGATGGATAGCCCGCTGAGGTCCTGGGGTCGGTCAGGTGTCTGAAGAGATCTGTGGCTATTGGTCAAATGACAGTGATACTCCTCCGAAGTAGTTTCGGGGGAGCCCGGGATAAAAGTAGCGTGGCGCTCTGCCACCAAAACCGCGGGCATTGATCTGGATCATGGAAGCGTATTTTTCGTCAAGGAAGTTGTTGACACCCATGAACAAGACCATGTTCCATTTTCCAAAGGAGAACGTTTGATCCAGCTTTACATTGGAAACCAGATAGTCATCAGTGAAAAGAGTGTTACCGTCATCAATGGGCATCTCACCGGTATACTGCACATTGAGATACACCGATAATCCTTTGGAAAGGGACATATCTATTCCACCGCTCAGTGTGCGGTCAGGTGTGCCGGTCAGTTGGTTTCCGTTGAAATTCTCATCTTCTGTCTCAAATTTGTCAAAGGAATAGAATGATTCGAGGTAGTTCAAAAAGAGGGATAAGGTATTTCCTGACGCCGATCGCCAGTCCTTCTGCAGGTCGATTTCGATACCGTTATGAATGGTCCGCCCGGCGTTGATGCCTACAAAAGCATCCTCAGCCGTACGTCGCGGCACCAAAAGATCGCTGACAGGCATATGATAGACTGCCACTTGGTACCGGAGCCCGGATAACACTGACCCTTTACTGCCCAGCTCGAAGTTCCATCCGGATTCCGGCTGTATATCAGGGTTTATTTCACCGTCAGGAGCGAGGGTCTCTTCCAGTGAGGGTGTGGAAAAACCATGGTTTATGGAACCATAAAAGTTCAGGTGGTCGGACGCCGCGTAGTTCAGGGCAAACCTGGGAGACAGAACAGGATCGAAGGAACGGTCGCCACTCAGATCGCCGTTGGCCACGAAATTGTCATCCAGTTCAAACCGGGTGAGGTTAAGGTTAAATCCTAAAACGGTATGCCATCTTTTTCCCAGCGACCTTTCCCACTGGGCAAAGATATTCTGGTACCATCGGTTTTCTGTATTGTCGCTCAGCCGTTCTCCTTTTCCTTCAGTCAGGGTCTCAAAGGTTTGCCAGTCGTATCGTTCAAAGAACAGTTCGGTACCTGCCGCCCAGAAGCTCTTCCGGCCTATGCTTCCCTTCCAGACAGTACGTATGCCCAGGGCATCACGTGTATCTTCCAGTACATTGAAAGGTCTTCGTTCGTCCTGACGTTGCAGATTGGCAAACAATGCAGTGGTGCCGCTTACATTATGTGTGTTCCACTGGTAAGAGAGCCCGATAAGGTACTTCTGATAGTCCTCAAATCCCTGCACTGACAGCCAGTTCGGAGCGGCAGCCTCCGGATCGGCTGCAAAGGTGGAATCATTGATGGAGCTGGGGATCTGAGCGTCCAGTTGGATGGCTTGTCCAAGAAGCCTGAGGCGACCTTTGTCCAGCCGGAGGGTGCCTGAGGCGAGCGCATTTATCCTTTGGTAGTCATTGTTCTGACGATAACCATCCGATGTTGTATGCGTAAAGCCCAACATAAGATCACGTTGCTGGTTCCCGCTTTTCATGGAGAAGGTCTGCCGGCTAAGACCGTAGCTGCCCAATGACTGAGACACACGATAATGATTTCCATGGGTCATGTTTCCAGGCATGAGCCGAATTGTTCCGCCAAGGCCTGCGCCATACAATGATGCATTGGGCCCCTTGATGACTTCCACTCTTTCAAGAAAGGTCAGGTCAATGTCCTCAATGGCAGTCTCGCCGTCACCCATAGTAAGTGGGATCTCATCAAAGTAAGCCTTCACTCTGTTGGTGGAAAAGGGCGATCGTGAGCCGAGACCGCGGATCGTGATACGATTGGTGTTCAGGGCTCCCGATTGCATGTAAACCCCTGGAACCCGGTTTAGTGAATTCAAAAGGGTGATGTCCTGATCGCGTTGCAGATCCTTGCGCAGCAGCAGCCCCAAACTGCCCGGGTATTCCTGATAATTCCGCTGAACGTGGTCGGCAGAGACTACGATCTGGTTAAGTTGAACAGGATCCGGATCCAGTGAAAACCTGAATGGTGAATTCAGATCAGTAATGCTCACAGCGAGGGATTTATAGCCGAGACGATGAATGTGCAGGGTGGTATCTTTTTCATCCACCCCCAGAGTGAAATTACCGAACGGATCAGTAATGGCCTGACCGCCCTGAGAAGTGATGATCACCTGCTCCAGCGCATTGCCTGTCTGCCTGTCGGTAATGCGGCCCTTGATCACCGTTTGTGAACGGACAGTATGACCTGCTGCCATACCAAGAACAATAAAAAAAATGATAACCCTGCGAACCATGTGATCACTGAAAAGACTTACAAATACGTAGCTTTCCGTTATGAGTTGTCAAAGTAAATGATAAAAAGCCGGATTGTACCGGTAAGCCCCTAAAGTTCTGTGTGAGTGGTGAGATTTTTGAACAGCGTTTTCAGGTCTATCTTTACTTCAGGGAAATCCCTGGGCGAGATAATGGATGAGGCGGTTTTGGGTTTTTCCGGCACATAGTTACCCTGGTCATTGAGTATATTGACGAACACAAGCTTTTCAGTATAGCTGACCATCCAGTATTCCTTCACGCCGTATTCTTCGTACAACTGCAGTTTGGCGCCTGCGTCCTTGGCAGCTGTAGAGGGAGACAATATTTCTATGATAAAATCCGGACTACCCACGCATCCGAATTTCCTGATCTTGTCAGGATCACAAACAATGCACAGATCCGGTTCAACGATATTTCGGGTTTCTCTGTAATCCTCACCGGGTTTAACCAAATAGACATCAAAGGGGCTCAGCCATACTTCACACTGCCTGCCAGCCAGTGGTGCTGTGAGACATGAATATAATCTTCCCACCAGCCGCTGATGGTCAGTGGCTGGCGCTGGCGTCATTTTGTGGATTTTTCCTTTTATCAACTCCACAAGGCCTTCAAAAGTCCATGAAAAGTAATCTCTGGCACTGTAGGTGCCGGCAAGGTCGGGTTCTTCTGCCTTTGGGGGATCGTTATTATCCGGAGGTTGGTATCCCATCCAACTAAATTACACAATGTATCAAAGATCCACAACTCTGAAGACAGACACGCCCGGGCAAAGGCATCTTACTTACATAGATAAACCGGGAACCAGGTGAGTTATGGAAAGCCTCAAAGTGTGATCTCCGTACCCAATATGATCAGGAACTCCCGTATCCATTCAGGGTGCCCGGGCCAGGCGGGTGAGGTGACCCAATTGCCGTCCACTACAGCGTCCGTGGCTGGTACCTCTACATATTCACCTCCGGCCATGGTTACTTCGGGACCTACTGCAGGATAAGCTGTCAGCCGCTTTCCCTGGACCACATTGGCTGCGGTGAGTATTTGTATGCCATGACAGATGGCCGCGATGGGCTTATTGTTGTCTGCAAAGTGACGGGTAATGTCGATGATCCTTTGATTCATTCTCAAATACTCGGGAGCTCTGCCGCCTGCGATCATCAGTGCATCGTAATCCTCTGGCTTAACTGCTTCAAAATCAGCATTGAGGACGAAATTATGGCCTCTTTTTTCCGAGTAGGTCTGAAAGCCATCGAAATCATGAATGGAGGTGGCTATGAAATCTCCTTTTTTCTTATCGGGGCATACTGCGTGGATCTCATGACCCACCATCAGCATCATTTGGTAGGGGACCATGGTTTCATAGTCTTCGCCAAAGTCGCCTACCAGAAACAGAATTTTCTTTGCACTCATGGTAATTATGGTTTAGTAAAACGTTGGTTTTTTATAGCTAACATTTTGGACGGCATGGTTAGTTTATAATTGGGATACAGGATCTAGTCCAATGCCCATCTTGTGCCTTCTATAGTTGACAGTTTCATTTCAGAGTATTTTCTCGCCAGGATGATACCGTCTGCACCGCCGTCCAGGGCAGCGGATACAGAGTCCCGCACGTCCTGTGGAGTGGTTGATTTGGTATATTCCCTGTAACCTGAGCTTACAGGAGGTATGTCGATATCTACAGCCGGGTATATTTTTGTGGATGCGCCCTCTACACCTTTTTTTGCTCTGAGGGTCTCACTTTTAAGAATCTCTGAAGGTAGTCCTGCAGATTCGATCCTGTTGATATCCATGTCCGTGTATCCCATGATCTTGCTGATGAAATCCAAACATTCCTGCTGCGTCATATCACCATATATACTGTTTTGCATGTTCTCAACAAACCGATGTACCCTCGCACCTCCCACATGATTATACATGACGATCTTGAGGAAATCGGAGTAGTTACTCAATTCACGGAGATCTTGCCTGGCCCGGTAGAAGGGGTTATAAATGCCCTTGAATGACAATGCCCAGCCTACTTCCAGCTCAGGGTTAAGTGACTTGGTGAAATCGTACAAGCTACGATACATGTTCCGGATGTTCTCTACCGATAGCTGCTGCCATTGCAGAAGCTCCGGGAACTCAAACAAAATACGCCAGAACTCTATATAGTAGCCATCAAGAGGTGCTATGCCATTTTGGGCGTTTTCCGTGTACCTGATCAGCCTCTGAAATCCTTGCCTGACCCGTTCTACATCTATACCTTTTTTCGTTGCATTTTGGAGATTGTATTCGTCAAAGCCTGCAGGAGCGTTGATCCTGGGTTTATAGTGATGAACATTGAGCAGATCAGCCATGGGCCCCGGGCGTTCTGTTCGCCACAGGATGCCGTCTATGTCGTAGGACTCTACGCAGTCCTGCATCAACGCCTGCATGAACTCCAGATAGTGAGGGTTAGCCAGATTGATTTTACTGGTAATGTTACCGTTCATATCGACTTCACAAAGCTTATCTGCACGGGGCAGGTCTTTTCTGAAGTTGTCGGCGAAAAAGGCGATCACCTTTATGTCTCTTTTATGAGCCTTTGGGATAACCTCTGCCAGCACATCAAAATCCCCAAGCTCCGGTGCTCGCGCGTGCTCTGGCTTATAGATTGAGTTTTTATAGTATTTGTCATGCATTTTGGCATAGTAGCCTCCAACAAAATTCTTGTCCACCTCAGCTACTCCATGATCCGGGAACCCAAACCCCGGCACCTGCCGCCCGGCCAGCCCACGGTTATAGGCAAAAACCGGAATATAGATGGTATTAATAGCAGCTTTTTCTACCAGAATGTCCAGTAATTTATCAACCCCTTCGTCATAAAAAGAAACGGCACCCACCTGAATACCGATGCTCAGATCCTTTTTCACCCTTTTTCTGTCCAGTGCAAATCCTGATATGTCAGGCATGGCGATGATGGCCGATGTGAAAGCTCCTGTTTTAATGAATTCCCTTCTTTGCATATGGTTCCATAGTTTAAGATAATTACCTGCTGATCTCTTTTCTCATAAGAGTCATCAAATGATCAATATCATCACTATATTCATCTTTGTAGGCCACATTTTCCTGCTCTACAGGGTGTTTTGAATAATCATACAGTTCCAGGGATACAACGCTGTCCTGCATGGACCTGCTTACCCATTTTACCATTCTCAGATCTTTTGTACGTACGGAATAGCCATATACTTTTTTTCGTGGTCTTTGGCTGAAAGCAGCTGTTTTCAATGATTGTTCCGGATGGTCAAACAATGACATCTGGCTTATCCCTGACAGATGATCCGGAGGCTCTGCGACCCCTGCTGCTTCCACCAGCGTTGGATACAGATCGATCAGTTCTGCAATGGACTGCGTATGTCCTCCTGTTTTGTCAGGATGGTGGATTATCAGTGGTACACGGGTATCGAAATCAAAGTGTGTGTCCTTACACCAGTTGTCAAAGTCGCCAAACTTGTAGCCGTGGTCTCCAAACAGTACTACAATCGTATTCTCTGTGACCCCCAGCTCATCCAGTTTGGCCAACAGCTTACCTACCTGGGCATCCATGTAGCTCACACAGGCAAAGTACCCATGTAAAAGCGTATCTCCCTTTACGTTCGGGATGGGACCTTTTTTCGGTACTGCATGGTATTTCCTCAGCTCTCCGGAGTTGTTGAAAGCATATCCAGGGGATCCATGAGGTTTTTCCGATGTCCTGTGGTAGCTTTCTGACGGATCATCATACAGGTCCCAGTATTTTTTCGGTGCATTGAAAGGCAGGTGCGGTTTGAGGAACCCTACGGCCAGAAAGAATGGACGATCTCTTTTAAACTGGTCCATGGCCCTCAATGCCCGGTTGGCAATGATACCATCTGTGTAAAGACTGTCAGGCACGTCGGCATACTCATAGGGCCGTCCTCTCCTGGAGCCATCGTAAGGGTCGTTTATTCTTGTGTTTTCTTCAAAATGGTAAGTGCTGCGCTGTTTGGGACCATCCTGATAGAAATCCCAGGATAGGGAATCGCCGATGCCCTGATGAAAAATTTTACCATAAGCCTCGGTCTGATAGCCGTGGTCTTTGAAGAACTGCGGTAGTGTGATAATGTCCGGCAGCTTGTCGCGTAGCGGTGTGTCATTGTTGTTGATCCCGGTTTCGCTGGGCCTGAGACCTGAGAGGAAACTCATGCGTGACGGAGAACAGATAGGCGCCTGACAGTAGGCCCTTTCAAATACCAGACTTTTTTCTGCAAGTCGATCGATATGGGAGATTGCATATACGGGACACCATAACAGCCTAATTCCGGTCTCAGGTCATCTACTACAATGAACAGGACATTGTAGGGTTTTTCGGGGCTTTCTTTTTCCCGACTGCAGGAACAGCTGAGTAGAAACAGGGAGGAGACCGAAATGAAAATGGCCAGATAGGAGAAAGAAATTTGATTTTTCATTTGACGTTCAGATACTGTTTTTCACATCAGAGGATGAGTAAGTCACTCTGTAAATTACATTTGCCCAATCATCGCTGATCAGCACAGAGCCGTCTTCCAGGGGTTGTACATCTACCGGACGCCCCCAGCGATCATCCAGGTTTGTATCCAACCATCCATCAATAAACGGTTCATAGCTTACTACCTGATTGTTTTCGATTTTACCCCACATTACACGATACCCTACCTTCTTTGAGCGATTCCATGAGCCATGTTCGCAAACGAAAAAAGAATTCCTGTATTCTTCCGGAAACATATCGCCCTTGTAGAATCTTAATCCCAATGGTGCGGCATGAGCAACCGTGTTTTGTTTTGGGCTTACAAATTCAGTCAAGGACCTGTCAGCGGTGAATTCAGGATCGGGTATGTTTCCGTGGTAGTAAGGGAAACCAAAGTGCAGACCGGCCTTCGGTGCATGATTGATTTCGCACGGAGGAGTGTCGTCTCCCATCCAATCACGACCATTGTCCGTAAACCACATTTCCCCGGTCTCAGGATGCCAGTCAAACCCTACTGAATTCCTTATCCCCTTGGCAAAGATCTCAAAGCCGGAACCATCCGGATTCATGCGGCATATGGTAGCGTTTACTTCATACTCTCCTTCACAAACGTTGCAGTCTGCTCCTACTGGAACGTATAATTTACCATCTGGTCCAAAGCGGATATACTTGGGTGCATGACGGGTTTGGTTGGGAAACTGGTCAAACACTATTTCAGGTGCAGGAGGATCCTCCAGGTTATTTTCAATGTCTTTGAACCTAATGATCCTGATGATCTCTGAAACATAAAGATCTCCATTGTAGAAGGTG
Source organism: Flammeovirgaceae bacterium BBD 1991-12 (assembly GCA_001657315.1). GTDB lineage: Bacteria > Bacteroidota > Bacteroidia > Cytophagales > Cyclobacteriaceae > Fulvivirga. The sequence continues at coordinate 42,484 of LYSV01000001.1, read as the reverse complement.
ATTCCGTTGGGCCGTGCCAGACCATCGGCGATGAGATATTTTTTTTCAGCCTTTCCATCCCGATCTTCGTCCCTCAGAGCATAGATGGAATTTCCATACTTGCTGTTGCTCACAAATACAGTTCCATTCGGGCTTACATGCAATGACCTCGCGTCGTCGACCCTCGCATAGATGTCTGTTTTAAATCCCGTCGGGGCATTGATCCTCGTTAAATCTACAAATCCTTCTTCGAAATGCCTGTACTTCTTTTTTTTCTTCTTCCGCCCCATAATTTTAATCTCATTTTTACCGGTGATGGTTTGTACTTCATGAGGCAATATTTTCTCGCTTTCATTGCCGAAGGAGTTTCTTATGTAGGTCAGCACTGCGGAGATCTCTTCGTTGGATAACTGTGGGAAGCCAGGCATAACGCCATTAAATTTTGTTCCATTCACCTCGATCTCACCGTTAAGGCCCTGGTAAACTACCCTGATCAAACGATCTTTTTCTCCCTGAACCCAATCGGATTTTGCCAAAGGAGGCATAGTTCCCTTCACCCCCTGTCCCTCTTTGAGGTGGCACTGGAGACAGTATGTAGTGTACACATCTTCCCCCACCTTAAGCAACGTCTCCATCGATACCTCGCGCACGGGTATGGAGGACTCCCCACGTTCCATTTCGGAAGCCGTAGAACCGCTACAGCGCCATAAGGTGATAGCGCAGGCAACAGCGGAGATGATAGTGATCAGCCTTGGCTCGTTCATTGGAATTTTGATAAATGTTTTTTCAATAAATTCATGTTCTGGTCTGGATTCTCAAGGTTCCTCGGATAGTAGTAATACGTCAGATTATCCGGCTTGAGTGCGAGTATTTTCGGAAGATGCTGGTCCACCAGAGGGTGGTCTTGCGGGTTGATATACATGTTTTTGATCACTGCCATACTTTTCAATCCCATCTTCGAAGCATATAATTTGAACTCCGGGATCTTGTCCTCAAGGTATCGCTTGTATTGACGACCGTCTTTGTCTACCGCGGATGACCATGGTAGCCCTGAGCATCCGAAATAATCGATATTGATCAATTGCTTCTGGAACTTCAGGATCTCTTGTGAAGTGTCCGCTCCTGTATAGAATAGCAGTTTTATCCCTGGAATGAGTTCCTTTAAGCCAGTTGACAAGTGATTCATAAAGTTGACAGCCGCCTGATAATGACTTCCAACATGATCGAAATCGGCCATTTTTCTGGCGGGATCGGAAAAATCCTTAACCCAGATCTTGGGCTCATCCCATATCACCCCATCAAGCTCCCATTGATTGACGGCTTTTGCTAACCCCTTAATGAAAAAATCGGTTACTTCAGGATAATGAATGCTGCTGATAACACCGGTGCTCCTGGTAAAAAGTATTTCACCATTTTCCTTCTTTCTCCAGGTATGAGGATTCCTTACAGAGAAAATACTGGGTACTTTGGTGCCTCCTGCAAATATCCCGGCCCATCGCGTAGGGACCATGTAAACCTGCATCCCTCTCTTTCTGGCTTCTTTTACTATGAACAACAGGTTGTTTTTTGAAGCAGACATATCCTGCTCCAGAACGCTGACAGTGATCGAATTGGTCCCTACGGATGCCATCCAATCCAGATCATTGAGGACATTCCGTGGTACCAGTGTGTACATATGTGCCCGTATATAAAAGGCATTCAGCATCCGGCTCCCGGCCGGTCGTTCTTCAGGCGGCAACGCTCCCCCATGACCAGCAAATACAACACCAGCACTTAAACCTGTATTTTTTATGAAATCCCGACGTTTCATTAAGATTCGTTTAATTGATGGCTACCTGCTGTGAGCTTACTTCGCCTTCTCCACAGCTTTTTCATTTATCACCAGCCCCAGACCAGGCACCTCCGGCACTTTCAGGAAACCATCTTCAAACTCAAAGTAATTGTCGAACACGTCCAGCACCGATCCATACCCCTGATCCCTTCTGTCGCCAGCGTATTCCTGGAACCGGGCCCCGTTGGGGATAGAGGCCAGCAGGTGCAGACTAGCGGCTGTGGCCAGGGTGGGCTTGGCGTTATGCACCATGATCTGCTTACCGAAGGCATGTGCCATTGCTGCGGTCTTACGACAGTCTGTTATTCCCCCACATTTGATCACATCTGCATTAATGATATCCACATTGCCGATGGTGATGAGGTCTTTCATCATCCATTTGTTGTACTCGTGCTCCCCGGCCATGACGGGAATATCCATGGCATCCACCACCTGTCTGAGTCCTGTATAGTCCTGCTGGAATACCGGCTCTTCCAGGGCGGCTATGTTGAAATGTTCGTATAGCCGCTTCCCCATAACTACAGCTTCAGCGGGAGTGTAACCGTTATTAAAATCAACGAAAAACTTTATGTCATCCCCTATGGCTGCACGGATCTCTTTGACACATTCAAAAATATCATCCGGGTAAGGGTTTACATTTTGCTGGCGGATCTGCATACGGGCCTTGACGGCCTTGTATCCCTTGTTCACAAAATTTGCGGCCCTTTTGGCCATTTCAGCCGGAGTTTCATACCGTCCGTTTTGGTTTCGGCCATAGGATCCGTACACACGTATCTTGTCCAGACCATTTCCTCCCAGCAGTTTGTGTACGGGCAGCCCGGACAGTTTGCCCTTCAGGTCCCAAAGTGCATTGTCGACCCCTGCCAGGGTACCAGGATGTATTCCACCCACTCCGGCCTCAAGGCCCTTGAGGTAGCACTCGTGCCATATACCTTCGCTGTCAAAGGGGTCCTTACCCACAATAGACTTTTTCAACCCCTTTTCAAGATACTGTGTACTGTACTTTCTATTGGCGCCGTCACTTTCACCCCAGCCGGATACGCCTGCGTCGGTCTCTATTTTCACGAAGTGGGCCTTTTTCAGTTCATACCCCTTTACGTCCGTTATCTTCACCGCGCCAACCGGAGCATTTTGTTTGACTGTATTGCTGGTATTGGCACGTGTAGTGAATGGAATGGATAAGCCTGCCGTGCCCAGTGCTGAATATTTAAGAAATGACTTTCTGTTCATTGGATCAGTTGTTTTCTTTCTCGGTATACGCTTTTTGTATCTCTTTCACCTTCTCGTGTCTCTTTTCATTGAGTGCCGGATCCTCGCCCATCCACGCCCAAAGCTTGATCAGGCCGTTTTGATGTGCGCTCACAAGGAAGCTGCCATCGGCATTAAAGTCGAGGTACTCCGCGTGGTCTCCTGCCCATACTCTACTGGCTACGGGTATTCTGTCATTTTTGTAAGCAATGATATCGGAAATCCGGTAGGTATAGATGTAAGGGTCGTGTCCTGCAAATGAAATGTACTGACCGTTGGGATGCCATGTGACGGATTCGACTTTTTTCCCTAAATGATTAAAAGACCGCAGCAGTTTTCCACTCTTCCATTCCCACAGGTAAAGATTACCTCTTACCTTGCCTGTATTGCTTGCGCCGATGATGTACTTACCGTCAGGAGAAAAGGTAGCGGATGTAAAACCTTTGTGAGGGTCCATTTGTATATCCTGTGCCAGGGACCAGTCAGATGTGTTATAGATCTTGATACCGGCATGACCGGCAGCGAGCAGGTAACGGTCATCATGTGTAAAGAATAGCTCGTTAACAGTGGAACCGTAATTGATTTTAGTAATTTCTTTGGCCTCAGGCATTTCAAAAACCCTTATCCATCCTGATCTATTGCCCTCTGCATCGGTTACAAACTCCTCACCGCTGACAAGCAGCATCCCCTTGTTTGACCAGATGAGGCCGTCGATCCCCTGTGTATGCCTGATCTCCCGGATGACCTTGCCTGATTTTGCTTCATACACTGTAACCAGAAAGTCCTCACTGCATGCAGCTACATATTGATTGTCTGATGACCAGCCGGCTCTTTCGATTTCCTGAGCGGTGTATTTTCTCCAAAGCTCGGTACCATCAGATGTACGCCACATGATCACTGAATTATCGTATTTCGTGCCACTTATTATGAATTTTCCATCCGGACTAAACTCTGCAGACTCTACAGATCCGGCCTCACCCAGTGCGTCAGCTACTCTTGACCAAACCGGCTCCAGCCGTAGCTGGTAATCAAGATAGGGCTGAGAAAAGGCCTGAACTGCGGTGATTGTTAATAAGACTGTAATAGGTAACTTTTTCATAGAGTTTCAAAGATCTGTTTGTAAAAGACGAAGGAAGTATTCTTTGCCTGTACAATGGATGTAAAGCTTTATGGTCTGTCCGATGTTACAATTGCCACTCACCGGTTTTTGTTAAGATCAGGATTGGAAAGCAAACTGTTGACAAACTTTGAGCTCAGCCCCTTTTTATGCTCAAAGGTGTAAATGGAAATGATACCCGATTTTTCCTGTGCGGTAGCCATCATACGTCCGTTTTCAGTAAAGTCAATGTATTCAACCGGTGCGCATTCTATCTCCATGATCTTTTCATATGTTTTCGTGCTGTAAATTAGCAGGTTATTAAAATCACCTCCTGTGTAAAGAAAGTGAGTATCCGGTGAAAACTCCACAGCTTCTACGCGATACCCTACGGGAATAGTGTGGAGGAGCTTTCCACTTTCGCGGTCCCAAACCTTGATGGTTTTGTCAAAAGAACCGCTTGCAATGAGTTTTTCATCGGGCGAAAGCCGGACGGACTTTACAGATTTTTCATGGCCGGCATAATTTTTTACAAGGGACAGATCCTGCGCCTTCCATAGTTTTACCGTACCTATTCTCATGCCCTTGTCATGAGCCGGATGATCAGGGTGCTTATCATTACCACCGGTAAGTATATATTGATCATCAGAAGTGAACTGTATGGAGTTGATGACCGTGCCGGTGTTGACACGATCTGTCAATGACCAGTTATGCGTATCCCAAAGATAGAGATCTCCACCCTCAGACCCGGAGGCCAGCGTTTTACCATCATGCGACCAGCTGAGTCCGTCAAGGCCATGATCGTGATCCAGCTCCCTGATCATCTCGCCGGATGCCACATCCCATATACGCACCTTTAGATCTTCACCTCCGGATGCCAGCAATTTTCCGTCTGGTGAAAAATAAATGATCTCCAGTTCGCTGGGTGACCTTGTTTCCCATACAAGCGTACCGTCCAGTACACGCCAGAGCATAATGTTATACCCGAATTTGGAGCATGAAGCTACCCATTTGCCATTGGGTGAGAACTCTACGGATTCAGCCCCGCGCAATATGGGAGCGTCATCAGTGATCCTGCTCCAGATGTGCCGGACCAGCGGGCGGTCATCTGGGTAGATCTCGCTGATCTGTCCGTTAGCGCCTGATATGGTGAGAATCATGACCATTGTTACCGTTATGAACGGTTTGGATATAAGTAGAACCATGTTGTTTGTTTTGTTATAACAATTTATCTGTATTTGGGGGCTTACAGCTGTAATATCCACATCTGTTCACTATTTTTGTTCGGGATACCTCGCGAATAGTTTGTCCATGGCTATTGCAGCGTAAAGTAATGCGCCGAGTCCTCTTGGATCATTTAATCTTGTCTTTTGACGGTTATAGGCCTTGTCGGAAAACAGGACAGGAGTGCCCTTAACGATTCCCCGAACATTCCCTGTGTTGTCAATCTGCTGATTAAGTGCCTTCCAGCCCAGGACAGCATGAGGGACAAAGGATTTATCGAGCCAACCCTGGATCACTCCTTCTGCAAAGGCACGCGTGAACATGGCAGTAGCAGAGGTCTCCAGATAGGTATCAGGATTGTCCAGCACCTGATGCCAGCGCCCGTCTTCTGACTGATACTTTTTGAGGGCTTCGGCATGGGATCTGAAGATGTCCAGTATCTCTTCTCTTTGCTCATGTGTTTCCGGCATGGCCAGCAGCAATTCTGTTTTGGCCATCATGGTCCAGCCGTTGGCACGTGCCCACTTGCTGGAAGAAGGCTTACCGAGTCTGTGAAAATAGCCATGCCAGTACAGGCCGGTTACCGGATCTTTAAGGTAATGGTCGAACTGCCGGGTCTGAAAGATAGCTTCGTCAAGATATTTTTCTTCCCTATGCCTGACATAGGCTCTACTCAGCAGGGCAGTGCCCATGAACAGATCATCCGCCCATACACTCATCGAATCGGGAGTATTTCTGCAAAAAGTACCGTCTGGCAGGCGAAGTGCTTCTGTGTCTATGTGCTGGAGGGCTTTTTCTACATAACCTTTCGAGTAGGCCTTGTCGGAAAAAGGAAGGAATATCAGTGTCTGAGTACCAAAATCATCAAGAAGCTGATATCGGAAATAGTGGCCAAAGTCACTTTCCAAAAGCTTTTTGTTCTTTCTTTCAGCGGCCATTGCCGGCAGATTCCTATCGAGGAAATGGACATATTCTTCAACGAACCCGTGATATTCCGGATAGCTGAAATGATCGGCAGTTTTCAAAAGGGCATCCATATAAATGCCTGTAAAATACCGCCAGTCTGCCATGTCAAGAGGAGCTGTCAGGTGCGGCATCTGCAGTTTCGGCGGGGGTTGCCATGCATCAGTACCTTTGGGGCGGTACAAATAGGTCACCTCTTTTCCATCATGAATGGTTTTGAGATCATTTTCTTTGATGATAGTGCCATGTTCATCCGTTATCCAGAAAAATACTGCTGAGAGCTCCTCCGTATCAGGATGATACTCTATTTCCAATCTGCCAGAATCTATATCAGTTTTTTGTCTGTGTTCAAATCTGACCAGCTCGTAATCCAGTCTTTCCGGGATGATCCCCGTGGTTACCGGCCCTGAATAAACAGCATTCCCATTAAGGTGAATGGAAAGGGTGCCGCTGTTGGCCGCCCATGTCAGATATTGACCTTCCCCCAGACCAGAAAGCTCTGAGAGGAGTTGATAACCCGTGGGTGATCCCTTGACATAAAGCGTATAAATGCCTTCCTGACGATAGCGGACATCCTCCTCCACCAGATCGAACTCTACCGATGAGATGATCATGTCCCCCACCGCCTGCGCCACCTCTGCCGGAGATGGTGTTGATTCCATGGTTGTACAGGAGATCAGGAGTGGCAAAAAGAGAAGACGTATATTCATTCTTGTGTGTTGGTTATTGGTTATTAAGTGTACTGAGTTACTGAGTCTCAGTGGAAGTTAGTTTCTCCACGAATGAAATTTTCCTGGATGACCGGATACGGCTATGAACACCAGAACTTTCAGGATGGCCCCTGCTCCCCAAACAAAACTCAATAACCCACTAACTTAATACACTCAATAACTGTTATTAATCGTCAATTTTATAGGCATACTTCTTCTCCATCTCGTCATAAAAGCTCTTCAGCACGTAAAAGGCTTTCTTTTTGAATCCACGGTCTGACAGCAAACCCTTACGATTCCAGCCATCCTGTATTTCGGGCAGGTTCCTCCTTGGAGACCGGAAGTCCACCAGAATCCAGGGCGTCATGCCCCGAAGAGGAGACACCTTCCGGAGCATTTTAATCTGTTCCTTATAAAGGTATTCCTGATATTCTTCCGTCCACCGGTCGAGTTTATCACCATGATAATTGTACAGGGCTCCCCCACCAAACTCACTAATGAAAAAGGGTTTGTTGAAATCGATATTCCAGGTCACTTCAGAGCATTCCTCCGGGAGGGTGCCGTACCACCCCACATATTCGTTGCAACTCACAAGGTCTACGTATTGTGCGAAGGGGTCTGGAATGACCATTTCTTTTTTTCCCGGCGTTTCATCCCTTTCCAGGGCAGCGCTGATCAGACGGTTGGGATCAATGGACAGGGCTGTTTCTCTTAGTTTTTTGAGAAATTCCAACCGTGCTTCGGTTTCAGGGGTTTCATTGGCCATGGACCATACCACCACACTGGCGCGGTTCTTATCACGGTGCACCAGGGATGTCAACTGGTTAACAGCCTGATTGTAGGCCACCGGATTTTCATAATCTATACCCCAGTAAACCGGGATTTCCTCCCACAGCAACAACCCCATTTCATCCGCCACTCTTGGCATATGCTCATTATGCGGATAGTGAGCCAGCCTTACAAAATTGCAATTCAGCGCTCTGGCCCAGCCCAGCAGCATACGGGCGTCATCCCCTGAGTAGGCTCTGCCCATTCTTTGAGGTACTTCTTCGTGCAACGAGATCCCGCGTAGAAATATTGATTTACCATTTAGTAAAATGTCCTCACCGCGCGTTTCGATAGTTCTGAAACCAATACGGTCTTCTACCTGTTCCTCACCGGTACTGATAGTGACATCATATAGTTTCGGTCTTTCCGGATACCACCTTTTGATTTTTTTAGCCGGAAGGGATATTTCCACATAGCCGTTGGCATCCGTTGTGAATGAGTTTTCCTGACGTATTTCCGGTATTGAAAGGGTTACGGTTTGAGCTCCGATGGAAGGTCCATCCAACTGAACATAACCCCTGATCATGGATGGATCTGAGCGATCCAGTTGAATGTGATAGTCCAGTACAAAATTTTTGGGGAGCTCTACCAGTTTAACATCCCGGGTGATCCCCCCGTAGTTCCACCAGTCGGTTGTCAGGTTAGGCACCCTTTCCTTCTCACGACGGTTGTCTACCCTTACTACAAGAAAATTGCCGGTGGTTTTTACCTTATCCGTAATTTCGAAATTAAAGGGATCAAAACCTCCCTGGTGCAACCCTATCTTTTCACCATTCAGATAAGCAACGGTCTCATAATTGGCAGCTCCAAAATAAAGAAACAGCCGTTTGTTGGCAGGGAGATCATAGTCAAACGATGTTTTATACCATACTGTACCCTCATAATAAAGCAGTTCATCTTTCTGATGATTCCAGTCGCCGGGCACACTAAGTGTTGGAGATTTATCAAAGTCATATTCGATCCGGTCGGAGGAGTTTTCCATCTTTTTGTTGGTCCAGTAGGGTTTGGCGGAAGCCTTACCGTAATCCTTTACATCAAAGGGAATCCAGTTGCGATGGTTGCGGTATCCGGTTTCGTAGGGGTCAATGATATAATGCCAGTTGCCATTCAGGCTTGTGGAGGCGCGACTGTACACATTATGTATCAGGTTTTCCTGTGCAAAAGTTTCAGAACACAGAAGTATGGCAAGAAGTACGCGAATTGCTCTTTTCATCAATGCAGTCTGTTTAATTTACTACATTGACGCTGTTGCCGGACCATACCCCTTACAGGATAAGGGTCATATATACTTACTTTTCAGGGATGATTCGCGGATCACCAGTTTGCTTTTGATCACCTCACATTTGGCAGGAAGGTCGTTGTCCTGAATATGATTAAACAGTAGCTGAGCTGCTGACTTGCCCAGTTCTTCTGCCGGACTTTCTACGCTGGACAGGGGAGGGTCCAGAAATGGATCAATACTTTCATTGTTGAAGCCTACAACGGCAACATCCTTTGGTATGCTTAGTCCCTTTTCCTTGATATAATGCATCATCTCAATGGCTGAAGGATCATTAATAGCGAAAATTGCGTCTGGAGGTGAGGAAAGGGAAAGCAGGTAATCAGTATATTTTCTCACATTTGGACTTTGATAGGAGGAAGATACGATCAACTCCTCCTCCACAGGCAATCCGTGATTCCGCAGTGCATCCTTGTAACCTTCCAGTCTTTTTCTGCTGGTGAACAGATTGGCCGGCCCGGCGACGTTGGCAATTCTTTGGCAACCCTGCTCTACAAGATGCTCCACTGCCTTGTAGGACGCCTCGTAGTCATCTATGATCACTTTGGAAGTATTCAGGTCCTCATTGACGCGGTCAAAAAAGATAATGGGTGTTTCTGTATTGATCACCTTGTTGAAATGGTTCACATTAACAGTCTCCTTGGACAACGAAACGATCAGACCATCCACACGATTGTTGAGCATGATCTCCACATTTTTCTTTTCCCTGTCCAGTGATTCTGCGGATTGCGAAAGTATGATTGTATAACCATGCTCGTTGACCACCTGTTGAATGCCCCCTAATGCCTTTGAAAAAAACTGATTGACTATACGGGGAATGATCAGTCCGATCACGTTGGTTCTTCTTTGTTTCAGGTGTACGGCACTGGGGTCCGGATGATAGTCCAGCTCCGTAGCCAGCTGGGTAACCAGACGCCGGGTGTCCTCGCTGACATCTGAGTGATTTGCCAGGGCCCTGGAAACCGTGGAAGTAGACAGGTTTAGTCGATGGGCAAGGTCTTTTATGGTTACTCTTCGTCCCGGCATAATTGGTTATTCGGGGAAAAGATACTTAAGAGCTTTTCAAAAATCAATGTGTCAGCGCGTTGCAAACGATTTCGGATGATATTTTTTTCCGGGATCGATCCCGGGAACGGTCCCATAAAAAAAATTCCCACATTTCCAAATAAATCATGTGAAAAAATCAATTTTTTATTTAGAATAGTGATCACAACATCTTCAATATCAAATCCTAAACCGTTATGATACAGGCTCAAATACTTCCGGAAGGCATTAAAACTGACGATTTAACCAACGAAGAACTATTTGAGATCATCAAGGAGACAGGGGACTACCTGGCCTTTGAAAAATTGTACAGGCGGTTCTATTATATACTTACCCACTATGCCTACCGGTACATGAAATGCCCTGAGCTGGCCAATGATATGGTCAGTGAAGTATTCTATAAGTTATGGAAGAAAAGGGAGTCCATATCCGTGACCACTTCTCTTCAGTCCTACCTGTTCACCTCTGTTAGAAATAAGTGCCTTGATCAACTCAGGGCCAAGAGCAGGGTAGATCAGTGTGATGATTCTGTTTTGATAGATTTTGACTGCTCCTCAGCTACGCCGCTGCAATACACAGTGGGAGAGGAGCTTCATCAAAAGATCGAATCTGCCATAGAGGCCTTGCCGAGGGATCGCAGAAAGGTTTTCAGGATGAGCCGGGATAACGGGCTGAAGTATAAGGAGATAGCTGATACCCTTGGTATATCCATCAAAACCGTGGAAACACAGATGGGGCGTGCCTTAAAGTTTCTGAGACAGGAACTTAGCGAGTATGTAAATGTGTAGGGGTAGCCATATGGGTGTTCGTCATAGCATCAATGATGAATACAAGGATCATGGCGGAAATAGACTGGGATCTGTTGGCTAAATACATCTCCGGTGAGTGCAATCACGAAGAGCTTGCCTGTATCAGGAACTTGTTACTGGATAATGAAAACAAAAAGCTCTTAAATCAATTAGTGAAAATATATGATGCTACTGCTTTGAATAGTATGAATTTAAATAAATCATTCTTAAAACTGACAGATAGAATGAACAAGGATAACTTAATTTAATTTTAACCATGAAGTAATATGAACAAACTTTTACGTACTTATCTGACATGCGTGCTAACCACCATGTTCTTTTTGCAGGTGCTGCAAACGTTTGCTCAGTCAGCGGGAGGGGTAACCGGCCGTATCACTGATTCGCAGACGGGAGAAGCACTTCCTGGCGCCACAGTCAGGTTGGCGGGCACGTCCACTGGTGCGGTTACAGATCTTTACGGAGATTATCTGTTGAGTATTCCTGAAGGAAGGCAAACATTGGAAATAAGCTTTTTAGGATATGCTATTAAACAGATGGAGGTAGACGTGGAGGTTGGAACCCTGGTGGAGTTAAATGTAGGCCTTGAGCCAGACGTTTTGACCATGCAGGAAATTGTGATCACCAGTCAAATGGTGGGTCAGATGGCTGCCATCAATCAACAGATCAATTCCAACACCATTGTAAACGTAGTTTCAAAGGACAGAATACAGTCGTTGCCGGATCAAAACGCTGCCGAATCGGTTGGTAGACTTCCGGGTATTTCGATTCAACGGGATGGAGGGGAAGGACAAAAAGTAGTAGTACGAGGCCTCTCACCCAGATTTAACAACATTACCTATAATGGTGAAAGGCTGCCATCTACCGATGCGGTGGATCGCTCAGTGGACTTGAGTTTTCTTTCTCCTGAACAGTTGGAGGGTATTGAAGTTTACAAATCTCTTCGACCGGATATGGATGGTGATGCGGTGGGTGGTTCCATCAATTTCTCTCCAAAAAGGGCGTCCAGCGGATTGCAGGTGGATGCAAGAGCTCAATACGGGTACAACAGTGTTGTAGAAGAGTTCGGACAGTATCGTGGAAGTTTCAGTGTCAGTAATAGATTCATGAATGATAAATTAGGGGTACTGGGAACTGGTAATTATCAGCGTGCAGACCGTACTTCGGAAACATTATCTAATTCTTACGACCTGAGGGATATCGACATTTCATCGTTCCAGTTATTTCAATCGTCAACGGAGTTAAATGAAGTGATCCGTCAACGTTTCGGTGGTAGTTTGGCTATTGACTACAGGTTTAGTCCTTCGAGCAATATACTGTTGAACTTGTCCCTTAACCAAAGATTGGACGATGAGCTGAGGAGAAGAAGAACCTTTGATATTGAGCAATCCCGTACCAATTATGACATAAGAGACCAAGAGGAAGAAACGTTGGTCACTTCCAACTTCATCAGTGGTGAACACGTTCTCTTTGACAAATCATGGACGTTGGATTGGAGAACATCGTTTTCCCGCTCACAGATAGAAACACCTTATTCCTTTTTTCTGGGCTTCAGGGAAGAGAGTGCTTTTGATGCAGTACCTGGCAATATAGATCCTAACGAGGCGAGGGGCATTATAGAAGGTCTGGCAAGGAATGACTTTGACGGAGCTTTTCTAAGGCAGGGAGGTGCCCGGTTACGAGCGGATGAGACCATCGAAGAGATCTACACAGCCAACTTTGACCTGAAAAAGAACCTACAGCTCGGCGGTGCATTTTCAGGTTACGTCAAGATAGGTGGTAAGCACCGGTTTTTTGACAGGAGCAGAGATGCTGCAGAATTCAGGGACAATGGCAACGGCCCTTTTAACGGACGTGCTCAATTGATCTCGCAGTTTCCGGATGAATATACCCGCTCTACTGCATCACCGAATGAGATAGGAATGTCTGATTTTATCGAACGAAGAGAATCACCCAGTGACTTTCTGGATGGTGATGTGGACTTTGGCCCGGTGTTAAGTCAGAACGAGGCGAACCGTTTTGCTTCGCTGTTTGCTGATGATTTTCTCGCCAGACGCGACCTTATCGACAATCAGGATTACGTTGCAGAGGAATCCATTAGTGCAGGTTATATCATGGCAGAGGCCAACTCCCCAAAGTTTACCGTGCTGGGTGGTGTAAGACTTGAATATTTTAACGGTGATTATACTGGTTTTGAAACGAGTACTGCCTCAGCTGATGACGAGGAAGATCAGCAAGGGGAAGTTGCACTCATTGAAAGGACCAATAATGTATGGTATGCAGAACTTTTGCCCATGCTGAACCTAAAATACAAAGTTAATGACTGGTTCGACATTCGGGCGGCAGTAACCAAGTCACTGGCCAGGCCCAATTACCAAAACCTTGTTCCCTGGAGGAGCCTTCAGGCCTTTGAATCGATTGTCAGTGAGGGTAACCCCAATCTACAGCACATGACTTCATGGAACTATGACATCTTCTTCTCGGTATACAATAAATTTGGGCTTTTCACAGTCGGAGCGTTTTACAAGGAACTGGATAATATCGACGTTCAATCCACCTCCGTCATTCGGGACCTGAATTCAAATTTCAATGGATTTACGTTAAATACACCCATCAATACTACAGGGATCAGTACTATCCGTGGTATTGAATTGGATGCTCAGGTAAACCTCCGCTCACTTCCGGCTCCTTTTGACGGTATTGTATTAAATATGAACGGAACTTTTCTCGAAACTGATACCGAATATCCTGTTGCAGCAGATCTTGGAGATACCGGTGATCCTTTTTATAACGCACTTAGTGCTGTGGTTCCCAGGGATGGTAGAATACCAGGGCAGCCTAGTTTTGTGGCCAATTTCTCCTTAGGCTATGAAAAGAAAGGTTTTTCTGGCAGGATATCGCTTATAACCCAGGATGACATTTTTACAGACCTGGGAAACAGGGAAGAATTCGATAATTTTTCACAATTCTTCACTCGTATTGATGCTACGGTAAGTCAGAAGTTCAAAGATAACTTTCAGGTCTATTTCAACTTTAACAACATCACTAATCAGGAAGACCTGGAAGATCAGTTCAATGTGGAGTCCTTGCGCGAGAACTATGGATTTACGATGGACCTGGGGTTAAGATATACATTTAATAAATAACGGAGAATACAGATGAAAAATATACTTTACTCAATAGTGATCATACTTATCGGTTCTTCCGTTGTTCAGGCCCAGGATGAGCTGATCATAGAACCTTCTGCTCGAGGTATCCTAAATGATATCATTGCCGGTGATACTTCGGAGACGGGTGCAAGAAACCCCAACAGAGTTTATGTTCTCAGGCGTAACGCTGTTTACAAAACCACTGGTGAGATTATCAACAATAATTTTAAGCTAAGGATCAGAGCTGAAGACGGTCCGGGCTCAAGGCCTATTATACAGCCAACCGTAGGTCGTGGAGGCGAATCTTTCCGCCCTTTTACGGTTCAGGATGATATTGAATTACGTGGGTTGTATGTCACCAGTGTGGATGATCAGGCATCATTTATCGAACGAATTATGAGAGTTACGGCTGATTCCGTCCGTGTCGATCTGGACGATTGCTGGTTTGATGGTGATGCCCAGTCGGTGGTCAGATTTGATAATAGGGCGGGGAAGGTATATATGACCAACTGCATTGTTAGTCATAGTGGAAGAACTTTCGTGCCAAACAATGGAAGGGTGATTGATTTCAGAACGAACGGAGATACACTGGTGATGCATAACAATACTCTTTTCAATGTAACGTCACGTATGATGCGGGTTACCGGGGGGCGTTATGTTCTGTCTGTGTCTATGCGTAATAATACAATAATGAATTTCGGCCAGATAGTAGCGGATTTTGGTGAGGCGATTGAGGTGGAATTTGTAGATAACCTACTGGTTAATGCCGGTTTCATAGGTACAAGTCGTGGAGGTTCTGTGATCGGACTGGATGCATTGAGTGATGGTAATGCAGGTTTGTTGAGTGATGCAGGAGTTTCTACCACTCAGACAGCCACGGTGTCCAATAACTGGTTCTATTACACTCCTGATGTCATTGCAGCATGGACAACGGACACGCTTACCCTGACGCCATTACCATTTTATGACAGCGACCTGACTGCTGCTACGGGAATTGATTCATTGGTATTGGTCAATGACATGACGGGCACAGGGCCAGTAACCTTCAAGGATCCGGCAGTTTTACCGGAAAATACCCTGAAGGGTATGATAGAGGACCAGCTGCTATCATTAACTGGTGAACGTAATCTGGACAACGGAACAGCTCCGAACTGGAATTTCCTGGAAACACCTTTCTTTGGGGTGATCAGCGAAACATTGACCTTTCCCTGGGAGTTTCCATACAATTTTAGCTATCTGCCAACAGACGGTGCCGCCACATACAGCTCCACTGGTGGCCCGGTAGGGGATTCACGCTGGCCTCTCGAGGCATTTAATATAGTAACAGGTAATGAAGACCTTATCAAGAGTGCATTAACCGTATTTCCCAATCCTACTCGTGACCTTGTTCGTGTGAGGTTCAAAGACAACCGGCTGATCAAAGGTTATCGGTTGCTTGATGTTATGGGTAGAACCATTGAAGACGTTACGCTTCAGGCCAACCAGGTATCAACTTCCCTGGTCGAACAGCCTGCAGGCTTTTACATGTTGTACGTGAGTGATCTGAATAATGAGCTTCACCTCACCAGAGTTGTTAAACGATGAAATTGAATATCATGCAAAATAGTATAAAAAGTACGATCCTGTGTCTGTCCGTAATGATCATTTGGGTCGCTTGTGATAGCTATGATGATGGCGGAGGTTCTTTAGCCGAAACGGAACGAATAGCACGATTATCAAGGACGTGGGAAGCTTCCAAAGTCACTTATCAGGATGTTGATGTCACTTTACTGGACTTTTCTGATTTCACCATTACATTCAACGAAAACGGAACCTGGACCACCACAGATGGCGATCCGGCGTTTGGCCCTGGTGGAAATTGGGAATTTCCGGATAATAATCCCGATCTTCTTTTAATGGATGGAGTGGAAGTTAGAGCCACGCTTACATTTGATGGTCAACAGCTCGATTTGAGCTTTGTCTTAAACAACAATACTATTGGCAGGACCCAGGGTATTGATGGTGGCTATCTTTTTAATCTAACTCCTGTAGAACAAAATTAATGGTTATGAGAAAGATTGTATTTTCATTGATAATATTAACGGCTTTTTCATGTATTGAAGATGATAGAAGCGATTTCGAGCCACTAAGATCCAGTCTGGTCTTCGACGATGGAGGACGATCCGCTGCGGAACGTGATGAAGTAGTGAGAATAGAGTTTACACTCAGGACAGGAGCTTCCATTCAATCGATACAGGTAGGTGGGGCTGATGTGAGTGCTTTTGAGGCCAGCAGTGAAGAACAGCAGGTGTTCTTTGATTTTACTGTTCCAGCGACAGCAGTTGTAGAAGAGGATTTGGTAATACCTGTAGTTATTAATGATGAACTGGGAAGAACGTTGGAAAGAGAATACGTTATTAGTGTGATAAAGGCGACTGTTCCATTTCCGTCAGCTATAGTAGACACCGACACTAAATTGGATTCTTCCTTCAATTATTTGATAACTGAAAATATTACAGTAACAAATGGCGCAACACTGACCATTCCTGCATTCACTAATGTTGTTTTTAGCTCTGACACGGCCACAACCGGGGATTTTTTAGATATTGAGATAGAAGCGGGAGCACAATTGGTTGCCACGGGTACTTCGGAAAGGCCTGTCGTATTTACGTCTGACAAGGCCCTCTCCGGATCGGGTGAGGCCGGTCAATGGGGACGTATAAAGATCAATGGAAGCGACGGTATAAGCTCAGGCACACTGCGCTATGTAAGGATCGAGTATGGCGGCGCCAAAGAGGTGGCTTTGCGAATGGACGATGTGGATGAGAGTACAGAAATAGAATTTGTTCAGATCTATGAAAGTGCGCGGTTGGGTATGGAGTTGCGGGGAGGAACGGTAAACTTAAAGCACATGGTTTTTACAAACAATACAGGGATCAGCATCGAGTACGATAACGGTGATACGGATTATACTGGTTTTGGACAATTTTTTGTCCTTGAGAATTCGGAATTCCCCTCCAAGGATGGCGCCGTAAGAGAGCTGGAATCCAGGGATGATGCCAATATAACCTTATCCAACATCACCATAATAGGCCCTGGGGTGTCTGAAGACGGTAGTGCGGATCCTGTTAGGATCAGGAATGATGCCGGCCCTACCAAATTCTACAACTCAGTTATGGCAGACTTTCCCGATGATGGCTTCAGGTTTGATCCTGAGGGTGTTATTACTGGCATAGATGGAGATAATGTTGTGGCCCATAGTTATATCTTCCAAATTGCAAATTTACCTACAAGGGATGGCAACAGTATTCCGCTACCCTTTGAAACGGAAGCCACTACCTATTCAAATGTTATTGACAAAACCGGTACACCAGGTGCAGCCGAAGGTATTGAATCCGGAAGTTTTGTCCCTGATGCCATAATTGACAGCGCTTTTGATCCTTCCACGTTGGATCCTTTTTTCGACCCGGCTCCATACGTAGGTGCGATCGGAGATACCGACTGGACGAGCGGCTGGACACGGGATTAGAAGAACAGGCTGTATTGCAGTTGATAAACAGGAAGCTGCCAGAGGACATGGCGGCTTTCCTGTTCACAGAGTGAAATAAAGAGGTCTCCGGATTTCGTCAGAAGTGTAGAGACCTAATGAATTTTGTTCGTTGGTTGGTTAACATTTGAAGCTGCCTGGCAATGGGCAGCTTCTTTTCTTTCCCTATACTTTCACGGGTTACCAATAGCTTCTACACGCTACTGATCTTATGCTTTTTCGGATCGGGAATGAGTGCAGGATTTGCTAAATTCACCCCACCATGAAAGCCATCCTCACAAAATCCCCGGGAGAAGCAGATCAGCTCTATTTTGGACAAACTGACACCCCGGTTACAGATCCCGGTCAATTGTTAATTAAAGTCAGGGCCAGTGGATTGAACCGGGCGGATATTTTGCAACGCCAGGGAAAATACCCACCTCCCAAAGGTGAATCTGAGATCATCGGACTTGAAATTTCTGGTGTTGTGGAGGAAGTGGGTAGTGATTGCACCCGGTATAAAAAAGGGGACAGGGTCTTTGCGCTACTTGCCGGAGGAGGCTACGCCGAATATGTGGCCATTGATGAGCATCTGGTGATGCCTGTACCTTCCGGCCTGAGTTTTGAAGAAGCTGCCGGGATGGCGGAGGTTTTTCTTACAGCCCATCAGGTACTTTTTCTGGTGTCCCGGCTAAAGCAGAACGAGATAGCTCTTATTCATGCCGGTGCCAGTGGAGTAGGTACGGCTGCTATTCAACTTTGCAGGTCCGTAGGTGCTAAGGCAATTGTCACGGCAGGTTCGGATGAGAAGGTGAAGTTTTGCCAGACTCTTGGGGCCGAACATGGTATTAATTACAAAACAGAGTCCGATTTTGCTACCAGGGTTATGGAGTATACCAATGGTCATGGAGCAGACGTGATCATTGATCCGGTTGGAGCAGCTTACTTTGATCGCAATCTGGAGGCAGTTGCGCCCGATGGAAGATGGGTGCTTTTGGCCGCCATGGGCGGAGCCAAAGTTCAGCAGGCAAATCTTGCAAAACTGCTGATGAAGCGTGTTACCTTAAGCGGGTCTACCTTACGTGCCAGGAGTAAATCCTATAAAGCGACCCTCGTCCATGACTTTGCTGAGCGGTTCCTGCCACAATTTGAAACCGGGCAGCTAAAACCTGTCATTGATCGTGTATATGAATGGCAGGATGTGGCTGAGGCTCATACATACATGGAGCAGAACAAAAATATGGGGAAGATCGTACTCAACGGGATGTAACTCTCCACTATTGATTCGTGGCCAGCTTCAGAACGGGTCTTGAGCAGCAAGTCTTAAGTTTGGCTCACATTCACATTCGCTGAATCCTGTGGGTCCACCGGACTCTGCGAGGAATCCTGCGGATCCACGGGACCCCGTAGGCAATTAACAAAAGATGTATGACTAAAAAACAAAATCAAAGCAACCAGCAACCAGTATCCAGCACCCAGAGACCAGCATCTGTTTCAAGCTTCTATCTGTCCAACCATAGAGAAAATATGCACGCCCAACTGCATTATTCCAGTGAATCCCTGATCCTTTGATAAACTGATACCGGATCCGTGGAGTTCATTAACTCATTCCACATGTTGATGTGCACATTTTTATAAACACGTTCATCCTCCTCCGTCTCCCGAGCTACCAAATAGCCGGTCTTACCATCACAGGAAAAAAACCATACCTGTTGCGGGATCTTGTATCTTGATACCTTCATTTGCTCATGGTAACGGAAGGTTGTGTTTCTCACCTTTTCAATAAGCTGTGCCGTATCCAGTCCCTGGACCTCCAGGCTATCGCAGGTGGTTTTCTGCGGGCCCATGGTAAAATTATGTTCCACCTGTCCGTACAACAGGATGGGAAAAAAAACCAGTACCAAAAACAATAGCTTCATAGGATCTGAATAGTGGAGATACTTACCCCTTGTAACGTTACTTTATGTTCATACGTGCAAAGATGCGCTGATATTCTTCGAAATCCTGCTGGGAAAAAGATACCATCAGCACCTTTTCAGGTACTTTATGTGTTGAAAGAAAAATACTCGACGCTCTGAGCGCTGTCTCACAGGCCGCCTGAAAGGGGAAACCGTAAATGCCTGTGCTTATGGCCGGAAAAGCTATAGAATTCAGTTTGATCTCTGCAGCAAGCTTCAGGCTGTTGTGGTAGCAATTTCCAAGTAATTCAGCCTCATTTGAATTACCACCCTTCCATACAGGCCCAACGGTGGATATAACATATCTCGCAGGTAATCTAAATCCGGGGCTGATCTTTGCCTCACCCGTCTTACAACCCCCAAGCGTTTTGTTATATTCCCTGAGCTCAGGTCCGGCAGCCCTGTGTATAGCACCGTCCACACCCCCACCGCCCAGTAATCCGGAGTTGGCGGCGTTTACGATGGCATCTACTTTCAGTTGGGTGATATCACCCCGAACAAGTTCTATTCCTGTGTCCAGCATAGATTTGAATGGTTAGTTTTGAGTCTTGACCTTAAGCAATCTACTCATCCAACTGCCGGCAACTGGTTATCAATGACCGGTTAAAACCATCCGGCGCCATAATTCTGGAATGGCCAGGGTATCCCCACCAGCAACAGGATCAGCCCTACCAGGTAAAAGATCAGAATAAAGCGAAACTTTTTACCGTCATCGGTTGCTCTTTTTGATTTACTGTAGCCAATGGTTATCAGTATAATGGCAATGATCATTAAACTGATATGCTCCACCAGAAAAAAGCGCAGGACACTATCTTTCATGGCAGCTCCTGAGAACATTACCTTGGGACTGGTAAAGTACAACACTAATCCTGTAATGAACTGCAGGTGGGTGAAGACGAGCGCAAAAAGTCCCAGCTTTCTGTCTTTTTCTCCAAACGCACGTGAGCCGTTGGTTTTGCCAATGGCATTGACAATAGCCGCTATAAGCGCAATAAGAACGAGCCATCTAAGGCCGGAATGTGTATGTCTCAGTATTTCCATAGGTAATCAAACAAAAAAACCAGCCTAAAGTTAGACTGGTTTGGTTTCAGTACAAAGGTCTCTTTCAATTTCCTTTATTGAGAGACATGGACTCTGCCATTTTAACTGCTTCATAGGCGTTGATTATCCCCCCGGTAATGGATAATTCACTGAAATTAACCTTTTCATTGTCTTTTCCAGGCTTAACTACCTCCAGACTATTGAATTTTCTGGAAGATTTTCTGATAATATCCCTTACCTGGAAAGCGGTAAGCTCAGGATAATATGACATGAGCAGAGCGGCCACACCACTGGTGGCAGGAGCTGCCATACTGGTACCATCATATGATTTATAGGTGTTGTCCGGCGTAGTGGAATAGATCTGTACACCGGGGGCAAATACATCTACCGTTTCCTTGCCATAATTACTGAAGGAACCTACAAAGTTTTCGTTTTTCCCCCATGACGATGCTCCTATCTCCAGCCAGTTGGAGGCCAATGAGTTTTCAGAGTACTTTTTGGTGGGGAAGTTTTTTCCCTTGTCTATGTTCTTTGAGCTGTTTCCTGCGGCATGTATCAGAAGTACACCCTTGCTTTCTGCGTACTTTACAGCTTTGTCCACAGCTTCCTTATCCGGGGAGTACGACTTGCCAAAACTCATATTGACGATCTGCGCTCCATTGTCAACGGCATATATTATAGCGTTTGCTACGTCTTTATCACGCTCATCACCATCGGGTACAGCGCGTATCACCATGATCTTCACGTCATCCACAATACCGTTAATGCCTATGTCATTATCACGGTTGGCTGCGATAATGCCAGCCACATGTGTTCCATGACTGGGGTCGTGACCTTTTACATCATTGTTACCATACCCCTTCTCATATGGATCATTATAGTTATCCCCAACAACGTTTCTGGGATCGAAGTCGGTGTTGTAGGCATAGTGCACCTGATTACCAAAGTACTCTACAGCTTCTTCCAACTCTTCGGCCAGTGCATCAAAATCAGCCTCCGGGCCTACATTCTGAAAGATCATGCCCACTATCGCCCGCGCCTCCAGTATGGTCGAATCCTGTGTATTTATTTCTTTCAGACCTTCAATGGTCAGCTTATCTACATCAAGGTAGGCCTTGAGCAGATTATTGTATCGGATAATATTCTTTTGCAGGTTTTTGTAAAAACCATACTGCTGTTGTGCCTTTTTCAGTGTCTTTTCAAAATCCGATTTTACCTTTACCCAGAACTCGTACTCGTCCCGGTGCTTCTTTTTTACCTTCTTTTTTTCTACTCCTTCATATTTGGCCTTAAGATCCACATATATACGTGTCAATTCATAGGTATCCTGTTCTACATTACCGTCTTTACCTCCAATGAAATTCCATCCATAGCGGTCATCCACATAGCCGTTTTTATCATCATCTATACCATTATCGGGGATTTCATCTTCATTGACCCATATCTTACCCTTAAGATCTTCGTGATCAATATCAACTCCTGAATCAATGACCGCCACGGTGACCGTTCTTGAGGATTTTCCTTTTAACAGGGTCTTATATGTTTTTTCAGCGCTTACACCCTGCATTTTGTCTTCTACGGGGTCCATAACCAACCACTCCTGTGCGGGCAGGCTGCTGCTGTCAGCTATCATGAGCTGGCTGCGAACACCAAAAGAAAACAGCACGAAAAATCCAATCAAAATCCGGCTCACTATTTTCATCTTTTTTGAGAATTTATATTTATAAAATGCGAAGATACGCCAAACAGTCCAAAAACCTATGATGAAATTACGTGATCGGTTGTGCTCCTGCTTTTGTTCAATTTTGTAAAAAATCTTACAACCGTGAGACAACCGTGTTTTGAGGTATAACAACTAAAGCTATTGAACACCATATTTGTAGTTACGGTTCATTCGTGGAGGTTGACTATGTATTATTTATGCTTATTTTCTATTGTCATTTTTTTCGCTTTGTTTTTTTACAAAATTATGGTGGACATGGACTCACGCTATAAGAAACGGGAATTCAATAAGTCCATTGAACGACCATATCAAAAATTAATCGAATCCGGGCTCTAATAATTCCGTGTTGCGTTTCAACGGATCATAAAAGTCTTTAACTTTAATGATCATTTATCAAAACCAAACCTGATGGTCATTGAAGAAGTCCGTATTAAGGACCGTTATACTCAGATCCGTAAATGCACGCTGAAAATCTGTTCCCCGCTAACACCCGAAGACCATGTAGTCCAGCCTGTGGTGGACGTAAGTCCTCCGAAATGGCACCTTGGACACACTACATGGTTTTTCGAAACATTCCTGCTGGAGCCTTTTGCGCCAGGGTATATGTTATTTAATGACAGCTATGGGTATCTTTTTAACAGCTACTATGAAACTGTAGGAGCGCGTGTGATACGTACGGACAGAGGGAACATGACGCGACCCACAGTACAGGAAATACTGGACTACAGGGAGTATGTTGATGAAAAAATGGACACATTTCTGGAGGGTCCACTGAATGACAAGGTGCTGGAATTGATGGAACTGGGCCTGCAGCACGAGCAGCAGCATCAGGAGCTTTTGTTCTATGATATAAAGTATATTCTTGGCAACAATCCTTTATTCCCCTCCTATCAGGACACGGCCCTGTCATCCGCCGCCACCGCAGGCATACCAAACTACCTGCCCGTGGAAGAAGGAGTGTATACGATAGGATATCAGGGTGAAGGTTTTCACTTTGATAATGAAGAAGGTATACATAATGTTTTTATCCATGGTTGTGCCCTGCAGGACCGCCTGATCACTAATGCCGAATTCCTTGAATTCATTGAGGATGGTGGTTATCAGGATTTCAGACACTGGCTGTCAGAGGCGTGGGAATGGGTAAAGACCAACAATATCAAGGCACCTTTCCACTGGCATTTCCAGGATAACATATGGTATCACTACACCCTAAACGGAGGGCTCAAAAAAATTGATCCGGCAGCACCTGTTACCCATGTCAGCTTTTTTGAGGCTGATGCCTATGCCAAATGGCGCGGCTTGAGATTGCCTACTGAGTTTGAGTGGGAAGTGGCCTGCAATCAATATGGAAGTGTCAATGAGCATTCCAATTTTATGGGGTCTGATACCTATACGCCTGTGCCGCAGGAAGGTGGCAACAATCAGTTTTACGGTGATGTCTGGGAGTGGACCGCCAGTGCCTACAGGCCCTATCCTTACTATCAGGCACCTGAAGGGGCGGTAGGAGAATACAATGGAAAATTTATGATCAATCAAATGGTACTAAAAGGGGGCTCCTGTGCAACACCTGAAGATCACATCCGTAGTACCTATAGAAACTTTTTTCACCCTCATTTAAGATGGATGTTTTCGGGCATTCGTTTGGCTAAAAACCTCTGATTACCATATCACTGATCTAATGAAAAACCAATTTGCCCACGATGTTTTGGAGGGGCTTAACTCTACTCCAAAAACATTGCCATCGAAATATTTTTATGATAAAAAGGGTGATGAGCTCTTCCGGCAGATCATGGAGCTGGATGAATATTACCTCACCCGGTGCGAGTATGAAATCTTTCAAACCTGTAAAGATGATCTTCTGAAGGTATTCGCCAACTCATCTCATAAGTTTAATCTTGTGGAATTTGGAGCAGGCGATGGCTACAAGACCAAGGTACTGCTCAGTCACTTTCTGAGCAAGGGGGCGGATTTTCAATACGTTCCGATAGATATATCCGGTAATGTCCTTAAGCTGCTGGAGAATTCCCTGAAGCAGGAAATGCCCGATTTGGCAGTTAACGGGATAAGGAATGACTACTTTAAGGCACTCGAACAGCTCGAGAACGGGGGTACCCGGAATGTCATCTTCTTTCTGGGGTCCAATATTGGTAATTTTAAATACGAACAGGCTGTCTCCTTTTTATCCGAACTGTATGAAAACCTCAGAAAAGGTGATCTGCTGCTTATCGGTTTTGATCTCAAGAAAGACCCGGAAGTTATCCTCAGCGCCTATGATGATAATGAAGGTGTGACAAGGGAGTTTAACATGAACCTGCTGGACAGGATCAATAACGAGCTGGAAGGAAGCTTTGATCGTAACACCTTTAAGCACTGTCCGTCCTATAACCCGCTGACCGGTACTACTGAAAGCTTTTTGGTAAGTACCGAAGAGCAGACTATTGAGATCATGGATTCGGCTGTACATTTTGAGGCATGGGAGGCTATCCATACGGAAATATCACAAAAATATAGCCTTACCAATATCCATGACATGGCCAGACAAGTAGGTTTTACGGTTAAGAATAACTTTTTTGACCAACAACGCTATTTTGTAGACTCGGTCTGGGAGAAGTGAATTTTATAGGGGATATTCTTTCTACACGAGGGACAGCCGGAGTTATTACATCATTAATTCTTACGATTTCAACTTTCGCACAGCGTCCGGTGGACTGACAGTGTCCGGCCGACTGATTTCTGATTTCAGGTTATTTGTTAAAATCCAAAAGCTTATTACCTTTGCGCCCCTGACCGGTATTCCAAATCATGCGCACGTGGCGGAACTGGTAGACGCGCCAGGTTGAGGGCCTGGTGGCCATTGCGGCCGTGGAGGTTCGATTCCTCTCGTGCGCACTCAAAGACTTTAAAACGATTCCTCTCAGCCCCGGGTGTTGTTTACTAAACAGTAAAAGAGGAATCGGGAGTTTATCAAGTCAAAATTCGGCATTATCCGGAGTTCTCGGAAAAGGGATCACATCGCGGATATTGCCCATGCCAGTGACAAACTGCATCATTCTTTCGAAGCCAAGCCCAAATCCACTGTGAGGAGCAGTGCCAAATTTCCTTAGCTCCAGGTACCACCAGAGATCCTTTTCAGGGATCCGGAGCTCATCTATCCGCTGTTTCAGAAGGTCATATCGCTCTTCCCGCTGTGATCCTCCTATGATCTCACCGATGCCTGGGAACAATACATCCATGGCGGCAACTGTTCTGTCGTCTTCATTCCGCCGCATGTAGAAGGCCTTGATGTCCTTTGGGTAGTTATAAAGTATCACCGGTTTTTTGAAATGCTTTTCCACCAGATACCGTTCATGTTCTGACTGAAGGTCAGCACCCCATGCATCAATCAAATACTGGAATTTCTTTTTCTTGTTGGGTTTGGAGTTGCGGAGTATATCAATGGCTTCCGTATAGGTGATCCTTACAAAATCGTTTTCGAGGACGAACCTTAATCTTTCCAGAAGGCTTAACTCGCTGCGCTCGTGCTGAGGCTTGTTTTTTTCCTCGTCGGCAGCGCGCCGGTCAAGGAATTGCAGATCCGCATGGCAGTGGTCGAGGGCATAGTTAACGAGGTATTTCAGAAACTCCTCCGCCAGGTCCATGGTGTCGTTGATGTCGTAAAACGCCATTTCCGGTTCGATCATCCAGAACTCTGCCAGGTGCCTGGACGTGTTGGAGTTTTCAGCCCGGAAGGTAGGACCGAAGGTGTAGACCTCGGAAAGTGCCATACAGGCAGTCTCTACCTCCAGCTGACCCGATACAGTAAGGTTGGTTTCCTTGCCGAAGAAATCCTCTCTGTAATCAACCTCACCCTCCTCTGTTTTTGGCGGGTTTATGGGATCAAGAGTGGTCACTCTGAACATTTCTCCGGCGCCCTCGGCATCCGAACCGGTGATCACCGGTGTATGTATGTTGTAGAAGCCCTTTTCGGTAAAAAATTTATGCACAGCAAAGATCATGGCGTGCCTGATCCGGTAAATGGTGCTGAACGTATTCGTCCTGACCCTTAAATGAGCAATTTCCCTCAAAAACTCAAGGGAATGGCGCTTGGGCTGTAGTGGGTATTTCTCTGCATCGGCATCGCCCAGTATTTCAAGGTCCTCGACTACGATCTCTACTTTTTGCCCCTTCCCTTTTGATTCAATCAACTCTCCGGTAAGAGAAATACAGGCGCCTGTGGTGATCCGTTTCAGCAGACTTTCGTCAGTATTCTCAAAGTCTACCACTGCCTGGATATTTTGCAATGCAGATCCGTCATTCAGAGCAATGAACTGATTGTTTCTAAAGGTTCTTACCCAGCCTTTCACTGTTACCTTTTTGCCAACTGCCGTTTCGTTCAGAAGGTCACATATTTTGGTTCTTTTACCGTGTTTCACTGCTGTATCAGGGACTTGATTACGATGTGTAAATTGCAAAACAGGCGGCAAAAAAACGTTATTTTATGCTTTTTATCAAAGAATGCCAGAAATATAATATCTTTAGCCTATCTTTTAATCTGGCATATTTTTAACGAGTTTCAGCGGATGCAAAAACTTGGTTTAACCCAAAGTTTACAACAGAAATTATCCCCTCAGCAGATACAATTTATTAAGCTGTTGCAGATCCCTACGGCGGAGCTGGAAACACGTGTGGAAGAAGAACTTGAAGATAATCCCGCGCTGGAAGAAGGAATGGAAGAGGCCGATGAAGTAAGCGAAGAATACAGCGAGGAAGAAACCCAGGAAAGTAATGATGACCTCGATGTGGAAGACTACCTGAGGGATGATGACTTTAGTGGATACAAGATGCAGGGCGATGGTGACAATGAAGAGGACAAGGAAATGCCCATTGCCATGCATACCACGCTGAATGAACAACTGTTGGATCAGCTTGGGTTTTTGAAACTTGATGACCGGCAGACAGCTATTGGCAGGCAGTTGATCGGCAGTATAGAAAGTGATGGCTATATCCGAAGAGACCTCGAGGCCATTATCAATGATCTGGCATTTTCCCAGAACATTGAAACCGACATAGATGAGGTGGAGGAGATACTAAGAAAGATCCAGCATTTCGATCCACCCGGAATTGGAGCCAGAAATCTTCAGGAATGTCTTTTACTGCAATTGGAGAGAAGGGAAGACGAACGCAATGTGGATGTATTTGTGGCTAAGAAAATCCTGGAGGAGTGTTTTGAGGAATTTACCAAAAAACACTATGACAAGATCATGAAGCGGCTGGATATAGAGGACGAAGACTTCGTAAAAGATGCCATAGAGCTGATCCGTAAGCTCAACCCCAAGCCGGGAGGTAGTTCTGCAGGGTTGGTCCGTACACAATACCTGATCCCTGATTTTATCCTTACCAACAATAATGGCGAGCTGGAGATTGCGTTGAACAGTCGTAATGCCCCTGAGCTGCGGGTGAGCCGGTCTTATTCTGAAATGTTCCAGGCTTATGACAAAAGTGACAAGAAGGATAAAAAACTGAAGGAGACTGTAAGTTTCGTAAAACAAAAACTGGATGCAGCCAAGTGGTTTATCGATGCCATAAAACAGAGGCAAACCACCCTGCTCAATACCATGCGCGCGATTGTTGACTTTCAGTATGACTACTTCCTGGAAGGCGATGAGAGCAAACTTCGCCCGATGATCCTGAAAGATATAGCCAATATTATCAACATGGATATTTCCACGGTCTCCCGTGTGGCCAACAGCAAGTCCGTTCAGACGGATTTTGGTATATTCCCTCTTAAATATTTCTTTTCAGAAGGCATAGCAACTGATTCCGGGGAAGACGTAAGCAGCAGGGAAGTGAAGAACGAATTGAAGAAGATCATTGACGATGAGGATAAGTCCAGGCCTCTTTCCGATGACAAGCTTGAAAAGCTGCTCAAGGCTAAGGGCTACAACATAGCCAGAAGGACAGTTGCCAAATACCGGGAGCAACTTAATATACCCGTAGCCCGACTCAGAAAGGAGCTGTAGTGTTAAAAAAGGGAGCCGAAATAATTTCATATATCTTTCATCCACTGCTCATGTCAACACTGCTGTTGGTACTGCTTTATTTTTATGCTCCTTCTGTACTGCGTCCCATCGATGGTAATACCATTCTACCCATTTTGCTAATGGTATTCACTATCACATTTCTGATCCCGGTACTCAGTATCGGGATGCTCAAACTGACCTCTTCCATTTCCAGTATGAGACTGGAAGACCGCAGGGAAAGGATCATGCCTTTCTTTTTCACGTCAGCCTATTACTCTTTAATGGTTTATCTCTTTGCCTACAAGCTCGTTTTAAGTGAAACCATGATCATTTTATTCATAGCTGTAACAGTGACTATTCTGATGGTTTCGGTCATCACGCTGTTTTTCAAGATCAGTGCACACGCAGTAGGCGTGTGGGGGACCCTCGGTGCTCTCGTGTCAGTTCAGGCCAGGTATCCTGATAGTCAGCTATTCTGGCCCATAATCAGTGTATTGGTATTGGCAGGGTTGGTCAACTCTTCCAGGCTGCTGTTGAATGTTCATAGCCCTGCAGAGGTAGGGCTGGGGTCTCTGTTGGGCTTTTCCGTTTGTTTTAGCTCGGTTTATATTTTCAGTTAATCCATTGTCATGTACGAATTCCTACAATATAAAAACGAAGAAGGTGTTGTTACGATCACGCTGGATCGCCCTGAGGTATACAATGCTCTTAACGACAAGATCACTTTTGAACTGCAGGATGCCCTGAAGGCGGTCAGCAAGGATGATACGGCACGGGTAGTAGTGCTGACCGGGGCTGGCAAGGCTTTCTGTTCGGGACAGGACCTGAAAGCCTCCCAGGATCAGGAAAAGCGCTCCTTTATCGATTCATTGCACAAGCGATATAATCCCATTATCCGCGCTATGAGAAACCTGCCCAAACCCATTATATGCCGGCTCAACGGAGTGGCGGCAGGTGCAGGATGTTCCATAGCCCTGGCCTGTGACCTCATAATAGCGGCCGAGGAGGCTATGCTGACCGAGGTGTTCATCAATATCGGGTTGGTACTGGACTCTGGATCCTCGTGGTTTTTGCCACGGCTGGTGGGATCGGCCCGGGCCTTTGAGCTGAGTACCATGGGAACAAGGATAAAGGGCGGAGAAGCCTATGAAATGGGACTTGTGAACAAGGTGGCACCCCTTGAAAAACTGGATGAAGCTGTAAAGGAATATACGGACTATTATGCCAAAGCGCCTACCAAAGCCATTGGCCTTATGAAGAAGATGCTCAACCAGTCAGGGAATGCTTCCCTTGAGGAAATGCTGGACTATGAGGCTTACTGTCAGGAGATAGCAGGAAATTCTGAAGACTACAAAGAGGGAGTGAACGCCTTTCTTGAAAAGAGAAAACCGGAGTTTAAAGGGAAGTAGGGGTGGAGTTGGCAATTGGCAAGGATGCAGTCCGCAATGACTTTTCATGATATTCCTTACTACGCTTACGCTTTGCCGGCAAACCAGTATCCAGTCGCCAGCCACCAGTTATTCCATCTGCTATGATTGAGGGTTGAAGGCGATCCGTAGGTCAGGTAGCAAGTCGACAACCTGCCGGCCGTGAAACCAGTAGCCAGCAACCAGCCGCCAGTTATTCCATCTGCTATGATTGAGGGTTGAAGGCGATCCGTAGGTCAGGTAGCAAGTCGACAACCTGTCGGCCGTGAAACCAGCAACCAGTAACCAGCCGCCAGCACCTAGAACCCTGCAAATGACAATCCGACGGTGATATTGGTTGCGGCAGAATCCATAGGCCCTTCACCACTTTCAAACAGCTCGGAGAGACTGTGGTAGTAAAAAAGATTGAAGCCTCCTATGCCTATTCTACCGGTAAGTCCGTACCGGAAACGGTTCAGGCCGAAATCCCTTTTTTCCTTTGACTTTACATTATTGCCGTTGTCTTCAAACTTCACCTTTGTATGTGAGCTGAATCTGACGCCACCCTTAAACCCTACACCTATCTTAAAGCTTCTCTTTTTGTCATTGGGATTAGCGTAGAACCTGAGCTCTACGGGTATATCGAAATAGTTGGAGACAAGCATTGACTTTTGGACGTCTACATCTTCCAGTTCAACTATCTCAACGTTGTTAGTCTCTGACAAAGTGATGTCATCCTCGAATCTGTACCGGTCCAGCCCAACACCGAAACCCGGCATAAGTTCGAATCTGTTGCCGGCAAAGGGTAGTTCTATATTGTAAAAGTAGTATAGATTAAACGTCCGGGAACCTAACGTACCTATTTCCATCTCGCTGGGATTGCTCTGAAGAATATTCCAGCCCAATTCGATCAGCAACGTACCAGGAATGTCCGGACGGGCATTCCTTTTTCTGATCTTCATGGGCTCTAGTCTGGCGTTGGGTTTATCCTTGTCAGTAGCCACGGCTGTCAGGCATGTGGCCACCATAACTATTAAGAAAAGAAACTTTTTGATCATACTACTTAAACCTGTCATTCACCTGTTTTATTGTGGCTCGCAAAGATAAGGTTTTTTAAAAAAGTACCTTTTTTTGGCAAAAATTATTACCTAGATTTGCACACTTAAACAAAAAGCAGGCCTCGTAGCTCAACTGAATAGAGCACCTGATTACGGCTCAGGAGGTTACAGGTTTGAATCCTGTCGAGGTCACTATGGCTGTTCTGCAAAGGACGGCCTTTTTTGTTCCTGAGGTCAAATCATTAGATATCCATGACGTACTCATTTACCTGTTCTCAGTAGAGGAAATGATACCTCTGGTCTCTATTAGCAGTATTCGGTAACCCAGTCTTACCTCCTTTGCGGCATGCAAAACGCCAAGCAAAACTGCCAGCAATGCAATAATGAAGGAAACCAGCGAGGTTACAGTAACCAGATCGGTTTTTCCGTTAAGGAAATAGATCCCAAGGCAAAAAATGGAAAAAATGAACATCGCTATCCCAATGGTGTATAACCAAACCGCATTTCTTATCAATCTCATTCTTTTGATCAGCAGCGGGAGTTGTGTGGTGATGCTTTCTCTTCGCTCTGTTTGGGAATCATCCAATTGCCTGAATTCATTATTTAAGGTTCTGATGCGATTCACCACCAGTGAATACTTGTTATTCATTCCCAGCAGTAACAGCCCACATGCCGAGATCATGATGCCGGGAGCAAGCATTCCCTTAATCACTTCAACTATTGCTATATCCATAGTTTAATATTAATGAACGAATACTTTTCTCAGTCCTGAAAGGGTTGGGCCTGCCTGAGTGTTTCTACCAATTCCTTTAGATCCTCTTCCTGCGTATCATAGTTGGTGATACAAGCTCTCAGTCCGTTAACTGCTCCTGCCCGGTATACGGAGATCCAGGCCTTTCCGGAGGCCAGCACGGTTGAGCAGACCTGAAGTGCCAGCTTATCGTCCGTTTCAAACTCAGGCTTTCCGAAACACAGTACCGGCAGATCAGTATCGTTGTATACCTTCCAATGATCTTCCAGTAATAGTTCCTTTAACCGCTGACCCATTTGGACCTGATGGGTGATCACTTTTTCATAGCCCCTCCAGCCAAAGATCAGTAATGAAAGGTAGAGTCGTAAACCGATAAACCTTCGTGACCATTGAATAGAATGAGCATACGGGTCCGTGATGGCCATGTGAGCACCTTCTTTAGGCATGTAATCCGTGTCCATACCAAAAGTCCTGGACAGGATATCCTTATGCCGTGTAATGTACAGGCTGGTACTCATTGGGTTGGACAGCCATTTGTGTGCGTCAAAAGTGATAGAATCCGCCTGCTCTAAGCCATTCAGCAGATGACTGTATTTTTCCACCAGGGCTATTGCTCCTCCATATGCCGCGTCTACATGGAACCACAGGTTGCGTTTTGCTGCCAGGGAGCCAATTTCCTTCAACGGGTCCATCACCCCTGTGCCTGTGGTACCTGCCGTGGCTACAATGAGGAACGGATCAAGTCCGTTTTTAAGATCTGCTGCAAGGTTTTCTTCCAGCAGATCTGCCCTCATTTGAAAGTTGCTGTTGGTGGGTATGGAGCGTACATTATGTGATCCAAGCCCCATATTCTTTGCTGCCTTCGCTACAGAATGATGGCTTTCTTCAGAACAGTAGAGAATGGGTTGTTTATCCAAACCACGGAGCCCGGAGGTCCCATAATCCGGATGCCGGTGATTGATGGCCGTAAGAAGTGCTGTGAGGTTGGCCTCTGCCCCGCCGGAGGTAAATACTCCATCGATCCGTTCCTTTGGGAAACCAAACTTTACACCGAACTGACGGATCAGATAGTTTTCAACCTCATTGGCAAAAGGAGCATGACTCCATGCGGCAAGCTGTGGATTAAAGGTAGCGGTGATGGTGTCAGCCAGTATTCCGGGAAAGGCAGGCCGTGGGTTGTATAGCCCGTAGTATCCCGGATGTGGTGTATGAACAGTGTATTGCCTCATACCGTCCAGCACGTGCTCAAGGGCACCCTGTACAGGTAAGGCATGGTCAAATGAAAACCTCCCGACATGTTGCTGTATGGAATGGATATCCAGTGTGGGAGCCGCTTGTACTCCTTTCGGATTTTTGTAATAATTCTCCAGCTGTTCGTGAAGCCATGTCCAGGCTTCTTCCCGCTCATGCTCAGTAAAATTGAAATCCATAATCTTATGACCAATGTCGGGATATGTTACTGGTATATCAATTACGAAGTGGGTGTGCTGATCTTATGAAGTAAGTGGTGGATTTCAGCACTATATTCTCCTGGTCACTCAATGCACCAATAACCAATCACTTTCAACTGCTGGTCTTACTTTCTATATAGTCAACCGCCTGATTGATGGTCTGTAGTTTTTCCGCATCCTGATCAGGGATACGGATGTTGAATGTCTGTTCGAACTCCATCACCAACTCGGCATAATCCAGTGAATCTATGCCCAAATCCTTTACAAAGCTGGCATCGGGTGTTACCTCCGTTTCAGCTATACCAAGTTTATCTACGAGTATTTTGGTGATCTGTTCTGTGATGTTCATATTGCGGTTTTTACGACGTCGCAAAGCTAGGAAATAATTAAAACCTTAAAAAGAACTCCGTGCCCTCATCCACCCTCGATTTTACACCCAGAACGCCTTGGTGCTGCCGCATGATCTGACGCGACAAACTCAGCCCTATACCCGAGCCGGACTTTTTGGTGGTAAAGAACGGGATGAATATTTTTTCAAGCGCTTCATCATCAATACCACTTCCATTATCCTTTACAGCTATGATCGGTCTGCTTTTTTCGTCCACATAGGCATTTAGCTCCACGAGTTTGGTAGTCTGCTCGTCAAAGGCCTGCAATGCATTTTTCAGTAGGTTGATCAGCACCTGTTCGATAAGGTCCTTATCTGCGTTGATCGTGAGGTTTTCAGGATCGACTTTCACGTTTACTGATACACCGCTTTTTTCAATTTCGTTTTTATGCAGTATCACCAGTTCCTCGAGCAAGTGGCGGACCTCAATTTCAGTGATCTTTGGCTTGGGTATGTGCGTGAGGTTCCTGAAATCCTGAACAAACCGGATCAGGCCCTCACTTCTCTTTTTTATGGTTTGAATGGCGAGGTGGATGTCTTCTATTTCGTCGTTGGAAATAGCATTGGAAGAAGAATCGTCATTGGTGAGCTGCACTTTCAGCTCCTCTTCTACAGTATTGGCCAATGAAGATATAGGAGTAACGGAATTCATGATCTCATGGGTCAGCACCCTCACGAGGTTTTGCCAGGCCTCCATTTCTTTTTCCTCCAGCTCATTTTGGATGTTCTGGACGGAAACAAGCTTGTACAGTTCTCCGCGAAGGGTTAGCTCAATGGCATAGATGGCCAGTTGTACTATTTCTCCGCCTATCTCGAACCTCAGCAGGTCACGTCCACCGGTCCGTAGCCTGAAAAAGGTATCGACCAGGTGATCGTTAACACTTCTCAGGTCCGTGACGTTTTTTACATTCCCCACGCGCAGGAGCTTCTTGGCGGCTGTGTTCATGATCTGGATATCCCCCGCCTGATTAAAGGTAAGCAGGCCTATGCCGATATGTTGTACGATATTTTTCAGGTACTGGAAGTCCGCCTCTTTTTCCTTCCGTACTCTTTTGAGGTCCTTCAGTACGCGATTCAGTTCTGTATTGAGCCGGTTGACATCCTCATTCTTCGAATTGGTTTTATAGGAGCGTGCCAGATCGTCATGCTTGATGGAGTTGAGAAAATCCATTACCTCCCGGTTACTCTTCTGGGTATACTTCAGAAGGATGACCACCTGAAATATCAGCAGTGCGGTCAGCACCAGCTCGGTGACGATGAACCCGTCATCGAATAACTGAGAGGACAGGAAGAATGTGGTAAGAATAATAAGTCCTACACGGTACAGAATGATCCTTTTGCTGTTACTAAAGTCCATGCTTTTCAAGCCTGCGGTACAGGGAAGCCCGTGTCAATCCCAGTTCTTTGGCCGCTTTGGAAATATTGCCGTCATGAATATTGATGGCTTTTTGAATGATCGATCTTTCTACTTCATCCAGATTAAGGTTGTCACTTTGCATTTCCTGAGGGCTGCCGGCTCTGTTTTCGGACAAAAAGAAGAAATCCTCTGCCTCCAGTTGCCGGTTATCACTCATGATCGTTGCTCTTTCTATCGCATGCTGAAGCTCCCTTATGTTTCCCGGCCAGTTGTATTTTCTCAGCCTCAGTAGCGCATCTTCCGTGATCCCTGCAATGTCCTTACGATACTTTTTGCCATACTTCGTCAGAAAATGACGGGCAAGGAGTGGGATATCTTCCTGCCTTTCTCTAAGGGGTGGCAGATTGATCTCCACAGTATTGATCCGGTAGAGCAGGTCCTGCCGAAAGGTGTTTTCATTGACCATATCATGCACAGGCATATTTGTAGCACATACAAGACGGATATCTACAGGAATGGTCTGGTTGGAGCCCACTCTGGTGATCTCACGGTTTTGCAATGCGGTAAGCAGTTTAGACTGCAGGGGCATGCTCAGGTTACCGATCTCATCCAGGAACAGCGTACCACTGTTGGCCAGTTCAAACCTGCCTGTGCGGTCTTCCTTGGCATCAGTGAAAGACCCTTTTTTATGTCCGAAAAGCTCACTTTCAAAGAGGGTCTCCGTAATGGCTCCCATATCCACACCCACAAAGCTGGCATCATGACGATTGGAGCGCTGATGAATGGCCCTTGCAATTAGCTCCTTGCCTGTGCCGTTTTCGCCCAGTATTAATACATTCGCATCAGTTTTGGCCACCTTGTCGATCAGGTCAAATACCTTTTTTATGGAACCGCTCTGGCCTATGATATCCTTGAAAGGTTGATTGATATCTTCTTCCAGTTGTTTTTTAGCCTTTTTCAGCTTGTCTACCTCCTTGTAGGTTTTCTTGAGCTTGATGGCAGTAGAGATAGTAGCCAGCAGTTTTTCATTTTGCCACGGTTTCAGCACAAAATCGGTGGCACCCTCTTTCAGCGCCCTTACGGCCATTTCCACATCGCCAAAGGCGGTGATCAAAATAACTACGGCGGATGGATCCTTTTCCAGGATCTGGCTGAGCCAGAAGAATCCTTCCTTGCCACTGGTGATGTCCTTGCTGAAGTTCATGTCCAGCAGGATCACATCATACGTATCGTTGTTCAAAAGAAAGGGGATCTTCTTGGGATTCTTCTCAATGATCACGTGGTGTGAATGTTTTTTCAGGAGAAGCTTTGCGGCCAAAAGCACATCTTCGTCATCATCGATCATTAATATTTTGCCGGTCTCGTTGCCTGAGGTCATTTCGTCTAGGTTTAAAACATGTTAGATTGACTAAAATTATGCCAAACTCGGTACTTTGAAACAAGGCCGTTCCCGTTCAGCTGGATGTTCCCTTTTGCACAAAGATGACCGATTTCGGACATAAATTAGGCAAAAAATTAATAATACTGACTCACCTGTTTCTGTCCTTCATAAATATGTCCTAACTTATGACGATCATCCCCTTATTTTCAGGCCCCAGAGATGCTAACACCGACCCGCTACTTTCAGGTGTGTTGCAGATGCTTCGGATACATAGCATCGGAAATCCCAGATGGGGGTAACAGGGTTGTTTTGTATCGATGCAATTTTAACTATTACACTACTATGAAAAAGGTTCTGCTTATTGTTTTGGGATTTGCATTTGTGAATGAACCCATCTTTGGCCAATGTAATCCCTATTTTGACTTCGAACAGGGTAACCGTTGGGAGATTACCAGCTACAATGCGAAGGGTAAATCACAGGGAAGACAATTAACTGAAATAAAGTCAATGGTCAGACGGAGTAATGGCTGGGATGCCATTATGCATTTGACACTATATGATAAAAAGGATAAAGTTGTTTACAGCAAGGATGTGGAAATGATATGTAGCGATGGAGTGGTTTCCATGGATATGACACGGCTCATACCGGATGAGCAGCTACAGGCATTCAGGGATATGAATATGAAAATTGAAATGGATAACCTTGAGATCCCTTCTGATCTTGAGCCTGGGATGGCCCTTGATGAGGGCTCAGTCACTATCAGTGGAGATATACCCATGCAGATGACCGTTGCTATCACCAACCGCACAGTAGAGGGTAAAGAGAGCATAACTACATCTGCAGGTACTTTTGACTGTTACAAGATCAATTACGCTACAACAACAAGGATGTTAATGAATATAGAAGGCAGGGGCACGGATTGGATCGCTGAAGGAGTGGGTCTGGTGAAAACTGAAACCTACAATTCGTCAGGCAAGCTGATAAGTTACAGCGTTCTGACTTCCCGATAAATTTTTGGAAATACTAAACCCTTTTTGCCAAAAGTTTGTTATATTGGCAGTGTTGTTATTGGATGAATTAAGAATTTATCCTATTTATTTTGAGTTTTTGACCTTGGAAATGCCTCCGACCAGAGGCATTTCTCTTTTTGCCTATCTCTTATTTACAAATTCCCTAATCTCGTTCATATCCATCCGATCGCGTAGTCGCTCGGAGTAATGTACTTTCTTAATGATCAGATCATAATCAACTAAAAACTCGGCGGGCATCGTTTTTATGGATTCGCCGTCTGCCATGGCGTGCAAAGGTACTTTCGTTTTATATGCCTCGTAAGCAGTCTGTACAAAAGTAGTGATATGGCTAATGGCCGATTTGTAACCTGAGCTTTCCAGCCCATAAAGGTCATAAAGCTTTTTCTCCGGATCGGAGATCAATGGTACTGGCGCTATACCTTGATGAAAGCTGCTCCTTAAAATGATCTCTTTTTTCGATTCAAAAAGAAAGATCATTTCCAACCCTTTTGCTTTGAGTTCATCGGAGATCTTCATCAGGTTGTGTACTCTTATATTGCAGAAAGGGCAGCCGGCGTGTCTGAAAAAAGCGATAAGGATCTGTTTATTGATGTAATCATTCAGGTCTACATGCCGCCCAAATACATCTTCCTGCTTAAAATAAGGTGCTTTTAAGGTAGAGGTTAATTTCATGATCATCAAAGTAGGTATTCTCTTGAAATAATGAAATATATTTTTCTTTTAAAGCAATTATGGCAGGTCCGGTATTTTACTGCCTGCCCGGAGACTTCCCGGCGAGCCCTTTGCAGGAAATCCTCTTTTTGACGATATATAAAACTTTAGGTAGAAAAACGGAGTATAGATTACGGGTTTTTGCTCTTTATAAAGCCTTTTATAAGGTATTAGTTTTGTCATGTCGTTGGTGAAAACGATTCACCACCATTTAAAAGACCTGACAGCGGACTTCTTTATCCGCAGCCGGCATAGTGGAATTGGACGAGTGAGATAAAGAAAGTAGTATGTTAAAGTTTAAATGGTTCCCCTACAGATTTTTGAAAAGGGATAAAGTCCGGAGTCTTCATCTTTTGACTGAGAATTTGCAACAGGAGATCACAAACGCTACTGAGTTTGTGGAAGCAATAAAAAGAGGAGAACTCGATATGGTATATAAGGACGACGATGAGGAGACCAACCAGTTAGGTGAGTCGCTGGTCAGTATGCGCCAACAGATGGTAGATACCGCTGAAGCTGAAAGACAGCGAAATTGGACTACGGAAGGACTTGCCAAATTTTCAGATATATTAAGGGATAACAATTCCTCGCTGGATGAGCTTGCCTTAGAGGTGATCTCTGCCCTTGTTAAATACCTGGGCGCGAACCAGGGAGGTTTTTTCATGTTGGAAGATGACAATCCTGAAAATCCTACCCTTATGTTGCGTGCCTGTTATGCCTATGCACGAAAAAAATACTTGCAAAAAGAAATACTGCCGGGTGAAGGATTAGTAGGGCAGGCGTTCCTGGAAAACCAGTACATTTATCTCAAAGAGGTTCCCCGGGATTTTGTCAATATTACCTCTGGTTTGGGTGAAGCTACACCGAATGCTGTACTGGTCGCTCCTTTAACGGTAAATGATAAAACCTACGGGATCGTGGAGATAGCTACCTTCAAAGACTTCGCGCAATATCAAATCGATTTCATACAAAAAATAGGAGAAAGTATCGCTTCCACCATAGCCAATGTTAAAACCAGCGAACGCACAAAACGATTGCTGGATGAATCGCAGAAAATGTCAGAAGAGTTACGGTCGCAGGAAGAGGAGATGCGCCAAAATATGGAAGAGCTGCAGGCTACACAAGAAGCGGCATCACGAAGTGAGGCGCAAACCCGGATGATCTTCGATAATGCCATGGACGCTATCATCACGATCGATACGAATGGCACGATCGATCAGTTTAACCCGGCTGCCGAAAAGATGTTTGGCTACAAGGTAGAGGAGGTGGCTGGAAAAAACATCAAATTGTTGATGCCCCAAAAGTATTCTTCCCATCATGACGGCTATATGCAAAATTATGAACGTACAAATGAAAAAAAAGTAATCGGTAAAGGGAGAGAGGTAGAAGGAATGCGAAAAGATGGCAGTACTTTTCCCTTGGAGATCCGCATACAAGAAGGCAGTATTGGGAGTCAAAAAGTTTTTGTAGGCTTTTTACGGGATATCACTATTCAAAAGGAGCAGAATGACCTTATAAAAGAGAGTGAAGCCAAGGCCAGATCATATTTTACCAACTCCATCGACGCCATCATCACTGCCAACAGCGAAGGGTTGATCATAGACAGCAACCCGGTCGCTACGCAGTTATTTGGTTACAGGCCGGACCAGCTTAAGCAGAAACACTTCAATGACATAATTGGAAGTGTCCATTTACAAGATGCCACGTTGTACCTCGACAAGAAAAAGAAGGTAAAAGGAATTAATAGCGAGGGAGAGGGCTTTAAAACCGAAATGTTCCTGACCGCGGCTAACATAGGCGAGGAAAAGATCTTTATCGCCTACATACGCGATATCCAGGCTGAACTGAAAAAAGACAAAGAACTGGCAAGAAGTATGATGGAAATGGACCAGGTAAAAACGGAGTTACTGGCCCGGGAGCAGGAGCTGAGAGCTTATTTTGACAATTCCATGGATGCCATACTTCATATTAACCTGGATGGAGCTGTCCTTGACAGTAATACAGCAGCGAAAAGTCTCTTTAAAATGAACGGTGAGAACTCTGCAGGGTTCAACGACCTGATCCTTAATGTAGACCTTGAAAATCATCATACTTACCTCGGTACGCGAACCATCGTAGAAGCAAGAACTACTGAGGGGGAGATCCTCAATACTGAGTTTTATCTTACTAAGGCCACCTCCCAGGGACAAAATACATTTATTGCCTACCTGAGGGATACATTGACCGAATAAGGAAATTAGAAACTGTCATGATATTGCTCATGGCAGCAAAGCTGAACATGAGAAGCCCTATGACAAGTGAATGTAATAAATACTTAATTAAACTTTATAATGATGGATAATACACGTAAAAAAGTACACGAGAGTAAGCTGGTGGAAGGTAAAGTAGCTTATTTCAAGTTTTTAAAAGGCAACCCAACTTCCAGTTATCAGCACGGGCTGGACGAGTTCATGATGATGGTAACAAACAACCCTGTCACCGCGCTTATGGTAGTAGTGGAAGATGACGAGGCCATGTTCAGTAAAGAAATGCAAGAGATATGGCTAAATACCGGGGTCTTCGCTGAGCAGAACAACATCCAGAAATGGGGCGTAGTAGTACCCAGTATGACAAAAGAACTGACTATCCAATATTTGATCGAAGGGGGGGAAGAGGTCAGGAGGTATGAAACTATGATATTTCATAGTGATGAAGATTCTTGTCTGACCTGGTGTCTGCAATAGGGGGCTAATAATGGTAACTTATCCATACTATCTCCGCTTAAGGCTTACTGAAACCAGCCAAAAATTGCTCGGTATAGTAGCAGAAACCCTCTACCAGACCTGTTTCCTGAAGGTCAGATAATCAATTATTCAGGATAGTCTGTATATCGAAAGCAATCTTGCAAATAACTTATTATCAGCGTGTTATCTCAAAACCGTGTCAAACTCAGGAGAATTTATCCCGTTTATTTTAAGTTTTTGACCCTGGAAATGCCTCCGACCAGAGGCATTTCTCTTTTTTTTGAGATTTTTTCAGGAATTTATGTTCAAATACAGCCACAGCCCTAAATATCGTACTTTGCAGTTGTAGATACACGATCCCGGTTCAGCCTGAAGGACCGGTCCCGATCACTCAGCTTTAACCTCATGATGTTTTCATGCTTATCAATTTGATCGATCATACAGTAGTTTTCGATCCGCACTTCTTCTACCCGGCCTACTGGTAAATTTAACGAGCAGTTCAATACAATATTTTCCTTACCGTGCTGTATGGTATTGATAGTAAGCGAGGTACATTGATCGTTGATGGTGATCATCAGGTGACTGTCAAAATATTGCCACACTCGGCCTTGCAGGTCGCGGAGGTTATCCGGACCGGCACCATACAGGCTGGACAAAGTCCTGAGAAAATCCTCCTTGTCAAGGGTGATACTCATCTGGAAGCCGTACTCATCCTGAAAGATCTCGAAAACGGCCATTTTAACATCATGGGCATACCCGGAATTCGTGACGATCAGAAAAAATATAATAAGTTTCTTTTTCATTATCGGATCAGGGGCCTAATCTGAAAGTACTGTTGGGGGTACCTGTAAAACACCTTGGAATAATGGGGAACTCTTCCGTGATCACATAAAAATAGTCGAATGTCTGACCTTTGAGCATAACACTGCGACTGATCCCATTGCATTCATCAAGATCTCCGGCTCCACTGACATGCTCATAATCATTGGTATATTTTCCGTTGTATTCGCCACAGGGGGCAGTTATTCCATCGCCTGGCCTTTCACCGGTTTTAAGCTGATAGCCGGAGGTCAGCTCGACAACAGAAGTGCCGGATCCATCAGGACCGTATTTGTAAAGTATAGGGAAGCCATCTGCCGCCCATCCGATCTGAACAGGTTCGGTGGGGATAGTCCCACCGCTCCCGAGGCCGGTCAGTAGTATATCTGCATATTCGATCATATTGCCATGATAATGGTACGTGCCATCTGGCTGTACATGTGCGTATGCACAATCCAGCCTTACATCATCCGTATTGTTGTTGGGCTCAAATACCCAATCCCAGTTAAATTCACCGGTATTCGGATTTGAGAAGATAAATGG
This sequence comes from Flammeovirgaceae bacterium BBD 1991-12, assembly GCA_001657315.1. GTDB lineage: Bacteria > Bacteroidota > Bacteroidia > Cytophagales > Cyclobacteriaceae > Fulvivirga. Next base: position 481 of record LYSV01000001.1, on the reverse strand, counting down.
CTCTGCCGGAGCAGGATCTATAGCCACACCATTGAGAGCAACCCCTGTACGGTACCTCGGTCTGCCATTATCTGTAATAGATGTTATACTGGCTGCTTTGCCGGGCATAGCGGCAACTTTATACTCCTTGTTTTCGGCATTCAGGTTTACTCCCTGGTTGGAAAGCTGATTGGAGTAATCATGATCGGGCACTCCATTTGTCAGGATTTCCCGTTCATCACTGGAATTTATATTTTCACTGTATGTATTTGATAAGGATGGAGTGAGGTTGCAGCCCCTGTCATTAGTAGTGATGGAATTGTCATTGTCACACGCTTCTTCAACATCATTGTCGGAGATAGTTATGGTTAATGCTGAACCTGATATGGAAACATTCGAAGGAAGGTCCTGTGAGGAAAGGGTAACAATGATCGTCTCGTCATCTTCTACCTCAGCGTCATCAATAAATGGTATGTCAACGGTCACCTCTGAATTACCATCT
>LYSV01000173.1 GCA_001657315.1 Flammeovirgaceae bacterium BBD 1991-12 | reverse complement strand
TCTGTTCAGTGTTAAATTGCCGCTACTGTCTGTGTCGGCTAACAAATAGGAAATAGGAGGAATTTATGGAGATAATCATCCTTAATCGACAATATAACTACTTTCAGGACAAGGGATCTAAATCCTTCTTTATGCCACCTGGTGTCTTTGGGCCTTCTGGGCTAAAATCTATGATACCCTTAGTAGTTTTAAGAAACAATAATGCCCTGGGACTGTCAGAGTTTCATACCTTTTCTACCACAAAGACACCAGGAAAAAAATCTGGATTGGAGTCATACGGCCCTCCACTCCGGTATAATTAGTCATCAAGCCTTGCCATACAAGTAATTCATATATGAAAGTATTGATCATTGAAGATGAAAAACCCGCTGCCCGGCGCCTGGAGCAGTTGATCCTGGCTCATGATGCCTCGGTTAAGGTAGAAGATAAGCTGGACAGTGTGAAAACAGCCCTGCAGTGGTTTGAGAATAACGAACAGCCCGATGTGGTGTTCATGGATATCCAACTGGCAGACGGGCTGAGTTTTGAGATATTTGAACATGTCCGTATTACCGCACCCATTATTTTTACCACGGCCTATGATGAATACGCGCTGAAGGCATTTAAGGTGAACAGTATTGATTACCTCCTTAAGCCTATTGATGCGGAAGATCTGGCCGGGGCCTTTGATAAGTTGGAAAACCTCACGCAATCCAAAACATCTGCGTTATCCTTCAACTCCATGGATCAGATCGCCAGTGCAGTAAAGATGCTCACAAAGGAGTATAAAAACAGGTTTATCATAAAGATCGGAGAGCACATTAAATCCGTGGGTGTGGAGGAGATCCTCTATTTCTTCAGTCGTGAAAAGGCGAGCTTTTGTACCACCAAAGAAGGGAAGAACTACCTGCTGGACTATCCCATACAGCAACTGAACGGCATGCTGGACCCAGGCATTTTCTTTCAGATCAACCGGCAGTACATTATTTCTCTGAAGGCTGTAAAGGATATCGTCAGCTATTCCAACAGCAGACTAAAAGTAGTACTGCAGCACTCGGAGGACCACGAGATAATAGTGAGCAGGGAAAGGGTGAATGAGTTCAAGCAGTGGCTGGATAGGTAGTGGTTAGTCGTGAGCCTAAGTCGTAAGTATTAAGTCGACCTGCCTGCACTTCGTTTCGGCAGGCAGTAGGCAAAAGCAGTCGGCAATTCTGGGCGAGCAGTAACCTGTTGGTGAAACGCAACCTACCATAGCATCACTCCAGACTCCAAGCCCTATGCTCCATGCTCCATGCCATCCAACCAGTTACCAGAAACTAGTATCCAGCTACCAGTCCACCAGCATCCAGTCATCAACGAACAACTACTGACCACCTGGCACGAGATCGCTAACTATTTTTGCTGACAAAAGACAAAGTGGTATGCCACCTCCGGGATGGACGCTGCCTCCGCAGAAGTACAAGCCTTTGATCCGGCTGGAGAAATTGGGGTGCCGGAGAAAAGCAGCGAATTTGCTGTTGGAACTGGTTCCGTAGAGTGAGCCTTTGAACGACGAGGTTCTTGCTTCGAGTTTGACGGGGTCGAGGAGTTCTTCCGTGACAATGAGTGAGGCGATATCTCTTTTCAGCAATTTTGAAAGCTTACTTACCACTGCCTGTCGAGTCCGGTGGATGATCTCTTCCCAATCCTGGCCTTCGTTGCTGGGTGCGTTCACCATGACAAACCAGTTCTCACAGTCTGGTGGCGCATCGGTAGGGTTAAGCTTTGAGGTGATGTTGATATAAATGGTGGGATCATCGCAGATCTGTTTTTTGGTAAACAGGTGCTCAAATTCATTGCGGTAGTCTTCACTGAAGAAGATATTGTGCAACCCCAGTTGATCAAACCTGCCTTTAATACCCCAGTAGAAAATCAGCCCTGAGCTGGAGCGCTCCTGCGTGTTGATACGTTTTGGAGTTTTGAGCTGAGGCAGTAATTTGTTGTAGGTGGGGTATACGTCCATGTTGGATACCACAAGGTCTGCCGGGGTCAGCTCTTCCCCCGTTTTCACAGCCTTTACCTGCTTGTCTTTTGTGACGATCTCACTTACCTTTTTACCGAACCTGAACTGCACGCCCTTTTTAAGAGCAAGCTGATACAGGGCCTGGGTAAGAGTGTACATTCCACCTTCCGGAAAATATGTGCCAAGGTTGTGCTCCAGGTGGGGGATGGAATTCAGTATGCCCGGAGCTTTATAGGGGTTACTGCCGTTGTAGGTGGCAAACCGGTCAAAGAGCTGCACCAGCTTCGGATGCTGTAGCATGGCCTCGTTGGCAGCATGCATACTCTTAAAGATGTCATATCTGTAGATCTCAGTCAGGGCGAGCAGCACATCTTTTTTCAGCCAGGTACCCGCCTTGTGCAGGGAGTTGTTAAGAAAGATCTGCCCGGCGCGGTTGTATATCCTTTCACTCCTTTTCAGAAAGCGGGCCACCGTCTGGCCATTTACATTGAGCTTATCCTTCACTTCCCGGGCAAATTTATCCCGGTCAGGGTAAGACTTTAGCGTGACACTATCGGGATAGAAATAATGACATACTACATCCAGTGTCCGATAGTTGTAAAAGGCTCTGGGATCCTCTCCCACTTCGATGAATACATCATCGACCAGTGAAGGCATAGTGAAAAGGGAAGGTCCGGCGTCGAAACGGAAGCCGTTGGATTCGATCTGCGTAAGCTTACCGCCCGGATAGGAGTTACTTTCAAACACAGTGACCTCATACCCTTTATGCTGCAACCGTGTGGCGGCTGCCAGGCCTGCCACCCCCGAACCTATGACTACTGCTTTCATGCTGAGCTGTTTTGATTTCAACAGCCCTCTTTTATATTTGTTCCTTACAATCAATCAGGAAAATGGAAAAAGGGCACCAATGCATTAACTGCAATACTGAGGTAATAGGCGCCTTTTGCCATGTATGCGGCCAGAAGGCAAGCATCAGAAGGCTTACATGGCGGGTGCTGCTGGACGATCTTCAGAACAGATTGTTCGGTTTTGACAATACCTTTTTCCGAACGGTACGTGATCTGACAGTGCGGCCTCAAAAGGTGATTCACAGCATCCTCGATGGTATAAGGGTAGTATATATAGGACCCGTAGGCTATTATTTCCTGATGCTTACCGTTTACCTGTTGCTCGCTTCTATTCTGAATGTAGACCTTGTGGAAATGATGGGTGGTGTAAGTGAATCATTTCAAACAGAAGATACAACCGAAGGGCAGAAGGCCATGAATAATGAGGTGCTGTCTACAGTGTTTAACAACTTCCGTACCTTTTCTTTTCTGATGGCGCCTTTTTTCATGCTGGCCAACTGGCTGGTATACCGAAAGTCGGGACTTAATTTTATTGAGCATTCCGTAGTGGTATTCTATGCAATGGCTCATCCCTTTATTATTTCCAACCTGTTTGTGATCACCTGGTATCTCTTTGGCTGGAGTCCCAACCTCTTTCTCACGCTGGTCAGTACTGTCTTCTATGCCTGGGTTTGCACCTCCTTCTTTTCAAAAAACAAGGTTCTGGGCTTTTTCAAGGGGCTGCTGGCCTGGCTTGTCGGTTATATCATGATCGTACTATTGATCGCTGTGGGAATAGTGACCTATCTTGCTTCCAATCCCGAATCGCTGAAGGGATTTTCTCCTGAGTGATCTTCTTCCTCGTCCATTTCCCTTATCAGCCCCCTGAGCCGGTCCATGTCCTGCCCGTACAGGACATACGTTAGCTTTCGGGTAATGAAGAAAATAACCAGCCCCAGCGGCAGTACCAGGGCATACCTCACGATAAGTTCGGAGGTATCCGGTTCAATAAGCCGGATGAGCTGGTTCTGCAGATCCAAGTATAACAGACTGATACCCAAAGGGACAACGGTCCAGTATACATACATGTAAAGCTGCATGCGATTAAGGCATTGGAACATAGCCTGCCGGATGTTGCCATCAAAACCAATAGTGTTGAGCAAATAGTATTTAATACGGTAGTGTATCAGCAGCAACACAGACATGGCCACAATTTCTCCGCTGACCAGGTAACGGCTCTTCAATCCTGTTAGAAATGTGACAGCAATTAGCCCGGCTGCTACAATAACCATGAGAATGGCATCCCACAGCATTTTCCGGTTCACATTACTGACAGCACGTTTTGTACGGATCTCAAATATCTCGTTCAGCTCCTGTGCGCTATAGTGAATATGGACGGCGTTCAACTTATTTTTTAACTCATCAAGTTCCATAACATTATATAGTCATCATGTTTTTCAATTTCTTTTTGATCCTGTTCAGTCTCACCCCTACGTTGGATTCACTGATGCCCATGATCTCGGAGATCTGGTGGTAGGATTTTTCGTCCAGGTATAGCGCGAGTAGTGCCCGGTCCGGGGCATTCAGCCGGTTGATTATTGTGTTCAGGTACTCCATTTCATAATTCGATTCCGCAGTATTGCGTTCTGCAAGGTTGTCATGGGTGGCTCTGGCTCCTTTTTGCCGGTTCCTTTTTTTGAAATCCGACATGGCCGTGTACAGTGCCACTCTGTACATCCATGTAGTGAGTTTGGACTGGCCTTTGAAATTCGGGTAGGCTTTCCACAACTGAAGCATGATCTCCTGGAAGAGGTCGCCGTGATCATCCGGATTATCCGTATACATATGACATACTTTATGGATCAGATTTTGATGCTGATCGATGTGATGAATGAATTCAGAAGCGGATACTTTCACCCTTTAAACTTTTTACTCATCTAATTGTCTTATTCATGACGGATTTCTTACATACACTCCGCGTTAATTTAATAAACCATGATCACCCCTATTTTGATTTGTGGTTAATTGTGCTAAATTCGTAGGCTATAACCTAAACTAAATGAACAAGTATTACAAGTACCTTGCGTTACTTCTGCTTGTCTTTTTATCGGAATATGTATGTGCCCAGGAAGAGGAGAGGGGATCTAAGAACAGCCTTTTTTACTACAGCGGCACTCTTGGGAAGATGGGAGAGGTGGAATTTAATCTTCAGATGAACGGGCTTATGGTGTCCGGTTCCTACATCATCGAAAAAACCGGTGACTGGTTTTTGTTTAATGGCAGAATGGCCACGGACAAATCAGGGATAGGGGTTCTGGTATACGATGACCAGAATGATTATACGGCATCTATAGAAGCGGTATTTACTTCGGATGAAAACAGTTTTGCCAGGGAGATCAATGGGGTATGGAAAAGCGCTGATGGTAGAAAGAAACTGCCTCTGAATCTAAAAAAGGTGGCCGAATTGGCTGCAACCGGCAATGCTGATGAAAAACACATGGGAGACTAACTGCAGAGCAGTAACCGTTTTCCGATCTTTTGTGGAAAAGGTGAATAGATGGCCTGAATCCGGTAGTAGAGGGAATGGTAAAGCCTGATCCCACAGGTGCCAGTCATTGATGAAAGATCGTAATTAAGCTCCTCGTGACACTGACATACCAGGCTCTCTGTAAAAATTTTCATGAATTTTTTTAATACTCTCTGTAACAAACATTGCAGAATATCAGTCTCATACAATAGCAGCTTCATCAGAACATGTGGTACCGTTACAAAACAAGGATACTTAATTCTCTTCTCATATCATTTGCTGTTTCATTGATCTCGGTTTCAGCTTTTTGCTGGTCGCGGGTGCTTCAAACTCCACAGGGGAATAATATTGACATAACCGAAGTGGCGGAAGTTACTACCCAATCCCGGAAAAAGGAAGACAGGAAAGTGATGGTATTGATCGGGATCTTTGTTGTCTTCTCGCAATACCTTACTTCGGAGTGACAGAAAGCCGTTTGGCAGCAGTTCGGAAATGATAAACTTCGAAAACCTTAACGCAGGTTCTAAACCTGAACTTCAGGAGTACCAATGGATAAAATGCCTCAGTTGGCGGATGCCGTATAGTCTGAGACAGTAGCAGGTTCGGAGAACCTGTGTATACATGGGCACGGACAAAACTATTAATTGGACGTCATTCGGCCGGCGGACATGTGCGGGGAATTGGGAGAGCCGGAATCTGCTGCCTTGTTAAACGGAAACCCTTAGCCGACTCAGCTGATTCCGGCTCTATCAACCCTCAAAGCCCATCCTATCGGCCAGAATGACGTCAGGATGGTAGTTTTAGCATATGTTGGAAGATATTAGCCGGGAAAAACTTAAATGCGTTTGCTATATTTCCTTTTTCCATTTTTCCAACTTCATGTTCCTGTTTCTTACCGTGAAATGGTAGGGCCGGTGATCCTGGATATTATTCATTGACTGTCCAGAAGCTCTTCAAAAGGATCCCTTCCGGTGTTCAGATCTTCCACCGCATTCGAGGTTTGTATATTGGTGATCTCCAGAGTCAGCAGTCCGTGATGTGTAGCTGCGAGTTTCACCTCATTGTCATAAGTGCTCCAGTTGCTCCAGCTGAATTTCATACCACCAAACGGTATGATACTGACCCACATTTTCCAGCTGACTGGCAGACCGTTTTCATCCAGTATCCAAAGATAGGCATCGCCGGGCGTTACACCTCCGGTATGGTATTTCACAAGAAGGGCGTCCCTCTCTTCAGTTTTTACCAGACTCCTTTCCGTACCGAGATCCCTCACCTTGAACGGCGCCACCAGCCAGAAGGAGTCATTGGCAAAGTAGCTCCACGCCTTTCCAATGAGTTTCCCCGAGGCTTCGCCTTCCAGCATGCCCGCTTCATTGTAAGCCAGTCCCTCCATGGTAGACGGGTTGAACAGTACCCTGTTTTTATCCCATCTCACCTCCACAAGGTTTCTATGCTTATCCCAGATGTAGTGATGCTGACCTCTGAAGGTCCATTTCAATGCAGTAAGTGTATCCCAGCCGGCATAGTTGACGGCTTTTAGCATTTTATCTGCCAGTGCTTCTGCTTCCCGGCCGCCGTCACCGGAAGGCAGGTCTTCATCCAGCAGCAGGTACCCGGTAACTATGAGGAGAATGAAAACTGTGATTGCTATTAACGTTTTTTTCATAGGAGTATGCTCGTGCAAAAAGTCATTTTTGGTATATACTGCCTTTTATGCAAACGTTTTAAACCCAGCAGTTTCCGCAAACGAATGCATAATTTTTTTAGAAAACACTTCTAAAAATCAAGGTTCTTTAATTGCTTTGTGGTGAATTTCAGGCAAAACATGAAAACGTCATGGCTATTAAGAAACAGTATTTCAAGACCAAACCTAATGTAAAAGTTACATTAAGTTTACCTAAAACTGCCGTTAAAGGTGCGAAGAAAGTAGAACTTGTCGGTGATTTCACGGACTGGGACAAGGGGATTAAAATGACAAAGCAGAAGGATGGTTCTTTCAAAGCTTCAGTAGAACTTGCCCCTGAAAAAGAGTACCAGTTCCGTTACCTGATCGATGACAAGATGTGGGAAAACGATTGGAAAGCTGACAAGTATGTAAGCAACGGTATTTCTACCGAAGAGAATTCGGTGATCGTTCTGTAATAACAATTTGTCAGATCTACTCAGATCCTGTCGCCTCAACGTGTTTGAGGCTTTTTTTATTTTTTTCTATCAATCGCAGCCGGAATTGTTCCCTCTTAATGGAAACGGCATGATAGGAAAATAGTGTAAGAAACACCAGACCCACCAGGACCGCTGCCGTACCGGTGAGCATCAATCCGAATTGCAATTTTTCAAATGCCGGGGAACCGGACGAAGCCAACGCACCTGTAAGACCTGCCAGAACATACGAAGCTGAGCTGATATAAAGACTTACCAATGACTTGTTCAGCAGCCCCACCTGATCGATCTTTCTCTCTATTACCTTGTTCATAACAGGGTTCCACTCCCGGATAAGTACGGAAAGCTCCGTGCTGATGGCATTTAACAGATTGGAGGTAGACATGATCAGCAGCCCCACGCCGGGTAGTAGCGTAACCGGTATGTACCACTCCATCATAATGAGGCTAAAAATACGTTTTTTTGTTGGTTTACGTAGAACTCACTGACTTTGTAAGTAAGCAAAGGTATCTTCATTTGAATAGTATCAGTCGTGGCACCACTAATGGATTGTCAGAGTAAGGACTGAATGCAAAACTCATAATAAATCGCTATGGAGGGGATCAATTATCTTTCAAAGCGGTGCCACAACTCCTCTTGATCAAATTTCTTCTACCCTGACATTGTGGCGGAAGAGCGCTTCTGGTAAGGATTTTGTCCATAAGCCGGTAAAAAGAGAATATGGCAAAGTTCAGTGAATTGATAAATAAAGATAAGCCGGTACTGGTAGACTTCTTTGCTACATGGTGTGGGCCCTGTAAGATGATGGAGCCCATGCTGCATGAATTAAAGGAGCGTGTGGGCGATAAGGCGTCGATCATTAAAATAGATGTAGACAAAAATCAGCAACTGGCCAGTCAACTACAGGTAAGAGGAGTACCCACGCTGGTACTGTATAAAAACGGGCAAATTAAATGGAGGGATGCCGGTATCCAGCCCATTGACTTTCTTGAAAAACTGATAGAACAGAATCAGGGATAGGACTCTTTGGCAACAATGATCTCCAGAATGTTCAACCGCTCAATGAGCATTTCTTTCTGGCTGATGTGCCCTGATGTCATTAACCAGCTTTTTGTCTCCTTTATGTCAGTGAGTGAATGAGGAAACCGTCCTGTTTTTCCGTTGTAATAGCTTTTTACAGCTTCTATCACCTTTCTCTTTTTGTCGAAAAACATCCTGATATCGTGACTTAGTGACTTGATCATGGTGTATGTGGTTTGTTTGCTGTAATAATAGCGAATACACTGGCTGCTAATGGAATTTTTCGTTTGACGGGCCTTTTTACACGGTAATTCAGGAGCAATGCACTATTAATGTTTTGCGGAGGAGCAAAATGACCTGATTCCACAGGCTCCTTTGATTGTTCTGTCAAACAAACATTACCACCATGTCCATGCCAGTCAGCCCAGTTTTTTGTTTATGAGGTAAACTTAACCGGACTTGGATCTAACATAAACAGGAAAGAGTGTGCTATGCGCACATTGGCTTAAGCTTCATTTATCCAGGAACACCTTCCATACCTCAGCCGTTTCAGATCCGAAGTCGGTAAGTGTTTTTCTTACGATGATGTTCTGTACGACCGGATTTTCCGAAACAGACTCACCATTCAGTGTAAGCCTGTAGGTGAGTTGCCCTTTGTAAAAGGCCGTTGAAGCCCCTCCTTCAGGAAGTTTGCGCAGCATAATTCCACTAACCTGCCAGACCGGCTCTTCCCATTCTCCCTGATACAGTCTGTCCAGGAATGCAGGCAGTAAGTCCGGGACATTGTCAAGTCCTGTGAACGGAACCGCAGAAGAGTCCGAGAACAGGGTACGGACTTGGGCCATGGCCTGCTTCCGAAAAGTGGTATCGTACTGCTGGTTTGAGATTACCTGCAGGTATTCGTAGCAGTCTTTCAGCTTGGAAATGGCGCTTACCCCAAAGGCTTCCAGTACATCTGCACCGGGCTGATCCGTATAGAATTGCTCTTCCAGCCTGGTATTGGATATCTTGTTTTCCGCCCGCTGTTCTGCGGATACAGCCAGGTCTTCACGGTTGGTGGTTGCACATGAGATCACCACTGCATAGACGAGGAACAGTATTCCCTTTGCCAGTATTTTACTCATCACTTTCATCGTTAACCTGAACAAATCTTAAGGACACGATCCGATCCCTGTCGTATACGGTTTCAAGGATCTCAATATTCCTGAGACTTCTGATAGGCATGGTGAGCTTATTGATAAACTCGTCCTTGTTGTAAATTTCCATAGCTACACTACTTTCATACATCATTTGATACACCTTTACATTATCAGCCATCATTTCTTCAAGCCGGGCCCTCCGGGTGTTCCAGTCATCCACATCGGAATTGGAGAACACACGGATCATCAGTGCATAGTCATCGGGGGTAAGGGTTACAGATTCGTGGTTGGTACCCTTGTTGAGGATGCGCGAGATGGTATCCGTCTGGTAATAGGGAGATCTTACCACGAATCTCACGGAGCTCAGTCTACTGCTTATACTCAGGCAACCTGCGGAATCAATACTATTGGCATACGGTGATTCTCCTTCGTTGAGCATTACAATCTCCAGGCTTTCAGCCAGGATGGGCTTTTTGCTGTATACGTCCACAAAACAAAACTGATAGGAGCCGGGTGAAGCAAAGAAGCTGCTGATCGCCGCAATGGCCAAAACAATACAACCCGTAAAGACAAGCAGGATCCATTGCCTTTTCCTCGAGGAGTGGTTACCTATCTTTTTTGCGTTGGACAGCTTATAGCTCGCCCAGTTACTGTGGCCCGCATACTGGCTTAAAAGATCCAGAATGTCGATCCGGGGAATGCTTTGGGTCTTTGACTTGATATGTGTGTAGAACCACTTTTCGCTGACCCTGCCCCCCGCTTTTTTGATCAGGTCTTCCTGAAAACGGGTGATCTCGGCTCCTTTCCATTGCTCAATAGATTCATTAACCTCAGGAAACGATTCTCTCAGGGTGCCGGATACATCCTTTTTGAGCAATTGAAAATATTTATGATCCGCCTGGGCCATTATCTGCCTGCAATTAAAAAATATAAGGAGAATATCCTTTTGTAAATCTCTTGTAAATCATTTTACGGGGGCATTACAGGCCATAATTTTTTGGATCTCCCATTCACCTGCTAAGTTTCGCTGACCTGAAAATATCAAATCCTGAACGAAATGAAAACTATAAAGCTATGAGAAGACATCATCCCAAAAATTCTGTTCACACGGGCCTTTACATCATCTATACGATTGTTTTGATCGTTCTGTGTCTGGCGGCCGCTTCCTGTAACCGTCCGGGGCATTATCCATCCGGTGACGGTACCATGTATAGTATAGCACCAGCTGAAGAAGAAATTCCGGAGACCATGTTTGAGGGCGAGGGAATGAATACCGAGGAGTACAACCGGATTGTTGAAAACAGCTTTAAAGATACCTGGCAAAACCCGTTTTCAACGTTCTCCATAGATGTGGACAATGCTTCCTACACCAATGTAAGAAGATACCTCAATGACAACATGCTGCCTCCGGTGGACGCCGTGCGGGCGGAGGAGTTCGTTAACTATTTTAACTACCGGTATCCTGATCCAACGTGTCTGCAGCCTTGCTCACATCGAATTAAGGCCGGGTGCCACATTTAACTACAGGTTTTGCCTGTATCAAACATTAATATAAAACGCTTATGAATACGTCACTTAGTTCTGTGATCTTTATTTTATTTTCCCTGTCATCCATGGGCCAGGGAATTTTCAAATGGCCTGAAGATTCGGCAAAAGCAAAGGAAATGCACGCTCTGTATAAAGATGCTTTGAGGCAAAAGGAATATCAAAATGCGCTCACGCCTCTCATGTGGCTCTTGGATCAGGCTCCGGATCTGAATCCATCCATTTATATTCATGCAGAAAAGGTCTATGAAAATCTCGTGAAGTCTGAAAATGACACCCTACACCGTGCACAATTGCAGGAAAGGCAGCTGCAGCTCTATGATCAGCGTATCAGGTACTTTAGTGACAGTGGTAAGGTAAGGAACAGGAAGGCCTATGCCGCCTACCGTTATCTGAAAGACAAACCTCACCGATACGAACAACTTTTTCAGTGGTTTGAAGAAGCCTTCGCGCATGAAGATGCTGACATATTGAGTGCCAACCTGGCAACATATATGAATGTGATACGACTCTACAGGAACCATGGCGGGCAGCTTGATGATGAAGAAGTACTTAGCCGCTATGACAGGATATCATCCCTGGTAGAGACACGGGAGCTGGACAGTAAAATTCAGGATCTGGCGGATAAGATCCTGATCCAACTGGTGAAGGTAGACTGTGCACTGATCGATAGCCGGTTTGGCAGATCCTATGAAAAGGACACGACCAATGAGTCCATGGCACGGCAGGTCATACGTCTTTGTATGGCATATGACTGTAAGGAATTGCCGGTTTTTTTAAGCGCGGCTAAAACCGTGCAGCAGAAAGAACCTTCTTCGGGACTGGCGTTGATGATAGCGGTGGCAGAGGACAACCACGGCAATGCATCTTCCGCTGAAAAATACTATCGGGAGGCCATAGAACTTTCTCAGGACGTCAAAAAAAAGGCCCGGGCCTCCTACAGCCTCGCTTTGCATTATCAACGTATCGGCCTGAAGTCGAGATCACGAACTGCAGCACGTCAGGCG
>LYSV01000172.1 GCA_001657315.1 Flammeovirgaceae bacterium BBD 1991-12 | reverse complement strand
CCATCCAATGCTACTCTTCCCTGGCCTGCTACTATGGTTCCGCTTTGTGGAAAGGTTTTTAGAATACCATAGGATTCGAGCTTTCCAACGGCATCTCCAACACTCGTTATCTTATCTACAGGTTTTTCAATTATTATCTCATTGAAGTTGCCTACTAAATTATTTTTCATGGTCCAAACTAGTATACCAGCGACTGGTCGACCAATTTAGGAATGATTTTGACAAATGCAAATGATAAAAGTCAGTTTTTCGCAAACGGTTGCAGCAAAAACAAGGGATTAACCAGAACAATTGCGATCCAGCACTGCTTATAAAATGAAAGGTCAGCTTAAGAATGATGAATCTTTGTAACAAATTCATCTATAAATTGTAATTTATGATGTGATTTTATTATATTTTCCTTCCAACAACCACTCTACTTGTGTTTCTATATCCGATTCTGCTGATAATGATAAAAGTCAGCTTTCCGCAAACGGTTGCATTGGGAGCCCTTGAAAATTACATTTAAGTCAAAAAATGTTGATTCCGAGTCAAATGGACATGTTTTGTTAAGCTCCACGGTGAATGCAAACCCTCAAAATGAGCAGTTTTTGCTGAATTTTGAGGCTCTAAGTCCAGTTTTCTTTTTTTTGCTTGCCCAAAAGAAAAAGAAACAAAAAGAAAAAGGCACCACGAATCAAGTCCTTCCGATTGCTATCGGAACCCCGCTTAACGCACTTCCCGGCCCCTATAGGCCGCTTACCCACGGGGCCTCAAATGGCCCACACTGTTCGTGGATGTCCCCCCTCCACCCGTCAACAGAATTTTCAAGGATAGCCTGCATAGATCAGCCAGAATAATTGTGATCCAAACATCACTTATAAAGTGACTGACCAACTCAAGGCTTTTGAATTTCTATAATAAATTCACCTATAATGTAGATCTGCCAAGCTTCCCCACCTTTCTGTGAGCCCACCCGGACTCTGGAAAAAAGATACTGGAAAAACTTAATCCAAGATTGAATTCGATACATTGAAGACTTTGAAGATCAACGATTTTTGAATTTAAGATTGGCGAGTTGCCAATAAAAATTTTGCATTTCATAGCAAAGATTGACAAGCTGTATCTTTACATAGGAACATGACAAGGCAGGGATAAGCAGTATTCAATAATTAGTCGGCTCACATTCGCATTCGCAGAACCCGGTGGGGAACCCTGTAGGTCCGCAGGACTCTGTGAGTCCGCTGGACCCCGTGGGGAATCCTGTGGAAAGTGTTGTTCTCTTGGAACTCAGATAGGAAATCTCTCATGAAATAGAGAAGAAATAGCCTTAAATAATGTTTTAAGGGCTTTTTCTTTTTCATTTTTTCCTATCCTTTCCCAACATTTTTTCCCATTTCTCAGCATATTTTTGTCCGAATCTTGTCTGCAAAAAGAAGACATCAAACTTGTCCAACATGCAATGGACTTGAAAGTACAAAATGGTAAACTCCTGCGTCAGTAGCTAACCAAAGACTTCCATCCGGGGCTGGTTCAATATGATTAATGAATTCATTTGCATCGGACAGGTTTTTCCAGTTATCCAGTACCTGAGCGTTTAATGAATAATCGGTTGTTGCCAGAGCTATAGCTGAGATAGTTAACTTCCAAAATCTATTCCTTTTCATAATTGCGTAATGTGTGTGTCTGTTTCATTCTTTTATTATGCGAAATGTTATTCCTTCGTTGTTCGTACCAGTTAGTGTTATCAGGTAAATTCCAGCGTTCAATGGTCGTAAGTCAAGTGTTCGTAAGTCCGACTTGTAGAGTTCCTTCCCAGAGAGTTCGGAAATGGTCGCACGTTTGAAATTGTTCCACTCGATGTTCAAAAAACCTGATGCAGGATTAGGGTACAGTTTTATACTGTTCCCTTCGTCGTCAAGTGTTCCCAATACAGCGTCATCTACATCGTTAAGGTTTACTGTGATTGTTGTTGTATCGGCAAGTTCACCATCACTGACTTCCACTTCTAAACCGAAAGCAGGATTGGTCTCAAAGTCCAGCGGTTCGGTATCGGCAACTGTGAGTTCGCCTGAGTTCTGATCGATCTGGAAAGTTCCCAAATCATTACCGGAAACGATAGAGAAAGTCAAATCGTCGTTTTCTGGGTCAGAAGCTGTGACCGTTCCGACCGAAGTTGAAATTGCTGAGTTTTCATCTATTGCGAAAGTGGCATCATCTATTAAAGGAGTTTCGTTCACATCGTTCAGGTTCACAGTGATGGTCGCTTCATCTGAGAGATCACTGTCATTGACTTCTACTGACAATTGGTAAGTTGATTTTGTTTCATAGTCCAGATGTGACGCATCAGCAACAGTGATCTCGCCTGTATTTTGGTCAATATGAAATGCTTCTAAATCATTGCCTGAAACGATTGAAAAAATAAGGTCATGATCTTGAGGATCAGAGGCTGTAACAGTTCCGACTGAAGTACCTGTAGTTGAGTTCTCATCAATGGCGAAAGTTTCATCATTCATTGAAGGTGCATCATTCACATCCAACACTTCAATGACGAGTGCTTTTTCAAACGTTCCCGAATATCCATCATCGGTTTTTATCCGGACTGAATAGGATGATTTGATATTAAAAATCGCAGTGAAGTTAGCGATTAGTTGACTGCCATTTATCTCAAATTTGGCATTATCATCTGATCCTTCACCAATGATCAAGCTGTAATTATGTGAATCGTTCACATCCAGGTCAATAGTAGATAGATTTCCAACCAACTGACCAGATGCTTGATTTTCTTCAATAATTGATGAAGAAAGGGTGATATCAGTAGGAGCATTGTTTGGGACAAAAAATATTTCAACCAGATCATCTAAACTACCAACTGTATTGTGCGGATTGCTGTCAAATGTACTTTTAACTACTAACTCCCCGCATTCACTTTGATCCCAAATGACAAATGAGAGTGCTTCTGTTCCTTCACCCGGCACCTCAGCATTGATAAATGATCTTCCCTCATAATCTCCTGTACCTTTCAGAATATCTGCAATACTTCGTAATTCGGTTTCTACGAAAATCTCAACTTTATCGATTTCCTGAGCTGGAGCCCCTTCGATCTTCACTTCACCGATTAACGTGGTGGATTGTGTGAAATTAATGGATGGTTCCATCCAGGGGAGGCTACAAAATGTAATTCCCGAAACACAAGATGATGCATTCGAAGTACCCGAAGTGTTTTTTGCTTTGATTATAAATCCATAGGGCGTTTCTGGTATTAATCCGGTCGCCGGGTATGATGTGGCAGTTGTTGTTGAATAGTGTGTCAAACCATCGCACGAATACACCTCATAGCTGTCTGCATAGGAAACCGCATCCCAGGATATTTGCATTTCCGAATCAGATAATACGGTCAATACAACATTTGAAGGGATATTTGGAACAGGAACTGGCATGGTACCTGCAACACAGGCAGAAAAACCTGATGAATTGTTTTCAGCATCCAATGCTTCGATCTTGAAGCTGTATTCGGTTTCGGGATTCAGGGAGCTTACTACCAATGTCGTACCAAATAAGATATCAAGATCGATCTCTTCGCCAATATCAGGAGACGCAAGAGTTCCGCTATATGTCGACCATGACAATGCTTTAAAATAAATGGGACGCTCGCTCCAGTCATTTGAACTTTGAGAAAGTCCAACGAAATGAGTCAATAAAAATGTGATGATCAATAATCCTGCACGTTTCATCATTTCAAAATTTTAATACACAATCCCCATTTACCTTAATCCAGTACCCCTCACCTGGTCGTAATTCTGTGAGTGTATTGAGAAAGTCGGGTAGCGTGGGATTGTAAGATTTTGAGGTATTTTTTATTTGTTCGGTTCTATTTATGATGGAAGCCAGGGCTTCCGCGATGGATTGTGGATCTTCTTTAGGAAATGCAATCAGATTCCATCCTGCAGATAGTGGGATCTCCAACGTCCCTGATTCGATAATAGTACCATCTGCGGAAAATTTAACTGCTTCCGAAAGATTTACCCAATACCCTTTCCCATTTTCCAATACCGTAAGGGTGTTCGAAGAAGGCGGTAGCGTAGGGACATAGCTCTTACTATCATCTTTGACCCGGATGATTTTCTCTTTAACCGGATCCCAAAAAGTACTTATCTCCGGATAATCCGGTTCCACGTAAAAAGACACGAGATTCCAGCCTGCTGACAGTAGCCGGGACTGCCGTCTAAAACCTGTTTCCCTCTCGAAAACGATCTTAGCATTCTGACCATTCGTATTTACATATGTAAGCGATATAGAGGATTCATTACCTCGAAAAGCATTGGTCAGATCCGACTGCAGCGTGATCGTATCTTCTTTCGCCAAAGGCCCGGTCGCCAGGGTATCCTTCTCAAGAATGATCTCTCCGACACCAAATAATACCAATTTGGCATTAGTTTCTTCCGTGAGGTCTTCACCAATATTCACAAGGGTAATGGAGGCCTGATAAATGTTAACCGTATCCGGAACCCTGGATATTTGTGCATCAACTACTTTTAAGTAGGAAGGAGGAGTGCCTGAGATCTCTGAAGCCAGTTCATCAACGGACTCTTTTAATCTTTCCATATAAAAATGGTACCAGTTGAGATTTTCTGTGAATGCTTCATACGTAATCTCTTCGGCCGTTTCATTGAAAATATCAAAATAAACCATGGAAGCATGATTGAAGCTTCTTTCCAGCTCATTAAAGAAGTACCCGGAGGCAGCAAGAAGAGAATCTACAACATCGGTAGTCCCTGAGAATGCTTGGTAGTATCCATCATTTAAGTCCGGATAAAATGTGTTCAGCGTGTCATGCCGCGCAATAAATGCAATAAACAGGCTGTCGATTGAAACGCTCTGACTGTCCGTCAATTTTTGGATCATCTCCGAAGCTACCTCTTGTTGCCTCCCAATGATGTCATTCACAGTCTGTTGGATGTTACTCCCTTGTCCATAAGTATGTCCAATGCTTAAGCAAAACACGATGATCAATGTGTTGAATGGATTTTTCATCATTATTGGTAGATAAAGTGTTGGTTTGCGAATGCCTTATCCGTCTTTTCAGCCAATTGCAGGAATTTGGATTGGTAAGCAGCAAATGCAATTCCAGTTACAAGCGTTCTTATACCACCAATTACTTTATTCGCGGTTGTAAATACATGGCCTGCAGACGTCCCGGTAAATATTTTCCCGAGGTATCCATAAATTTCCTCCTGGTGTTTCAGGTATTCCGTTTCAGTACTCTTTTTGAAAATGTCCACCCAATCGATGTGAATAAATTCACGATTGGTCCAGCGGATTACTTCGCTCCAGGAATGGGCAAATTCGGGAAAGTCTGCATCGTAATTGTCCACATTTTGAAAAATGGAATTCGCTACCTCTTCAGTCTCCGCAATGAATGATCTCAATGCGATCGTACGCAGGTAGGTATTGATCAGATCCTCAAAAAACAGCTCATAAGAGAATTCTTCTCCTTTGTATGCTATTTCATCTGCATTTCCTGCATCCGCTACACTGAAATTATTTAGCAGGGCAATGATCATACTTACATCATTCCGGATAAGGTCTTCGTCCTCACTGAACATGCCCAGAAGCCTCTCCAGGATTGGTCTGAGATTTTCATTTACCAGTAAGTTTTCGAGCGCTTCGGTGGATTTGTTATAAACTACTCCGAACAATGTCTCATCTACTTCCACTTCAACCCCCGAGTCTTTTGCCAAAAGGTAGTTGCGGATCAACCCTTTAAGTAGCGCTGACAAATTTTGAAGGGACTTGTTGTAGTATCCGTCCGCTTCAGAGAAGTACACGTATAATAATTGCAGTTCATGGCACATCCGGCCCAGTTTGGCAGTAACGTTGGAATGGTCCGTACTCACCCTGCTCATGGAGTTGAGCAGGGTTTCCAGGCTATGCATTTTGCTGTATCCGATTTTCAAACTGCTTCCCAGGAACATGTCCGAAAGTAGTTGTGTGCTTAGCTGGTTGGTATAGGCCTGCAGGTTACCACTCATGTAGGAAATTAAGTACTTGCTGATGATATAGTAATTCAAAGGAAATAGCAGCGTGATTTCTTTTTCACCGTCATAAATTAGTTCGTAGGTGTACGTCATCAGGTTGATCTTGTCCTGATCAAGAGCACTTACTACGAAGGTATAGGTATGGCCGGAAACCAGGTTTTCCGTGATCAGGATCGGACTGGTCCCGGTAGCGCTGATGTGATGAGAAAACAGGACATTGTCGTCCTTGTGAATCTCCAATTTGTCGAACCTGGCATTTGATCGAACTGCACCCGGGTTCAAAAAGTGGTTTCTTGCATAGCTGTGAATATTGAGATAGTCCGGGTCTTTTATGTTGGCATAGACGCCTTGTACCCGTTTCACCGGTATGGTGATTGTTTGATTGGTGTTATACCTGACCTTTACAAACCCTTCGCCTGGTGTGTCGTCAGTAGAAACAATACCGATCTGTATCTCATCAACTGGGTCTAATGTGTGCGGGAAGGTGAACCCACCTGCCACTTCCAATCCATCAATGTCCTCAAAAATGATTTCTTCGAGCACTACCTGCTGAGTACCCAGGCTTTCTATACTTATGCTTTTCTTGGTGATATCCGAATCAATAGTAAAAAGAAGCTCTTCGGGGTAAACCTTCTCTATGCTTCCCTTCAGATCGTAGATAACCAGGACATACCGTTCAATTTGGATTCCATCACAACACTTGAGTTTGACGATCACACCCTGATCAAACTCATCTTCAGGAATGGTTATAGAAGGTGTGACAGCAAACTCAACCACCTGGTATCCATCTTCATCTTCTATCGTGTTGGTGACCTGAGATGAAATGTTTGTAAGCTGGACGGATTCGTCATAGCTATCATAGAATTCCAGCGTTAACCCACTGCCAATTATCCCCTCTCCTTTAATTCTCAAAATGTTTTGAACGTTGTTTTGAAGGCGTGTACCCACCACCAGGGGTAGCACACTACCGGGAATATTGGAAGATACCGTGACCTGAAAGGAGTTATGCTGCTGCTGATCAGCTATGAAGTACCCATGCCTGGTACCAGCCGAACCGTTAAACACGCCTGTGTATTGAATTTCATCCGGAAGGTTTTCAATGCTGCTACCCGTCAGTTCAAAACCTTCAAGGTTTAGCTCCATACCCTCAGGCAGGTCCTGGCCTTCGACGGTAATGGTGACGGGTTGGCCCAAAAAGGCTTCCAGAAGAGGGTTATCGTTTTCATCCAGGGAAGTATAAAGACGTGTGAAAGCGGGTGTATTACCTGGAGGAAGAGTGCTTCCGGAACCGCTTAAACTCACCTCATGCGGGCTATCAGGATCATCGCTGATGATTTCAAGAATGGCGGATTTATTGCCTTCTGATGTTGGTGTGAATGTAACTGTAATGGTTTCACTGGCTCCCGGGGCTATTTCTCCGGTGAAATCCGTATGGCTAAACTGATTGGCAGAAGGGCCCAATTTCAATCCTATGGAAGAAATGTTTGCAGGGACTGTTCCTACATTGTCTATTAGCAAATCAAGCTGATTGGACTGATTGATTTCTGTACTACCAAAATCCAGACTGGTTGCAGACAATGTTATTTCTGATGGACTTGGGGCAATACCTGTACCTGTTAATGTTACTTCCTGAGGGCTATTTGGATCGTCACTAATTATTTCAATAATAGCTGACTTACTACCTTCTGATGTTGGTGTGAATGTAACTGTTATAGTTTCACTAGTTCCCGATGCTATTTCTCCGGTGAAAACGGAATGGCTGAATTGGTTGGCAGAAGGGCCCGTTTTAAGTCCAATCGAGGAGATGTTTGCAGAAGCAGTGCCAGTGTTTTCAATAGTGAACGTGAGTTCGCTGGATTGATTGATTTCAGTGCTGGAGAAATCTAGTGTATTTGAAGACAAAGTCAATTCAATTGTTGGATTAGTCCCCCCAGTTAAATCATACACTCGTACATGGCCTGAAGCAACCCCATTATTTCCGTCATTCCGCGGCGCTCCGATAGCCACCCGGCTGCCGTCGGAAGACAGCGAAACCGACCAGCCTGATTCATCACCCGCAGCTTCCCCGTCAATATCAATACCCAATTGTGTCCAGTTACTTCCATTCCAATCATACACTCTAACATGTCCTGAATTATAAAAATAATCATTACTACTCCCATCATTCCGATATGCCCCTATCGCCAACCTGTTACCATCTGATGAAAGTGAAACCGATCCCCCTGAAAGATCCCCCGCAGCTTCCCCGTCAATATCAAGTCCCAACTGTGTCCAGGTACTGCCGTTCCATTCATAGATTCTGACATGGCCTACCCAGTTACCATTTCCTACGGCTCCAATTGCAACTCGGTTTCCTTGTGAAGAAAGTGAAACCGATCCACCTGAACGACCTTCCCCGTCAATATCAGGGCCCAACTGTGTCCAGGTGCTGCCATCCCATTCATAGATCCTGACGTGTCCTGATCCATGAACATTCCGGTCCGCTCCGATAGCTACCCGGCTGCCGTCGGAAGACAGCGAAACCGACCAGCCTGATTCATCACCCGCAGCTTCCCCGTCAATATCAAGTCCCAACTGTGTCCAGGTGCTGCCATCCCATTCATAGATCCTGACGCGGCCTGAACGAGTTCCATTTCCGTCACTACGAAACTCTCCGATAGCTACCCGGCTGCCGTCGGAGGAAAGTGCGACGCTGCCGTCGGGGGACAGCGGAGTTGACCAGAAATTACGCACTCTTTCCCCTTCAATATCAAGTCCCAACTGTGTCCAGGTGCTGCCGTTCCATTCATAGATCCTGAAGGGTCCTGAACCAGTTCCATAGGCCGCTCCGATAGCTACCCGGTTGCCTTCGGAGGACAGTGCGACAGAGGTGCCTTTCCCGTCAACATCAGGGCCCAACTGTGTCCATGTGCTGCCGTTCCATTCATAGATTCTGACACGGCCTGACACGCTATTTATTGCGGCTGCAATTGCAACTCGGTTTCCTTGTGATGAAAGTGAAATAGATCCTCCAGAATTGTTATTTTCAGCCTTTCCATCAATATCATTACCGAGTTGGGTTTGGGCAAAAGAGGTGCACATGATAGCTACGAATAGTGCCGCGACAGTTCCTCTCTTTGAAATGAGTGTATTTAGGATAGGTAAATGCATGCCACTTAATTTGATAATCAAGGCTAAATTCCACTTTGCAGGAACATTTTCTCCTAACCAAAAGGGTGATTTTCCACAGTTAAGCTTTTAAATAATTTTTTCAGTATTATTTCATGATTCTTTTTTCCTAATTTCAAATCATGGGTATTCCAAGAAATCCAAAAAAAATACTGTCATTGTTGACAGGTTTGCTGGCATTTCAGGCCATGGCCCTGGATCGTGATATCAAAGACTTGTTGCACGCAAGCGACAGTCTACTGATCTATGATGCAGGAAGAGCATTAGAGCTTACTAAAAAGGCCTACGATCTATGGAAAGACAAAGATGACTCACTTCTTCTTTCCGACATCTATTTGAGATATGGCAATTACTACATCCATGATCAAAAGCTTGATTCAGCCAGGTTTTATCTAGACAAGTCTCACAAGATCAATATTGACAAAATGGACTCTTTCCGCCTGGCAAACACTGTCATGCGAATCGGTACCATTTATGATTATCAATCCAAATTTGATAGTGCCAC
The DNA here is from genome assembly GCA_001657315.1 of Flammeovirgaceae bacterium BBD 1991-12. Lineage (GTDB taxonomy): Bacteria > Bacteroidota > Bacteroidia > Cytophagales > Cyclobacteriaceae > Fulvivirga. Next base: position 2,541 of record LYSV01000172.1, on the reverse strand, counting down.
GCTGCTTTATTATCAAGCCCTCGTCATTTTCGAAGAACTCAATGACAATGAAGGCATTGCTAAGGCATGCATGAATATCGGGATCATGATAGACATCACCGGCTCGGCTTCAATAGGCCCCGCAGAATTAACGGCTGTATCTTACTTCGATCGAGCGCTTCATCACACCAAAGACAGGCACCTCAAAGCAAAAATTTATAATAACCTGGGCGTTTATTATTTGAGCAGGAAAAAATGGAAAGAAGGACTAATCAATTTTGACCTCTCCCTCGAACAGGTAAAAAATGACCCTCCCAGTCGAATTTCATTAGCAGGCCTTAGCAACATTGGCGTGATACACAAGAAAAAAGGAACATACGATTCTGCATTAATAGCCTACCACGAAGTTCTGAAGCAGTCCAAAATTATCAATGACAGCATTACTGCATTTAATGCCAATAATAACATCGGTACAGTACTGTATAATCAGAGAAAATATAATGATGCACTAAAATATTACCACGATGGACTGATCATTGCGCAAGACAGGGATAACCAGGTCCATTTAAGACGTATTCTAAAAAATCTTGCAGTGAGTTATGATAGTTTGGGAGAGCATGAGCAAGCCAATAAGTACTTCTATCAATATTTTGAGATTGACAAGGAAATAAATGCGAGCAAAAGAACCGAGGCAGTCGCTAAAATGAAGGGTTTGTATGAGGCCGAAAAAAGTGCTAATGAAATTCTGAGACTACAAAATGAGCGTGACAAAGAAGCACTGGCAGCATCTCGTTCACGCTTAATAAATACAATCGGAATAAGTTTCCTTGTTTTGATTACGCTCGTGGGACTTATAGGGTACCAAAGACAAAAGTTAAAACATCAGAAAAACCTGCTGTCCGAACGGTTGGAAGCGGGTGAAATAGAACGGACAAGAATAAGTCGGGAGTTGCATGATGGTGTAGCAAATGATCTTACCTTATTAGCCAAAAACCTACCCGAAAACTCCAGGAATGAAGTCATGCAGGTTCAGAAAAAGACTCGCGAGCTGGCACATCAGCTCAATGCCAGGGCTAATGCCCAATTTGATTTAGAGGATAGCATTTATGATCTGATTTCATCAGTACCAACCTTCGAAGAAGGAAACGTCACTTTTATCCTTGAACCGAAAGGTTTGGTTGTAAAGGACCCAAAGCTCAAGCAAAACCTCTACCGGCTAATCCAGGAGATGCTGGCTAATACGATCAAGCATGCCTGCGCCGATCAGATTAAAATACAGCTGTCTCAAATCAAAGATTATTTGTCGCTCGAATACCTGGATAACGGCATTGGTTTCCTACCTGATAAATCATATGGTAATGGAATCCTTAACATGCATGATCGTGTAGCATCCTTGAAAGGAAATATCAAAATTGAATCTGCGATAGACCAGGGGGTGTTTATTTCAGTAAAAATACCGTACTCATGAGAATTGCCTTAATAGACGACCACCCCATGATCCTCAGATCTACTGAAACTTTAATCAATGAAAGTTTTGAGTCTGTGCGAATCGAAAAATTCAAATTTCCCAGACAAGCAAAGAATCATGGAGATTTTGATATCATCGTCCTGGATCTTGAGTATACGAATGGCGAAACAGGATTTGAGTTTATCAATTATTTAAAAGGACAACAGAACGCTTCTCGAATTCTTGTATTTACTACACATCATACATACTCTATTTTGAAGAAATTGAAGAACCTGGAAGTAGATGGTTATGTCAATAAGGTAGAAAACAATCATATCCTGTCGGTAGCATTGTCCACTATTTTGGAGGGCGATTACTATTGGTCTCCTTTTGCTATTAACGTGTTTAAAAAAAGAGAGAGGCTGGTTGAAAACCAATTTAAACCTAATTTCCTGGTTCTCTCCGGCCTGACACCAAGGGAGAGGGAAATTGCCGAAAACATTAAAGAGGGTTATTCCTTACATGAAGTAAGCGAAAGGTTGAACATAGGGATTGAAACAGTCAGAACTCATAAGAAAAGCTTACTAAAAAAGACAGGTAATCGATCTGTTGAAGAACTAAGATTAGTACTATTGGAAAGCAGTCTTGATTAAGTTCTCCTCCAAATAATATCTTTTTTAGTCAGACCTGCCCAGGTAATAGGAATTGAAGGCAATTCTTAACAGCTTAGAGATCAGTTCTCAACGTGGAATCCGTAGAATGAAAACCCAATTTTTCCCATCTTTTTCCTGGTTTTAAAAGTTTGGGAAGGATTTTCCAATATTTTCCCAGGTAAGCTGAGAAAATACTGAGAAATGCACATGTTTTTGTCCATATTTTGTCCGTGAAAAGCCACACTCATCAAAAAACAGCCCATGGGTGCTAAAAGGGCTTTTTTTAAGCCAAACAGACATGTCATGTGGAGAGTCCAACGGACCATTGGCAAAAAGGCAGTAGGCAAAAGAGTATTAAGTAGTGAGTCTTTCCAGGCTGTGTAAAAACGTTTTTGATTGGATTTTCTGTGTAGTGCTTTGCAGGCTGTATTTCAGGCCGCCCATCTGGTTTGCGTGCTTTGT
>LYSV01000171.1 GCA_001657315.1 Flammeovirgaceae bacterium BBD 1991-12 | reverse complement strand
GGAAGCAGAGGAAAGAGGCCAGGGAGAAGCCATTGCCAGAAACCTGAAGGAAATGTTCATGCTCAGGGTGCCTGTGATCTGCATTATAATAGGTGAAGGGGCATCCGGCGGAGCATTGGGAATAGCCATTGGCGACCGGGTCTTAATGCTGGAAAACACGTGGTACTCCGTGATTTCTCCTGAATCGTGCTCATCCATACTATGGAGAAGCTGGGATTTCAAGGAAGAAGCCGCAGAAGCCCTAAGACTTACCGCCAGCGATATGACTGACCTCAAGCTTGTGGATGGTATTGTTAAGGAACCACTGGGGGGCGCTCATACCAATATGAAGTGGATGACAAAAGAACTTAAAAAAGTGATCATAAACACCATTGATGAACTGAATAAGCTGACCCCGGAAGAGAGGATCAATCAGCGCATAGAAAAATTCAGCTCTATGGGGGTCTTTACGGAATGATCAGTCATGTTTTGATAAATTCGAACCACAGGTAGCGCCTGTGGTTTTTTTATGCATTCATATGAAAGTCCACCGACCGATGAAGATCAACCGGAACGATTATTTGATGGATCTGGTCATCGTGATCTTAGAGCATGACTGTAGCCTCTGAACTTAATGGCAGGGATTTTATTTCAGGGAGTTGTCGGGCTATGTAAATATAAAACGTCAAATTTACGGGGCGGCTGGAAATCGTCAACAAGGAATTTCTGAAAGACATTTATTTCACCGATATGCCCTTCAATTCCTGCTATTGATGACTTCCAAATCAAGCGCATACGATTTCGCTTTGGCCGATGCCAGACGTATTCAACAAGTAATAAATTATAAAGTTAGATTAAATGAACCTTCACGTAATTGACACAGGTTTTTTCAAGCTCGATGGTGGCGCCATGTTCGGCGTAGTACCAAAATCCATCTGGCAGAAGACCAATACACCCGATGAAAATAATATGTGCACATGGGCTATGCGCTGTTTGCTGATAGAAGACGGTGACCAACTGATCCTGATCGATAACGGGATCGGTAATAAGCAGAGCGAAAAGTTTTTCAGCTACTACTACCTGCACGGTGATGCTGCCCTGGATACGTCATTGAAAAAGGCCGGATTTGGTGCGGATGACATTACCGATATGTTTCTGACGCATCTGCATTTTGATCACTGCGGGGGAGGTGTTAAAAAGGACGATGACAACCTGCAAATGATGTTCAAAAATGCCCGCTACTGGTCAAATGAAGATCACTGGCAGTGGGCTACTCAGCCCAACCCCCGCGAAAAGGCCAGTTTCCTGAAAGAGAATCTACTTCCCATGCAGGAGAGCGGGCACCTTCACTTTGTGGATTTTAAGGCAGACAGCCCTTTTGAGCAATTCGATATCATTACCGCCGACGGGCATACGGATAAGCAGATGCTGCCGAAAATAAAATATGGTGACAGGACCATTGTTTTTATGGCTGACCTTCTGCCTTCCATTGGTCACATACCCTTGCCTTATGTCATGGGCTACGACGTGCGCCCGCTACTTACTATGGAGGAAAAGGATCGTTTTTTAAGAGAAGCAGCCGATCGGGGCTACATTTTGTTCCTGGAGCATGATCCGGTCCATGAGTGTTGTACGGTGAAGCATACGGAGAGGGGAGTACGGCTGGACAGGGCCTTTTCACTCAAGGAGATACTCTGAGATGAAGGTAGGGCTGGCATTATCCGGGGGTGGTATAAGGGGAGTAGCCCATTTGGGCGTTATTAAGGCGCTCGAAGAAAATGGCATAGGTTTTTCCGTGATATCCGGCACCAGCGCCGGATCGATAGCCGGCGCTCTTTACTGTGCCGGATTTTCTGTAGACAGGATCCTTGAGATCGTGCTGGATATCAGGACCACTCGTTTTATCCAACTGGCGTTAAGCTGGAAAGGGGTGCTTAAAATGGATGCCATCAGGAAGTTTCTGGGCCAGTACCTTCCTGATGATTCTTTTGATTCGCTGGAAATACCACTGGTCATAGCGGCCACCAACATCGGCTCCGGAAGGACGGAATACTTCTCCGATGGTCCGCTGATCCCCGCCATATGCGCTTCTTCCTGTATTCCCGTATTGTTCGACCCGGTTTCGTTCAACGGAGAGCTTTATATTGACGGAGGTATACTGAACAATCTTCCGGTAGAGCCGCTTGAGGATAAATGTGATATAATCATTGCCTCGCATTCCAATCCTGTAGACAAAAACAGTGACCCTAAAAATGCCCGGGACGTAATGGAGAGGGCTTTGATGCTGGCCATTACCTGCAATGCCTACAGTAGAAAACCCTTGTGTGACTATTTCATAGAGCCCTGGGGATTGGAATCCTTCAAGGTACTGGACATCAACAAGGCTTCCCGGATATTTCAGATAGGATACGATGAAACACTAAGATTTCTTGAACGATCGGATCTGAAGGAAAAGCTGGCGTTGTAAGGCACGGAGACACAGGGGTTTTTGCCAATATCTTCAATAACATTACATCGCCCCTACAAAAACCCTTCAGGCCGGTTTCCATTATGCCTTTTTTTGTATCATTGAGAAAACATTTAAATATCAACTATGAAAAGAATCCTTCTTTTGGCAGTATGTGTCTTTGCTATCGGAACCTTATCAACCAATGCCCAGACCAGATTGGGCGGAGGTTTCGCCTATGGTACTGATGTAGAAGAGTTTGGCTTGAACCTTAACGGTGAATTTTTTTTAAAGAGCAATCTGGCTATATCCCCCGAACTTAATTTTTTCTTTGTGGAGGGAGACAATGGTTGGTGGACGATCAATGCTGATGGTCATTTTTATTTTGCCGGCTCCAGTGCAGCCTCTGTTTATGGGCTGGCAGGGCTGAATCTCACAACATTCTCTTTTGAGCGGCCAAATGGTGAGGACGACTCAGATACTGAGCTGGGTCTTAATCTGGGCATTGGCTCGAATTTTGATATTAACTCCGTCGTGACCCCTTTCGCTCAGTTTAAATTTGTAATTAACGATTATGATCAGGCCGTACTTTCGTTTGGTATAAGAGTTGATATCAAGTAAATAAAGGGGTGTTAAAACACATTACAGTATGCAAATAAATGATCATGGAGATCGTTTAGTGTTTTTAAACAACCAAACTTTTTAACTATGAAAAAAATACTTTTGTTGTCTGTTTTTTGTCTGACAGGATTTATATACCAGGCCAATGCTCAGGCGGGGCTCCGGGTAGGTATAAAAGGAGGACTTAATTTTGCCAATGTAGATACGGATATTAGTGCTGACTCCAGAACAGGATTCCATGCCGGAGCCTTCGCTACTATTAAAATTGCCAAATTCGCTATTCAACCAGAATTGGTTTATTCTTCACAAGGTTCGGAGCTACGGTTCGAAGGATTTGAGAAAACCAAGTCCAATTTCAACTACCTGAATGTGCCGGTTCTACTGAAGCTATATTTAATTGGTGGACTTAATCTTCAGATAGGCCCACAGTTTGGCTTCCTGTTGGGAGCAAACAGTGAAGATGATATTGCGGAACAAGCCATAAATGAAATAAGCAATTCTGAAGATATTTCTGATCTTAAGGATGCTTTCAATGGTAGTGATGTCAGTCTGGGGCTGGGCGCCGGGATAGACCTGCCTTTTGGTCTCACTGCGGATGCCCGATATAACCTTGGTTTGTCAGAGATTGATGATAGCGAGGCATTAGGTGCTACGAGGAATCAGGTATTTCAGCTTTCTCTTGGATATCGCCTGATCAATCTGGGTAAATAATAATCCACGAGGAAAACCGATGTCCGAAACGGCAAATTTGATGGTCGTTTGAAGGCAATGGATTTTCACTCTTTGTGATTCCTTAGTGCCTTAGAGTCTTTGTGGCTGAATTCACCGCTTGCTCCGGCCACAAAGGCTCCCTGGCACTAAAAACTGTACCGATCTATACTTCTGCCTTTCCTTATGGTAAGGATTCCTCCACTCCGTTACGGAATGACTTGTGCGTTAAGATACGGTATAGCCAATCCCATATAACCAATTATAACCAATCCCAAGTCATCTCGCAGTGTAACGGAGAGATCTTTTTCAGTAACACAAGTCCGCCCTTCCAGCCGGTGGTATTTATTCACTATCGGAATGACTTGGTATGATTAAGTTATGCTGCAGGCATCTTTGCCTGTCCTGCCTGTTCATTGCGAAAGTGGTACTTTTCGTATATGGCAAAGATTCCTCCACTCCGTTACGGAATGACTTCTCGTGATTAAGATACGGGGATAGCCAACCTCAAGTCATCTCGCAGTGTAACGGAGAGATCTTTTTCAGTAACACGGGCTGCCCTTCCAATCGGTGGTATTTATTTACTATTAGAATGACTTTGCGTGATTAAGTCTTACGTTAAGCATCTTTACATTCCTGTAAGTCTGCACCCATGGTCTTCCTCTTACCTAACTAACGAGCTGTTACATCCGGGTGAGGTGGCCAATCGGTTATTTTACTGTTCAGAAAATGCCAATCCGGATTTTGAGTAGCTATCAGAGCTTCTTTGTTAGCACGGGTCCAGTCTTTAATTTCTTTCTCTCTTTCAATGGCACCAACGGCTGTGTGGTGCTCTTCAAAGTAGATCAGGTTATAACAGAAATATCTTCCAGCAAAAGTTTTTGGAAGGCCACGATTTAAGTAATGTTCAATTATTCTGGATTCCAAATCATTTGTCATACCTGTGTAAAGTACCTTTTTCTTCGGATTGGTTACGATATACACAAAAAAGGACTTCATTATTATGAAGATAGCCCTTGACTTTCTTTATGGCAAGGATTCCTTCATTTCATTACGGAATGACTTACTCGTTAAGATAGGGGTATAACCAACCCCAGGTCATCTCGCAGTGTAACGGAGAGATCTTTTTCAGTAACACAGGTCCGCCCTTCCAATCGGTGAAATTGATTCAATGTCTGAATGACCTGGTATGATTAAGTTATGCTGCAGGCACCTTTGCCTGTCCTGCCTGTTCATTGCGAAAGTGGTACTTTCTTTATGGTAAAGATTCCTCCACTCTGTTACGGAATGACTTACGCGTTAAGATTACGAGTATAGCCAATCTCAAGTCATCTCGCAGTGTAACGGAGAGATCTTTTTCAGTAACACAAGTCCTCCCTTCCAATCGGCGGAATTGATTCGCTATTGGAGTGACTTAGTATGATTAAGTCCTGCAGCAGGCACCTTTGCCTGTCCTGCCTGTTCATTGCGAAAGTGGTACTTTCTTTATGGTAAAGATTCCTCCACTCCGTTACGGAATGACTTCTCGTGATTAAGATACGAGTATATCCAATCTCAAGTCATCTCGCAGTGTAACGGAGAGATCTTTTTCAGTAACACAAATTCACACTCGGTAAGGATTCCTTCACTTCGTTGTGGAATGACTTTCATATTTATGCATCTTCTTTGGTTCGCAACTTGTAATGTATATCGTGCACATTGATCATACAGTTCAGGTATTTGCTACGCTTCTTAGGCCTCTATTTAATGCGTTGATGCACAGTAATATTATGAAAGCCCACATATAATATTTGATAGCAGAGAATGCCTATATCTACTACAAGCAAGGTAAGGTGATGGATCAATGCCGGAGGTGAAAATTATTTAGTCAGTATCAGATAGTAATTCTTTTTCCCCTTTTGGGCAATGAGGTACTTGTCCTGTAACAGGTCAAAATCAGCGCTTTGTCCCGGATCGGTCAGTTTCTGCTTGTTCACACTTACTCCGCCACCCTGTATCATCCTGCGGGCTTCTCCCTTTGATTTGAAAATGATACCATTAGTGGTTTCCGAGAGTAGCTCAGTGACGTCGGAGGCACTCTTCAGCTTGTCTCTGCTAACTTCCGTTTGCGGCACTCCTTCGAATACAGAAAGAAGCGTGCGCTCATCCAGAGAGGCGAGGTCTTCCGTGGTGGATCTTCCAAAAAGTATTTGTGATGCCTTAACAGCCGTGTGGTAATCGGCTTCGGAGTGCACCCTTACAGTGATGTCTTTGGCCAGCGTATGCTGTAGCTTACGTTCATGAGGAGCCTGCTCATGTTCCCTTTCCAGCGCTGCTATATCTTCCTGGTTCATCAGCGTGAAGATACGGATGAAATTGGCAGCATCTTCGTCAGAGGCATTCAGCCAGTACTGATAGAACTGATAAGGTGATGTTCGCTCAGGATCCAGCCATACATTGCCGGCTTCGGTTTTACCGAATTTACTGCCGTCCGCCTTCTTTATTAACGGTGTGGTCACCGCAAAAGCCTCACCCTGTGCCTTTCTGCGTATCAGCTCCGTGCCGGTAACAATATTGCCCCACTGGTCTGACCCTCCCAACTGGAGTCGGCAGTTCCTGTTTTTGAACAGCCAGTAAAAGTCATATCCCTGCACCAGTTGGTAGCTGAACTCTGTAAATGAAAGCCCTGTTTCCAGACGCTGCTTTACGGAGTCCTTGGCCATCATGTAATTTACCGTAATGTGCTTGCCCACATCCCGGATAAAATCCAGAAAGGAGAAATCCCTGAACCAGTCGTAATTATTGACCATTTCCGCGGAATTATCGCCACAATCGAAATCCAGAAATCTTTCCAGCTGTTTCCTGACACTGGTCAGGTTGTGCTGAAGTACCTCTTCGGAGAGCAGATTGCGCTCGGCTGATTTTCCGGACGGATCACCCACCATACCGGTGGCACCACCTACCAGCGCTATGGGCCTGTGGCCCGCCCGCTGAAAGTGTACCAATGTCATGATCTGGACCAGATTTCCTATGTGCAGGGAGTCTGCCGTGGGATCGAAACCAATGTAACCTGTGGTCATTTCACTGGACAGCAGTTCTCTTGTCCCTGGCATGATATCATGTATCATACCTCTCCACTCCATTTCACCTATAAAATCAGTCATGCGTCTGCTTTTGATTTAAGGCTGCAAATATAAAAAGTGTGACGCTCTTTTCGGGGTAAAACGTAAGAAAGACGAATGATAACCGGTGAAGCCGTGGCTTTTCCTTAACTCTGATGCTTTACACCATCAAAATCTGATTTTTTTGAACAACGCTAAGCATAATTTAGTGACTTTTGCATAAACATTGATAGGTCCTGAAATGAGATGGATTGGATTCAGAAAAAGCAAGGATCAGACGATCCTGAGGGCATCATTCAACACGAAAATCGACCGTTTGCATGTGCTATTCCCGTATCAAGCCAAAAATACAACAAAACAGCTTATCATCAGTTCATTATAATTAACGCAGTCAACCAAAACTTATGAAACTCAGACAAGTCATCATCATCGTTATAGGTCTGGTGGTCCTTGTAGGCTCTTTTGCGGCCTCGGGGATTTTGTCAGGCATGAAAGAGCCTCCGAAAAAGGAAGTGCCGGTTGAAGTAAAGAAATATGTGAAGACCCAATCGGTAAAATACGAAGATGTTCAGACCAATATCATTGCCTTTGGCCGCGTGAAAACCGCTGAGGCTCTCGACCTTATAGCTGAGGTGCCCGGCAGAATGTTTTCCGGGGTGAAAGCTTTAAAAGAGGGGCAAAGTTTCCGGAAGGGACAGCTTATCTTCAGAGTTGACGATACCGAGGCCCGGCTCAATCTGCAATCGGAAAAAAGTAATTTCCTGCGTGATCTTGCTGCCATACTGCCCGATCTGAAAATTGATTTTGCCGATAACTATGGCGCGTGGGAGACCTACTTCCAGTCCATAGAGCTGGACAAGGACCTGCCTTCCTTACCCGATTACAAGTCGCATAAGGAAAAAACCTTTCTGGCAACCAAGAATATCTTCAGCAATTTCTACTCGATCAAAAGTACCGAGGCCAACCTCAGGAAATATCGCTTTTATGCTCCATTTGACGGTAATATTTCTACCGTAAACCTGCAATCGGGAGCGTTTGTGAACCCTGGCAACAATATAGGCAGGTTCATCAGGTCAAACCGCCTTGAGCTACAGGTGGATGTGAATACGAAGGACATTGAGTGGATACAGCGTAACACTGAAGTGGTCATTACTTCAGAAGGAGGGAATCAGTGGAACGGTGTGATCAGCAGAATAGGAGAATATGTGAACCCCGAAACACAGTCTATTGATGTTTTTATAGCTATCCGGCCCAGAGAACAACCGCTGTATGACGGTCAGTATCTCACGGCAGATATACCGGCCAGAATGGTGAAAAATGGTATGATCATTCCCAGAAATGCTATATTCAATAGCAATGAAGTATTTGTCTTCCAGGACTCACTCCTCAAAGTAAAGGAGATCAACGTGCTTCGGTACAATGAGGAAACCGCAGTTTTCAACGGACTGGACGAGGGTGAGGACCTGGTAGTAGAGCCTCTGATCAATGCGCATAATAATATGAAGGCATTCAAGGCGGCAGCCTCAGGAGAGCAAAAGGATATTGATCTTGAAAACAAGTCTGCCGACGGTAGATTGGTAAATAACTAAGATTATGCAGAACTCAATGAAAGGGCTGGTGGCGTACTTTGTCAAGTATCCCATCCTCGCCAATATCATTATTGCACTTACCCTGATTGCTGGTATAGCTTCGCTGTTGGGTACGAAAAAGTCATTCTTTCCATCACGTAAGATCAACAACATTTCCATTACCGTGGCCTATCCCGGTGCCTCCCCGGAAGAGATGGAAGAAGGAGTGACCACAAAAATTGAAGAGTCCATCAACAGTATAGCCGGTATTGATGAAGTTAATTCCAATAGCGCGGAGAATAATGCTTCCGTCTCCATCACCGTTTTGGAAAACTATGATATCGATGAGGTGTATACTGAGGTAAAAAATGCTGTAGATGCCATCAGTTCCTTTCCACAGGATGCTGAAAAGCCGGTGATCTACAAGATAAAGCCTACCACACCGGCGCAGTGGCTGGCCATCACAGGAGATGTAGACCTTTATACCCTCAAGAAATATGGCGAAGAAATAGAAGATGATCTGCTGGCATCCGGAGTGGTCTCTCAGGTCAACCTGATGGGCTTCAACGACCGGGAGATCTCCATTGAGGTTTCCGAGAGGGACCTGAGACGATACGGGTTGAAGTTCGATGAGGTGGCCAATGCTGTGCGCCTGAACAATCAGGACATTTCCGGAGGCTCCATCAAGGCTACTACCGAAGAGATACTTATCCGTTCCAATGCCAAGGAAACAGACGCCGCTATGATCGGTGAGATCGTGCTCCGGTCCAACAGCGATGGAAGCAAGCTGCTGCTACGCAATGTAGCTACCATTAAGGAACAGTTTTCCGATGCACCCAATAAATGGACCATCAATGGCCAGAGGGCTGTTTTTATCCAGGTGCTGAAACTGGAGGATGAAGACCTTCAGGAGATATCCGAATACACCACGGCGTATGCCGAGGAATTCAATGCGTCCAATTCCGTGGTGCAAATGATCGTTTCCTTCGATTTTATGGATTACCTGAATCAGCGTCTGGACATGCTTACCTCCAATGGGCTGATCGGGCTGACCCTGGTGCTGGTAGCCCTGGGGCTGTTTCTCAGCCTCCGCCTTTCTGCATGGGTGGCATGGGGGATCCCTTCTTCTTTCCTGGGTATGTTCATTCTGGGTATTTTCTTCGGGCTCACGATCAATATGATCTCATTGTTCGGGATGATCCTGGTCATTGGGATCTTGGTGGACGATGGTATTGTGATCGCTGAAAATATTTATTCACACTTTGAGAAAACCGGCAATCCTATCAAGGCGGCTGTCAATGGTACCATGGAGGTACTTCCGGCAGTTACTACTTCCGTGACCACTACCATTGTGGCCTTTATGCCCCTTTTCTTCCTCACGGGAGGCTTTGAATTCCTGAAAGATATGGCCTTCGTGGTGGTGGCCAGCCTGAGTTTCTCACTGCTGGAAGCCTTTTTTGTATTACCTGCCCACCTGGCCAGTAAGTCGGTGTTGTCCGTGAAAAGTGAAAACTCCAGGGGATTTAAGATCAGAAAACAGATCAACAGAGTAGTGGATTGGATGCGGTACGGGCTGTACGGTACGGTTTTAAAATACACTATGCGGTATCGTGTAATATCGGTATGTGTTTTAATAGGCCTGTTCCCCATTGTTGCTGGTCTGTTTGGTGGAGGGTTCATTAAAGCTACCTTCTTTCCAAGAATACCCTTTACCAACTTCAATATCGATATTGCGTTCAAACCCGGCACACGTGAGCAGGTGACAGAAAACTATCTGAAAAGATTTGAAAATATCGTGTGGGAGGTAAATGATGAACTCAAGGAGGAGATAGAAGATGAGGAGAACATCGTGAAATTTACCTTCAGCGGTCTGGGATCGACCAGTGACGGCTCCGATGCGGGTAGCCATGCCGGACAGATCTCTGTGTTCTACAAGGAGCTGGATGGCACGGGCATCAATGAGTTTGACATCATTAACCGGATACGGGATAAGATAGGTGTAGTGCAGGATGCTGAAAAGCTGCTGGTAGGAGGAGAGGACCGTTTCGGCAAGCCTATTTCCATACGGCTGCTGGGTTCCAACTATGATGAATTGCGTGATGCCAGGGATGACCTGAAAGCAGAATTGAGAAAGATCACCGATCTGAAGGACATTCAGGACAATGTGCAGATCGGTCGTAGGGAAATGCTGTTCGACCTGAAGCCGGAGGCCTACTTCCTGGGGCTCACCCATAATGATATTGCAAAACAGGTAAGGCAGGGTTTCTTTGGTGAGGAAGTGCAACGGCTGCAAAAGGGTTCGGATGAAGTACGTGTATGGGTGCGGTATCCGGAGTCGGACCGGATCAGTATCGGACAGCTGGAGGATATGAAGGTCAAGGCAAATGAAGAAGGCGAGTATCCGCTCACGCAGCTCACCAGCTATTCTGTAGAGCGGGGGCTGTCAGGCATACGGCATTTCAATACCAAAAGGGCCATAACGGTGGAAGCGGATATGGTGGATCCCTTTGGAGAGGTACCACCTATAATAGAAAATGTGCAAAAAACCATCATCCCCGAAATTCTTGCCAGATACCCGTCTGTGGAGGTAGATTATGGTGGACAGTCCAAGGAGAGTGAAAGGGCACAAAGTCAGATAGGGCTGTTCTTTGGGGGCGCTTTTTTACTGATCTTTTTCATCCTTATGATCACTTTCAAATCCGTTTTGCAGGCAGTTCTGATCATTCTCATGATCCCTCTCGGATGGTTAGGAGCCTCACTGGGACATGGAGTGCATGGTTTACCTGTGAGTTTGTTGAGTGCGTGGGGTATGATCGCATTATCCGGCGTGATCATCAATGATGCTGTCGTTTTTCTGGCAAAATTCAATACCCTGATCAAAGATGGTGGACAAACAGTCTATCAGGCAGCCTATAATGCCGGTATCGCACGTTTCAGGCCCATCATGCTTACGTCCATCACCACAGTGGCCGGTCTGTTCCCGCTGATACTGGAGAAGAGCTTTCAGGCCCAGTTCCTCATCCCCATGGCTATCTCAGTGGCTTATGGCGTACTGATCGGTACGTTTATCATTTTACTGTTCTTCCCTGTACTGATATTGGTCATGAACAGTTGCAGATCCTACTGGACATGGCTTTGGACAGGTCAAAAGCCGGTAAGAGAGGAGGTAGAAAAGGTGGTTGTGGATGAAGAACGGATCCACGAATATGATTTGGCAGCATAACCAGACGCTATCATGAACTATAAGGCAACTTTTGAAGAAAAAACCGACCGGGAGCTGAGCCAGATGCTGGCGTCTGTTGATGACATGAACTATGACGCTCTGAAAGCGCTCTATGAGGTGATAAAAGAACGTAAAGGACATGAATACAACAAGGAATTGTTTGAAAGGCTGGAAAAACGGCTGCAAGGGGAAACCGACGCTATCCAAAGCCTGAAATATCTTAAAAACCTGGGATTCGAGTTAAATGATACAGGGGCTGAGTTAAGGCTGACCAGAGCAAAGCTGGCCAGACGTGTTGATGTTGTAGCCCTCGTTGTAGGGTTTCTGATGTCGCTCTGCCTGATCGGTGCCATTACTACATGGCAGGGTATTTTCAATGGGGAGGTGGCCTTTGCTTCCATTATGGTTGCTCTGATCCTGAGTGTTTTGGGCTCGATCGGCTTGGCGTTACTGATAAGGGCCGTTAACCGGATCATGGAATACAGAGGTTTTGAACTGGTCAGGTCGGGTAAAAATGTGACCCTGAGAAAGACTCAGGATCTGGCCACCAGGAAGTATGATCTTACCACTGATAGTCTGGCTTTGCTTAGTCAG
>LYSV01000170.1 GCA_001657315.1 Flammeovirgaceae bacterium BBD 1991-12 | reverse complement strand
GAAGTTCACTGCCCGTCGGATCCTACTTATATCTGATCCAGGATGGACCACATACATACAAGGGTACCGTAACTATTCTTTTATGACAATTCAAAATCCTTTCCAAAAGATCATCCAAATCAGCAATGACACAACGAATCCAATACATGGAAGAAATCCCATATTCAATGGGGAAAATGCGTACTTAATGTGTAAAAATGAATAGTCCAACAGGAAAAACGCACAGTTTTAGAGAAACCTGGAATTGTCGTTAGATCATAGGTTGTAGCAGTATGGAAGATAGTTCTAACTATCTTCCATACCTTTTTAGTATGTTTTAAAAGTGTTCCAATAAGTCTTGAGCTTACTTGCTACATACGCCTCAGCAATATGCATTTTATATGGGGAGTCCTTGAAAATCACAATTAAGGTAAAAACGTTGATTCTGAGTTAAAAAGACGTATTTTATTTACTTCCACGGTGAATGCAAACCTCAAAATGAGCAGTTTTTGTTGAGTTTTGGGGTTTTAACTTCGGTTTTCATCCCGCAAGCCTGCGGGACGAAACAAAAGAAAAAGGCACCACCACCAAAAGCCTTCCGATTGCTATCGGAACCTCGCGGAACGCACTTTCCGCCCCCTATGGGCCGCTTACCCGCAGGCCTCAAATGTCTCTCGTTCCGAAAGCTTTCGGAATGGACGCCCTCCCTCCAGCCGTCAACGGAATTTTCAAGGATACCCTATATAGTTCCAGTATCGGGTAGATTGTCACATAAAGCCACGATTTACTCTGACTGTTTTTTTCTGTTCAAAGCCGCTTTTCCTTTTTCTATCAGGCGATCAGCATCTACGGCGCCTTCTATTCTGTCTACTACCTCACCGCTGGCATCAAGAAACAGCAAGGTCGGGTAAGCAGTAATATTATAGTACTGAGCAAGTTCTATACCCTCCCCCTTTTCCATGTCCATGGTAAGACTTACATAATTATCGTTGAAAAATGTGCTTACCTTTTTTTGAGGAAATACTTCCTTTGCCAGTTTTTTGCATGGGCCACACCATACAGTGTAACAATCCATAAAAACCAGCTTATTCTCCCTTTTGGCTTTAGCCAATACCTGTTCGAAGGTACCTTCTTGAAAATCAATGTTTTGAGAAAAACCAGTAGCACAAATTAATGCTCCAATAAGTGTTGACAGTATTGTTTTCATTTTTATACTCATTTTTCAATCAGTCAGATCAACCATTTTTGTTTTGGGAGGAAAACATTTATACGGGTCACAGGCCTGATAATACAACCCGCATTTTAGTTTACCATCAAGCCTTAGATTCCTGGCCACCCCGTAATACCTAACGAAGAACAACTCGTCCCCTCTATAGACACTGGCTTGTTCGTTGTAGCTCTCGGCATACGGCTTCTCCCACTCTCCGAGAGGCATTAGACCTTCTTCGGGTAAAGCGAGTTTTATCTCTGTCGCGATAAATGGTGATTTTCTTGAGACAGAGGAATATACATGCCAATCGGTCAACAAGCTAACTTTCATGACTATGGCCAACTGGTCATTATTATCAGACCAAACCAACTTCGCATTTAAGGCCAGAGGGTCAAGCCGGGTTGGCGATGAGGTATTCAGTTTTTGCTTTGCTACAGCAACCTTCAGCTCCAACGATCCATCTATGGATTGGGCAGGTATTTTATTGGCCATTAACAAGGCACTGATGACTATTGATACCTTTAAAAGTATGTTATTCATCATGGTACTGTTTTTAATGTATTTACCAGCCACTTGTACCCACCGGCTTCAGTGAAAAACAACCTATCACGATTTGTACGGAACCAATTTTCCCATTCTCCGGCATTTGAAAAGCTTTCTTCCGTATATCTTTCCAGGACGCGCTGGGCTAAAGCAGCTTTCTTTCCTTTTTTTTGTAGCCATTCAATGCTTTTCCCGAGTAACTCAGGTTTTCTATTGGACACACCCATCTCTTTTACATCTTCATCTACTTCCATTACAGGATTGCCCTGTGGATTATAGATCAGGTACTCTACATTTTCATTCAGGTATTGCTTATATGCCTGGAGGTCAGTACCGAACTTTTTAAAATACCGCTCTCCCATTCTGTATTTATTGGGCAGCCATGCTTCAAGTGTAGGTACAGGATCAACCTTGTTCAAAAAAGCCTCCTGATATTTATTGAGTTTTTCTCCTTTGGCTTTCTTTGCTTCCAGTTCTTTCTTTCTGGCTATATCCTTTTGCCTGATCTCCAACCATTGCTTTTTATAGGATTCAAACTTTTCCACACTGATGTCTCTATTCTTGTAAGTCACATAAGTATCACGGATGGCTACTCCTACGTCCATTTTTTTGGCGATGAGTCTTGCTCCTTTAAATTGTTTCATATACACTATAGTGTTGGCAAAAACGTCCAGGGCCTCATCGGTCATATGGTCAGGGGAAGCGCTGAAGCCCCATAAAAAAAAGTTTCCGTGTCTTCCCAGAGCTACTGCATTAATGTCCTTTGAGTTATTGCCTCCCGAAATGTATTCCGTATCGGGAGAATCGAGAAAGCCATTACCACGGGAAACCATTCCGATCGCATAATCTGCATTTTCATAATCGAGACCCTGTACGCGCCATGTGGGTATTTGCTTTGGTATGTTCTCCGAGTTGGGATAGGCATAAAAGTTATCCGGGGTTTTTTTCATCTCCAGGGTCAACTCTACGCTGGTAGGTGTATTGAAAATCGGATGGTCTGTTTTTATGTTAAGCGCATCACCCCCCAAACATAAGCAGTACCAATCCAATTTGGATCCCAGTGATCCCCCCATATCCGGCGCCACCTTTCCCATAAAAATCGTTGCATGATGATATTCTTCCGATAAATAGGCAGGTGGCACATATTTTACTATCTGTCCGTTTTCATCTTGCTCCCGAATTTCTTCCCGGATCGGGGGTGTTAATTCGTCAAAGATAGTGACATCGTGATCCGAGGACATCTCTTCTCTGTAATCTCTCGCATCAACACTGGTCACATCGGTAAAACGTCTTTTCAAATAAATATTAAACGCAGGCCATCTTGATATTACGTCCATTTCATACCGTTCAGATGAGGCATCCCTGAACTGGGAAGATCTCAGGATGGGCTTTGCAGGATCATAACCTACATAGAGTACCTTCATTGTAGTTTTAGAAGCATCTTCCTGGGCGTTTCCCGCCAGGGAGAAAAGCAGCAGGCTGACTATTATATTAATTGCTCTTTTTAGTATCATAATTGTTCTTATAAGGTGTTTAAATTTCAACCGGACTCCAGCCTTCTCCAGGCGATTCCCTTCAATGCCGGGATGAGTAATGCGTAAAATCAGGTTTAAGCAAGTTACCGGGGATCATGTAAATGGCTTTGTGTAAAAGAAGATGGACCAGCCTCAAAACCCTTAAGGCTGATCACTTAATTCATCTAGTATCCTGGATTCTGTACCACAAGGTTCCCTCCTGCAGCGATGGAAACCGTTGAAATGGGTAAAATGAATTTATCAGGGTCGGTAGCGGTGGGCACAAAATCCGAAACCTGGAAGCCTGTTCCAAAACCATCCGCAAAATCATATCGGATCAGGTCAAACCATTCTTCGCCCAGCTCGCTTCCCAATTCCACACTTTTTTCAATGCGTACCGCTTCCAGAAATTCATCAAGCGTAATGGCTACCGGGTAAGTTTCAAAACCATCGCCTCCGGTTGTGATAGCTCCCGCTCTTATTCGTATAGCGTTCAGGGAGGCCAGTGCATCGGCCGATACGGTATTTGTTGCCCTGGCCAACGCTTCTGCGTGGATCAGGTACACCTCCGCCATTCGCATATGATAGATCATATCATAGTCTTCACTGCGGTTGGCAAACTTATTGGCGACCCAGCCAAAACTACCCCCCCGGTCTTCAAACTGAGATGAGATCCTGGTATTGTCAAAAGCAATATCCTGACCCGCTACCATCATCGATCCCGTAGCACCCAAGTCTATATAAGACTGTGTTGCCTGAACGTAAAATCCCCAAAGATTACGGAAAAAGGTGCGAGCTACAGGGTCTCCCTTTGTACCAAATAAGACCTCACTGGTCGACAGGATATCAATAGAGGTGTTATCAAATTGTTCTTCAAATGTGGCTGTCAATTCAAAATCACCTGAAGCATCATCTATGACCTCTTTGGCCAAAGCAGCGGCCACTGCATATTCTCCCTGGTACAATAGTATTCTGGCCTTCAGACCCTTGGCAAAGTTTTTATTCGCGAAGAATTTTGCTCTTAAGTCCGGAGCCGTGGCTATGGCATCATCCAGATCCCGGATGATCGCGGCGTAGGTCTCTGCCACCGTTTTTCGTGCAAATGCTTCGGCACTTCTTGCCGGCGTTGTACGAACGTCAATTCCAAACCCGGAGGAGATATCATAAAACTCACCCCAAAGGCGCAATACATAAAAATGGGCCAGGGCTCTTAATGTTTTGGCCTCCCCAATGATCTCAGTGCGACGGGTGGGTGTGGAAAAAAGCTCATCCTCCAGTTCCGCCACTTTTTCGATGATCCAGTTAGACCTGTTGATGACGGCGTACATGCCCTGGTAGGCACTCATAGCATCGGTTTCATCGATGATAGGGTTGTTATTGTTGTAAGCCGTAGGTCCGGGAATAGCAAAAGAGACGCTGGACTGACCTAAATTACTCATGAGGGATGGCAGTATATAGGCATGTGGGTCTCCTCCATTCCTCAGTCCTGCGTATGCCCCTGCCAATGCCAACTCCGCAGAAGCTTCATCCCTAATGGCTGTTTCACTATCCAGCGTAAACAAGGGTTCAAAGTCATCTATGTCTTTGGCCACTTCGCAGGAGTTAAACCCCAGCAGTATCAGGCCGAGTACAGTATATATGGATTTTAAATTTTTCATTTTTCTGCTTTTAAGGCTGATCAAAAACCTACATTAAGTCCAATGGTAAAGGTCCTGGCCTGCGGGTAGGATACACCTACTTCTCTGATGGTGTCAGTGGTGTTGCCGGTAAAGGGTTGTATGTTTTCCGGATCCTGGTCGGGAAAGTCGGTAATGGTGAACAGGTTATTGCCGCTTATGGTCAATTTGGCATTGCGTATACCGATCTTCTCCGTCAACCCACGGGGAAGTCGATAGCCAATAGAAGCCGAACGCAACCGGATATAAGAGGCGTCCTGTACATTTCGCGAGTTTACGTCAATAACATGGGTCAGGGATCCGATACGGGCATAATTGGCTCCGGTATTTTCTTCCGACCAGGTGTCAAAAACCAGGGTAGTAATGTTCTCTTCACCGTCAAAACCAAACAATGAGCTAGGACGGGTCCACTCCCTTTCCACACCTTCTACAAACTGAAAATTGAATGATGCGTCGAAATTTTTGTAGGTAACGGTATTGTTCCACCCTCCAAAATAGTCCGGGGTAATATCTCCTAAAGTTGTCCGGTCATCTGCTGTGATCTCGCCATCGCCGTTAAGGTCCCTGAAAATATAGTCGCCTGGCTCAGAAAGGAAACTATCGTACACTCCGTTCGGAGATGCCGCATTTAAGGCGTCGATTTCCTCCTGGGTCTGCGCAATGGAAGCGATCTCCAGGCCAAATATAACGCCAATAGGTTGCCCTTCCTCTATACCAACGGAACGGCCATCGGCCAGAACAGAACCACCATTCAAGGCATCAACGTTATTCCTCACAAACGATACATTGAAGGAGGAGTACCAGTTGACCTTGTCCGTGCGGATCACATCGCCACCCAGCATAATTTCCCAACCCTTATTGGAAACATCTGCAATGTTTGAATTGAAACGGGTGGATCCTGTTTCAAAGGGTATTGGCACCAATAAGATCAGATCGGATGTTTTATAATTAAAGTAATTGATCTCGGCATTAAAGCGATTTTCAAACAAGCCAAACTCCAAACCTATATCGAGCTGGTCTGTTTGCTCCCATCTTATATCATTATTAGGGACATCATCTGATACGATACCGTTTACACCATCATAAAAAGAACCATTCCGGTTCAGCGTGCGGAAAGTTGGAATGTATGAAAAGTCCGGTAAGTTATCAGAGCCTGTTCTTCCTAAACTGGCACGCAACTTCAACTGACTGAGCGGTTTTGTGCCTGCCAGAAAACCTTCCTTATGAATATTCCACGCTATGGCACCTGAAGGAAAAAACCCGCGCCGGTTGTTTGGCCCGAACCTGGTGGATTCGTCTGACCTGGCAGTAAATGTCAGTAAATACTTTTCCCTGTAACCGTAGTTTAAACGGCCAAAATAAGAGTTTAACCCGGTTTCCACGGCTTCACTTTCACCACGCACAAAATTGCTGGCAGAATTGATATCGGTCAATGTTTCATCATCGGGGAAGCCTACATACACCTGCCTTTCCAGCTCCAGCTTTGATCTGTTCCATGAGACACCAGCCAGGAAGTCAACCGCATGGTCCTGCGCCAGTATCTTTTTATAACTCAGGGTATTGATAAAGGCTGTAGTTACATTTTCAGTAGTATTGTTATCAAGAATAGCTCCCTGAAAACCATCCAGCCCCAGCAGTGCCACAAACGTATAGGATGGGCTAAATCTTGAACTTTTGTCATTATTCAGGTTTGCGCTGAGCTGGGTTTTGAATTTTAAACCGTCGATGATCCTGTACTCCCCAAAGGCAGAGGCGATCACATTTTGAGAAACCGCCCTGTCTCTGATCATAGCTTCATCACCAAGAGGATTTCTCATATCCCCGAAAAAACCCGGAACACTGGTAAATGATCCGTCTTCGTTAAACACAGGTTGATCCGGCCGGTAAAGCGCATTATTGAAACTCGTGATGCCTGACTGCTTGTTTACCGAATAATTGTAGTTTATCGATGTTCCGATTTTAAGCCTTTCAGACGCCTCGATGTCCAGATTGGTGCTAAAACCATACCTCTGGAATTCATTTCCGATCAAAATGCCTTCCTGGTCCGAGGCAGAAAGAGAGGCGTAGTAACTGGTTTTTCCGGTCCCTCCTGACACGCTCAGGTCCGCCTGATTCCATAACGCATTCTTATTGCTTATGAGGTCCTGCCAATCCGTATCTGCAGTACCGAAATCACTTACATCAATCTCCTGTTGCTCCAGTAGTTCTCTGAATTCACCCACGTCCAACAGATCTAATCTATTCGTAGGGTTTTGAATAGTAGATCTAACAGACAAATTGAAGCGTGGTGCTTGATTTCTCCGGCCGCGTTTGGTAGTAATAATGATCACCCCATTGGCTGCCCGCGAACCGTATATGGCAGCGGAAGAGGCATCCTTTAGCACATCAATACGCTCTACATCAGCGGGGTTTATGGATAATAAGGGATTTTCCCTGTTGTTTGCCCGTACCAAACCATCATTTCCGGTTCTTTCAAACTGTATGATAGGCACGCCATCCACGATATACAGCGGTTGATTATCCCCCTGCAGCGCACTTAACCCCCTGACATTTACGATAGCTCCGGTTCCTGGAGCGCCCCCGCCGGCATTGACAAATACACCCGGGATATGACCTACCAAAGCCTGGTCAATAGTTTGCGTTTGTATTTGCCCGAGCTCTTTTGCTTTTATTGTACCCACGGACCCTGTAAGGTCTTCCTTTACAGTGGTCCCAAACCCTACCACCACCACCTCCTGCAGTGTTCTCAGATCACTGAACAGCTGGACTTCTATCACCTTCCGGCTGTTAACGGCTATCTCTGCGCTCTGATATCCGATGAATGAGAAGATCAAAGTTGCATCTTCTTCCACTGACAGTTTAAATCTTCCGTCGACATCAGTAATGGTGCCCATGCTGGTTCCCTTTATCCTGACAGAAGCGCCCGGTAAAGGCTCTCCATTTTCATCTACCACCACACCGGTCACCTCAATTTTGTCTATAACCGGACTCACTGCTTCATTCAGGGCTTTTTTAGTATTTCTTTTCACAACGATCGTGTTGTTTGCCCTGAAGTTATAGGTGAAGTTAGCCGGCAACAGGCACTTGTCCAGTAGTTCCCTGACCCTGAACGTACCTTTTTTGAGATCAACCGGCGCTACATGTTCAAGCAGATCATTCCGGTAAATGAATTTATAATCCGTTTGCGTTTTGATCAATTCAAACACCTGCCTGACGGTGACTGTCCTGTAGCTATTGATCAGGATCTGTGCATCCTGAGAAAGTACTGATTCCGTATTGAACCCGAACGAAAGGGTACAGCATAAAAAAACAAATACTCTCATGATCAGTTTGAAAAACCCTCTTTTCGGCAAGAGAGCGGCATTAGTAAAATTATATCTCATACATTTGTATGGGTTTGGTTAAACATCGTTTTAATCAATCTTTAATGGAAAGGGAAAAGGCCATAGCAGTAGGATGTGGTGGCCTTTCCCTTTTTACTTTATCGTTATCGTTTTATTGTTCACTTCAAAAAAAACATCTCCGTTGCTGGCTTCTTCTATGAGATCAAGGATCTCTTCAATGGATCTTGCTCTTTCCAGCACAGCGGTGAGAACAATACCTTTCTTCTGCCCTGTGGCATATTCGTACTCGAAATCATACCACCTCGACAAGTCGACCATTACTTTGTCCAGGGGCTTTTCATTAAATGATATCAAACCATTTTTCCAGGATATCTCATCAAAAACATCCACTGTACCGACCGTCAGGCGGTGGGTGGTCACATCTACCTTCGACTGCTGGTTGGATGTCAGATAAGACCTGTTGTTATCTACATTAATGGCCACTTTTCCTTCCACCAGTGTGGTCAGGATCTGCGGTTCATCAGGATAGGCCTTCAGGTTAAATTCCGTACCCAGCACCTCTGTTTTCTGTGCTCCGGATGATACAGCAAAATGACTTCCTCCATGATCTGCTGCCGGTGACACTTCGAAATACGCTTCACCGTACAGTAACTCCACTTCCCGCGTTGTTCCTTCTGTAAATGCTACCGGATATTTCAGTTTCGATCCGGCATTGAGCCAAACCCGGGTACTGTCCGCCAGTTGAACAAAAAACTGTCCTCCCCTGGGGATGGTCAGAAAATTATAGACCACCTCCGCCTTCCTGGCACTTCCGGAGGTGTAGATCAGCTTTTCTCCATTACTGCTGATGTTTTCAGCCAGGTAGCTTTGCCCTTTTTCGAGTGCCACTGCAGAGCCATCCTCCAGTGTTAAAATGGCCTTATCCGTTCCGGCTCTGATGTTGTTCTCTATAATGGAGGAGCCCGTAATCGTGGCCTTGTTTTTAACAAATAAGAAATAACCCGTGGCTAAAATTATGGCTACGGTAGCGGCATACTTCAGGAAGCTGTAACGACTTGTGGCCGGCCTTTCCTTGATCAACTCCCTCACCTTCTGTAATGACGCACTGTGATCAAACTCAATTTTAGATTTTACAAGGTGGTCAATTTCAATAAAATGATTGAAGTACCTGACGTTCTCTGCCTCCTGAAGCCATTCCTTCAATATCAGGGATTCTTCCTCTGAAATACTGTCTTCCAGCAGCTTAATTATCAACCTGTCAATTAGTTCCCGATCCAATTTTTTAAAAATTTTGTTCCTATGACGTAAGAGTTTTAAAAAACCCTTGAATTTTTTTTATTTTATTTTTTATAGTATACTCCGCCCCGGGATGTGTTCCTCCTGCACAAAGGCCTCTGGCAACTGCACCCGTGAAACGGTGTTTAAAAAATTCCCTGTACAGGGTCAGGAGCCGGTTTCAAAAGGAAGCCTGGCTGCCTGATCGTTTTACCCGATAGCCGGTAATTTTATCTAAGACTCAGAAAGATCTGACAGCAAGTGGCTGGTAATGAATTAAATACGATATCCAAAGCCTTAAAAAATGGTGACCGCCACGTTTTTGAGAAGCTGTATGCTGATTATTATGAAAAGCTTTGTGTCTATTTGCTAAGCTATGTACAGGACAGAGACAAGGTCGAAGATATTGTGCAGGATACTTTCATGTCTATATGGGCAAAGCGTGATCAGATCCATATCACCAGCTCATTTAAAAGTTACCTGTATAAAGCTGCTCACAACAGACTGGTTGATCTCTACAGGAAAAAGGAAAAAACAGATGGCGTACTGTCATCATACTATCATACGGCATTGCTGCGTGCGGTAAACCTCAATGAGGAGTATAAACAAAAACGACTTCGAAAGCTGGATAAATGTATCAGCCAGCTTCCTGAAAGGTGCAGGAATGTGTTCGTAGCCAACAAGATAGACGGACTGCGGTACAAGCAGGTGGCTTCAAAATTCAATATCTCACTGAAAACCGTGGAAGGCCACGTCACCAGAGCGTATAAGCTGATCAAGAGTTGCATGCTTGGCAAAAAGCAGAAACAGGAAACCCAGGCTTTTTCCAAAAAAACCGATAATAAAGTGGATGGTCTGAAATGATATCCCGAACTTTCTCTAAATCGATGGTCTTCTGCTAAGGCATGGCAGCAGAAACTCAACCCTCATCAACCCAGCAGACACAACTCGGCGAAAACACTCCGTCAATGGTGGATCCGGGCGTCATTCTTCCTGTGTTTTTATCCAGCCTGTACAGGCTTAAGGTATGTGAATCCATCCCCCCTACCGCCATTAGCTCACCCTTTGCATCAATGGCGAAGTCCCTCGGAGTTTTGTCGTTGATCTCTTCTATGGCTACCAATCTGAGTTTTCCTCCGGTTGTAAGTTCAAACTGTGTAATGGTATCACATCCACGGTTGGACACATACAGAAATCTGCCGTTGGGATGCAGGCGAATGGCGGCGCTGCTCGGTGTGTCCTGCCAGGACGCAGGTAGGGAATTGATCTTTTGCAGCAAGGCAGGACGGTCGCCGGCCAGCTCAAAGGTGTAAACGTCACCGGTTAATTCACAAAAGACAAATACCAGAGGTACTGTAGGGTGTGCCACCATATGTCGTGGCCCGGAACCGGGCTCAACGCGGAGATCCCAATCTGGAACAGGTTCCAGCTTATGGGTGGGGTTCAGGGTATAGGCCTTGCAGGTATCAATCCCCAGGTCCGGCACATAAATCAGATCGTCATGCACCACACAAGTCATATGAGCATGGGGTCCCTCCTGTCTCACGGTATTTGGCCCGGTTCCGTGATGCTGCACCGTATGACTTTGAGGAAGTAAGGCTCCGGATGCATCAAGGGGAAACACCAGTACATTGCCCGTCCCATAGTTAGCCACCAGCAGGCAGTTTTTTTGAATAGTCAGATGGCAGGCGAGAGAACCGGGAAGTTCGTGGGAATTAATAAGTGTCAACTCTCCCTCATCATTCACTTTGTACGCATATATTTTGGGGTTATCCTCATTAAACAACTCTTCAGCGGAGTAAAGATAGCTGCCATTTTCCGACAGCGTGAAGTACGCCGGGTTACGTTGGAAGGTAGTACTCAATAGTTTGATATTCTCCCGATCGACGGCGTAGCATTGGATCCCTTTTCCCTGACCGACGATCTCCTCGGATAGTTTCTGAGTGTAGCTTCCTATGTAAATTTTCATAACTATTTACTTATCTGGTCCTTCTTTGACAGTTCACCAAAGCCCATGATCGCATGTATTGAACCGGAGCATAAACCCTTGCTCTGTTGTATTCCAGGATAATGAAACAAAATAAATCAAATAAATTGTTACTTTGTAAAACAAATCTCCCGTGTTATGCAAAAGATCACGTCAACAGTAAAAAGATGATAGCAAAATCAATTTTTTCCCTGAATTGATCAAGCAGTTTGATTTCATAGAAGTGCAACGTTCCGTAAAACGCAAATCTGACGATTATGACTTTTTTGCTTCAGCAGGCCTATGGAAAGGTAGAAATATAACCGGTGATCAACTTCGGAATCAGGCATGGAAAAGGGGCAACTAGTACTTTGTGACACTAATATTATTATAGAATTTTATAAGGAAAACCCGGAAATACTAAGTAGTCTTAAGACTATTGGTCAGTCCAACATATCATTAAATATAATCACGGCAGGTGAGCTTTTGTTTGGCGCGTTAAATAAAAAGGAGCTAACACAATTCCTTAAAGATATTGATCACCTGCAGGTTAAGCATATCACTACAGCCAGTTGAAATCAAACAGCTCCTGAACGCAGCGTAAACATTTTTGTGCGGAATGTGCTTTTTCTATAGTCATCATTGGTTCTTTTTTTGGTTCAGGTTTGGGCGTCTCCCCGCCTTGGGTCGTCGCCATGTGGTAAAGAACTACAAAAGCACCTCCGTAACCTACCAGGCCTACCGGAGCCGGCCGGGGGCCGGGGT
>LYSV01000169.1 GCA_001657315.1 Flammeovirgaceae bacterium BBD 1991-12 | reverse complement strand
ATTTATTATCCTTTTTATTACTTCATGTAGTGATTTCCTGGACCAGGTACCGGATGACCGGCTAACCCTGGATCAGACCTTTGCCAATGAGAGTACGGTAGAGCAGTACCTGGCCAATGTCTATTCAGTACTTCCTGATGAGTTATCCCAAAGGTTTTTGTCCAACAATGCCGGCCCATGGACAGGTGGGTCTGATGAAGCCGAATATGTGTGGTCATTTGTTCCAAGCAATGAAATGAACATCGGTACCTGGAACCCCACAACAGGATTTGTCAATGACAAGTGGACTAATTTTTACCGGGGGATCCGTAATGCAAGTTATTTCATGGAGAATGTATTCGAATGCCAGGATTGTGTTCCGCAACTGGAACTTCAGTATCATGCAGAAGCGCGGGCATTGCGGGCCATTTTTTACTATCATCTCATACGCTTATTTGGTCCGGTGGTACTGATGGGGGATACACCCCTTCCACCTGATGCGCCGGTAGATCAGATCCATCTTCCGAGGAATACATTTGATGAATGTGCTGAATACATTGTTAGTGAGTTGGATGAAGCTATGATTGACCTGCCAAATGTTCCCAGAAATGACGATGCCTATGGGAGAATTAGCAGGCCTTATGCCATGGCTATCAGATCACAGGTTTTACTACTGGCAGCCAGCCCTTTGTTTAACGGAAATCCAGACTATGCCAATCTGACGAACGCCGATGGCACACATCTGATCAGTCAGACCTATGATGAAGACAAATGGAGGGCCGCCGCGGAGTCTTACCAGCAGTTTATCACGGAATTTGTGCCGGGTACCTTTAACCTGTATAGAAAAAGTAACAGTCAGGGACAGTTTGATCCGTATTTATCCACCAGAGACGTAATGCTTGACGAGTGGAATGAGGAAATAATTTTGGCCCGTCCGGCATCTGATGTGGGATCAAGACAATATGAAATGACGCCGTTTCATTCGGGCAGCTCAAGTGAAGCCCGCGGTAGCGGTGGGTTGGGAGCTACCCAGGCCATGGTTGATGCTTATTTTATGGCCAATGGCAGATCTATTGACGACCCGCAGTCAGGCTATAGAACATCCGGATTTTCCAGTTTCCGGACACCCTACGATTTCACGGAACGCGAAATATTTAATCAATGGGTAGATCGTGAGCCACGGTTTTATGCCAGCATTACTTTTGATAATACCTTATGGCTCAACCGGAATACAGGTGATATCATCACACGTACCTGGTTTGAGGGTAATTCGGGAAGAAAAGCCGGGGGAAATGATTACTCCCCGACAGGATACATTGCCAGGAAGAATATGGGGCTCGGTGCCTGGTCCAGTGGGAACAGGGCCAACAGCATGTTGCGGCTCGCCGAAATTTACCTGGATTATGCAGAGGCGCTTAATGAATCTTCTCCGGAGGATCCGGAGGTCCTGGAGTATATCAATCTGATCAGGAACAGAGCAGGTATTCCGGAATACGGCTCCAGCGAGCTGGAAGCCCCCATCGGTAAAGCTGCCATGCGGGAAGCTATCAGGAAAGAACGAAGGGTGGAATTAGCCTTTGAAAATGTACGTTATTTCGATGCCAGGCGATGGAAAATAGCCGAGGAAGTTTTTGACGGACCCACCCTCGGCCTGGATATCAATGCTCCGGACATCAATAATTTCTATAATAAAGTTCCATTCGAAAACCGAATTTTTGATGAACGCCACTATCTGTGGCCCATTCCTCAGGACGAGATCAATATAAATAAAAAACTGGTGCAGAACACGGGGTGGTAAGAAGCACACCGATACTAACTTCCATACCCCGGTAGTTTATGTTCTTTCGAATAAAATCCAAACAAATGAGAATTTATAAACACATAATATATATCATCCTGAGTACTGTTGTTTTCATGGCAACAGGCTTACAGGGTTTCTCGCAGGATATTACGGCCACGGGAGGTACACTTACCGTGCATGAGGAAAATGGTGGCGGTAGCGATGCGGGAGAAGGATCAACCAAAGTGATCGATAATGATATCAATACAAAATTCCTTTCGCATTTTCCCGGCCTGCAGTGGATACAATTTCAGCTCAATACACCCGCAGTAGTGGGTATATACACACTCACCACAGGTAATGACGCCCCTGAAAGAGATCCCAAAGACTGGACTCTGGAAGGTTCGCTTAATGGCACTGACTGGACAGTTTTGGACACACGTTCCAATATGCAGCTGGGTGGGAGGTTCAACACGACGGCATTTGAAATTGAGAACAGTGTGGCTTACGAGTATTATCGGTTACATATCACTGTACTGAATGGTTCCGGTACTTTTCAGTTGGGTGAGTGGCGGCTGCTGGCGGCAAAGGTGCCGGAAGCACCCACCAACCTAAGTGCTATATCATCAGCCGGGAATGAAGTATTCCTGACCTGGGATGATAACAGTATAGTAGAAAACGGTTTCGAACTGGAAAGATCTGTTGATAATATCACCTTTCAAAAGATCGCTGATTTCAATGCCAATGAAACGGGTTATTATGATATCGATCTTAGTCAGGGCACTACCTATTACTATCAGGTCCGTAGCTACAATTCCTTTGGCACTTCTGATTTTACTCCGGTAACCGAAGTTGCTACATTGAATTACAGTGGTGCGTTTATAGATATCACAGATGACGGAGGTACATTGACCGTGTCCAAGGAGAATGATAATGAAAATGAAAACTCTCCGAAATTCATTGATAACGACATAAATACTAAGTTTTTGGTAGGATTCACACCCACTTTATGGACACAGTATGAATCCAAGTCTGCGTTTTCAAACCATCTGGTAACCAAGTACAGTATTACTTCAGCAAATGATGCTCCCTCAAGAGACCCCAGAGACTGGACGTTTGAGGGGTCAAATGACGGAGCAGACTGGGTAATACTTGATACCCGGACCAATCAAAGCTTTCCATCCCGGTTTCAGGAGCGCTCTTTCACCTTTGCGAATAATGATCTGTATCAATACTACCGGCTGAATATGACCGAAAATCATGGATCTGATGCCTATCAGATGGCAGAGTGGCAAATATTTGGGATACCTTTGGACGCACCTGCCACACCAGCCAATTTAACCGTTACGGAAGTTACCGAATATACGATTTCCATCAGCTGGGATGATGTGGCAGACAATGAATCCGGTTATGAAATAGCCAGATCCGGTGATGGGAGTACGTTTACGGTCATTGATACTGTGGATATAGATGTAAGCGTTTTTACGGAAAACGACCTCGATCTATTAACCACTTATTATTACAAAGTCAGGGCGATCGGCACTTCGGGAAATTCTATTTATTCATCCGTTGTAGAAGCCACCACTGTTTATGATGAGAACCTTCCCCTCCCGGCTGAGTCGTTGATCGCAACACCGTTATCGGAAACCGAGGTAGAGCTAAGCTGGGCAGACAATGCTCATAATGAAACAGGTTTTGATATTGAGCGCTCTCTGGATGGTGAGGATTTCACAGTGGTCGTTTCGGTAGGAGAAAATATTATTTCCTATACTGACAATGAAGCAACGGTTGCGACTTTGTACTACTACAGGGTCAGGCCATTCAATGACTACAGTCGTAGCTCAGATCAGGAGGTCCCCTATACATCGGTGGTGCAGGTAACTACATTGGGAGCTAACCAGGCGCCAACAATGGCCGAATTGGCGGATCAAAACAGCTGTAATTATACAGATGCCTATACCATTCCTGTAGAAGGATTGACTCCCGGGGCCGAAACTTATCAGAAACTGAGTTTGGCGGTTACTACTAACAATGGCAGTCTGTTCAGCAACCTTTCCGTAAGTGAAGTGAAAGAGGGAAAAGGGGATATCACCTATAAGCTTAACGAAGGGATCGTAGGAGAAGCAGATGTCACCGTAACCGTCAAAGACGACGGAGGAACATTGAATGGCGGTACCGATAGCTTTAGCAGGGTATTTAAGGTGACGGCCTATGAGTTAGGTATTGATATTACAAAAAGCTATAACACAGAGAAGGTACCACGAGGCGATATTATAGAGCTAACAGTAACAGGTGATGGAGATTACGACTACATATGGCAGGATGGCCCGGGCATTTTAAGTAACCTGAACAATGAAGCCATTACCATAAAGCCGAATCAAAATCATGTATATGCTGTGCAGGCCAGTACATCAGAAGGTTGTACCAGGGAAGCAACATCAGTTGTTCAGATGGAAGGCAGCCCTTATATCGTAGAGTCAAGCAATATTCTTACGCCAAATGGCGATACGAGAAATGACACCTGGGTTGTATGGAATATCAATACCTACCCCGGCAATCATGTCAGGGTGTATGACCCGGAAGGTCGTGTGGTATTTGATCGGGAAGATTATGATAACAGCTGGGACGGTACATTCCAGGGAAGCACACTATCCTCAGGAACCTATTACTACATCATCAATTTAGGTTCCGGTATTCCCATAGTCAGGGGAACGTTAACCATTCTTCATTATTAATCGATAAAAAATGCAACATCATATATATACATCTGAATTCAGCAGAGGCTTTAAGTCGGTGATCATATGCCTGCTTGTGCTGTTTTCTGCTCAGAAAGGACATGCTCAGTTAAGTTCATCAGGGTCTGTATACTTTCTCAATCAGTTCGCTATTAATCCTGCTATGTCAGGTGTGGAGGAGGATCTTAAGATCACACTGTCATACCGTCAACAGGCCAGCAGTATCGGTTCCGGTACAAATACACAATACGTCACAGCAGATTATGGCTACGGCGAGCGTGTAGGCCTGGGAATAGCAGTATTCAGACAGGAGATGGGGATATTGGAGGGAACACGCCTCATGGCTAATTATTCCTATCATTTGCCATTATCTGATCATCAAAACCTTTCTTTCGGGTTGTCTTTCGGGGCGGTTGATGAAACTATAAATGTAGATGAAATAGTCGGGGATCCGGGAGACCAGCTGGTGGCAGATTTTAATGATACCGGGATACAACTGGATGGGGATTTCGGTGTGTCATACACTATGAATAAACTTAACATCCAGGTTTCGGGATTGCACCTGGGCTCCCTGATCTATGACAATGGGGAAAACATGATCACCACCATAAGGCAGCCTGCGTTTTTTGTAGCTGCCGGTTACAGGTTTTTGTTGAAAGAGGGGGTGAATGCTATTGGTTTAACCCCAAGGGCACTCTATCGGAAGGTGAGGGAGTATGACGAAATAGTGGATATTGGGGCGCAAATCAACTTTTTGGATGAAAAGCTGAGTTTTTTCACCATGTATCACACTTCTAAGAGTGCTACGTTCGGAGTAGGAGCAGAAATAAAAGACCTTGTTGTTTTTAACTCGATGTTTACCACGCAATCGACGGAATATGATGGAGATGCCGGTAGCACTTTCGAGTTTGCATTGCAGCTGAGATTGGACTGATCCTATCTGATAAACAATACACCCGATTATGTTAAAATTAATAAACAACAGTACCAATATGATTCCACATAAGATTAACCTGGTGATTTTTAGCCTTTTGATAGGTGCAGGTTGTGGTGATGTTAAGGACGAAAAGCAGGAACCGGAGCCCCAGGTCCCGGATCAGGAGGAAATAGTTTCTTTTACTGCCGGGGATGCCACCAGGGCGTTTGATGCATTTAACAAGTATTTCTATGATACTGATGCCAAACTGTATCACAGTACAACAAAGCGGGATCAACTGGCACAGGGATGGACACAGGCTGTATTTTGGGATATTGTAATGGACGCCTACCTCCGGACGGAAAGCCCTGAGTATCTTGAAATGATCAGGGAAGTATACGAGGGTGGGAACAATGCATATTCAGATTTTAACTGGAATGACGTCAAAACCGTGAACGATTTCATTTATGACGACATGATGTGGTGGGTAATAGCATTGGCAAGGGGATATGGAATTACAGCAGATCAGGAATACCTCGACAAAGCAATTGACGGGTTCGATTTTGTATGGGAAGAGGCTTTTGATACAATAAATGGCGGAATGAGGTGGAGCTGGAAAGTAGAAGGAAAAGTCGCTGCAATCAATTACCCAACGGTTATTGCAGCAATGTATTTGTACAATATAACCGGCAAGGATACATACCTCGCCAAAGCGAAGAATATTTATAGCTGGGCCCAAAAAACACTCTTTCAGGAGATGACAGGCCGTGTAGCCGACCATATAGTGGATGGTCACCCTCCGGGGTTTGAGGATTATACGTACAACCAGGGGGTATGTATTGGTGCTGCTGTAATGTTGTACAGAATAACAGGAAGTAAGTCTTATTTAAATGATGCCAGATTGGCAGCAGATTATACCTACAGTACAATGTCAGATAGTGATGGCATTCTGCCTGCCGAAGGAGATTGGAATGAACAGGGCGTTCTGAAAGCGATCTTTGCCCGGTATGTATATATGCTTATCGAAGAAGGAGAGGAACAATATGAAACATGGTTGAGGAAAAATGCGTCCCTGGCCTGGTCAAACCGGGATACCACACGAAACTTAATGTTTCGCGATTATAAGGTAAAATGTCCGGAGGGTGATTTTCAGTCATATGAAGCCAGTAGTGCCGTCGGGATTATGCAGGTCTGTCCCCCGGAGTAAGAGTATGGAAATGTGAGATAAGCACTGCTGGCTTTCAGCTCTGGTACATGGGAAAGTCAAAACCATGGCAAACAGGGTTTTGGATTTCATGTTTTGGTAAAATGTAACGTGGAATCCCGAAACCCAGAGACCAAACGAATAAAAACATTACCAATCAATTTTTGAATGAAAGATCTAAAAAGCTTTATCTGTTTTTTATGGCTGGCGGTGACTTGCGCCTGCACCAATCCGGATATAGATCATGAGACTACACGCATAAGAGCTCCGGCCTATCCTTTGATCACCATTGACCCGTATACCAGCGCCTGGTCAATGGCGGATCATTTGTACGATGCGCCTGTGAAACACTGGACCGGAAAGGTTCATTCGTTTATCGGCGCGGTGCGGGTAGATGGTGAGGTATACAGGTTTCTTGGCAAGGAAGAGATACCGCTGGCCCCGGTAGTACCCATGGCTAAAGACGAACCATGGACCGGGTCCTATACTTTTGAAAGGCCTGCATCCGGGTGGGAGCAACCTGACTATAACGCAGATTCCTGGCTTACCGGTGAGGCAGCGTTTGGGTCTCAGGGTATGAAAGCCATTGGTACCGCTTGGGAAGATGATGAAATATGGGTGAGAAGGTCTTTTACCTTCACAAGCACCGGCACACCTCTTTACCTGATCTATTCACATGATGATGATCTTGAGCTATACCTGAACGGAAAGGAAATTATCAACACCGGCAATCGTGCAAAACACGAAATAGTGGTTGAACTTGATGCTTCTTTACTCAAAGAAGACGGTGAAAATGTATTTGCGGCGCATTGTTGGGACCGTGGTGGCCTCGCCTACGTTGATTTTGGGATCTATGCTGAAAGCGGACGAAAGGATGTACTGAACAGGACCGCTGCACAGGAGCATGTTGCTCTTTCTGCTACTTCCACCTTGTATAAATTTACGTGTGGCCCGGTTGAGCTCGATCTTAAATTTACGGCACCACTTCTTCCAGATAATCTCGAAGCATTGTCCCGGCCCATCAACTATGTGGACTATGAGGTCAGCTCCTTGGATGGCAGGCAACATGACGTCCAGCTGTATTTTGAGATGACCCCTCAATGGGCAGTGAATGAAGAACATCAGGAAGTGGAGGTCACCAGTGGCTCAACAGGAAATGTACATTATTTAAAGACAGGTACTACGGAGCAGCCCGTACTGGAGAAAAAGGGAGATGACGTGCGTATCGATTGGGGATATGCTTACCTGGCAGCAGCAGAAGATGATCGATCCTCTTTGGCCATTTCCGAATACTTCGATGCAAAAGAGCAATTTGTAAACACAGGAAATGTTCAGGGCTCCGGGAGTACCAGGGCGATCATGACTAAAAATATGCCCGTACTGACCTATACCCACGATCTGGGGGCTATTGATGCCGGGGGGTCATCCGGATATATCATGATCGGCTATGATGATCTTTATTCGATCCAATACTTTGGAGAGAACCTCAAGGCGTGGTGGGCACAGGAGGGTACCACTATGGATCAGGCATTACAAAAAGCGGACATCCAGCATGAACAACTGATCGACGACTGCCGGCAATTCGATAACAGGCTTTGGTATGAAGCATTGGAAGCCGGGGGTAAAAAATATGCCGATCTGTGTGTACTGGCTTACAGGCAATCGGTAGCAGCGCATAAATTAACAAAAGATACGCAGGGGAATATACTGTTTCTGTCCAAGGAGAATTTCAGCAACGGATCTATAGGAACTGTTGATGTGACCTATCCTTCGGCGCCACTCTTCCTTAAGTATAACCCGGAGTTACTCAAAGGAATGCTGAACCCGATCTTTTACTATTCCGAAAGCGGCCGGTGGGACAAACCTTTCGCAGCGCATGATGTGGGGACATACCCAAAAGCCAACGGGCAAACCTATGGTGGGGATATGCCTGTAGAAGAGTGCGGTAATATGCTGATCCTCACCGCAGCTATCGCTCAAAGAGAGGGTAATGCAAACTATGCAAAGGAACACTGGGAAGTACTGACCACCTGGGCCAACTACCTCATGGAAAATGGGTTGGACCCGGAGAACCAGCTTTGCACCGATGACTTTGCCGGTCACTTTGCGCATAATGCAAACCTCTCAGTGAAGGCCATCATGGGGATAGCAAGCTATAGCAGGTTGGCTGAGCTGCTGGGTATGGAGGACGTGGCTGAAAAATATGGAAATGAGGCCAAACGTATGGCTGTGGAATGGGAAAAAATGGCGGACGATGGCGATCACTACCGTTTAACATTTGACAAGGAAAATACTTGGAGCCAGAAATATAACCTGGTATGGGACAAGCTTCTGGGCTTTGGGATCTTCCCGGAGAATATTGTAAAGAAAGAGATACCGCATTACCTCAAGGTTCAGAACCAATACGGATTGCCATTGGATAATCGGAAAACCTACACAAAATCAGATTGGATCGTATGGACCGCTACATTGGCGGATGACCGGCAAACTTTTGAAAGGTTTATTGATCCATTGCATGCTTATGTGGAGAATACACCCGATAGAGTGCCAATGTCTGATTGGTATGAAACACCGGATGCCAAACAGGTTGGCTTTCAGGCACGCTCCGTAGTGGGAAGTTACTTTATTAAAATGCTGGAAGAATGAGTAACTGCTCCTATGACCCAACATACAGCAACTCATCTCTATTATGAAAAATAAAAATGCATTACTGATCACATCTGTTCTCATGTCATTCATTGTCGTTTCCTTTGTCTGCAAAGAGGGCGGCGATGAAGTTTATGAGCGGAAAGGATATACATTGACTGTGGTGAATAAGGCGGTTGGTCTTGATGGCGCTGTCAAGAATAGTCTCGTGGAAACATTCTTTACCGTATATCCGGTGCTTGCCAGATACTACAATGAAAATACCGTCAGGGAAGTAGAGTTTATAATTGATCCTGAATATAAGGGAGTGGCGGAAGCCGGTGGAGGAAGGGTGAGGATAAGTCCGCATTGGCTAAAGGATCATCCTGCTGATTTTGATCTGATCACCCATGAAGTCATGCACCTTGTACAATCCTATCCTGATCAGGCTGGTCCATGGTGGGTAACCGAGGGCATTGCTGACTATGTGCGGTATGTGTACGGATGCGATAACGCCAGAGGCGGTTGGTTCCTTCCTGATTATGGTCCGGATCAGAATTATGACAATGGCTATCGTGTCACTGCCCGGTTCTTTTTGTGGATAGAAAATAAAGTAAGTCCGGGATTTGTCAAGCGGCTTGATCATGCCATGCGCACAGGTAACTATTCCGATGGAATATGGAAGAAACTAACAGGTAAAAACATAAACGAACTCTGGAAACAGTATGGTAAAAACCCAGCCTTATAGGCCGACTTGCTGTTAAACAGAACTACTTTGATTAAGGATCGAGACCAACAACTTTAAATATGAAATCAGCCCGCAGGACCCTGTGGACTGATTTCACATTTTTCCTACGCATTGACCAACGGTTTTTTATAGAAAAAAACGGGCAAAGCGGGATTATATGAACTAAAACAACCTATTCTATTAACAATCTGAAATTTATATGAGGCTCTACTATCATCTATTCTTTTTCCTTGCCATAAGCCTTACCGGCTACGGGCAAATAATAAACGGAATTTCCGATCCCGTTGACTATGTAAACCCACTGATGGGAACGGATTCGGAACCTGGTTTATCCAATGGTAATACGTATCCCGCCATAGGTGTACCCTGGGGTATGAATTTGTGGACCCCACAAACGGGGAAGATGGGACATGGTTGGGCCTACACCTATGACGCCTATAGGATCAGGGGTTTTAAGCAAACCCACCAGCCTTCACCATGGATGAATGACTACGGCCAGTTCGCGATCATGCCGGTCATTGGTATGAAGTTCGACCAGGATAAACGTGCCAGCTGGTTCTCCCACAAAGCGGAGATAGCAAAACCTTACTATTATAAGGTTTACCTGGCAGATCATGATGTGACGGTGGAATTAACACCTACAGAAAGAGCAGCACAATTTCAAATTACATTCCCTGAATCAGACAGTTCGTACCTTGTGGTAGACCCCTTTGATAAGGGGTCATGGGTAAAAGTGATTCCTGAGGAGAACAAGATCATCGGGTATAGCACTAAATACTCCAGGGGTAAGCTGATCAACTTCAAAAACTATTTTGTGCTCAAATTTGACAAGGCCTTTG
The DNA here is from genome assembly GCA_001657315.1 of Flammeovirgaceae bacterium BBD 1991-12. GTDB lineage: Bacteria > Bacteroidota > Bacteroidia > Cytophagales > Cyclobacteriaceae > Fulvivirga. The sequence continues at coordinate 1,534 of LYSV01000169.1, read as the reverse complement.
ATAACGTTCATACCTGGGAAGGGAAGAACCTGGCCGAGGGTGTAACAGAAATGGAAGGCAACCATGCCGGGGCCATTGTCGGTTTTAAAACATCAAAACAGGAAACGATCAACGTAAGGGTAGCCTCTTCTTTCATCAGCTTTGAGCAGGCGGAGCTAAACTTTGAAAGAGAACTGGGCCGGGATGATTTTGAAGCTACAAAAAGGAAAGCCCGGGACCTCTGGAATGATAAGCTGGGCAGGATAAAAGTGTCGGGTGGCACCATTGATCAGATACGTACATTTTATTCGTGCCTCTACCGGACCCTTTTCTTCCCGAACAAGCTTTATGAGATCAACGAAAAGAATGAAAGGATACACTGGAGTCCCTACAATGGGAAGATACTGCCCGGCTATATGTTTGCGGGCACCGGCTTCTGGGATACATTCAGAGCGCTGTACCCGTTTCTGAACCTTGTTTACCCTTCCATCAACAAGGAAATGCAGGCAGGTTTAGTAAATGATTTTAAGGAAGGAGGTTGGTTGCCGGAGTGGTCAAGCCCTGGTTACGCCAATATCATGGTAGGCAACAACTCCGCTTCCGTAGTATCGGATGCCTACATGAAAGGGCTGAGAGGCTATGATATCGAAACGCTCTATGAAGCACTCATACACGGTGCCAACAATGCCGGGCCCATGACTGCGGTAGGCAGGGCAGGAGCGGAACATTATAAAACGCTGGGCTATGTGCCGTATGACGTGGGGATCAATGAAAGTGCTGCCAGAACACTGGAATACGCCTATGATGACTTTACCATTTACCAATTGGCCAAAGCATTGAAGAAACCAAAGAAAGAGATCAACTACTACGCGGAGCGATCGCTTAACTACAAAAAACTGTTCGATCCATCCTCGGGCCTGATGCGTGGAAAAAATAAGGACGGTTCGTTCCAGTCCCCTTTTAACCCCTTTAAATGGGGCGACGCTTTCACAGAGGGTAATAGCTGGCATTATAGCTGGTCTGTATTCCATGATGTACAAGGCCTTATTGACCTGATGGGGGGTAAGGAAAATTTTGTGATGAAACTCGATTCAGTATTTGACCTGCCACCCATATTTGACGAAAGCTATTACGGTGGGGTTATACATGAGATCAGGGAAATGCAGATAGCTGATATGGGACAATACGCTCATGGCAACCAGCCTATCCAGCACATGATATACCTTTACAACTATGCCGGGGCGCCGTGGAAAGCCCAGTACTGGGTGCGGGAAACCATGAACAGAATGTACCTGCCTACACCGGATGGGTATTGTGGAGATGAAGACAATGGGCAGACCTCTGCCTGGTATGTATTCTCAGCTATGGGATTTTATCCCGTATGTCCGGCAGTCAATGAATATGTCCTGGGAGCCCCGCTTTTTCAGAAAATTACACTGCAGTTGGAGAATGGTAATGAACTTGTGATCAATGCTCCGGGAAATAACGCTCAAAACCGTTATGTGAATGAATTAAAGATCAACGGTAAGGTAAGCACCAAAAATTACCTGTATCA
>LYSV01000168.1 GCA_001657315.1 Flammeovirgaceae bacterium BBD 1991-12 | reverse complement strand
AAGGAGAACATACGGGTGATCAATTCACAGATAAATGACTACAATCGATTAAAAGCACAGATCATGCTGGCAGCCGACTCCAACAAATATATGTCAAGTTATATAAGCTTTTTAGAGAATGAATTGTTAACTCCCGAGCCCTTTTATCACCAGGATCGATTTACAGAGTGGTATAAAGCAGGAACTACACAACATTTGATCGATAACAATGCAATCTTGATCGAAGAAATGCGAAGTACTTTGAAAAACCGTTGATGGTAGGGCCGTTGTTTAAAAACAAATCCCTGATGACCTTCCAAAATACGGATCAGGTCATCATTCAGGTAGAAGATCTCCCTTACCTTCCTTTTTTGGGTAAGTATACGGGCTCCTCCATATATTTGGTCAGGGTGGTTCTTGACGACTTGCCCATTACCTGGCCTACAATCTTCTGTTTAACATAGGGTTGACTGAACAAAACGAGTTGTTATATTCAATTTTTGCCAAAAACTGAACATAATAGATTTTCATGTCCATTTTTACATACAAATGCCTCGTGAGAGAGTATATTGCCAGAGGACAGTCGGCGGTCTTTGGAAAAGCTCGCTTGCAAAGCCAATATCATCATTCCCCTTTCCAGTAAATCCAAAATGCCAAAGGATCGTAGAATAGAATAAGCATATCAGTGCTATTTCAAATTCTATTTTATCCAAATGAAAGCCAGACTCAAAAGAGCCAGAAAAGAAGATATCGATATGTTGAACCGTATCAGCATTCAATCCAAAAAGCACTGGGGCTATCCTGACGAATGGATAGAAAACTGGACAGATGACCTGCTCCTTAAGGAAGAGGATCTTGGCAGGCAGAATACTTTTATTCTGGAAGCAGACAGAGGTATCATTGGATTTTGTTCGGTCCGGGAAGAAAGGGAGTTTTACGAGATCTATCACCTGTGGATCCTGCCGGAATTCATCGGAAAAGGATTTGGTAAACAATTGCTGAATGAAACCCTTCATGAGGTAGTCAGGGAAAACAAAAAGATCGTCGTCGAAGCTGATCCCAATGCAGAGCCTTTTTACAGAAGTCAGGGCTTTGTCACTTTCGATAAAGTAGAAAGTTACCCCAAGGGCAGATTCCTGCCGGTAATGGAAAAGGCTCCCAGCGCATAGTAAGGCCATCACAACTAAAATTTGAAGCTGAGGAAGCAGAAAAAATATCAAGCAAATTATTTTGCCTGTTTGTCTATGCCAGATTCATGAATGTACGGTTGTAGTTCTCCGCAAAATCAAGGTACGGCCAGTACATTAGTGTGATTACATGGGCAAACCCGGGATTTCTTATAACCTGACACGAAGATTTGCTGAGCCGGAACCCGCCCGGGAGATAAGTCTGGTGGTTCATAAAAGCTTTACCCGGGAGCTTTTACTCACGGAACTATGGAAATCTATCTTAAAACATACTCCAAAGAGTTTCAGGAAAAATCAGCGTTTTGTAACGGTGAAGTGGCGGTGATGTCAGGAATAAGAACTGGTCTGTCAAAGGAAAGCCAAACTTTCAATATTTTCGATCCACGAGTTTTATGCCACTTATCCCCGAAAACGGTCATTGATCGACCAGAAAATACACCCATCGATGCCATATTTCAGGTGTTTCCGGCCCTTCGTATCATTGTATCAATTAAAGCCAACTATAGACAACGAATTATCCTCCGGGGCCAGGTCCTCGGAGGATTTTTTGTTTTGGGGGTTTTGTTTCCGTTATTGGTCAATGGATGGCATCGGCCCTGGGAAGCTGGAAGCAGGATCCACTCCTGACTTCCGTGGTGGCCTAATAACCCATTCACCAAATAACCAAATCATGATTTGTCATCTTTTTTCTGCTGAATTGCATTTGATCTCAATGGTTCAAAAACCCTATGAAAAAAGCTACATCCTACGATAAAGCCCACGTTGTAGATATCATTAGCCGGTCATTCAGTGATAATCCAAGCGTCAATGACGTAATAAAGCAAGATCAACGGCGTGAACAGCGAATACAAGAGCTGGTTTCCTATTCCTTTGATACCTGCATGCTCTTTGGAGAGGTATGGATCTCTGAAGACACACATGCCGCTGCTTTGATCCTGCTTTCCGATCAGAAAAAAGCTACTCTGAAGACTGTTCTTTTAGACCTGCGTCTGGCCTTCAAGGCAATAGGAATTCACCGGGTCATGAAGGTCATGGGCAGAGAGTCACAGATAAAGCGCCATTATACAGACCGTTCCTATGTTTACATTTGGTTCATAGGTGTTGAGCCTGACCAGCAGCAAAAGGGAACGGGAAGTCAGCTTCTTCGGGAGATCACCGAACACTACTCAGACCTTAAGCTGCCATTCTATCTGGAAACCTCCGTGGACAGAAACCTACCCTGGTATCGCTCCTTTGGGTTCGATGTTTACCAGCAGATCGATATGGGGTACGATCTTTACCTGCTCAAAAAGTAACTTTATAAATTTTTGTGACAGGGAGATCATAAGGACTCCTGGAAGATTGTTACGATATCGTAAGATACTTACCATGACTCCCCTTCAGGGAAATATTATTTTTTATCTTAACATCTGATGACAAGGCTGTTGGCTTCTGATAAAACGATGAGCATATACAAAATCCAGAAACGGATGACGCTGATATTCATATGGGTGATGGCTGGATCGTGTCAGACCAATGATCATGATCTGATGAATGACCTGTCCCCTGTCAATGTCATTGTGTTTCTGGGAACTGAGTGCCCTATCTCCCAGCAATACAGCCTTACCCTGGAAAATCTTAAAAAGGAGTATGCACAGGCGGATTCATTAAATTTTATAGTCTTGTTCCCGGAAAAGATCAGGCAATCTGAGGCTGACAATTTTCTCAAAACCTATACTATGTCGTGGCAGCCTTTTGTAGATGCTGATCTGATATGGGCCAAAAAATTCAATGCCACCGTAACTCCCGAAGTCTTCATTGTTTCGAAAGAGCTTGAGATCCTGTACCAGGGGGCTATAGACAACTGGTACAGGGCCCTTGGCGAAAACAGGCAGATCATAGATGAGCATTACCTGAGGGGAAATTTGCAAGCCCTGCTATCCGGAGAGGAACTGCCTTTTGCCAATACAAAAGCTGTTGGATGTTTTATAGAATATTAGGCTTTACCCTTGTCGTTGTTTTTTTAACCGGTTGTCACCAAAATCCGGATCAAATCGACTTCAAGGGAGACGTAGCCCCCATCATCCGGACCCATTGTACCTCGTGCCATAATCCGAAGGGCTCCGCTCCCTTTACCCTGTTTGACTACGACGACGTAGCTTCACGGTCTAAAACCATACTTTCAGTACTGCGCTCCGGCTATATGCCTCCCTGGTATGCCGATTCCTCCTTCCGGCATTTTAAGAATGAACGGTATCTTTCCAAAAAGGAGATTAAAACTATTGAGCAATGGGTGCAAGAAGGGAAAAAGAAAGGGGGATTTGATTTTGAGCGATGGTCCGGCTATTCCTATGCCAGCTCAATGGAGTCGGTCACTTACCCTTTGGGAGAGCCTTTTTCCATTCCTGGTGACAATAAGGAGTATTTTGTAAAGTTCATTGTTCCATTTGAGAACAGCGAACCATTGAACGTGAGGGCCGTAGAATTCATCCCCGGAGCAAGGAAATTTGTACATCATGCCAATTACGGTATATACCCCGTACCGGAGGAGACAGACTTTGATGATTATGATTTCGAACCTATCTATTCGGATCTGTATGACGAAAAGATCAAACAATATGAAAAACTATTGGGAGATATGAGGTTTTATCTCGGCTGGATACCGGGCAGCGGGCCTGTGGAATTTGACCCGGGCTACGGTTTTACCCTGCCACAGAAAGGGGTCATTCTGTTCACTCTGCACTATGCTCCCACACCGAAGGAAGAGACAGATCAGTCCAGTGTACGGTTCTATTATGATAAAAGTGAGATTGAAAAACCGCTTTACTCCATTTCCATTGGCTCAGGCGGCATTGGCAGGATCGTTCCCAAACTCGAGATCGCACCGAACAGGATCGATACCTTCTCACTGAGGGAAACCATCCCATTTGATCTCAGGATCCATTACCTGTGGCCGCACATGCACCTGATCGGCCAGGCGTTTGAGTCTTCCATTATCGACAGAAAGGATACTATACCTTTGGTGAGGATACCCAAATGGAGCTTCGAATGGCAGGAAGGGTATAAGCTCACAGAGCCTCTGAATGTGCAAAAAGGAAGTCAGATCACTGTAACCGCGTCTTATGACAATACCGCGGCAAACCCCAATAATCCCTTTTCTCCACCACAGACCATCTATTCAACCGGTTTGATGGAAACAAAAAAGGAAATGATGACGCTGGTACTGTTGTATTCGAGAAAGTAAGCCGTTTTTGGTCATTATACGCTGAGACCGGGGTTTTGCATTTGATTGTCGTATCCTGACAAGTTTCAGATCCCTTTACCCGCCTCTACATCGAGATAACTCACCCCCTGTCCAAATGAGGTATTAGGCTGATCCCCAAGTACATAGTGTAATGTACCGCCTTTTACAATTTCATCATGATAAATAAAACACCGGTCAAGCACCTTTCCATCAAGCGTGATTTTCTGTATATATTGATTCTTAACACCCGTTCTGTCCGTGGTGACCAGAAAGGGCTTCTCCAGGTTAATCTTAATTGAGTCGAACAACGGTGCGGAGATCAAATACACGGGCTTACCCACGCAGGCCGGATACAGTCCCATTGAGGCCAGCACATACCAACCGGACATCGTCCCTGCGTCATCGTCCATTTCTGGAATGTATGCTTCAGGATGGTTGTTATAAATGAATCCGTGATAGGGTGTTTCCCATTTATCATGCGTGCCATAGTACTGATTCATGGGTTCGGCGAGGATATTGTGTACCCATTGCTGGGTAAGCCATGGTTTGCCCAGTATATTGAACAGAAAAGGAGCCTGGATGTCAGGCTGATTACCGTGATTGTACAGGCTATGATCAAAGAAATAGGCCAATTGGGCGGACAAACTGTCAGGACCACCGACCATGCTCGCTATACCCTGGTAATCGAAAGGAACAAACCACCGGTATTGCCAGAGGGTCCCTTCATACAATCCGTCACCATGCATAATATCGGAGTTTTCGTTCATGATCATAAACTTCTCCTGCCAGATCGTCCTGTATTCCATGGCTTTTGCCATTAGGCTGTCAGCGAGTGGTTCCAGATTCAGGATGCCGGCAATCTCGCTCAGTGCCCAAAGGTCATAACCGGACTCCAGGATTTTGTCCGGGGAGGTGAAGGAAAGCTCCCGCCCCTCCTGCATCAAAGAGTCGAGTATGCTTTTGAAATCTACGTTATACCCTTTTCTATACCCATCAAGGAGTACCACCTGCGAGTGCTCAGTCCTCACGGTGGGCGAAGGTTCATCATCCTGTGCCCAATCTTCCTTCCCTGTTTTGTAAAGCTCTGTCAGAGCATCCAGTACCCCCTGAAATTCGTCAGGATAAGCGAGGGACCAAAGTGGCATGGACGTACGGAAATTATCCCATACAGACCAACCATGGAACTGTCCATCGTCCAGCCGGTGCGGAGCCAGCAGTGTACGATAAAGGTTGGAATAAAAAAGTGATCTTAAACTGTCGGGGCCGGCCACCTCTATCCTTCCAAGCACCGTATCCCAGGCCTGTCTTGCCTGTGCTTTTATGTCATCAAAATCCCAAACCGGCGGCTTTGCCTGCGTATTGCCAAGCTTTACTGCTATTTCAAACTGATTTGCAGGTGACGTCAGGGAGAGTTGTAACCTCGACGAATCAATTCTCTGAAAGGTGCCGTCTTTTGCGAAGAGTTCAAAATATTGCCTGAAGGCTCCTTTATTACACACGTTTTTCGCCATGACCCATCCTGTAACAGACTGATCATTTATATTATATTCAGCATCAATGAATTCCGCAAAGGAATGGGCCAGGTCCACCAGCAGGATCAGGGAATCCACGTTGCCCGTATACCGGTGGTAAGCGGTGCTGACCGAAGTAGTCACCTCAATCTGAAGTCCCTGCTCCAGTGTGACTGAGTAAAAGCCCGGCCCCGCACTTTCCGTATTTTTCTGCATACCTGTGGAATAACCCATTGGACGAATTAAAATACTTCCACCGGCTCCCCGGCATCCTACTCCCTCCACCCGGTTATGGGTAATGCCAAAAAAATCCGTAGACTCGTAGTTGTACCCTGAATGGTTCGCATCCAAGGTCTGAGGTCCCACCTTAACCCAGCCAAAAGGCACCGTAGCTGCGGGAGAGAGCTGCCCATGGTCGCGGCCTGTACCCATAAAAACGTTCACCTGATCGGCGGGTGAGGCCGGAGATGACAATTCTTTATGTTCTTTACAGGCCAGCAGGCCGGTACATACCAGAAATATACCGATACCTCTTTTCATGAATTATTTTGCTTGTTGAAGGAAATCACTGTCTGCGATAATGTTACTGCTTTTTTGTGAAAATGCTTTTATAAAGACATGTATATTAGTTTTTTAAAATCACAAAATCGAATATCGGCATATATTGGGTCCCGGAGCATAGAATGACCTTGAAAAAAGAGTATTGTGGTTTAGGACAAAAATGCGAAAGCTACCGATCAGTAAATCTGAATGAATAAATTGATTACTATACCTATGATATCACGTTTAAAATTCATTATATTTTTCAGCTTTATTTATGCCTGTACACCTACGGCAAAAGATACACCACCCGATATAGCTCAAACGGCCAAGGAAAAGGCAGAAGCTATAGTGCAATCCATTGCACTTCCTGATGTCCCCGATGCTCGAATAGATCTAATCGAATTTTCAGGTCAGAAACCGGATGAGGCTGGCACCTATGATTTCAGGCAAGACATAGAAAAAGCGATAGCGGAATTACATACTAAAGGGGGTGGAACACTCTTTTTCCCTCATACCCAAGGTAAAAATGCGTGGGTAAAACAAATAGAGACCTATCGTGTAAAGGGTCCCATACATCTTAAAAGCAACATCCGCCTGGCTTTCGATCCTAATCTGCGCTTGTATTTTGAGTTTGACCCTGCCTCCTATATGTTACCCGGAGGCACACTCAGAAGGTATGAGGGTACCACTCTGTTTTCTTTTTCACCACTGATCTATGCTTTCAATGAAAAGAACATTGCCATTGTTCAGGAAAAAGGAAACGGAGTACCTGCCAGAATAGATGGCGATGGTATGCGATGGCAACGCTGGGCTGTAGAGCAGGACGGCAGACGGCTGGAAATGGGGTTGAAGCCATCCTATAAGGCCATTCGTGATTTTAACCATAAGGACACTCCTCTAAGAGACCGGGTGTTCACTGACATTGAAAATGATATCTACCGCCCCCAGTTGATCTCATTTTTTATGTGTGAGAATATTTTAATGGACGGAGTACAACTGGAAAACTCACCGTTTTGGATGGTTCACCCTGTATTCTCTGAAAATATGATCTTTCGCAACCTTATCTTCGATGGGCCTGTGGTGAATAACGATGGTTTTGACCCTGAATCCTCCAATAATATACTTATCGAAAACATTATATTCAACAACCATGATGATAACGTGGCCATCAAAGCAGGAAGGGACCGGGAAGGGCGCGACGGTGTGGATGTGACAGGTACTGTTCTTGAAAACATGGACAACAAATATATCAGGGAGGGCCGGTTGGGAGGGCCAACCACAGACGTGGTGGTCCGGCATTGTGCTTTTCGCGGTCATCACGCTATTGCTATAGGCAGCGAAATGTCAGGTGGGGTAAAGAATGTTGTTGTATACGATAATGTGGGTCCGCAACAGGTGAAGAATGTCCTCTACCTTAAAAGCAGCCGGAAGAGGGGCGGCACCATAGAAGATATCTACATGATGGACAATCAATTGAATAGTGTGGAGTCTGTCGTGGCCCTGCTGCCAAACTATGACGGAGACAAGGAAAGTCCTTTTATACCCACATTCAGGAATGTCTGGGTAATGAATACCCACGTAAAAACCTCGAATCATGGGCTGAGGATCAAAGGCTGGCCGGAAGTTCCTATTACCAATATCACGCTGGTCAATGTTACCGTTGATTCAGTCCGTAAGGAAGAACATCTGTCAATTGAGAATGTGGAGGGGCTCACGCTGAACCAGGTACGTCTGGAAAAACAGGTATACAATGAGGTGATCCATAAGCTCGATTCCACCGTAACTCCGGAGAAGTCTATGTAGCTGACCTCTTGTTTAAGTCTTTGGAATACCACTGATCACTTTAACCAGACTTAAAGTGAAGATCGCTGTTGCAAATTATGACGTTGCTCATGGGCCTGATAGAGTATTTCCGTTATCTCTTCCGGATCCTTTCCATAGTCTTCCATCAGACGGGCCCTTACGGTGTGGCGCATCGCTTCCGGGAAAATATCCGGCCCGTGTACAGCCCCAAACAAGGCTCCGGCCAGCTGCACATAGGAATCGGTGTCATAGCCAAATTCAATACAAAGCTGCATGGTGGCCAGCGGATCGTACCCTGTAAGTTCGGCGATGGAAAATACTACTACCATAGGTGTCCATGCATCCCACCATTGCCGGGCCTCAGTGCGGGTCTCTATCTTTCTGAAAAGGTCAGCCACAACGCCGTTGGATTGACGAACGAAGCTCTCTGCTGAATCCAGCCATACCTGTAGTCTTCTCTTTGTCCACGGCACCTTACTGAACTGGTAAGGATCAGTAAGTTCCATGGCCGTTTTGATCGCCGGCCAGTTACTGTCCTTCTGCAAGGCTCGGGCCAGCCCTACGATAACCGCCGTATTGATGTCAAGGGATTGCCCGTGATCGAAGGGGTTTATGTTCCATGCCAGCACATAGGCTTCGGAGAGCCTATAGGGCTCCAGGGCTGCCACTGGCGATAGTGCCATCTGGCCCATCAGCGTTGGCACTCCGGCCCATATCCGGCTTTCTGGCAAACGGCCCGATAACGAAAGATCCGTCTGCTCCAGCCATTTGTCGTTCAGTCCCTTGTAGTGCGGTGGCAGGCTGTCCCGGAAGGCATAGATCTCCCTTACCAGATCTTCTTTCGTGGGGTATGGATCTGACGCTATGGCGTTCACTGTGATCAGTTTCCACCTGGAATCGTCCGTGACTGTGCCCGGAGGAGCATCTCTTTCCCAAATGTTGTATAACCCCACGGATTGCTGATAGGGTTTCAACTCAAACCCCGATGCCAGCTCCTTAATGTCTTGCTGAGAAATGGGTGTCGCTTTTTGACTGATCGAAGAGCGTTGCGGTGGCCACTTGAACTCAGGGGGACCGCCGGCAGCGTCTCCAATAAGCGTTCCGTAGACCATTCCCCTGATCTTCTCCTTCAGACCATGATCCTGCGGAAGGGGCTTCGTTCGAAAATCGAGTACCCCGCCCTTGACGATCTCCTTGTGGGTGATCTTGTATTTTGGATGAAAACGGCCCTGCCAGAAAACCGAATCAATGAAAAGATGACCCCCCGGTTCTTTTTGGATCACCAGCTCTTTTCCCGGGTAAAAGCGGTCATCCAGCTTTATCGCTACCTGATCAAAAAAAGATGTCGTCAACTGATATTCCGGTTTGCCGGGGCAGTCTGGATAGAGTCCCATCATGGAAAAGAGCAGCCAAGCGGATATGGTGCCGGTATCGTCGTTGCCGGGGAGTCCGTGAGGAAAAGTATTAAAATGGCGGTCAATGTTTTCCCGTACGGTTTTCTGGGCTCTCCATTCTTCTCCTTTTACATAGTTGAACAGAAAAGGATATGCCATGTCTGGCTCGTTCCAAAGCTCGAAATACCCTTCATCGAACGACCGCTGCAGGTTGGCCACATACGCACTGTCCCCGCCCATTAACTCTTTCAGCCCTTCCTGGTCATGCGGCACGAACCAGGTATATTGCCATGAAGAGCCTTCTACATAACCCTTGCCTCCACTGTTGGACCATTCGAGCTCTCCATTGATGCTGGCAGGATCAAAAGGCGCAAGAAAGGTGCTATCCATTAACCTTGGTCTTAGCAACTGGGTAGAAGAGTCATAAAAGTTCTTATAAAACAGGGACCGTTTCCGGAATTCTTCAGCTACTTCTTCCCGGCCCAGGATTCTGGCCAGTTCTGAAATATTCCAATCGGAGATCCCGTATTCCAGTGTAGTGGCTACCGAACCCCACAGGGGCTCTTCCTGCTGATCATCCGGGAGGTAGCTGTACTGCAGGTAATGGCGCAGGCCCGGACGGAGCGGATTGATCGAGTCAGTCACTGAGCCACCCTTGATCATAGCCTCCAGGGCCAACTCACTGTCAAAACCGGTAAGTCCTTTCTTATAGGTATCCGTAATCACGGGTGGCGCCGGGTCACCTACCATCACAAAGGTTTCCTTACCGGCAAGCTCCCACTTGGGTAACCAACCGTTTTCCTTGTACATGTCCACCATGGTCCTTACCATATCCAGTTGCCGATCCGGATAGACCAGCGTGAGCAAGGGGTGAATGGTCCGGTAGGTATCCCAGAGAGAATAGACTGTGTAACGCTCCTGACCGTTTTTATACCGGAGAATGGCCGGATCTTCACCCATAGCCGGATATTGACCATTTACATCTGAAATGATATTGGGATGGATCAGAGCATGATACAGAGCTGTATAAAATATAGTCTTATCCTTTTCTGATCCGCCTTTTATACGGATCTTGCCCAGCTCTTCCTGCCAGCTTTCCGCTGCCTTTTGCCGGACAGTTTCAAAGTCAACGGCATTTTGTTCCTGATCAAGATTTTCCCAGGCATTTTCAGTGCTCACATAGCTTATTCCCACCTTCACCTCCAGTGGCCGGTCCGTCAGAGCATCGAAACTAAAGTATACACCGATATCATCACCTTCAGCTGTCATATCGTTGATCTGTTCTCCGTTTTTCCAGATCCCATAGCGGGAGGGCTCTGTTCCCAGTTTCATGGCAAAATATACCTGATGCCGGGCTCCAGTACCACAAAAATTACCGTCAGTCTTTGACCCCTCCACTTCAGTAGGGGATTTGATCCTGACCTGAGCACCTTTGTTTTCACTGATGCTGGAAAATAAATTCAGTATGAGATTTCCCCGGGCAGCAGCGTAGTTGAACCGGCTGACACCACTACGCAAGGTGGTGGTCATTTCAGCCGTGATACCGTAACGATCCAGATGGGTCCGGTAATACCCGGGGGATGCCTCTTCGTCGGAATAACCGGATTTATAATCTTCGGAAGACATGAGGACGGGCCCTGTAGTAGGCATGATCTGGATACTTCCCATATCACGACAGCCTACGCCACTCAAATTCACATGTGAAAACCCGTAAATAAAAGAGCGTCCATATTTATAACCCACAGGATGGTAACCGGGACTGGCAAAATCCACGTTGATCGGTGAAACAGACACCATACCCCAGGGGACCAGCGCCCCGGGATGGACATTACCCTCTCCGTCCGTGCCGATGAAAGGGTCAACATAACGGGTCAACTTTTCCGGATCTGTCACTTTGGAAAGCTCACAACCCTGAAAGGCAATCCCCAGAACCGCCAACAAGATCAGGGACCGGTTCTTACCCCACCTATGTGAAAACTGACAGGAAAGCCAGGTTACAGAGGAATACAGGAAGAACACGCTGTATTTCATAAATGTTACTTTGAAGGTATTTGCACAGTATGTGTTTCTGACAGGCTCATGTTAAACAGGTCAAAGGTAAGAAGCTGACGGTCTGTGTCAAAGGAGATGTTTTCTCCCCTCCCCACTTCTGTATCTGACCATCTGTGAACCACTACATGATAATTCCGGTTTGCTGGCATAGGGTCATAACTTCCTTCCACAGCATGAATGGTAAGTGAAATACCGTTTGCCGACTTTGCCGAAAGTGCAAGATCCGTACGGGCCACGGAACCTTCAAGGTAGTCATTGCCTAACCCATCATCTTCATACAGGGTAAAAATCCCTTCTTTTGTACCGGGATACAAGTGAAGGATCAATTCATCATTCGTAGCTGTTACGATTTGTTGCGTCGCTTTCCTCATGGGGATAATACTCCCTGCGCGTACATACAACGGGATCTTTTCTATGTCGACATTGATATCGAGCGTCTTGTTTCCTTCCAGTAACTCATCGGTATAGAAATCATACCATTCCCCTGAGGGGAACCAGATGCTTTTTGAGGTCTCTCTTAACGCCGGAGCTACCAGTAATTCCTGACCGAAAAGATACTGGAGGAGGTGAACACCATCTCCCCTGACCATCTTTACTCCGGTATTGCGGGTAATATGAGCATAGGAATATATGTAGGGGAACAAGGCGTGTTTCAGGGACGCATAATGTTTAAATACCTCCTGCGCCTGTTCGGAGTAATTGAACGGCATGTTGGAATTGGGACTATCTGCCGTACTAAAGACTGTAGTGATGGGGTTGAACATAGAAAACTGTGTCCATCGCATGTAAAGGCTGTCACTTTGCTCTTTTGACCCAAAATAGTTGTAGCCACCCAGATCATTTGTTAGGAAGGGCACCTCATAGGTACTGCGATTAGGGTCAGCCACCATCATGATGTTCTCTTTTAATGCACCCATGGAGTAGTTCCCCATGTTGGGAGCGTCCGGCTGGGTCCAGGCAATTTTGGCATCGCCACTCCATTTGGTGGGATATTTCCTCATCTCCGGATCATGGGTGGAATGCAGATGTGACATGATAAAGCCTCTTCCCCCGGTTTCAAGGCCCAGCTCCTGTGTAGCCTCGAATACTGCTTTCATGTAGGAAACCTTCGAGGACTTATCCAGCTTTACAAAGTCAAGCCCCTGATCAAAAAAGGGTTTCATCTTCTCCTTCCAGAGCTTTACTGCTTCCGAATTATCA
>LYSV01000167.1 GCA_001657315.1 Flammeovirgaceae bacterium BBD 1991-12 | reverse complement strand
AAACAAAATTAAAGTCGAACGGGGTCGTGCCCGTAAAAGTAAATGTCACATTGGGTAAAGGATCGCTTGAACAGACCGTGCCTCCGCCGCTAACTGTCGCTGTAGGTAACGGGTTCTCCGTTACAGTGGCCGCCACACGGTTAGCACTTACACAACCGTTCACCGTGTTCTCTATTTCCGCAAAATACATGCCCGGCGCTGCTGGGGTGATCGACGCACCACTCCCGATCAAATTGCCTCCCGAGGCCGCATCATACCAGTTCACCGTAAAACCGGCACCGGGATCGTCTACCGAAATGCCGGTGGCAGGGAATCCCTGACAATAAGAACTGCTGACCGGATTGGTAGCATCGGCCGGTGTCGGATCAACGGTATAATCCACCTGAGCTACGGCAGTACATGTGCCGTCGTCCACTTCCGCAAAAAACTGACTCCCCGTACTAACCACTACGGTCGTCGGATCAGGTACTGGTGTGGTCAGGCCGGCGTCACTGAACCAGCTGATCGTATGGCTCGAACCTCCGTCTATCGCACTCTCCAGTGCCGTCAGGTCCACCGTGGCCGTACCGCCGCCGGAAACGTCTTCGCATACCACCGGCGTCTGGTCATTGACAGGAAGTGGAGGGGGCTCAGTCACATTAATTGTATTTTGAGTGGTACACCCGTTCGCATCCTGCACTTCTACAGTGATAACCCCAATACCTGCATTATTGAAATCAAATGTTGTGGCCGTTGTGCCTGTACTTGCTCCTGTTGTATTTGTTATTTCTGTGAAACCGTAGAGAGGCGTGCCGCCACTTGCGGTAAATGTTCCTGACCCATTTGTATCCCCGTTACAGGTTAAAAGAATGTCACCCGTGGTTCCCAGAACAAGAGGAGGTGGGGAAGTAACATTGATCGTGGACTGAAATATACACCCATCGTCATCCTGTACCTGATAGGTAATGATACCAGCCCCGGCATCATTGAAATCTACTGTCGTCGCCGTAGTAGAAGGAGAAGCGCCGGTAGTATTGACAATCGGGGTAAAAATATATGGAGGAGTACCGCCGCTCACTGTAAACGTACCTGCACCATTTGTATCTCCATCACAGGAAAGACTGATATCTCCTGAATTTGCGAAGGTTAGATTGTTGAAAACAACTGTTACATCGTCACTTGTGCCCACACAAATCAATCCACTGTCCCGTATTGTCCATGTAAACAGGTTGTTCCCCACATCAAGACCAGTTGCTGTTGTTGTAGGACTATTTGGATTTGTAATATTCGCTGAGCTAGTAGTTGTCCATTCACCAATTTCACCAGCCAACGGCGTATTTCCGACTAGTGTGATCGTTCCATCACAGCTCAGGGTACCTGTCCCCGAAACATCTGCGGGTGTGACAACCGCAACAAATATATTAGTGACATCAACAGTACAGAGATTAGCATCGGTAACTGTTACGTTATACGTTCCTGCATCTAAACCAGTGGGGTCCTGTACATCGCCTATTGCTGTAGGCCCTGTCCAGGAATAGCTGTAGGCCATCGTACCTCCCGATACATCCAGATCTATTGCACCAGTGCCCGGAGTACAAGCCGGCGTTACGGAATTCACACTTGCAAGTAATTGATTTGGGTGGTTTACATCTCCATCAACATTATTCAACAACACGGGACAACCGGATGCGGGAGGGAAAGAGACAACTATTGAATAAGTTGTTAAGGAAGCTTGCAGGTTTGTGAAAACATAATCAAAGTCATTATTTAATGTAATACTTCTATTTTCAAAGTTTAGATTATCATAACTAGCTCCAAATAGTGAATATGTAATGTCGCCGGTATAACCATTGGCATTCAAAGTAACTGCTATTTCACCATCATTGAATCCAAAGCAACTGGCATCAGTCGGTACCACAGAACTAAATGTTGGACATTGAGCCTTGGCCCCAAAAGATGCGATCAGCACAAGGGATATAATAAAAGTCGATCGTAAAAATCTATTTCCCATCCTTCAAAATCTCTATATTATTGAGTACCGCAGAACAGTTGTCACTATCATAAACAATCACGGAATAGTAACCTGGTGAAAGGCCACTGACCGATCGCCTATCCCGCTTCATGTCATTGCCGGGCCAGAAAATTTTCAATGGTCCACTACCACCTTTAATATCCAGTGTAATGGATCCTCTTGAAGTATTTGACCAATCTTTCTTGCTAAAAGAAAGGGAAGGCCCCGTCTCATTTCGGACCCAAAAAGTCTGGGTATGCCTATTCCCATTAACATCTGTAACTGTAACACTATAATTACCGGCAATAAGTTGATCGTTTTTCTTCTGTTGCACACCATTATCCCAATAAAAGGAATAGGGAGCCTGTCCACCACGAACCTCCAGATCAATTAAACCCAACTGCCCGATCGAGCAATTCTGATCCACGATCTTAGCCTTAAGTCTAAGACGTTGACCCTGAGACTCTGATAATGAAATAGTTAAAATAAATAATGAAAAAAGAATAAAGACACTTGCCAAGCGCATCCTAAAAATTTACAATTTATATAGTTTAAAAAATCAAAGTAACCCCTTTCAAAGCATATTAAGGGCAAGAAACAATCGTAAATATGGTGTTATTATCAGGAAATTCAAACTTTTTCTTTTGGAATTTGGGTGCTGATGATGATACGGTCCGGCAAGAAGTGGTATCTGAGATCTACAATGTGGTTACCCCTACGGTGGCATGATAACAACGTGTAAAGAAACCAACTGATCAAGGAATTTGAACAATAAATTGTATCAGTACCTCCTGTTCAGGATCTCACTTAGGATAATCGCTTTCCTGGGCCCGTCTTCGGTCCTTAAAAATTTGATAAACTCGCTCTCCTCCTTTTCCGTCTCATGCTCATCGTAACCACGAAAATGTTTGAACTGACCGGTGTGCCGGTCATCTTCCAGATCTACCAGCTCATCAATGGTCTTTATTTCTGAGGCTTTTTTTACAGAACTCTCATAGCGTTCACGGATATCGTCGTCCTCATACTGGTATTCCGGCTCGGGAGCCTTGGGTGTAGCCATGGGTTCAGCAGGAACAGGACGCTCTTGTTGGGTGGGTCCCTGAGTTTCTCCGGTAAATTCCTTCAGAAGATCTTCAAAAGTGACAGGTTTCCCCTGTGGCTCCTGATCCACGTCAGCAGGGCCCTGCTGTGGCGGGGGTTTCTTTTTCTTAGCCTTGAGAAGGCGGCTGAAAAGACCAAAGCCTATAAGAAGTAAATAGATGAGTAATTCAATATTGTCCATGGATAACAAATTTAGAATTAAAAATAATAAATTTGTGCCCTTCTCAAATTTTCACTTACGATTAGTACATGCAGCTCTCTAAGCTTGAGATCAAGGGGTTTAAAAGTTTTGGCGATAAGGTAACGATCAATTTTGATGATGGCATAACAGGGATAGTAGGGCCCAATGGCTGCGGAAAGTCGAACATCGTAGATTCCATCCGGTGGGTTCTGGGGGAGCAGAGCAGTAAAACACTGCGGTCTGAAAAAATGGAGAACGTGATCTTCAATGGCACCAAAAAGCGGAAACCCACACAGATGGCCGAGGTGTCCCTCACCTTCAGCAACACCAAAAACCTGCTGCCCACGGAATACTCCGAGGTCACTATCACCAGGCGCTATTACCGGTCCGGAGAGAGCGAGTACCTGCTCAATGGTGTGACCTGCCGCCTGAAGGACATCACCAATCTATTTCTGGATACAGGTATTGCCTCCAACAGCTATGCCATCATAGAGCTGAAAATGGTGGACGACCTGTTGAACGATAAGGACAACTCTCGCAGAGGCCTTTTTGAAGAAGCGGCAGGTATCTCCAAATTTAAAAAACGAAAAAAAGAGACCCTGAAAAAACTCTCGGATACCGACGCCGACCTGGACAGGGTGGAAGACCTGCTTTTCGAGATCGAAAAGAATATGAAGTCGCTGGAAAGGCAGGCCAAACAGACAGAACGTTATTATAAATTAAAAGAAGAATACAAGGCCTCGAGCGTAGAGCTGGCAAAGGTATCGGTGAGCAAATACACCGAAAGCTACCAGAACCTGACAAAACAGATCGAAATAGAGAACGACAAAAAGATCAGCCTGAACAAACAGGTACAGGAGAAGGAAGCAGAGCTGGAAAAAGCGAAAACCGACCTGATCGCAAGGGAGAAAACACTGGCCAGCCGTCAAAAAGCCCTCAACGAGCATGTGGCCAGGATCCGCCAGTACGAAAGTGAGAAAAAGGTAAAAAACGAAAGGCTGCGCTATCTTAATGATAAATCAGAAAGCCTGAAAGATCAGATAGAGCAGGACAAAAAGAGTAATGAACGTGCTGCCTTCAGTATTGAAAGCCTGAAACAGGAAAAAGGTTCGGCTGAAAAGGTACTGGCTGAAATAGAGGCAAAGCTGGTTGTGCTGAAAGAAGAATATGAAAGTCAGAAGGTTAAGACTTCACAGCTTCAGGAAGAAACCGACACCCTTCGCAAGATCCAGAAAAACAAACAGGAGGAAGTCTACCAGCTAAAAAAGTCCGTGGAGCTGAAAGAGCTGCAGCTCTCCTCTCTCAAGCAGGAGTTGGAAAGGACAGCCTCAGACACTACAGAACGCAATGCCAGCCTGATCGAATTTGAGAAGAAGGTGAATGCCTTGTCCGAGGAACTGGCAGTAAAGAACAAGCAGTTGAATAAGCTGAAATCTTCAGAAGATGAGCTAAACAGCAGAATCGAGTCCACGGAAAAGACGATCGAAGTGATCCGCGGTGAGCTTACGGAAAACAACCGCAAGCTGGACGCACGGCAAAACGAATATAATCTCACAAAATCGCTGGTAGAGAACCTGGAAGGGTTTCCCGAAGCGATCAAGTTTCTGAAGAAAAAAACGAGCTGGAAAAAAAACGCTCCGCTCCTCTCCGATATCCTCACTTGCGAAGATGAGTACAGAGTGACCATCGAGAATTACCTTGAGCCGTATCTTAACTATTACATTGTAGACAAGGAAGAGGACGCCTATGAAGCCATCAATATACTAAGCGAAGCCGCCAGGGGTAAGGCCAACTTTTTTATTCTGGATGCCTTTAAAAACTTTACGCCTGCTGAAACAAAAATATATGATAATGCCTTCCCTGCAACGGAGATCATGGAGTTTGACTCCAGGTACCGCAAGCTGATGGGGTACATTATGGACAGGGTTTACCTTTTTGAGGGAGATTATCATAATATCCCGGAAGATGACAACATCTTTATTACCAAAAACGGTAAGGTAACGAAAAGACGGTTCAGCATTTCAGGGGGCTCTGTAGGTCTGTTTGAAGGAAAGAAGATCGGCCGGGCCAAAAATCTTGAAAAGCTGGAAAAGGAGATAAAACAACTCACCAAAAAGCTGGGTGAGGTGCAGGAAAGTCTCTCTGAAAAACAGAAGGAGCTGGAAAAGCTCAAGACAAACCGGCATAAGGTTGAAATAGAAGAACTGCAGGTAGAGATCAACCATATCAATGAGGAATACATCTCCATCAAGACCAAACAGGAACAATTCAGCCAGATGCTTTCTGATGCTGATATTCGAAAAGAGGATATTCTGGACAAGATCGAGGAGCTTAACCAGGAAATAGCAGAAAACAGGCCCGCCGCAGAGAATGGAGAAAAAGAGCTTCATGAATTTGAGGAAAAGCTGGCCCGGCTGGAGTCAGACCTTGCCGAGCAGAGCAATATGCTCAGTGAAAGGTCATCGGCGTACAATGAACAAAACATCTTCTTTCACCAGCAGGAAAACAGAGTAAAGAGTGTCACGCAGGAAATGGAATACAAGCAGGATGCATTTGACCATAGCCGGGAGCGAATTGAAAAAAACCGCGAAGAACTAAGTACCAACGAGGTCGAGATAAAACAACTTCTGGAAAAGAATGAGATCAATGACGATGAGCTCATCGGCATGTATGAGGAGAAAGAGGAAATAGAAAAGGCAGTGAATGAAGCCGAAAAGGACTACTATGCCGGGCGGGGTCTTATTGATGAAATAGACCGGTCCGAACGGGAGATACAGCGCAGCCGGGAAACCATTGATACTCTTTTACTGGAGCTTCAGAACAAGCTGAACGACACGAAACTGGAATTGAGCTCTGTAAAGGAACGCCTTTCTGTGGAATTTGGCATAGAACTGGATGACCTTATGGAAGCGGAGGAAACCCCGGAAGAGCCACGGGAAGAAAGTGAATTAAGGGCCGGGGTGGAAAAGATCAAGGACCGGCTGGATCGTATGGGGCCTATCAACCCTATGGCCATGGAGGCCTACAATGAGATCAGGGAAAGGAATGATTTTATCACCTCGCAACGTGACGACCTGCTGAAGGCGAAGGATTCCCTGCTCACCACCATTGATGAAATAGACGCAGTGGCAAAAGAGACCTTTCTGGATGCCTATGAAAAAATAAAGGCAAACTTCGTAGAGGTGTTCCGCAGCCTTTTCACTGAAGAGGACGACTGCGACCTTCGGTTGAGCGATCCTGAAAATCCACTGGACTCCAGCATTGAGATCATAGCGAAACCCAAGGGCAAAAGGCCATTGACCATCAACCAGCTTTCCGGAGGTGAAAAAACGCTGACAGCAACGTCCCTGCTCTTTGCCATCTACCTGCTTAAACCTGCACCTTTCTGTATTTTCGATGAAGTGGACGCGCCATTGGATGATGCCAATATTGACAAATTCAATAACATAATCAAAACCTTCAGCGAAGACAGCCAGTTCATCATTGTCACCCACAACAAGCGCACAATGGCCAGTACGGATATTATCTATGGTATCACTATGATCGAGCAGGGTGTATCCAGAGTGGTTCCTGTAGACCTTCGTGAGCTGGCAGACTGATAATCCGGATGCTAAGCAGAACAGAGAACAGTGGTGGCACCACTGACGTTTAGCCAGTCGATGCGAAAAGGCATGTTTCACGATCTTATTCCTATGAGACCGGTAAAGAACATTGGAGTGGTGCCACCACTCCGCACACTGTATGTAGCCGTGGACTCAACCTGCAACCCCGGTAATCCCCGTGTAATTAAACGGCGAGATCCCCTTTAACTCCTTTTTTATGACTTCATCCACCTCTAGTGTAGAGATGAACGTGTGCAGGCTTTCCATGGTCACCTTTTCATTTTTTCGTGTCAGCGTTTTTAGTGTTTCATAGGGTTCCGGATATCCTTCACGGCGAAGTATTGTTTGGATGGCTTCTGCCACGACAGCCCAGTTATCTTCCAGGTCCGCTTTTATCGCTTCTTCATTAAGCTCCAGCTTGTTCAGTCCTTTTTCAAGTGATTTGAGAGCAATCAAGGTATGAGCGAGGGGTACTCCAATATTCCTCAATGCGGTTGAGTCGGTAAGATCCCTTTGCAGTCTTGAGATAGGCAACTTGGCAGACAGGTGCCCGAACAAAGCATTGGCCACACCTAGGTTGCCCTCAGCATTTTCAAAATCAATGGGATTCACCTTATGCGGCATAGCTGACGATCCTACCTCTCCCTGCTTTATCTTTTGCCTGAAATAGCTCATGGAGATATATTGCCAAACATCCCGGCTCAGGTCGGTCAAAATGGTATTGATACGTTTCAAATTGTCAAAAAGTGCCGCAAGATGGTCATAATGCTCAATCTGTGTGGTGGGATGACTCCTCACCAGTCCAAGGTGATTGCTGACAAACCGGTTCCCGAATTCCGTCCAGTCATATTCGGGATAGGCCACATGATGTGCATTAAAGTTTCCGGTGGCACCTCCGAATTTGGCTGCATAGGGTATGGTCTCCAAGAGTCCGATCTGATTGAGCAACCGTTGATGAAATACCTCGATTTCCTTTCCCAGACGCGTGGGAGAAGCCGGTTGTCCATGTGTTTTGGCGAGCATAGGTATATCCTTCCACTGTTCTGCAAATGATCCGACCAATGCGGTGACCTTTTTGAGCATAGGGTACAACTCCCTTTCCAGCGCCTCTTTCAGAGATAATGGAATGGCCGTGTTGTTCACATCCTGTGAAGTAAGCCCGAAATGGATGAATTCCTTACTCTCCCCTACGCCTAATTTATCAAATTCCTCCTTCAGAAAATACTCTACAGCCTTTACATCGTGGTTTGTATCCTTCTCAATCTCCTTAATGGCCTGAGCATTGGATTCCGTAAAGTCGGAGTAGATCTTCCGCAGTTTCGGGAACAGAGCATGATCAAATGAACTGAGCTGAGGCAGAGGCAATTCACACAGGGCAATGAAGTACTCAACCTCTACCAAGACACGATATCTGATAAGGCCAAATTCTGACATATAGGAGGACAAAGACTGTGTGTGTTTTCGGTATCTTCCATCCACCGGAGAGATCGCCGTAAGTGTATTGAGGTCCATGTATTGGGCTTTCATTGAAAAAAAATAGGGAATTTATGCCGGTCCCGTTCATGTAAATCTTTTTAATATATCCGCTTTTGGGGGTGGCTTTCATTAGCTTTGCCGTTGAGATGAATGCTGGTTGGTTTAAGGTACTTTGTGTACCATTATTGCTGCTTTATTTTTTTAACTTATCAGGTCAGGAGTATGCGGAGCGGTACCGTTTACAGGCCCGTAAAACGCTGCAACCCATCACTTTGGATGGCAAACTCCAGGAGGATATCTGGAGCACTTCACAGCCCGCCGTAAATTTCCAGCAAAGCTTTCCAGAAGATTCGGTTCCGGCACATGCGCAGACAAAGATCATGATCAGCTTTGACGACCAGTTTTTGTATATCAGCGGTATATGTTACGAAAAAACGGACAAACCAGACGTTGTCACTTCGCTGAGACGTGATTTTAACTGGCCAGATAATGAAAATATCAGCATCTACATAGATCCATATAATGACTACACCAATGGATTCACTTTTGGCC
This sequence comes from Flammeovirgaceae bacterium BBD 1991-12, assembly GCA_001657315.1. Taxonomy (GTDB): domain Bacteria; phylum Bacteroidota; class Bacteroidia; order Cytophagales; family Cyclobacteriaceae; genus Fulvivirga. The sequence goes on along the minus strand of LYSV01000167.1, from coordinate 12,611 downwards.
TCACTCCGCTGGGTGTACAGAGGGAAGGCCTTGTAACCAATGGTGGCGATGTGCGAACGGACTGGGACAACAAATGGTTTTCTGCTGTGCAGCAATACGATGACCGGTGGGAATTCGAGATGGCCATACCGTTCAAAACCCTGCGTTATGATGAAAGGAATGACCAATGGAACATCGTTTTTCTTCGTAACAATCTGAAGCTCAATGAGCGGTCAGGCTGGACGATCGTACCACAGGGCTTCAATTCCTCTGCCTTTGCCTTTGCAGGCCGGCTTACCTTCGACTCACCACTACCAGCAGCCGGTGCTAATTTTGTGGTTATCCCTTTCCTGGCTTCCAATGTCAACAAGGATTTTGAAGAAGAAGGTACTCCCTCAGAAAGAAACCTGGATGCCGGCTTCGATGCCAAGGTAGGTGTGACCTCTGCCTTAAATCTCGACCTGACTGTTAATCCTGATTTTTCGCAGGTGGAGGTGGACCGGCAGGTGACCAACCTGAGCCGTTTTGAAATATTCTTTCCCGAGCGCCGGCAGTTCTTCCTTGAAAACCAGGACCTTTTTGGTGAAGGAGGCTTCCGTAATACGCGACCTTTCTTTAGCCGAAGAATAGGCATAGCCCAGGATACGGCGGGTGGCGCCATACAGGTACCTATTTTATACGGAGCCAGACTTAGTGGTAAGCTGGGGCAAAAATGGAGAATGGGCTTTCTGAATATGCAAACCCGCCAGGAGAATGGAGCCACGCTTACCGGCATAGATGAACCGGAAGACTCTCATAGACTTCTGTCACAAAATTATACAGTAGGCGTGCTGCAGCGTCAGGTCTTCGACCGGTCCAACATAGGGATAATTGCCGTAAACCGGCAGGCAATGAATTTTGAGGAAGGGGACTCCACGTTATCCACTTCGGAGTACAACAGGGTAATGGGCTTTGATTATAACCTCATCAGTTCCGATGGGCGCTGGGAAGGTGACTTTTATTACCACCAATCCTTTGATCCGGACCAAAGGGATGATCCTTTCTCGGGTGGAGCTTTTTTACGTTACAATACTACACGTCTGGAGATAGGGATGATTTCCTCGTTCGTAGGCCAGGGATACAATGCTGAGGTAGGCTTTGTACAACGCAAAAATATATTCCGGTTTACCAACTTCGGGGAATACCGCTACTATCCCGATAGCCGGAAGATCAATAACCATGGTCCCACCGGACGCTGGACATATATTACAGACCTTGACTTCAACCGGACAGATTTTGGCTACACGCTGGGCTATCAGTTCCAGTTAAATAATACTGCCAGCCTGTGGTTTGGTTTTAACGAAACCTTCGAGAAACTACTTTCCGATTTCGAACCACTGGATGAATATATCCTCCCGGAGAACAGCTCCTACACATGGAGGACCTTCGAAGCTGAATTCAATACGGACCGGCGTAAGCTGCTTTCATTATCCGGCGAGGTAGAGGCCGGAGGCTTTTACAATGGCAACATTGTGAATCTCGTGGCAGGCCTCAATTACCGGTACCAGCCATACCTGAACCTTGCACTGGATGCAGAATACAACTATCTGGACCTACCCGGGGAATTCGGTGAGGCAGAGTTCTGGCTCATCAGCCCCAGGGTAGATTTAACTTTTACGGATAAGCTATTCCTTACTACCTTTGTGCAGTACAATGAGCAGTCGGACAACATGAATGTGAACGCTCGTTTTCAATGGCGGTATAAACCAGTTTCCGATCTGTTTGTTGTATACACGGATAATTACTTTCCAAATAGTTTTAAAGCAAAGAGCCGAGCGCTCGTGTTTAAAGTCACGTATTGGTTAAACATATAGAAGTTAATGGCATTTAGTTTATTCAAAAAAAATAAAAACAAAGGGGAAGAGGCCAACGGGTCAGGCACACAGCATTATTTTGATCTTGAAGTAAAGGACATCATCCATGAGACAAAAGATACCATATCGATCGTTTTTAACCAGCCCGAAAATCCTGTAGGTTATAAATCAGGCCAGTTCCTGACGCTCATTGTACCTGTCGATGGCAAGGAAGTGAGGCGCGCGTATTCCCTCTGCTCCTCTCCTTTTATAGACGAGGACCTGGCCGTTACGGTCAAGAGAGTAGAAAACGGATTGATGTCCAACTGGCTACCTGAAAATCTTCATGTAGGGGACCGACTTAAAGTAATGGAGCCGATGGGTACCTTCACTACGGAGTACAGCAAGGACAACAAACGTCACCTGATACTGTTTGCGGGAGGCAGCGGGATCACCCCCATGATGTCCATCATAAAATCCATTCTTACCCAGGAGCCGGAAAGTATTATATCACTCATCTACGCCAACAGGAACATAGAAAGCATCATTTTTAAGGACGCCCTTGATCAATTGGCTACCAAATATGAAGGGCGGCTGCATTTGATCCATATTCTGGATGATGCCCCTATGAACTGGCAGGGACACTCCGGACTGCTCAATCATGATATGCTTCTGAAGATATTCGAGCGTATCCCCAACTGGGAGGACACCACCTATCTGATGTGCGGTCCCGAGGGTATGATGAAAAACGTTGAAAATCTGCTGGAAGAACAACATATTTCAAAGGATCTGATCTTTAAGGAAAGCTTTGTGGCTGGCACCATAGACAAGGAGCCCAAGGAAAAAGATACTGAAGGCGAAGTTGTGGCTCGTGAGGTAACCGTGATCTACGACGGCGATGAACACAAATTCACCGTAGAGCCCGGCCGTACTATTCTGGAAACCGCACTGGACAAGGGAATTGACCTTCCCTATTCCTGTCAAAGTGGATTATGTACCGCCTGCCGGGGTAAATGCCAGTCCGGGAAAGTCAAACTCGATGAAGAAGAGGGCCTTTCAGAAGCTGAGCTGGCCGAAGGCTACGTACTTACCTGCGTTGGTCACCCGATGACAGACGATGTAGTGATCGAAATCGGCTAAAGAAGAAAGTTCAACGTTCTAAGTTCAGTGTTGAACGTCACAACTTTAAACGTTGAACGACGAACATAGAATATACAACGAAGCATGAACATCACAGAAAATACAAAAACCCTCGAAAGAAAACCGCGCACCTTCCTGCCTGAAGATCTCAAAGTAGAAAGCTGGGAAGCTTTGAAACCTTATTTTGAAGACCTGCTGGACAGAGATCTCCTTTCCACCGGTGAACTGAGACAATGGCTCAGCGACAGAAGTGAGCTCAATGCGGTGATATCGGAGGATATGGGCTGGAGGTATATCAACATGACCCGGTATACGGACAATGAGGAGTATAGTAAGGCCTATCAGTTCTTTGTAACGGAAATACAACCCAAAATAGCGCCCTACTCCGACAAACTAAATAAAAAAGCGGTGGCGAGTGATTTCCTGAAGGAGCTGGAAACCGAGGAGGGATACGATATTATGATCCGCGAGATCCGTAAGGATATCGAAATATTCAGAGAAGAAAATATTCCCGTCTTCACAGAGATACAGACTGAAACCCAAAAGTACGGCCAGATAAGCGGAGCCATGACGGTGACCATCGATGGTGAAGAAATGACTTTGCAACAGGCCGGCGTTTTATTGCAATCCACCGACCGTAAAAAGCGGGAGGAAGTTTACCATAGCATATCGAACAGACGGCTTGAGGACAGGGAAAAACTGGATGACCTGTACAATAAACTGATCGAATTGCGCACGGAGGTAGCTAAAAACGCCGGATTTGATAACTACCGTGATTACATGTTCCGGTCTATGGGGCGGTTTGACTATGGTCCGCAGGATTGCTTCGATTTTCATAGCTCGATCCGGACCGAGGTGGTACCCATGCTGGATGACCTGGCCGGAGAACGAAAATCCAAACTCCATCTTGATGTACTACGTCCATGGGACAAGGCGGTGGATCCTGAAAACCGGGAGGCATTAAAACCCTTTGAGGGTGGTGAAGACCTGACGAACAAGACCATCGAATGTTTCAGACGGCTGGACCCCTTCCTGGGGCAGTGCCTGAGTATCATGAAGGAAATGGGTCACCTTGACCTCGAATCACGGAAGGGTAAGGCACCGGGGGGTTATAACTATCCCCTGTCCGAGATCGGTGTACCGTTCATTTTCATGAATGCCACCTCTACGCATCGTGATATGATCACCATTCTGCACGAAGGAGGTCACGCGGTACATTCCTTCCTCACCCGTGACCTGGATCTCACCGAGTTCAAGCATACACCTTCCGAAGTGGCTGAACTGGCCTCCATGAGTATGGAGCTGATCTCCATGGACCACTGGAATGTGTTTTTTGACAATGAAGAAGACCTCAAACGTGCCAAAAAAGAGCATCTTGAACAGATCATAGAAACGCTGCCATGGGTGGCTGTTATTGATAAGTTCCAGCACTGGATATATGAAAATGCCGGACATACCCATGAGCAAAGGGTAACGGAATGGAACAATATATTGTCTTCCTTTTCGGATACGGTGATCGACTGGAATGGCCTGGAGGAAAACAAAAACTACCTGTGGCAGAAGCAACTCCACCTCTTTGAAGTACCCTTCTACTATATAGAATACGGCATGGCCCAGTTGGGTGCAGTGGCTGTGTGGAAAAACTACCGGCAAAATGCTGTTAAAGGACTACAAGGCTATATGAATGCCCTGAAATTAGGCTATACCCGGTCCATTCCGAAAGTATACGCTGCAGCAAATATCGAATTCAATTTCAGTAAGGAATACATCCGGGAACTCATGCAGTTCGTCAGGGAGGAACTGAATAACCTGTAGTTTTTGTCGGTTTCCCCCTTTTTGGTCAGTGCTCAAACTGGTTTTATATCCCTGAAAATCACATTGATACGGTATTGAATATTTACCCGGGTAAAGGGTAATTTACCGTTCATCACGGTTCCTGCAATTCTGCAACGGCTTTAAGACCCTGCACGGCTGTATACGTATAGGCTTTTCCCAATACCCGTTTACAGGTTAACTTACTGTTAGTCAATGACTTCTATACAGAAGACAAGATATAACATGGTATACCTGGAAATATGATATTTTTCCAGGGAATTACAGTCATATGAAAATCATATATTTAACTTTCAAATCCTTATTGAATTAACTATTCTTGGTCATTAATTCAATTCATTACTAAACCCCAATTATTATGACAATTAACATTTTGGTGACAGTGGACACCAAAACCACGTTGGCTGGAACAACCACTGTTTACATGACTGATGACAACCCTGGTTCCGACACTGGAGAAGGTACTGATCAACTCGAGGTAAATGCTGACCCTGGGGATGTGATCATATGGAGGGCTACATCCATAGACCAGTCAGATACCGTTTCACTTGATCAGTTCATTGATAAGGACGGTGTCAATATCTTCAGCGAAGGACCCGGCCCTAGCAATGGTCTTTGGCGAGGTGTCATCGGCAATTATCCTCCTGGAACCGAAGAATCTTATACCTTTGTATTTTCAATAAATGGCTCCGGACAGTATAGTTGGGATCCCAAGTTGCGTATTAAACCATCTTAATGTTATTCCGCTTCAAATCTATTTGGCCTGTAATAATTTTCTTTGCAGGTCTTTTTTATGCGTTAACTTGTAATGCGCAGAATCAAGAAATTGCCGATAGTTTGATTTCAAGGTTGAATAATGAGAATATTGATGACACTATCAAGTATGTGTGGTTGCTGGAAATTTCGTTTAATCATTCAGATCCAAAAACCGTACTTAAATATGCCAAGGAACTGGAGGACATCTCTATAAGTAATCAAGACAGTATCTGGATTTACAGAGCTCTTTTCAGCCAAGGTTCAGCTTACAGATTAATGGGAGATTTGGACAGGGCAGTTGGCTCATACTTTAAGGGCGCATTTCTTGCTGATGAAATTGGACATGAAACAGGTATCGGTGAATCATACAGTGCAATAGGCGATGTTTATTCGGTTGACGGAAACCATTCCAATTCAATTAAGTACTATGTCAAAGCCATTTCTATTTTAAGAACCCAAACCGACTCAGTGTCATTAGCCACGACCTTGATGAATGCAGGGGATGAGTATTTTAACGCCAGTAAGTTAGATTCTGCTGTTATCCTGTTTGAAGAATCTGGGCAAATATTCAAAATATTGAATTACAATATTGGCAATGCTTACAACTTAGGAAATATAGGCTTGGTTTATGCCAAACAGGGTAAACATGATTTAGCTGAAAAAAAAATAAATGAAGCCACTGAAATTCTTGAACGACTCGGTGACAAATACCCTATAACCGTATATGATACCTACATGGCCGACATCTACCAGCAAAGAGGTGACTTTGACCGTGCCTTACAATATGCCGAAAAAAGTTATCAGGTTGCCCGGGAACTGGGCCTGAAGGAACAGATCCGTGATGCCAGCCTGAAGCTTTCCGAACTTTATCAGTCTGTAGGCGACTACGAGCGCGCCTATATCTACCAAAGCAGGTACATCGCTTTTCGTGACAGCATCAATAACGAAGAGACCATCCGCAAGATGGCTGACCTCCGAACCGAATATGAGGTTTCACAAAAACAGGCTGAGGTGGATCTGCTGGAAACACAAAAACGCGTACAGCAGATCATTGTTTTTGGTATGGCAGTGGTCCTTCTCCTGCTCGCCTTACTCGTATGGACGCTTTACAGAAACAACAAACAAAAACAGGCTACAAATCTGCTGCTGAGCGAGCAGAAGGAAGAGATAGAGACCCAGAAAGACCAACTCGAGGCCCTGAACCACACCAAAGACAAATATTTTTCCATTATTTCCCATGACCTTCGCGGCCCTGTCAATTCATTCAAGGCTGTGGCTACGCTTACGAGGCTTTGTATTGAGCAGAATAACATCGAAGAACTACCCGAGGTATATAAGCATTTTGATGCTTCGATCGACCAGCTGTCCAACCTGCTGGACACCTTACTGGACTGGGCCATCACCCAGCAGGGCACCATTCAGTATCACCCTGAAAAGGCAGATCTCAAGGTGATTACCGATGAGCTGGTTAAGCTCTTCGCCAACATGGCTGGAGACAAGAATATTGAACTAAAATTTGATGTTGCTGCCGAATTGTGGCTGTGGGTAGATATAAACAGCCTCAAAACCATCTTGCGGAATTTGGTGAACAACGCCCTCAAATTTACCAATGAAGGGGGTAAAATCACGCTGTCTGCCGAGACCATACCTTCAACCTCTCTGGCAAGGGTCCGGGTGCAGGACACGGGAGTGGGTATTCCTCAGGAGAAGCTAAAAACCATCTTTAAGCTTAATGACTACAACAGAAGCTGGGGCACGAAAGGAGAAAAAGGATTAGGCCTCGGCCTCCAGCTGGTTCAGGAATTTACAGCCATGAACAAGGGTACAGTGTCCATAGAAAGTGAAGAGAATGTGGGCACCGTGATCACTCTCGAGCTGCCGCTGTACTCCGCATCTATACACGAGCCTTCATGAACGTAGCTTATCCAACAATTGATTCAGCAGGTCGGCCTCTGCTTCTGTAAGAGCACCCAGCTTACCATCCATCTTGTCCATAGGTTCATCCATTACCTCCAGCAGTTTTAGTCCCTCATCTGAAATGGACACATCTACCAAACGACGATCAGAAGGACAGGCACGTTTTTTAACCAATCCCTTTACCGTAAGCCTGTCAACGATCCGTGAAGCATCTGAATTTTTATCCAGCATACGCTCCTTTATGACAGAGGTGGAAATGCTTTCAGGGTGACTACCCCTCAGGATCCGCAGCACATTGAACTGCTGAGGTGTAATACCATAGGGTTTAAAATAATCCTTATGCCTGTTGCTGATCCACCCTGCGGTAAATATGATGTTAAGCGTAGCCTTCTGCCACACACTTTTGAATTTCTTTTGATGTATTTCATCTTCTATTCTCATGCCACCACATTTTAAGCACCTCAATGATAACTAATGACTTATGACGTGCCAGGCGGGGAGCACTCAGGGCATACCAAACATCCATACCCCAAGCATCCCTTAATAATGTTTGAACATTAATATAACGGTCAACAGGCAAAGAAGTTCTGAATCCTCAGAACAAAAAAAGAGGATGTCTCAAAAGTCTGGTATTTGAATATGAAGCCAAAGATTATTTGGAGGTCATAAACACTGCAGTAGCTCAGTGATCCTGGTAGCCTTCTCCATGGTTTCAGCGGTGATTCCGACAACTATTGGAACCACAGAGGTATCGGAGCAATTCGCAGAGATACAAAGACAAAATAATATTTTGACCAAAAGGAGAGGCTGCCCCTTTTGAGACAGCCTCTTTAAGAAAGACTGATCCTGTTATTGCCTTTAATGATCTTCTGTTCTTGGCCTGGCCTTCTTAACCACTATCGTTCTTCCGTCAAGTTCTGTTTCATTCAATTCGGCGATCGCTCTTTCAGCAGCTTCGTCATCCGGCATTTCAACAAAACCAAACCCTTTTGACTTTTGGGTGACTTTATCGAAAATCACTTTAGCCGATGAAACCTCTCCGTACTCTTCGAAGTGTTTTTGAAGCTCTTCTCCGGTAGTCCGGAAATTGAGCCTTGCTACAAAAATGTTCATTTTGAAATTGGGTAATATGTTGGTTAATGGTATTGTACTTGAGTATTGGATGAAGCAAAGAAGACCCCAATGTTGACTGACTGTGCTAAATCTCAGGGAACCCAAATAGTAAATAAAGATAGAAGAACTTACCGACTATTACCAAAGAAAGCCCCCTTTTATCAGGACAGCACATCGGCCAGATCGGAGCGTTTGTCAAAAACAGACTTTGCAAAGGGACACAGCGGCAGGATCTTCAAGTTGTTGTCCCGGGCAAACTTTACTCCTGCCTCCACCAGCTTTTCACCCAATCCTTCTCCTTTGTGCCCCTCCTCTACTTCCGTATGATCAATGATGAATTTTGTGTCGCCTGCAAAAACGTAGGTCATTTTCGCTATCTCCGAAGTACCATCTGCCATGTAGAATTTTCCCCTGTGATCGACTCTTTTGTGCTGAATGTCCATAGTAACGTCAGTTATTCCGTTCAGTTGATTCTGATGCTATTAAAGGTAAACAATTGGGGGATAAAGTTAAAAGAGTAATAGCCCGTTATATTTCGTTACTGTAGTGGCATCCTGATAACCTGGACAATAAGATTAAAAGCATTTTTCATTAGTAGTTTTAATGACCAAGCCAATAAACCCTGAAGTAATGCAACAACTCTTACCGGAACACACCTCCCCTAATCATTGCAGTACACAACCATTTGTGTAATTCAATCCCACATTTATTTCTTTGGTAGTATTAATTTTTAAATTGGCACATCCTAAACAAAAGAATATGGAATGAAAGCTTTACTATCTGTTTCTTTTCTACTCATCATTACCGTTTCAGTGAGTCATGCTCAGCCAACACCACCACAGACGGATCCCAGGCACTACGAGATCATTTCAGCCGTTTCAGCGGAACGGCTGGAAAGAGACATTACAGCACTGGCTAATTTCGGCACAAGGCATACATTATCCGATACCACGTCTGATACCAGAGGGATCGGCGCGGCACGGCGGTGGATAAAGACACAGTTTGAGCAGATCGCCAAAGAATGTGGCGGCTGCCTGGAAGTGTCATGGTTACGAAATACAGTAAAAGGCGATCCTAAAACACGAATAAAGAAAGATACGGAGATCGTCAGCGTAATGGCCATTCAAAGAGGCAGTGTCCACCCGAACCGTTATATCATCATGTCCGGCGACATCGACAGTCGCGTCACGGATGTGCTGAATGCCACCAGTGATTCTCCTGGCGCCAATGACAATGCCACTGGTATGGCAGGAGCCATGGAAGCAGCCCGGGTGTTGTCAAAATATCAATTTCCTACCAGCATTATTTATGTAGGCCTGTCCGGTGAAGAGCAGGGCCTGTTCGGGGGAAAATACATGGCCCAGGTGGCAAAAGAACAAAACTGGGATATCGTTGGGGTGCTCAATAACGATATGATCGGTAACATAGAAGGTATCGACGGCGTTATTGACAACCGCACCTTCAGAATATTTTCAGAGCCCACGCCAGTCACTGAAACAGAAAGGGAAAGAAGGATGCGAAGGTTCTATGGAGGCGAAGTGGACGGCATCTCCAGACAGCTGGCCCGGTATGTACACCGGCAGACTACTACCTACATGCCGGAAATGAACCCTATGCTGATCTACCGGCTGGACAGGTTTGGAAGGGGCGGCCATCACCGTCCGTTCAATGATGAGGGTTTTGCGGGGATCCGGATCATGGAAGCTCATGAAAACTACAATCGTCAGCATCAGGATATCCGTAAGGAAAATGGCATCGAATACGGTGATGTGCTGTCAGGAGTGGATTTTGACTACTGCAAAAAACTTACAGCAGTCAATGCCATAGCGCTGGCCGGCATAGCCTGGGCACCTTTGCAGCCCAAAAACGTAAAAATTGGCGGGGCCGTCAGGCCCTCTACTACCCTTCGCTGGGATAAGACAGACGACACCAACCTGGCAGGGTATAAAGTCTACTGGAGGGAAACTACCTCTCCACAATGGGAATATTCCCGGTATGTAGGCAATGTAAATGAGTTTACACTTGAGGGGATCGTTATTGATAACTATCTCTTTGGAGTGACGGCAGTAGGTAAAGATGGGAATGAAAGCGTAGTCGCATTTCCTTCCGGCCTGATCCGGCGGTGATCACAACCTGAGGTAATAATCTCTGGTCAGTGCCTTGTAATGGGCTGACCAGTTCCCCATATCATCGTACTGTATCAATTCATTTTCTGCCAAAGTCACTTCCCCCCTACCCGCCTGAATAATGATACGTTCCACAGCTTTGGAGGATTTGGGTCGAAAGTGTAATACCTTTTGTTCACGCAGTCCGTTTTCCCGGATGTGAGCCAGAAATTCTTTGTAAGACAGTTCGGGAATGATCACCACGAGCTTACCTTCAGGCTCCAGAAGCCTGCTGCTTAGCCCCACCAGTTCAGCATGGTCCAGTGCCAGCCTGTGACGGGCCCGATGTCTTGCCGTATGGGGCGACCGGGTGCCGTTATTAAAATAAGGAGGATTGGACACGATCAGGTCAAAAAACTCCTTTCCCCTGGCTAATTGCTGAAGGGAGATATGCCTCGCAGCTAATCGTTGGGCCCAGGGGCTTTTCATAAAGTTCTCACTGGCCTCATCAGCAGAATCCCTGTCTATGTCGATGGCCAGAATGGAAGCTTCCGAAAAACGCTGGGCCAGCATAAGCGCGATTACTCCGGAGCCTGTACCTACGTCCAGTACCCTCTTCTCTCCTTCATTTTTGACCCAGGCGCCAAGCAAAACACCATCCGTTCCCACTTTCATGGTACTTTTGGCATGGCGTACTGAGAACTGTTTGAATTGAAAGACCTCTTTCCGGTCGTGTGGTATCAGTTTCACTTTATCGGCTGTTACTATATAACAAATTGATTTTATAAGACTTTGTGATTTCTTAGTGCTCTTCGGGGCTTAGTGGCATAAAAAACCGCTCCAATTTGTCACCAAATCTCTAAGGCACTAAGATTGCACGAAGTAAAAATCCGAAAACTCATCACTTTCATAGCCTTGATCACTAAAAAGTTATCTGTTTTAAGATTCGGTTTCTATTCTGTAAACCGCTCTTTATGAAAAGGCCTATGGCCCCATGGTTGTGTAAAGGAATAAAATTATAACTTTATTCCTGTGCTTTGACAGTTTCCTCAATAATGAAAAACCATATACTGCCTGTATGCCTGCTACTTGTACCTGTTTTCGCCCTGGCCCAGGAAAAGGATTATACTGCGGATGTTTCATCCATTGACGCCATTATCCATGCCATCTATGATGTGATCTCCGGGTCGGCTGATGAGCCAAGGGACTGGGATCGTTTCAGGCATCTTTTTACAGCCGATGCCAAATTGATCCCTACCCGGAAGCAGGAGGGTGGCAATGTGATCTATCGCTATTGGTCTCCTGATGATTACGTTAAGGTGTTCACTACCAATCGCTCGGCCTTTTTCGAAAGAGAATTGGGCAGAACAACAGAAGAGTATGGCAACATCGTTCATGTATTCAGCACCTATGAAACCCGGACCAACAAAAACGGACCTGTCACCAACAGGGGGATCAACAGCTTCCAGTTGTTAAAGGGCAAGGACCGTTACTACATCATGAATATTTTCTGGAGCGCTGAAAGTGATGGTTTTGAAGTGCCGGAAAAATACCTGAAGAAGAATTGATACATACTGATCATTCCGTTGGAGGCCTTTTTTGCAATACAACCTCTTCATTGATCCAGCAGCCCAGATGAAGGGGCTCTCCTACCTTTTTTAACTCATAGAATATATCTTCTCCGGAGGGAAACTGCTGTTTTGCCTGTTGCATCATTGAAACATCCCCTGCCCTTTTATACATTTCCCATGCCGCAATGTAAAAGGCCCTGTCGTATGTCGGGCTTTTGTACAGTTTACACTCCTCCACACTGGCCCAGTACAGATCGCCAATCAGCTTATAGGCCTTTCGCATATCCGGATCATATTTCAGCGCCTGACGTGCTGCAGTTCGTGATCTCGACTTCAGGCCGATACGTTGATAATGCAAAGCGAGG
>LYSV01000166.1 GCA_001657315.1 Flammeovirgaceae bacterium BBD 1991-12 | reverse complement strand
GCAAAAACTGCTCATTTTGAGGTTTGCATTCACCGTGGAAGTAAACAAAATACTTCTATTTAACTCAGAATCAACGTTTTTACCTTAAATGTAATTTTCAAGGACTCCCTGGATTAGCCATTTATTCAATATGGTTCATTCTGGTTGGTTTTTCAAATTAACCCTCTGATGTTTCTATTTGGCTCAATTGGTTCATCTTCTCAATTAAGTCACCAGTAATCGCCACGACCGCGGGTTTTGGGATTCCGTCTTCATCAAAGGGCCATTTACTGGTCGGGGTTCTTAAATCAGTCGTTTGCTCACCAGGGTGTTGGACACTTAGGAAAAGTGTTTTCCCATCTGGCGAAAACCAGGGTCCGGTGAGTTCTGCATCACGGGGCGCAGAAGCTACGCGTATCACTTTACCCTGGTCTTTTCCGTACCTCGGAACCACAAAAAGACTGTTGTTCTTAAACGGCATGTATGGCTCATCTGCTTTGTTCATAGCGTTTCCGGCCATATCGGAAGTGATCCATAGGTTTCCTGACAGGTCAAAAGCAAGGTTGTCCGGACATGAAAACCCATTTTCTTCTCCACCTGCCAGATAGGTAGAAGCTTTAAAGGTCAAGGCATCGAACTTTCCATTCGTTTCTTCGATCTTTAAAATAGACCCATGGTAGTCATTTTTCCTCTTATTGTTGGTGAGTGATACCAGTACATTTCCAGTGATGGGGTCAATTTCAATATCTTCGGGCCTGTTCAGTTCAGTGGCACCAAGTAGTTTGGCTGCCTCTCGCGCCCTGACCAATACTTCAGTTTGGTTTTTAAATTTCTCCTTTAAAATCGGTTGACTTTCCCAATCCAGGGAGAGCCATTTACCATTGATGGTGTCTGCGACATAAAGTGTACCCTCCTTCAGTGAGCCAGAGGTGGAAGAGACAAACTTATACAAATGCTCATCTGCTTTATCATCTCCTGAATAGGCGACAATGCGTTTGTCTTCCAACTCATATAAGGTACAGCACTCACGGGCAAACCTGCCTAATGCAACATGTTTTTGCGCTGATCCGTCTTTAGGGTCAATCTCTACCACCCACCCGTAATGCTCCGGGGGATAATTGTAAAAGGCTTCCCAACCGTAAAGGCCTGGAATTTTCGAGGACACATTATTTTTGTCATATACTGTTTCTCCGAAACAGTCGTGATAATTCTCCTCGCAGGTGAGAAATGTATTCCAGGGGGTAATTCCTCCGGAACAATTGCTATTTGTACCTATGGCAGTGGTTTTACCTTCTATGGGAGTGTCCCAGTTTAGTGGGATAGGGGTCTGGGCCGTGAACCGCCTGTTATGAGGATCATTTTTTACTACTTCCCACTTCCCATTTTCTTCTTTCACTCGCACGACACTTCCACCTACAGCGTACATCTCCTTATCTACCTGCTCTATTGTGCGGTGTTCCTTGTGATTATTGGGATGCTTACTATTGAAATTAGATACAAAAAGAGGGTTTACATATTCGTGATTTACCCAGAGCAGTCCATCTTTTGGATTACTTTGATCAAGAGGTATAAAACATGTAAAATCATTATTAAAACCAAAGGAGTCGCTATCCGATATCTGATCCCTCCATTTGATAACCGTATGGTAATTCAATCCATTGGCAAGCAGTAAATCATCCTGATCAGAAGCTGCCAGACTTTCGATTACCAAATCTTGTAATCTCTTCAGGGTTTTTTCTCCCATTTGCTTAAACCTTTCGGAAGGTGTGGTGGTATTGCCGCAACCCGTTAAAAAAGGAGGTATAGTTGCTGCTCCTAAACTGGCTTTACCCAGGAAAGAAATGAATTTTCTACGATCGTACATAATTTGTTTGATTCGGGCTTATAAGTGAATTAATAACTGGAATAAAAATAAGTAAGAGAGCCTGGTTCTCATGCTCATTTTGTGTTTAGTACCATAGCTACTTCAAGCGGTCTGTCTGTGGCGATGATATTCGCTCCATTCCTGATATAATTCAGGTAGACGCTATCATTACCTTTCGCTATTGCACTTTTATCAAGGTTCCCCAGGGTTCCAAGGATAGTTTTAATACCCAATTTTTGGAGTTTTTCGTAGTGCGCTCTTCCAGGTTCTCTGGTCCCGACAAAGCCCAAAAGGTTTTTGGTCGGAATTCCGGATTCCACAATTTGTTCCAAAGCACCATCATCACCTGCAGAAACAGAAATCATTATATCCGGATTCAGGGAGTAGACCAGTTTAGCGTCTTGAATGCGATAAGTGATGATCGCGGCAAAGGAAGCTGCGTCATGTTTTTCTACAGCAGCTATCACTTTTTCAAAAGGTACACCCCTTTTTACATCAAGTGTAAAAAGTAACTTCCCTTTCCCGTATGCCAGAACTTCATCCAGAGTGGGTATCTGGAAAGAAGTAGTATCTCCTTCATTATCCAGCAACAGTAGATCTTTCACATCATCATACGTCATATCAGTTACATTACCTTGCCCGGCAGTAGTTCGATCCAGGGTTTTGTCATGCATGAGTATCAGCACACTATCTTTTGTTATGGAAATGTCGCACTCGATCATTGCAGGCGTCTTATCAGCAACGTTTTGAAATGTTTCAATAGCGTTTTCCGGAAAACCGGGATAGGGACCACCCCGATGAGCACTAACCAATGGTTGCGGATCTTTAAGCCACTGTTCAAAAGACGTTATAGCCCCAGCCGGGCTGGCCTCTGGCATGGTCGCTGCTACAGGTCTTTCAATTGTTGATTCTTTGGTAGGAGATTGGCAGCTCCATAACAGCGTACAATAGCCAAGAAGGATAAATAGGTTTTTAGTCAAGTGCATATTGGTTTATTTTAGGCTGATTCGGAAGGGTGCAGGTAAGATGACCATCCTTAGCGTGTCCATTTTCAATTCACACTTATATGGTCCCTGCAAATCAAATCAGAATAGATAGTGCTAAACACCTTCTCGTGCCTGTTATATATTTTGCCATTTATCTCAGGAGGATCAATGGATAAACACTCAAGTTCCCGTCTCAATTCCTTTATTTTACTGTTCAAATGGTACGAAAGAATCAAGAGTTGACGGTTGTAGGTTTGCCACACTTCTTCAGAATGGTCCCTTTGCCTGGCTATTTGATCATAAAAACCATTTAGACCTGTTATCCTGGAATAATCTTTCTGTTCCAATGCATCAGACACAATGCGATTGTTATCTGACAGTACAAAGGAGATATTCCGGATGTTTCTTGCTTGTAGTAATTCATTCAAATACTCCACCACATCACTGTCAAAGACAATAGAATTACCCAGTGAGGTAAAATAATAATTTTCCTGCTTAAATGTGTCGTTAATAACAGGTTCAATATGATCGGTAGGGCAGATAAAGTAAAAGTGTTTCTGCATCAAACAACAGCTTTTGGAGCGTGGACAATTATGAATCAGGCTAAAGCCCTTTAACGTCTGTTACTTCAAAATTCCTGACATCAAAGTAGTCATCCAATCCATAGTCAGTGTTGATTATAATACCACCTAAAAGGGTCACCTTTTCCACATGAAACTCATTTTTGCATGACTTTAAATGATCATGAATTTTTTGGTGTATTACTTCGTACGTCACTTCCGTGATCGCTTTTTCAGGATTATCATCATTGAGTATTCGATCTCGATAAGGCAGTAAGCTTTCCTCAAGTTTCATTTGTTGATAGTCACCTTCATTCAATAATGGTTTGTAACCACTGTCCTGAAATCGGCTCAATGCCAGCATTAGTGCACCACAGGAGTTACCCGTCTGCTCTTGACGGGGTCTGTACATTTTGCCCAAATCACCTTCCAGTGTTATACCAATATGAGGACCATAAAAAATAAACGCACTGCCTTCATCAGGAATATGATGTGCAAAGGCAGTCATTCCGGTTTGTCCTGCAAATGGTAAACCTCCGAGCCCTCCCATAATGAACGGACCGAATAACACATTAAAGAATGTAGTGGAAGGAACGTTAATATCATCTGAGCACACAGATGTTGCCATCAACACTTTCGATATGTCTATTTTGTGCTCAATTTGCATTTGTCCAAGGTAATGGATCGAAGTATCCTTGGCATCCATAGCATTTGGAAAATAGTTTTTTACAACTCGATCGAATTTTCTCTGTAACATATTCCGGATCTTTTTAACGACATAAAATACCAGCTTGAATTATCATCGCCAATTTAGAACTATTTCACATCAATGCATCAGTGTTGCATTAAGAATTATTCATTTAATTTGAGCAGATCTGGTTTGAAAAGATACATTGCACGTTTGGCTTGTATTCTCATACAAACGGTGGCCTGGTGATGCCAGGTTTTTGCTACTTTCTACACCTGTTTCATAAATTGGTTTATTGGATAATCAACAACGTTTTGTTGAACTCAAAAATTAACCTAAAAAGCGACCTCTGTAATTGAAAGGTCCAGAAGCAATTGAAAAACAATCTAAAAGGCTATTTAACAAGGTTTTTCGCAGACGGTAAATTATGGTTCTGACAAAAAGGGCAAGGCATGTTCACTTCTCATCATTTTCCCGGTTAAGTTGGGAAAAGATGGGAAATTCTTCCCAATCATTCGGGAGATTGGAAATGATGACCGGAAATTAATGATGGTTAAACTGCCGACAACGATAGAAACGACTTTAAGCAGTAATCCTAATAAAATAGGGGCCTTTGGTAATTCATCTTAATTCACTGGGCGAATAACCAAAATACCTCTTAAACGCTGTACTAAAATGTTGAGGATTTTTATACCCTACCCGGGTACTCACTTCTGCTACATTCATAATGCCTTCACATAGAAGCGTTCTGGCCTCTTGCATTTTTACCTGGGTCCAATACCCGAAGACAGTCGTGCCAAATAATTCTTTGAAACCTTTCTTCAATGTAAACTCGTTGGTGCCCACTCGCTGAGCCAGGCTATTTAACGTGAGTTCACCGGAAAGCTGCTGGTTGAGTATCTCACGTGCAGCATAAAGCTTCTCTTGGTGTTGTTTGTTTATAGCACAAAAAATTTCGCAGTTGTGGTTGCTTATCTGCTCCAGTTGCAACATTAATAGTTCGATGACATGTGACTCCAGGAACATTCGTTTAAAATGTCCTGTTCGATTGCAACTCATGATCTGGTGGATCAGTGTCATCATTTGAGGTGTGATAGGGTAATTGTGGGTAGAAAGAACGGTACTCTCTTTCCTCTCAATGCTTTCGCGAAAAAGGTCAAAGAGATCTCCTTCCGGAAGGTACTTTCTAAAGAAAGAAGGCCATAAATTGATTTCAAATACCTTCATATCCTTTTCATCACACCATTCAATGGCTCCTTTGAACTCACTGGCATAAATCAAATTATGCTGGTTGGCTTTAAACCCTATTTCTTTTTGAAAGTTCCTGGAGTGTGCACGGGCCCGACCCTGAAGTGCGAAATGCATCTCTATGGTTTCCATATCCGTATCAAAGTAAACCAACGTGGGCTTAGGCAGCCTGAAATCGCCATAACCTATGTGAACTCCCTCAAAAAAGATCTCCTTGTAAGACCCTTCCAGCATTAAATGACTGGCGCTGTATTCACGTTCCAGGAAAAAAGACTGATCGGTGCGAAAAGACTCCGGATATATCACCTCTATAGCCAGTTCTTCAAGCTCGGATCCATAAATTCTTGTCCTCATAGTAAAGCTACTTTGTAATTTCGGATATGTTTTGAGATATAACGCATCACACCAGCATCGTTAAAATTGAAGATTAATATAAGAAAAATCAATCACTAGATGTAGTGAATGTGCTACCTGCAATAGTCAAAATAGATTTTTGTGAAACTTCGGGTGGGTAAATTCTAAGAAAACACCATCTCATTCAGAAGGTTTTACCTTGCTCCATTTCGCGTAGACATTCCTCCGCCTGACGTAGGTGAGAGCTTTTTACATTCATTTAGGTTTGCTGTCGTTTAGAACATTTCTAAATAATATCATGAACTGTAGATTCTACTTGATAAAAGCAAATCATATTAAAAGCTGGGTATTTATACTATCAACTTTGATCGGTCACCAACTCTTTGCTCAGTATAAAGTTACCGGTACTATAAACGATGAAGATGGAAAGCCACTTATCGGTGCGACTATTCATATTATGGGAAGTGCCAGGGGGACAGCATCGGATGTTAATGGCAATTATGTAATTAGCGATTTATCACCCGGCCAATACTTCCTGGAATTCACGTTTATTGGATTTGAAAGGCAACAAAAACAAGTTAACTTAATTCAAGACGAGGAACTGGATGTTCAGTTAGTCACTGCCACCGCTTCACTGGGCGAGGTCATCGTATCTGCCAATAAACAGCTGCAGGACATTCAGCAAACACCTATTTCTATGACCGCCGTTCAATCGAAGCAAATAGAACAGTTGCAGATCGGCGAATTAAATGAGTTAAATCGGGTAGCGGCTAATTTCAATTCATATGATGATGGAGGAGGTAGCTTCCAGGTATTTGCGAGCCGGGGAATTTACACCATTGATGTAATTCCTGCCGTAGGAATTTATGTAGATGAAGTTCCCTTTTTTAGTTCCTGGGGTTTCCCCACTTTACTTAGCGATATTGAGCGAATCGAAATTCTGAAAGGTCCGCAAGGAACACTTTATGGAAGAAATGCACTTGCAGGCGCTATTAATATTATCACCAAACGGCCCACCAACCAGGTAAGAGGCTTTGTAAAGAACGGTTACGGTAACCTGAACCAATCAAGTGCTTCCGCAGGCGTTAGCTTTCCAATCGTAAAAGATAAATTATTTGCCAAAGCGAATGTAGGCCATACCCGGCGTGATGGTTACATCAACAATATAGCCATTGGTACGGATGATCTATTAGAAAGGGAGTCAGTGACAGAGGGCTTCAAGATTGACTATTATCCGACAAATCGATTATCGTTTTCCCTGAGTTCAGGGCTCGAAGTTAGAGAAGTAAATGCCTACGCCCTGTTAGGTGGTTTCGGTGCCGATAATGCTTACTTTGATTCATTATTGCAATCTCGTCCCTATGAAGTGAATTTTGACAGACAGGGTATTTACAATACAACGACCACTCACAATGCGTTGAAAGTGAGTTATGAGTTTCCTAAAGCAACACTTAGTTCAATTTCTTCCCTACAGTATTATGAAAATACCAGGGATAACGATGATTTTGACTTTACGCCCTTAGATATCAATTACATAGCGGATGCTGTACATAATAACCACACGATCAGTCAGGAAATTCGCCTCAATTCTACTAACAATGAGAAGTTCAACTGGATAGGAGGTCTGTATCTGTATTATGTAGATAGACAAGATATTACCCCGACCGTATCTACTGAGTTAGCAGGAAATTCGGCAGGTGAGTTCACACAAAGATTAGACGCCAATATTGAGCAAAGAGGTCTTGCCCTTTTTGGCCAGGCTGATTACAAATTGACAAGTCAGTTAAGTGTTTTACTTGGGTTGAGATATGAAATTGAAAGAAGCGAAATTACTGCGATACGAGAGCACTTTAGAAACGGGCAAAATTTTGAAGATGCTGATAATGTACTATTTACCCCGGATGGTCCTGATCCTTCACCGCTCGTGAATTCCAACGTCCAAACAGATGCCACGTTTGATGCCTTCTCCCCAAAAATTGGAGTGAATTACGAGGTGTCTAACGACCTGTTTTTATTTGGGAACGTAGCCAGAGGATACCGCCCCGGAGGGCTCAACCAGTTTGTGGATAATGAGGATGCCGCACAATATGACCCGGAGTTTAGTTGGAACTATGAAGTAGGAGTCAAATCTTCCTGGCTGAATAACCGACTAAAGGCCAACCTCACGGCATTTTATATCAACTGGGAAGACCAGCAACTTTTTACAATTGTCGATCAAAACAGCTTACTTTTTGGTATTGATAACCTGGGTCAATCGACCAGCCAGGGCGTAGAGTTGGAAATGAATTTTTTACCTGTTAAAGGATTAAACCTAACCGCTAATGTTGGTTATCTGTCTGCTGAAATTACCGATTATGAAGTGATAGGATTTTCGGGTGAAACGCTCAACAATGAAGGTAACCAACAAGGTTACTCACCCGAGTGGAATGGAAATTTTGCTGCTCACTATGAACGAAAACTGGGATCGAAAACTACAGGATTTATCGGGCTTGATTACATCTTTCAGTCTGAAATGTTCTTCGACCCGGAGAATACAGTAAAGCAGGATACGTACGGTTTACTTAATGGTCGCATTGGTACAAACTATCAGAATTTTGAAGTGAGCCTATGGGCTAAAAACCTCACAGATGAGGTGTATTTCAGCTATGGATATAGTGTTGGTGGGGGCGCAGCATCTTTTGCCAGTTATGGTTTGCCTCGTACCTATGGCTTCAATACGGTATTTAAGTTTTAGATCTTCAAATTGAGGATTGAATCACCTATATAAATTTTATCGGTGATTCCTTCAGTTTGAATAAAGATTAGGAAATGCTTCTGCTTTGAAAATATGGATATAACAGATCATAACAGGCTACTCATTTTAAATGAAGCCTTATCAAATGTAGTATGGCAACTCTCACTTCCTGCTATCGCTGCGATGGTTTTGTCTGGGCCTGAATGCGTTTATGGATACAGTATACATTGGCCAATCTGTTAATCATTGCCATGGAGGTTGGAGTCAAAATATTCTAAATATTGAATTAAAGAATGAACAATATGCAACTGGAAATAAACAATCTGTCAAAGACTTATGCAAATGGAGTAAAGGCACTAAAAGATGTTAGCCTTACTATTCATAAAGGAATGTTTGGTCTTCTTGGCCAAAATGGGGCTGGAAAATCCACTTTGATGAGAACAATTGCCACGCTGCAGGATGCTGATAGTGGCACGGTAAATTTCAACGGGATTGATGTAGCAAAAGAACCCGGGAAGCTCAGAAAAACACTCGGTTATTTACCCCAGGAGTTTGGCGTTTATCCCAACGTCACTGCAGAGGAACTACTCTCACATATAGCTGATATGAAAGGCATTGTGCAGACAGGCGAGCGAAAGGATACGGTGGAGGCACTGCTTCAAAAAGTCAATCTCTATGATGTTCGAAGCAAAAAGCTGGACGGCTATTCCGGAGGGATGAAACAGCGGTTTGGTATCGCGCAGGCACTTGTCGGCAATCCTGGTTTGATCATCGTCGATGAACCTACCGCCGGTTTGGATCCAATGGAAAGAAACCGTTTCTATAACCTGCTTTCGGAACTAGGGGAAAATGCGGTTGTCATCCTTTCTACCCATATCGTGGAGGATGTAAGTACACTTTGTACGGATATGGCCATTATAGGTAAAGGTGAGGTGGTGCTTACCGGCAAACCGGATGAGATAGAGGAAGCACTGCGCGGCAAACTATACGAAATGCCTGTAAGTAAAGATGAAATTGGTGCTTACCAGGAAAAGTATAACGTGATCTCCCAGCGCTTTTTCGCTGGCAAAATGATGATTACCATTCTTTCTGAGGAAACTCCACCAGGTGGATTCGATACAAAAGCCCCTTCTTTGGAAGATGCTTATTTTAAAATACTAAGCGAACATTAATATGCGAACGATCCTTTCTATTATCAAGAGCGAGCTCAAGCAACGATTGTTCAATTGGGTATCGCTGATCTTCTTTTTAATGCTGGTATTTCAAGCCATTTGGTACACGCAGGGTGCATTTGAATATTTCGCCAATGAGAATGTGCTGATGAATGCTCCAAGTATTATTTACCGAAATTATGCCGGAATGGGGATGCTTATGATCATCATCATCGCCATTGCTACCGGGGGGGTATTGTACAAAGATATCCAGTACAAATCTGCTCAATGGACATATGCGATGCCCATCAATGACAAGCAGTTCTTTATTGGTCGTTTTTTAGCAGCATATTTCTACCTGATCATCATTAGCACGGGGCTGATCGTTGGGCACTTACTTCTTCCATATTCAGGCATTGGTGAAGCAAACCAATTTGGTCCTACTCCCTGGGGACAGCTATTTCATGGTTGGTTCATGTTTACCGTTCCCAACCTGTTTGTTTATGTAGCGCTTGTATTTTTCTCCATTGTCTTTTCGAGGCGGATTGCCACGAGCTATTTGGCTGTTTTTGCGGTTGTCATTATGTTCTTAATCGCTCAGACTTCCTACGAAACTGGAGGAGGAGATAATATGCTAGTGTACCTTTTAGCAGATCCTGGCGGGTATGTGGCTGCTCAATATTATGCAGACTTACAAACGCCACTTGAAAAAAATACAGGCTACTTTTCGTTGACAGGATATATTTTACAAAATAGGCTGCTATGGGTTGGAATTTCTTTACTTCTTGCCATAGCTGCCTATTTCAAATTTTCTTTCAAATACTTTATCCAGGCTGGGGTAGATAAGTCAAAGAAAATCAAAGATGAAAACGGAACCCTTTTCAGGTCGGCTGTTATCAAACTTCCACAAGTTGCGAAGTACTTTCGAATAACTGATTTTTTGAAAAAACTATGGACTTTATCCAAGCTGGAATTTTTGAATATTGTGCGTCCCACGTCCTTTAAGATTATCCTGGGTATCATTTTGTTGATGGTTTTCTTACAAAATGTAACCTGGAATGCTACCTATTACATAGGTAAAGAAGTACCTATCAGCAGCAACATGACATTCTTCCGCTTGCAATGGGGTGTCTTTGTGAACATGTTGGTCATGATTTGGGCAGGCGAGCTCTTTTTCAAAGACAAGACGGTCAACATTTGGCAGATCACAGATTCTCTTCCTGTCCCAGTATGGGTGACACAGCTCTCTCGTTTTGCGGCTGTTATTGGTCTTTCGTTTGTACTGAGCCTTAGTTTTATTGGTATTTCCATTTTCACCCAAATCCTACTGGGAGGAGCCAGCTATATTGACCTGGGACGTTTTGCGGAGGATTTGCTGCTTCACAGGTGGGCATTTCTGACGTTTGTACTTTACGCAGCGCTCGTCTTTTTCGTGGCAGGACTCACTTCTCACCGCATTGTCACGCATCTCATTAGTGTTGGCTTCTTTTTGTTCCTGGTAGTTTCTTTTGATATGGGCATTATGGAAGACCTGCGTTTTGGTTATGCCTTACCTCCCGGTGTGGAAGACTTTTCGGAGACCAGCGGCTATGGAATTTTCCAGCCCTCGGCCACTTGGTTTTTCTGGCTTTGGCTGTCCCTGGCAGCTTCATTAATTATGGCGGGTATCTGGTTATGGAGACGAGGCTCTGACAAAAAATGGAGTCATCGACTATCACTGAAAAATGTGCAGCTTAGTCATGTTTCCAAGGTAGCTATGGTACTGTGTTTTGGTGCATTCTTTTTTTTGATGTCGTTTATTACCAAGAATGTATACGATAACGGAAATTTTGTTCCGGAAGATGAAGAAGAACGCCTGGATGCTGAATATGAAAGTAAATACAAATATTTAGAAGCATACCCACAACCAAAGTATTCTAAAGTTGATCTGCAGATTGATCTTTTTCCATCGGAGAGAAAAGCAACTTATGTGGCTGACATTCTGCTGAGTAATACAACAAGATTAGATACACTTTTCCTGAATTGGAAAGATTTTGTACATGTGGCAAGTCTGAAGTTGAACCAACAGGAGCTAACACTAGCAAAAGAAGATAAAGCGCAGAACCTAACGGCATATCTCATTCCAAAAGACGTTCAAGAAGATAGTTTGTTGAGGGTATCAATTGAGGCAAAAAAGCGGTACGTTGGCTTTGTACAAAGCGATTTCCAAGCGGACCTAACTTATACTGGGAGCTTTGCGAGTGTCAAGGAATTCCTTCCAGTCTTAGGATATGACAGTGAAAAAGAACTCACAGAAAACCGAAAAAGGGAAGAGAGGGGGTTAGAACGACTATCCTCCCGAATGGCAGCTATTGGTGATCCATTAGCTCAAGATCAGGATTTCTATGCTATTGATGCGGGAATGGTTACAGGGAGTATTACCATCAGTACCGAAGCAGGCCAGGTACCCTTTGCAGCCGGAGTCATGATGAAAAAAGAAGAAAAGTATGGACGTACAATCGCAACTTATAACATTGACAGTCCAACGGTTTTCAACTGGCACATTGGATCTTCTGATTATGCACTTGTAGATGGTGAGGCAAATGGCTTGGCCTATACCATTTTTCATAAACCTACGCATGTGTTTAATATAGACTTGTATCATGATGCTATTGGAAAGGCGGCTACTTATATGCAAGATCAGTTTGGAACAAGTGCTGTTCCTATTAAGCTAAAGCTGGTAGAAATTCATCGCTGGCAGGATCCTTTCTATTCCTTTGCGAATTCGATTGTGATCTCAGAAAAAGAAGGATGGGTAGCTGATACAGAAGGACTGCAGGAGAAAGCATATCTATATCTAACAGTCGGTAGTGGTTTGGTAAGTTTGTGGATACAGGAAAACGCTCAAATTGCCAACGTACAGGGGGCAGAGATGCTTGTTGAAGCTTTACCGGAGGCCATCGGGTTACAATTTGTTAAGGAGGTATTTGGTGGAGAAGCCCTTCAACTATTGGCTGACAAGAAAATGGAGCAGTACGCAAAAGATCGCAACAATGAACCTAACCTGGAGCCTCCACTTTTGTACGCAGATGGGGCAGAATACTTGGAGATCAATAAAGGAGCTACTGTACTCAGCAATCTCATAACAGCGATAGGCTTGAAACGATTTACTTCTATTTTACTTGAATGGGCTGAAGCCAATAAAGGGCAGAAAGTGACTTTTCAATCTCTTTATGAGACCTTGATAAATAATTTATCTACTGAATCGCGCCAAAAATGGGTGGAGGTTTTTGAAACTACGGAAGGTGAGTTGATTTAAGTCAACTCACCTTTTAGAATTATTCAAGCTTTATTTTTGATATAAATCGGGCCGGTAGTAGTTAAGCCTATAGAAAAAGAAAAAAGAGTTTCTTCGACAAGGAGTGAGGCAATGAGCCTAACCAAGAGCCACCATTGATCTATGCTAATGATGCGGAATACCTGGAAGGAAACAAAGGTGTGATCGCACTTTATGAATTAAGTAAGACTACTGACCTGGAGGTATTTACTACAACTCTGAAAGAGTGGATTCAAAGTCAAAATGGTGCTTATGTATATTTTAAGGGT
>LYSV01000165.1 GCA_001657315.1 Flammeovirgaceae bacterium BBD 1991-12 | reverse complement strand
CGAAAATGGGAAAATTAGTGCAACATTCTTTTTTTTAGTCATCTCGTAGTGTAAACGGAGAGATCTTTGCCCCGAAGCAGGTAAACGTGTCCTTTCTTTGTGGCAAAGATATCTTCACTACGTTGCGATATGACTTAACGGGTTTAATGCAAACGCGACAATTTGAAATGCACCCGGAACTCATTGGCAACCCACCATCAAAAACAAAAAACCTCCTCTGACGTCATTCCGGCCGGTGGTTATGCGCGGGCTTATGTGAGAGCCGTCCACCGGATCCTGTGGAGAATCTACTGACTCGCTGAACGCAAGCCATCCCTTTAGAACTGTACTTCTCCCCGTTTCCCGACAAAGCAGATTCCTGATCACACGCGTACCCACGCCTAAGCTGTCAGGAATGACGATCTTTGTTTATAGTTTAAGAATTGATTTGGAGATAAATCAAATCATCCCCGACACAGTATCCTGGCTTACATGGAACACTGGTTATGGTACCCCTGCTCTTGTTTTGGATTTTGGAGCCTGAAGATGTCATAAATAATTCACTGAGTGATAGTTATAAAAATTCATTTCCGCATCAGCGATGTTATTTTTACTCTGCATGTCTTTCTATATCAAACGTTTGCAGCAATGTCAACTTTGAAATTCAACCTTTTTAAAAGAATTAATAGCGTATGACTGAAATTTCTACAGAAGTTAGAAGAAAACGAATAGTTTTCCCTCTTCTCATCTCTTTGACACTCCTGATGAGCTTATCTGCAATGGCTCAGGAGATAGAGGTGAGCGGAGTGGTAAAGGAAGATGACTCTTCGCCGCTACCGGGTGTATCGGTATTGCTGAAGGGTACGAGCACCGGCACAGTAACGGATATCAACGGAAGGTACACAATCAGTGCTCCCTCTGACGCTGTGCTGATCTTTTCCTTTGTTGGTTTTAAACCGGCGGAGGTACCGGTGAGCGGCCGGTCTGTCATTGACCTGACCATGGAGCTGGATATTACCGCACTTGAGGAGATCGTAGTGGTAGGTTATGGCGAGCAGAAGCGTTCAGATCTTACCGGAGCCATCGCCTCCGTGAAATCGGAAGACATTAAGAACCTGCCGGTCAATAGTGTGGCCGAGGCCATTCAGGGCAGGGTGGCCGGTGTATTTGTGTCAGCCAGCAACGGTGAGCCGGGAAGTAGCCCGAACATCATTATCAGAGGCCCGGGCAACCTGGGGGGAGTAGAACCGCTTTACGTAGTGGACGGTATGCCTTTTTTTGGAACGGATTTTACCTTTAATGTGCAGGACATTGAATCCATGGAGGTGATCAAGGATGCCAGCGCTGCTGCCATTTATGGTACCCAGGCTTCAGGAGGGGTGATCCTCATTACTACAAAAAAGGGCAGTACGGGTGCAAAAATGACTGCTGGTATGAATGTGAATGTTGGCGTACGGAGTGTGTTCAATCTTCCGGAACTGTTAAACAAGGAAGAGTACCGGAGAGCCAAGATCGCCACAGGTGTGCCGGAATCCGCATTTGACAACCTGGATTATCCGGACGCTGACACTGACTGGTTTGATGAACTTTATGACCCGGCTATTGAGCAAAACTATACGGCCTACCTGAGCGGAGGCAGTGATCGGTCCAGCTTTTATACCTCTTTCAATTACAGGAATGTTGAGGGGATCAGGATAGGCAATGATATCGAGCGGTACACGTTCAGGATCAACTCGGAGCACAAGCTGAATGACCGGCTGAAGATAGGCCAGACACTACTGGGCGGAGTGGAGCTGCTCGACCCTCCGAGCCCACCCAACTCCGGCCCCATGAGTTTCAGATCCACACCTTTGGTGCCGGTATATGATCCTACCAATCCCATAGGAGGCTGGGGAAGGGATACGGAAGATACCCGCGCGAACGGTGTGGGCGAAGAGTTTTCTTCTGTGAGGGAAAATGAGACCTACACCGTCAATGCCAGCGTTTTTCTGGAATGGGAGATCATAAAAGGACTGAGATTCAGAGCCAACGGGGGGATAAACTATGAAGCGATCAACAATTATTTCTTCGATCGTGCCTTTGATTTTGGCGATGTGGTACGGGCGGAGGAAAGCTTCGGTAATGAGTCGAACTACAGGCGGCAACTGCTTGCCAACTACACCCTTTCCTATGACAGGACCTTTGGCGCTCACCAGCTTGGTGGAGTCGTGGGGTATGAGGCACGAAAAGACAAGCTGGGAGATATCCGGGGCAGCTTCATCAACCCACTGGAAGACGGAGCGCTGGATTCCGACCTCTCTGCCAGCCCGGTCCCTGAAGAGCTTTCCTTCACGGGTAGGGACAATTTTCGTATCCTGTCACAGTTTGGACGTATCAACTATTCCTACGAAGGTAAATACCTTGCTCAATTCAATATCCGGCGGGATGGTGTTTCTTCCGTATTCGGACCTGAAAACCAATACGGGGTATTCCCCTCCATGTCAGTGGGGTGGAGGATCACGGAAGAGGATTTTATGAATGTTGCGGCTGTTTCCAATCTGAAACTAAGAGCCAGCTATGGTGAGTTGGGCAACTATCAGGGCATAGAGGAATTCCTCTTTGAAGAAAGCTTCGGTGCCGGCTTTGTCTATGACTTTGGCGGTGGGCTTCGGCAGGGCATCTCCGGCACGAATCGCCTGCCCAACAGAGACATACAATGGGAGACAGTAAGTACCCTCAATGTAGGACTGGATGTGGGACTGCTGGAAAATAAACTCACCCTGTCGCTGGACTGGTATAAACGTACAACACAGGATATGCTCTATCAGGTGCCGTTGGCCTCCTCTGCCGGACTGGGTGAGTCCGTGCTGCTGAATGTAGGAGAAATGGAAAACACCGGCTTTGAGTTTCTGGCCGAATACAGGCAAAGGATCGGTGAGTTCAACTTTTCGGTGGGTGTTAACGGAGCGTTCAACACCAATGAGCTGATCAACCTGGCTCCTGACATTGAGGACCAGCAGATCATCGATGGGTTCATTAATACAGAAACCTACAATGGCATCCAGCCCCAGATCAGTGTACCAGGAGAACCGCTGGGCCAGTTCTACGGATACGTTGTGGATGGTATCTACCAGCAGGACGACCCCGACGGCCCTACGGTTGACGGAGCCACTCCCGTGGCCGGTGATCTGATCTACCGTGACCTGGATGATAATGGCGTCATCAATTCGGAGGACCGTGAGATCATCGGTAGTCCCTGGCCGGCGCTTACCTACGGGATCACTATGAACGCCGGATGGAAGGGGTTGGATATAAGTCTTTTCTTTACGGGCGTACACAATGCTGATATTTACAATGGCACTGCTTCCTTCGAGCACATGTTCTTCAATGGCTCAGGAACACTGGCCGGATACAATACTACCTCAGCGATATTTGAAACCTCAGGATTTGATGGTAACGGGGTTACGAACAAGCCAAGAGCTACTTTGAGAAACTGGGGGCAGGTATCGGATTTTCATGTGGAAGACGGCTCGTTCCTTCGGCTGAAAAATCTTCAGGTAGGGTATACCTTTCCACCGGGTGTTCTGGAAAAGCTGAAGATGAACTCAGCCAGGATCTTCTTTATGACGGACAATCTCTTTACGATCACCGGTTATGAAGGTGTGGATCCTGAAATACCGTTGAGTGGGGATTCTGTAAGGGAAAGAGGAATTGACCGGTCCACCTACAGGTATCCGCTTTCAAGGCTTTTCTCATTGGGACTGAACATAGAATTTTAGCCGGGAAGTAACTGAATAAATGACAATGAAAATGGTAAGAAAGAAATTTATACTCACTGTAATAACACCGGCTGTAATGCTGGCAATGATCATAGCAGCCTGTAGCGACGATTTTCTGGATACGTCTGATTCAGAGACGCTGTCCTCAGGAACATTTCCGGCACGGCTGGCGGATGTGGAGCTGCTTGTGAATGATGTTTACGGACGCCTGCGTAATGGTTCCCTGGAAGCCTACCAGCAGGCCAGGGTGGGCTACAGCGCTGCTCATTATGCAGATCTGGCTTTTAATGATAATAACTTCAAAGCCGGAGCCACGATAGAGTTCAGCCCTACAGGAGAAGACCCCGGCTGGATATGGGACAGGCACTATGAAAACGTGACCCGCTGTAATTCTACGCTGAACGCCATCAACCGCCTCCGCGAAGCCGGAGTCACGGATACGGAACTGGAAACGCTGAACTACAGAGAAGGTGAAGTGCGTTTTATCCGCGCCTTTAACTATTACTATCTGATCAATTATTTTGGAGAGACGGCCATCGCTCAGCCTTCTGATGCCAATCAACGCGGCGTACCTATTGTGGAGGATATAGCCACCTCGCTGGAAGAATCACGCGTAGAGCGATCCACTGTGGGAGAGGTATGGGATTTTATTAAAAATGACCTTGAACAGGCGGCAGTGCTGCTGGCCAACAAGACCTGGGAGGGTAATGACCGGGCACGGGTGGATATCTGGGCGATCAGGAGCTTTCTGGGCAAGGCACATGTATTTACCCAAAACTGGGCGGAAGCGCGTACCGTGCTGCAGGACGTAATTGATAACAGTGGCAAGTCTCTGGTAAGCTACGATGTATACCGTGATATGTTCCTGGGCGAAGCAGACTTTAACAGTGAGTCTATTTTCGAGATGAATTTCAATGATACGGAGCTCACCTCCGGATGGACTACCCAGGCCAATGCTATTACCTATCTGCCAGTGCTTATCTCACCGACCTATGACGGCGGCTGCAATGGCTTTTGCAATTTTGTAGTACATAACAAAAGCATACAGCGGTTTGGATGGACGGATACTACCACGATAGATTACTTTAGAAATGATTATGTCACCTTTTCACGTCAGGTACGTCAGGACCAGTCGGTGGACCCTCGCCTGTGGGTAGGCGCGCAGCAACCGGCGGTGGATAGTGTCATTATTGACAACGAGGCCTCGGCCATTGCCAAGAACGAGGGCCTCGGAGATCCCGGAATGTACGGCTGGAGCTTCAGAAAGTTCACCCTGACCACGCGAAGTGTATGGTCGGGCCCCGCCGAAACGGCTTTTAACATATTCTGGCTTCGTCTGGCGGATGTGTATTTACTTTACGCGGAAGCACACGCCAACGGCGGGGATAATGGTACTGCGCTGGAATACATTAACAAGGTAAAAAGAAGAGCCTATGGCCTGGACCCGGATGCGCCCTCAGCCATAGACTATAACAGTCTGTCGGCCCCTACCTCAGCCAGCCCGGGAGACCATCTGGCCAACGATCCGCTGCGGTACGAGCGCTGGGCAGAGCTGTTTGCAGAGCAAACGAGCTGGTGGTTTGACATTATCCGCTGGAAAATAGGACAGGAGGAAACCGACTACTATGAGAAAGTAGCCCAGCCGGCAGGAGAAGACGGCACCCTGCGATGGCGGGATTCGAAGTATGCCCTGCCTATTCCTCAGACGCAGATCAATGCATTTAATATAGGTCAGAACCCCGGCTATTAAGACCGGGGAGCTCGCTTAGGTTGTTTGGTTTGGATTTCCCGGTGTGCACTGCTTTGAATGAACGCTTTCAAAAGCTGTGCACCGGGAATTTTTAGTATTTTATAACCTGAACCCGGGATAAGTGAAATAAGCCAGGATTGACGCACTGTTTTTCACGCAAAGTTACGCAAAGATGCTACCGCAAAGCCCGCAGATCTTCTTTGCGCCCTCTGCGCTTCTTATGTTGCTTTGCGTGAAAAGCCTGGCTGGATCGTTGAGCATTAAAATATTTCCTATCCCGGGTTTATAGTTTGATCATAGTTCCCGGCATGGTTCAAACGGCCAGCTACCTGTCTTCCGAAGCCCCTGTGAATACCGGGACACAGGAGAGTCAACCATCTATAACATTCTGTTAAAGAGATATGAAACTGTTAAAGCTGCTGATCGTACCCATACTGCCTTTCGCCCTTACCGGCTGTCAGGAAAAAGCACAGTTTGAGTCCATTGACTCCGCATGGTCCGGCCTGGATTTCCGTAATGACATTACCGAAACGGTGGACCTGAATGCATTGAACTTTGAATACATCTACAACGGTTCAGGCGTGGGTGTGGGTGACTTCAATAATGACGGTCTCTCCGATGTGTTTTTCACCGGCAGTCAGGTACCTTGCCGGCTCTATCTGAACAAGGGCGGGATGCAGTTTGAGGATGTAACCACCGCCGCCGGGATCGTCACTCCGTGGTGGAGTACCGGCGTGTCACTGGTGGATATCAATCAGGACGGCTTGCTGGATATTTATATTGCCAATGTTAACCCACGAGTAAGCGCGAGCTCGCCGAATCAGTTCCTGATCAATCAGGGGATAGGTCCGGACGGTATCCCCACCTTCCAGGATAAGGCTGTTGATATGGGGCTTGCCGACAAGGGATACAGCACCCAGGGCGCCTTTTTTGACTATGACCTTGACGGGGACCTGGACATGTACCTGCTGACAAACGCCCTTGAATCCTTTGACCGTTCACTGGCACGCACCGCGGCCCATGACGGCACAGGCAGAAGTAATGACCGGCTGTACAGAAATGACGGCGCCGGTGAGTATGGATTGCCCTATTTTGTCAACGTCACCAAAGAAGCCGGGATCACTACGGAAGGCTGGGGGCTTGGTGTGAGCATTATTGACATTAATAACGACGGATGGCCCGATGTATACTGTGCCAATGACTTCCTTTCTAACGACCTGCTTTGGATAAACCATGGCGACGGCACATTCAGCAACCGTATCAGCGATTTTATCCGGCATCAGACCCATAACAGCATGGGTATGGATATAGCCGATATCAATAATGACGGTAGGCCGGACATCCTCAACCTGGACATGCTGCCCGAGGACAACCTCAGACAGAAGACGATGTTTTCCAGGCCTAATTATGACTACTACAATCACTACCAGACAATGGGATACCAGCCGCAGTTTGTAAGGAATTCGTTGCAACTCAACCGTGGAGCAGACCACGATGGGAGGCCTCAGTTCAGCGAAATTGGCTATCTGGCGGGTGTTTATGCTACAGACTGGAGCTGGAGCGCCTTGCTGGCTGATTTTGACAATGACGGATACCGCGATATTTATATCACCAATGGCTACCGTAAGGATGTCACCAATCTGGACTTCGTTAACTACAGCACCCAGAACTATTTCACCTACAAACGTGAAAGTGATGAAACCCGGGAGGCGCGCGCTGCGAAAATTGAATCGCTCTTTGGCGTTAAAAAGCCCAATTTTATGTTCCGTAACTCCGGCAATCTGAACTTTGAAGATGTGACGGCCCGCTGGGGCCTGAAAATACCTTCCTATTCCAACGGTGCAGCTTATGCGGACTTTGATAATGACGGTGATCTCGATATTGTCATTAACAATATTGATGACAAGGCGCTGCTGCTTAAAAATAACCTTATTGAATCCGAAGAGGAGGGCGGCAACTTTCTTCAGGTGGAGCTTCAGGGAAAAGCCGGAAACAGCCATGGTATAGGCGCTGTTGTGAACTTTTTTTATGCTGGTGGGAAGCAGCATATACAGCACTCGCCCTATCGCGGCTACAAATCCACCGTTGATCCTACCTTGCATTTCGGGTTGGGCAAGGTGGAGGTTGTGGATTCGGTAGAGGTGGTATGGCCGGGAGGAAACCGGCAGGTGATCCGTAACGTTCAGGCCAATCAAAAGCGGGTGTTGAAGGAAAGTGAGGCCGCGGAAGGTCCCCGAAAGAAGGAAGTAAGCAAAGGAGGCCGTTGGCTGAATGAGCTCAATGCTACCGGCCTGGATTATCGACATGCTGAGGCGGACTACATTGATTTTAAGAAGGACCATTTGCTGCCGCACCGGCATTCCCAGCAGGGGCCGGGGCTGGCTGTGGCAGATATCAATGGAGATGGCCTGGAGGATGTGTTTGTCGGAGGGGCGTCCGGGCAAAGCTCCGTTCTGTTTTTTCAAGAGCCGGAAGGCACCTTTCAGCAGAGATCTTTCACCACGGGAAATTTTGAGAACACCGGCGTGCTGCTCTTTGATGCGGACAATGACGGTGACCATGATCTTTACTGTGTGAGTGGAAGCTCAGAGTTCAGGAAAAACGACCGGTTTTATCAGGACCGGTTTTACCGGAACAACGGACAGGGAGAGTTTGCACACGACAGTGCTGCCTTGCCTGTTATAAAAAGCAGCGGCAGTTGTGTAGTTGCATCTGATTTTGACAAAGACGGAGATCAGGACCTGTTTGTAGGTGGGCGTATAAGGCCCGGTGAATATCCCCTTCCGCCCAAAAGCCTCCTGCTGGAGAATAATGGGAACGGACAGTTTAAGGATGTCATCCGGGAGGCGGCGCCTGACCTCGAAAATATTGGTATGGTCACCGGGGCACTATGGACTGATTTTGACAACGATACCTGGACAGATCTTATCGTAGTGGGCGAATTCATGCCCATCGTATTTTTCAAAAACCACAGCGGGAAGTTAAAACGGTATGTCCCCGGGCAACTGGGGCAAACCGTGGGATGGTGGAACAGCATCACCGGTGGCGATTTTGACAATGACGGTGATACCGACTATGTGGCCGGTAACCTGGGGCTGAATTCCATTTACCAGGCCACTGAGGAAGAGCCTGTGTGCCTTTATGCCAAGGATTTTGATGGGAATGGCACCATGGACCCTGTGCTTTGCCGGTTCATACAGGGGAAGGAATATCCGGTGCACTACAGAGAAAGCCTGACAGACCAAATGATCACCCTCAAGAAAACACTGACCAGCTATGACACGTTTGGCAGGCTCACGTTTCATGATATTTTCAGGCCACCATTGCTGAAAGATGCACTGGTGCTGAAGGCCACCCAAATGGCATCCGTTTATATTGAAAACAGGGGAGGAGGGAACTTCGGCTTAAAGCAACTGCCCGTTACCGCACAATTTGCTCCGGCGTATGGTATGCTTCCCGTTGATGTAGATCAGGACGGGAATCTGGATCTGCTGGCCGTAGGGAACAGCTATGCGCCTGATCCTTTGACAGGAAGATACGACGCATCCCTGGGGAACTGCCTGCTGGGCGATGGACAAGGTAATTTCCGTGACCTCAATTATGGCCAATCCGGCTTTTTGGTAAAGGGTGATGCAAAGGCCGTCGTAAAGGTGCCGTTAGGGACAGAGAGATCCTTGTTTCTTGTTACCCAGAATCAGGACAGCCTGAAAGCATTTGCCCAAGAGTATAAAGGGCGCGTCTTCACACCGGCTCCTGATGATGTCGCAGCCGATCTGTACCTGACCAATGGTGTCACCCGCAGGCATGAGTTTTATTATGGCAGTAGTTACCTGTCGCAGCCCTCCCGGTCCATAGTCATCCCCGGAGAAGTGGATAAAATAGTGGTGTTTAACGCCTTAGGGGAACGCAGGGAAATTGTGTTCTGAAACCCCCGCGCCAGTGGTATTGCACCGGCTATGGGTATCGCTATGTGATCCACAGGTGGTCCTTCAGGTAGTGGCCATCCAACGTCCAGGCCAACCTTCCTGACTGACACAACCTTCCTAAGCCTCAGAGGCTTAGGAAGGTTTTAATTAAGTTTAGGAAGGTTGTTTTACTATTCAGCTACCACTTCATAAGCGCAAAAAAACCTTTTAACGTCATTCCTGTCTGACAGGAGCGAAGGTTAGTGGGAGAACAGGAATCTACTGTCTCGTTGATCGTAAACCATTCTCTTTGTGAATGCACCAGGTTTTCGTTCCTCGACTTCGCAGATTCCTGATCTCCCACCAACCCTACTCACGGGCACTGTCAGGAATGACGTCCATATTTTTAGAGTTTAGAATTATTCATAGCTGAATAGTAACGGAAGGTTTTAGTTCCGTGGGATGAGAATGTTATTCATTAAAAACCTCTATCAGGCCCGGTTCCAGGATCCCTTCATGCCAGGGTCGCTCGTGTGATGGCATTATCTGTTGCAGGGTCTTATCTAATTACACGGTCATTGTGATCAAATCCCGAATTGTTTTACGCTAAATTATACTAATTATGAAAACTATCGTCCAACTAAGTCTCCTGGCCATCATTGGCTGTCTTACCATGTCAGGTACTGCAATCCCCGAATCTGCCATGTGCCAGATAACCCATCAGGATGTCCGGCTGAGGCACTGGTGCAGTGCCAGCTCAGGAAGCTGTAACGCTCAGTATCCGCAGGAGCCTGTCAAATTCGGTACCATAAACTACACGTGTACCGGACAAACAACCATATCACTATCAGTGCCTTCTTCGGCATTCAATGTTACTTCCGTCAGCTGGTCTGTAGCCTATAAACCTTCGAATGTAAATGTATCCGTACAAAACGGAGGGTATCTTGTCTATGTCAGTGGTTTACTTCAGGGGCAGACCATGGCGTTGAATGCGACGGTGAATACGAGCAATTGTGGCAGCGTTAACATGTACAATATGTCATTCAATGCTACGTGTCCCTGATGTTCAACCATGAATAAGGGGTCAGACGGTTTCAAACCGTCTGACCCCTTATTCATTGCATCAATCCATCTGTTAGAGTTCTATTACTTTACTGGTATATTCTCCGGACAAGCCAACTTTCCTAACCAACACAACCTTCCTAAGCTCTGAGGCTTAGGAAGGTTTAGATCCAAGAACCTTTTACCCGTTCTATCCAAATAATATTCCGCTCGGGGAAATAAAGTATCCATCCTGTAAAATAAAATTCTGCCCGGGGAGTTATTCATCGCCCGCTTGTACGGTCTTACTACTTACAGGGGCGATTTTATGCTTTCCGGGGGGCTTTACAGCCTC
The DNA here is from genome assembly GCA_001657315.1 of Flammeovirgaceae bacterium BBD 1991-12. Taxonomy (GTDB): domain Bacteria; phylum Bacteroidota; class Bacteroidia; order Cytophagales; family Cyclobacteriaceae; genus Fulvivirga. The sequence goes on along the minus strand of LYSV01000165.1, from coordinate 2,396 downwards.
TACGGGGAGTATCAGGACAGGTCCGGGGGCTTTATGACCCTTTCCGGGGGCGCCTGAAATACGCTACAGGGACGTCTTTACGCTGTTATGGCAAAATAAAATTTTGTCCGGGGGGATAAAAATATTGTTCGGTGAAATAAAATTCGGTCCGGGGAGACCGGAAGGCTCCCCGGGGAAGTACAGGTACGTCTGGCCGTACGTTAGCGTCTGAAATATTCGCTCCCGTACGCCTTTACCCGGCCGTTATCCTTGCGGAATACATACCGGCCGGTGACTCGCACCTCATCCACAGCCTCCTTCAGGTGAGTAAAGGCCCGGTCACGCAGTAGCTTTGAGGCGGAGCTGTCCGCTTCCTCGCCGTTGGCCCGGGCCAGCACCACGGCCAGCTCATCGGCAGAGGTAGCAGCTTCGGTAAGGCGGCCCATATCGAAGTTGATCGCCTTCAGCTCTTTTGTGCCGGCTCCGCCCAGCGTGGCCAGGTCACTCAGGTCCTGGATCATGTCTGCATGGCCCGTGCCGTCGGTGACCTCCCTTACGCGGCCCAGCAGATCGGGCCGGCGGCGGAAGGCAAAGCGGAATGCCGCCAGCAGGTCATTGCGCTCCTCATAGGCCTGGGGCGACCGTTCCTTCCATTCTTTCTGCGCTTCCTCCTGTGTGTAGCGGTCCTTTATCCAGAGCGACTGTGCATAGCGCAGCGCCCCGGCTCGTATGGCCAGGTCCTCGCCGTACATTTTCCAGTCGAGGCCGGAGGCGGTGAGCGATTTTTTGTCTTCGGTAGCGATCACACTCAGGTTTTCCGCCTCCTGCAGGTAGACATCTACAGGAATATCAGGGGTGCGGATCTCATTGGAGGGCATAGCCTCCAGTACAGGTAGCTTGGTCTCGAAATTTTCTTTCGACATAGGTTTGATAGTTTAGTTTGGTAAATTGTTTAACTCGGGTCACTTCCACTACAGGGTACATAAGATGACGCCCGGGAACCGGTGATAACCTGTAAGGCTACCGGGGGTCGGCCTCCCTGGGGCAAAAGCAACGTTCTTTGATCCGGCAATATAAATGGGGAATTTTATTTTACAAAATGTTTGTTCAGTCGGCAGTAGGCAGTAGCCAGTCGGCAAAAACGTTCTTAACACTAAAAATGCGACCCGTTTTGCCGACTGACAGTTGCCGACTGCCTACTTTCCACTAATGACCGGAAACAGCATATTTACCGATAACCCACTCAATACTTACTACTTACGACTCCCTCCGCCGCCTGTCGGATCGCAGTGGCGAAACGTATGATATTCCTCTGGCCGTTTTCTTCGGCGAGCTGCTCCAGCAGGTAGTCATAGTCTTTCATGAAGTGCCGCAGGTTTTCAAACAGCTGGACTGTGATCACAAAATCGTCCACGGCGTGGGCCTGTGCGTCAATGAATACGCTGTAGTAGGTCTCCAGCAGGGCGTCACGCAGCTGGCTGGTAAACCCGCTGTCTGGGTGGTAAGCCATACCCTTGCCCGTATAGAATTGAAACAGGTTTTCATAGGCAGCGCTGCCCAGCAGGTAAATGACCAGTGCACGGCGCTGCTCCTCGCTCAGCGCTTCGAAGTCGGTTCTTTTCGGATGTGTTGACATAGTTTTTACAGTAAAAAGAGGGCGGTCACCGTCAACACATCCATTTCGAGGAAACAGAAAGGTTACGGGACTTGCACCCGCATGCCGCCCCCATAGGGTGAATATTTTATGTTATCGTTTATATATCGCGTGGATACATTTCCTCTTTGTAAATTAACAAATAAGATGCGTTGACATGACCAATGTACAAAATGCAGGAGTAAAGTCCTTACTTTTTCCGTCCTTTTTTGTTCCATATGTACCCACCGTATGAGGCGTGCTGCCTCTCGGAGTCCTGTGGACGGGTAGTGAAAGGAGGGATCACTGGATGTAAAACTACCTTGCCTGACGTCATCCAGGTGCTCATCCTCCTTTTATTCGTCATTCCGGCCGGTGGCTGTGGGAAGGTATGTGTGAGAGCCGGAATCTACCGACTCGTTGAACGTATGTTTTAAAGAGTACCGGGGTTTTCGTCCCGCGAGTTCATTGATTCCTGATCTCCCACCAACCCACCCGCACCCACCGTCAGGAATGACGCCCGTTTTGTTAAAGCCAGCGCTTACCCCTCGGTCCCCTGAAGGGGAGGCCAGCTGCGCTGTGGGTTGCCCCTTCAGGTTGTTCAGGTAGGCAAAACGTTCTTAACACTAAAAATATGACCCATTTTGCCGACTGTCCACCGGACTCCTCACAGAGTCCTGCGGACCCACCGGGTTCTGCGAATGTGAATGTGAGCTGATTTTCTCCTAATGACCAGTAACAGAGTATTTACCCGATACCCAATACTTACGACTTACGACTAAGG
>LYSV01000164.1 GCA_001657315.1 Flammeovirgaceae bacterium BBD 1991-12 | reverse complement strand
GTGTGAGCAAAACAAATATCAAACTCATAAAGAGTCGATTACTGGTTTAACCAGTTAAACAATTCCATCTTCCTTATTTAATAGGATGTGTTATTTTAAAAACTGATTGACTTAACCACAAGGAAAAAGCCCCGCCGGTACTAATGGTGGGGCTTTTTTACGCACTTTTATTGCTGCATACGATGGTAGGAATTTATTCCTATTTTCTTGACCTAAGCCAATCCATTCTTTAAAGTCCCGCCCTTCAAATCCTGCGTCCCCCTAAATTTCATATCTCAAAAATCTGAACAACCTAAATGAACAGGAGCTATTTCTATGTCCAATGGCCTATACTATGGCGAAATCGTCGCGAAAATTTCTTACCATCTTTATCAAAACCCCGAACACAAAGCCCAAATCACCGAAGTTATGGGTCGGGACAATGAAGATGAAGATAAGGTCCATACCTTGTGTGCTGATGCTGCCAGGGTATTTGATGCGCTGGAAGACCTTGCCGCTGATCATTTTATCGACTGGAACGAAACCCTGGATGTTTTTGCAGACAAGGTTCTGGATTATTTGTTGGCCGGAAAAGTACCTCAGATCATAGACCTGATCTACATCGCTTCAAATTGCATTCATGAGGCTTACTAAGCTCCTTTTTGGATATCAGACCACTTTTGCCCGTCAAATCGGAAACCTGATCGCCCAGGAAAAAGACGGTACGTGGTTCCTGTTTTTTACTGGCCTTATCAGGTGCATGCTTCCTTGAGAAGCAATTTCTTTGATTTGACCGCCTGCAAGTCAGGTCTGTTACCTGGCATCCACCAGTTTTTATGTCGCGCCCCATCCTGCTTTGCAGGATGAGAACGGCACAAAAAACGCTCTTCCAAAACTGGAAGAGAATTATACCCCCAACCGACAGGAAAGGAAATGCCCTATGTCAAAAACCAAACCTAAAAAAGAAGAAACGCAAACACCTGAGAGCGTGCAGGAGTTATTTGCCGATGTAAATGTCACGATGAAATCAGGGCATCTTACCAAAGATGCCGAAGTTGTGGCCGAAGGCAAATACGCGAAAATCAGATTTGCCACCAACAAGCAATATCAAACCCCTGACGATGAGGTAAAGACCATCACGAACTATTTCGATGCCCTTATCTCAAGCAATCTTACAGAATCTTTTGAATTGGCGAAGACGCTCAAGAAAGGAGACTGGATATACGCCAAGGGCGAAGACAGCACAAAGTCTTTTGATACGCCGGAAGGCTACAAAAAGACCGCCAACACCATCTTTGCTTATCATCTCGTGCGCAAAAAAGCGAAGGACAGCGAGTCGGCGAATGACAATGCAGGACCCTCCCTCGAAGTCTCTAAAGAGCCGCAAGCCATTCCTGCCTAACCTCCCCACCAACTCGGGAAAGCCTTATCAAAGGCTTTCCCACTTTTTTAAAGCAGCAGTCCAAGCTGCTAAAGCGACCGAATACCTAACACAAATCACAAAGCAGGCAGAACCACCTTTATCGCTAGTAGGAGATTTATCATGAGTCAGGAAGAAACTACACCCCTTACATCGAAATTTGAAGAAGTTCAGCTTATCTATCGCAACCGGACTCCAGCAGCAAACCGTCCAAAGATCAAAAACCCACAAGATGCTTATAAAATTTTTATGGAAAACTGGGATATGGATCAGATTGAATTGGTCGAAGAATGCAAATTGATGCTTTTAGATCGCAGCCTGAAAATGATGTCTATTTCTTCGATTTCAAAAGGTGGAATTTCCGGCACAATCGTTGATCCAAAGATCGTTTTTTCGATTGCTCTGAAGCGGCGCGCAAGTGCCTTAATCCTGGTCCATAATCATCCATCAGGAAATCTTCAGCCAAGCCATCAGGATATACAATTAACCCGTAATTTCATGAATGCAGGAAAGATCCTTCAAATCCCCCTGGAAGATCATCTCATTGTGACCAAAGAAGGTTATAACTCCATCATTTCTGATGGCTACGTAGTGGGGTAATGATCCATGACATCAAACCTTGAATTCCCTCGCTTCAAACAGGAAATAAACCTTACCCAATATGCAGCTTCCCTGGGGTATGAGATTGATCGTCGGAAAAGCACCCGTCAATCCATTGCCATGCGAAAGGGCAATGAAGATAAAATCATCATCTCGCGGCAGAATGGCAACTGGGTTTATTTCTCTGTCTATGACGATAATGATAATGGAACCATTATTGATTTTGCCAAAAACCGCACAAACAAATCCCTTTTCGAAATTGGGCGAGAGCTACAGGTTTGGATTGGCGGAAATATTAACCTTCCCGAACCGACCAGATACGTCTCCGATGTTCAGGAAAAGCAGCCAGATCCCCGCAGGATACGAAGACTTTTCAATTATTGCTCACCTGCATATGACCATGAATACCTGAATAGCAGAGGAATTACTGCCGAAACCTTAACGTCTCCGCGCTTTTCCAGAAGAGTGTTTCAGGACCGCTTCAGGAATGCCGTATTTCCTCACTTTAAGGGCAAACAGATTTGCGGCCTCGAACTAAAAGGGAAGAATGCAGACTTTTTTGTAAGAGGCAGTGAGAAAACCTTATGGCGTTCAAACACAAGAAGAAATGATGACACACTGATTATCTCAGAAACCCCCATTGATGCTTTGAGCTATCAAATTCTGCATTCCCTGGATAACGCTTTTTACGCAGCCACAAGCGGCGGGTTTTCACCACAGTTAGCCGGCTGTCTGTCAAAGCTTTTTGACAATATTACCCGGATCAAAAAGGTCATATTGATAACAGATAATGATGGCGGAGGTGATACGCTTACAACCAAATTAACAGAGATCATAAATCAATCGAAATTCAGCGGAACAATCGACAGGTGCAGCCCCGATACAAGAGGGCTTGACTGGAACGATGTGCTTAAAAAGCAACTTGGACTTTAACGAAAGAAAGGTAAATCAATGACCTATGAAGATATCCCATATAGTTCAGGACATCCCTGGTATTACGTGCTGGGTGGTCACATCCCATCTATCAAAGAAATTCGGCTAGAGGTTCGCGCAACAGCGTATAAGGGATACCTGGCGGGAGAGATTTCAAAAGCCTTTGGTAATGATGCAAAACTCAGATCAATAAAAGACGATGTGGAAGCAGCTTTGAAAAAGGACATAAGCCAATACCGCCAATGTGCCTTTCAACTGTACCAATACAGAAAAACAGCAAAGGAAAGTGAACCGGTGTGTGATGCTGTGCATGTTTCTGTTAGCCTCAAAAGAAATCACATCTACAATGAGCTGGCGCATCTGGATTATATCAACGAATTGACCCCTCAGCTTAGTTTGTTTTAAACTATCGGCACCTCAAATGAACGTTTATGAATGAATTAAAATAGCATGAGTTCGCCTGAACAGTTGAACAACTGTTCAGGATGCATCTTTCCGATGCAAGGAACCCGAAAGCCAGCTTACTTCAAAATCATGGACGCTTTGGCTGTTTGTCAATCAACTTCCGCCGCTTCGCGGTTCCCGAGAAGTTTTGACAAATCCATGAATTTTAAAACGAGTTGTCATACCGCTAACGCGGTTTTTTGATTATGACACTCGCCGCTGGGCAAGGGTTCATGCACAGGGCGTAGTCCCTTTTAGTCGAATACTTAAACAGAAAGGAAAATACAATGACTGATAAAACTAACCGTAAAGCTTATGAACCAAATAACCTTGTTGTCCTGACTGGCAACACCGGATCAGAAGCAGAAGAATATGAAAGCAGCAGAACAGGTGACAAGTTCGTAGCCTTATCTCTCTATACCTCAAATAACTACACAGATGATGACGGTAACCTACAAGAATTTGATAGCACTTTGCACAACATTGTGGCTTATGATCCTGTGGTTATGAAACAGCTTCTTTCCTACAAATCCGGTGTAAGACTTCGCATTGAAGGAAAGCTTACATATCGACCCTTTGAAGTTGAAATTGATGGCAAACTTGTCGAGAAAAAAGAAGCTTCAATTGTTGCTAAGAAAGTTGAAACGGCTGTCCTTCCTTCAAAGCAAAAAGCTTCAGAAGAAACTAATTCAGAGGAATTAGAGACAGTTAAACAAGACCAAATGTAGGACCGAGAGGCAGGGTAACTCCTGCCTCTTTGCCCAGCAAATGAGAAAGGAGATAATCATGGATCAGCGATCTAAAATTGCAGTCGTATTACAAGCTGGGTTTATTTCAGATATCGTTTCAGATACGCCAGAACTATTCTCTGATATTGACTTCATAGTTATTGATTACGATTGCGAAGGTGTTGAAGAAGAGGCTTTAACAGATATTCCTCAATCCGATGAAGAGACATCAAAGGCCATCATTAGTATCCATAAAGTTGAAAAGGCTAAGATCAATCTCAATTTTATGTCACCCAAAAACCATGAAGCTTCAGAAGGGTAGGCTGTAATGCAGATACGACATTCTCTAAGAGCATCAAGGGCCTATCACAAAAACTATATCGAATACCTTCTTGAAGAGTTCACCCCCAAATGGATTGAAAAATACAATTCCATTTTTCCTGATAAAATCATTACGGCAATTGAGTTCGGAAAGCAGGACATTAGAGGTGCACCGTCTATCACCTTGGTTGATGACAGAAATTGTGTGCCCCATCAAAAGCACTTCAATAGCTATCCTGAAATGCTCTCTTTCATGCAAGGTTTCATAGCCGTATCGCTTGACTACATTTAGTGGAGGGTGAATTGACCGACTACTTCAATAAATTCACCAAGACGCTTGAACCTCTAGGCCGAAAATATGATCTGGCAAAAGTCTTTAATGATCTTTTGACAACGAGCATTTGCAGTTTCCATCGCACCAATATTCAAAGCAGATTGCAAGAGAAGGATGAGACGAACGAAGCTCTATATATGGAGACTATCAAACCTTACAAAAGAGAGGACTTGAATGCTTTCGGTGAAGCTCTTGGTATTTTGCAACTGAATGTTTTGGATAATCCCTATTCTGATGTTTTAGGTGAATTTTTCATGCAGTATATCACCAAAGGACAAAACGGCCAGTATTTTACACCCGAACCCGTTTGCGAGTTTATGGCAAGAATGCAAATGGATAACTTAAAAGATGAGGGTAATCGAATTTTAGACCCTGCGTGTGGCTCCGGGCTTATGCTTTTAAGCGCTGCTAAGATTAATCATTGTAATTATTTCTTCGGGGCCGATAACAATAGTACGTGTGCTAAAATGGCTGCTCTAAATTTCTTCCTTAATGGGTTAAACGGCGAAGTAGCCTGGATGAATAGCCTTTCTATGGAATGGTTTGGAGGCTGGCATATCAACACAAACGGCCTTGGCATTATTCCCATTGAAAAAGAACAATCTATGATTTGGACAGAAGCACCCAAAGGAGAACCCAAATCCAATCAGGGCAAAAAGAAAATCCGTAAGACCAAAATCGAACCTGCACAACAACTGACACTATTTTAGCATGGATATATGCATAACCCTTTGGGTTCTACACAACCCCACACTACAAACGGGGATATGCTGGATAAGCACATAGGCTTACCCACATACCTCCTTATCAAATTTCAACCTTTTTTATTTTGTGTGGTTTTTTTTAAGCTCGTGTCACGGCTTAAAGCTTCAATTTTAAATCTTAATGCTCAACGGTAAACAGTGTCTCGACGGCATTTGCCTATAGCTATAAAGGGGATGCTCTAAGGCAATCAAAGGATCAGTTAAGGTGCATTGAACCAGCTACAGCGATAACTTGAAGTTTTTACACAGACATTACGTCTAAGAGGATCAAACCTCTTAGAAGAGTCTATTTATCAATGATTTATACAATCAATGGCGAAACAGCAGAAAAAGGAGGAAAACGGCTATGAGGGACTTCAACGTATTGTCAGGAACCAAGCCAATTGTACCAGAATATATTTCTCGAAACTACGATGTTGAATCTGCATTCCAACAACTTCAGCATTGGGGTTGGGATGAAATGTATCCTACAAGAAAACTCACCAAAACGATGGTGGAAAAGTGGGCGAAAGGCCACAAACATGGCTGGCGTTTGCACAAAGCAATGCGTAAGATGGTCATATCAGAACAAAACCTTATGAAGATTTTAAAAGGATATTAACTCAGTCTTGTCCTGATGGTAGGGATTTAATGGCCAGTATCGAAAGACGTGAACAAAAAACCAAAACAGTCTACCGAGTTCGTTACTGGGCTGGAAGAAGGAACAAGAATGGTAATCGCCTGTATGATTATAGTGAATGGACGGATAAAAGGAAGAATGCACAGGAGTTTCTTGAGAACTTAGGGCAAAGGAGAATTAGGAAATCCACCATCTCATCAGTTGATGAGGTTCTTGATACGTGGCTGGAGATTTGCGAAAAAGAGGGCAGAGATGGAAGAAACACGGTACGGCCTGGAACAATTAAAAGGTATAAATCCATAACCAAGGTAGCACGTTCCTACGACTGGAATGGGTCACCATCAGAATGGGAAAAAGAAGATATACGTAATTTCAGAGGGTGGTTATTAAGGACGCAAACACGCGATAAAGCAATTCGCGTAATGTCTTACCTAACATCAGCCATAAAGGAATGCGTCGATCAAGGGTTGTTAGCAACCAACCCAGCTTCAGGAATTACAATTAAGAGAGACAAGAACTCCGATACAGAAATAGTAATTCCAACAAAACAAGAAGTGAAGGCCATTCTTTGGGCAGCCGAACGGCTTCACACACATTCAAACCTTCAGATACAAAGAAGCTGGGAAAAGTACTATCCTATCATAATCAATGCTTACGCGACCGGTATGCGTCCACAAGAATACCTTGCAGTACCAGACAAGGCTATAAACGACAATTCAATCAAAGTAATTCAAGCAATTAAGGAAGAAGGGATCGTTGAGCAGGTACTAAAAAGCAGAAGTGGCAAAAGAACAATTCCAATTGATCCGGCTCTACTAGAACCAACTATCTGGTATATGAAAAACAAGTGGATGGATAATCCTCATAGACTGATTTTCCCAACGAGCAAAGGCACTGTTCAACGAAGGCAGAACTTCTATCGCCGTGCATGGCTACCACTCATGAGGGAGGCTGGATTAGGAGAAGAAACCTCGAACAGATCAGGGCAAATAAACTTTAAGCCTAAGTACGTTCCCTATGTACTCAGACACTTTTTTGCCTCAATGCAAATTGAAAACGATACCGCCAAGAAACGTTTATCTGCAAAACGAATTCAAAGACTTATGGGGCATTCCGACATAATGACGACTTACAATATTTACGGCCATTTGATAGAAGATGAGGATTCAGAGATCGATGAAGCCATTCGAAGTACCATGCTTATTTAGAGCGTGTGCCAAATGTGTGCTAAAGCATATCTAAGGGGTTGAAATCAAATATATTTTTAAGGAATCATAATCCATGTGTCGGGGGTTCAAGTCCCTCCTCCGCTACCATTTGATTTTATTGGCTTTTCTGGACTCTGGGGACCGAAAAAACGAAAATTTGGCACATAGTTGGGTACTTTTCGGCACCTCTGAAACCCGCGGAAACCTTAGCGTTATTGATTGGGATTTTTAAACATGTGCCAAATGTGTGCCAAATTCCGGCAATGAAAATTGCGTTGTCAAGTTAGGACTGTCGGGTATATTAGCCCAAATTTCTCATTCCAGGGGTGTTAAAATGAGTTTGAGGTCAAGGCGATTCTGCCATTCTTTCTACCTCAATTCCTTCTTCAGAAAATCAGGTCTGTCTAATCCATACTTCTTAATATACTCCTCAAGAGCCTCTCGCCTAATGTACCGCGTAAGCCCATTTTGGGCTACCTCTGTCCTGGCTTGTAGCAATCCATTCTCAACGGCATGATGGAGGTCCCTTTTAATGTGCTCAATTTCCCGGGTCATTAAATAAAAATGCGCCTGAATTCCCGGGGGTTCCTTTCCGCACCACAGAAAAGCGATTTCATAAACCATCCACTCATCGTTCTTATCCTCTTTTTCGAAGTCTGCAACCTGAAGCTCCAGTATAACCGGGACCGGCTCACGATTGTATTTTCCAGGATTGCTATGGCACAAAGCATCGCTTTCTATGCGCTCTTTGCCTGTTTGAAAATACGCATTAACATTTTTTCGATGTATGTAATCCTCTGCACTTTGATACCCCAAATAAATGGCAAAAGCATTTCGGGTGGTTATATGCCCTAAAGAATCCTCACGAATAAAGATCCTGCGGAATGAAGATGCACTCAATTTATAATATGGAATTTTATGGTTATTGTATGCTCCTCCACATTTATAATGTAAATCCGCATCGTCTATAAATTTTGGTTCCAGTTCCGAACTCATGTGAATTAGGAATTCTTCCATTTGATATTCTTGCCATTTACCAGGATTTCCTCGTTCATATTTTGCTTCAATTCCTTTAGCAACATCTGTCCAAAACTGTTTCCATTTCTCCATTAGTTCCTGTTTAAAAGTGAGCATTTCGAGGCTGTAGCTACACCTCTTTGCAAAGGTATTGAACCGGCCTTGCAAAGGCTATGCAGAGGTCTTTTGACATAGGAAAACGAGTTTTGTTATCAAGATTCCAAAAGACGTTTTTGTCCGGTTTCGAAAGGTAAGAAATAAGGCTAGTAAAAAAAATATTCGCTATGAATCTCTCTAAGACAAATAAAAATTCAGAAATCAAAAATTCAGAACTGATCGAGCATTGGATCAAAAAAGCCACGAAGTGGAAAGCTCAGAAACTTCCCCTGGAATTCACCATCGACCAGGCAATGATGGAGTTCGACATGTATAGGCTCGGTGTGCGCTCAGAGTATCACCAAAAATTGGAAGCCAATGAGCTGCAACGCAAAGAGGACCTGGAACAGATACAGGATATCAAAGACAGGTATCAACATTTTGTGGATGCTGAAAAAGTCACCCTTCCAAACCAGGTCTTTGCCAAAATCGATAAGCTCAAAGTGCGATTGACCAACCTCAAATCGAGATACAACGAGCAAAGAAAATTCCAATCCAAATTAAAAAAAGCTAAATGATATGGACCAAAAACGACTTCTAAATATTCTCCAGGACCCTGTGGTGCACTGGACGGCCCTACTATTAATCGGCCTTGTATTGTACAAAGTAGATGCTTCACTCACAGAACCACTTTATACCTACGTTTTTGAACGCTCTGAGGAAGAAGCAAAATGGCTTTCGAGAGGCATGGCAATAATCTATTTAATTCTTGCATATGTCTCGTCACGACTGTTAGCAAGAGGTGAAAAAAAGCTTTTTGGCATAGTCATTCTCTTTTTCCTGTTACTGAATGTCTTTTCTTTCCTGGGACAGGGGGTGGCCATGGAATTAGAGGCAAGAGATCCCTGGAATACATTTGTTGAACCAGACCATCTAGAAGAGACCTCTTCAATAGCTTCTTACCGGCATTTCATTTCAGTTGGATTGACGATTGTTCTATTTGGTTGTGCGGTAATAGTTGACTTCCTGGTGGCCCGTACAGAGGAAGAAGTGAAGGGAGCTAAGAAAGAACTATCCATGTCATCTCTTGGCAGAAATCTCCTTTCCAAAATAACAATCCTGCAAGGTGAGGCCGATCGGGCGGAAAACAAACCGATTAACTTTTCGGAGCAAAAGGTCAACGATCGCCTTCAAAAGCTTCACAGCAACCTCAATGGATATACGAAGACTGAACACCAACTGCGTGGTGAGCAAAACTACCAGCTTCAGCTTCTGGACATTATGCAGAAGCAAACACTGCATGCCATAGAAAGGGTGTACAAATCGAAAAAATCAATACTTCAAAGAATATTCGGATGAAAACAATACGAAACATTAGCAAAAGTGGGGCTTACAAGGTGAGCATCACGCTTCTTCAAGTGCTGATCTGTTCATCAGTGGCATTTGCACAACACATCAATTTAGGCAAGATGAGGGACATCTCGGCCTCTGCGACGAGTACCGAACCATATGATGCTAAAGCGGCCTTTAAAAAGGTCATTGGAATGCTTGATTTGAAGGATTCAAAGGCAAGCGTAACGATGTGTACGTCACTCATAGGAGCACCTGGCATACCAAAAGTGAATGTGGCTACGCTTCCTGAAATTGAAAGTTCATCTGTTCTTGAGAGAAACAGGGCTCTTGCAGGCTTTTTTAAGAAAGGGCTGGCTGATTTCGAATATTTGGATCAACCAGCTACGCACCGGCATACCGAAATATTCAGGAGCCTTGTAGCACTAACAAATGAGTTTACACCTGGCGCATCAAGAACGATTATCCTAATTGAAAGTGATTTCATTTCTTCCGGTCACGTAGCAGAGTTTTTTGACTATAAAGACTCTCCATCTTCCCTAATGGACGATTTTGATAAGATCATGGCCGCTTTTAAGGCGGATAGTGAGCTACCTGACCTGACGGGTGCAGAGGTGATTTTGATTACACCAGGAGACTCCGAGCTTTCGATTTGGGCCACCCGTTGGTGGAGAAAAGCCTTCTATCTATTTGGGTTTGGGGCAAGTAAGGTATCTATAAGAGCTGCACTTTAAACATTCACAAAAATGCAGACCTCACACTCGAGTCAGACAATCAAGTTCTAGAAGGGGCGCAAGCTTTCAGATGCAAGCCTCTTGCATGGGTTTAAGAATTCGTCCATTTGGAAGCTTCTCTTCTTTAAACCTTCAGAGGCCTTTTGGATGCTTCTCATTCAATACCTTGAAGCCAATACACAGCTGCTTTCCTACCTTTATACAGCTGTTACGCGATGCAGGCATGGACAGTTGGTATGTGGGCTGGTTCTCACCGGTATGGGATTGAGTTTTGGCCTTGCATTTAACAGCACCCATGTCTGGCCTGGCCTCGCTCCATTTGCTGCCTTTGCTGTTCCGGTTTTACCCTTTTTCAAAGATGCTGATGAGCTCTATCAACTTGTAGCGGTAGACATCCATTCACCAGCCCTTCTGATCTATTGCGGGGTCTTTTTATTATCATCCCTTGTGCATATTGGCATGTGCTGGTTCGGAGTCGGAAATGAAAATGATGGGCTTCGGGGCTATAGTTACATCTATTTGCTTGTAGATCACCTGTTAGGCAAATACATCAAGGTTGGGCAGTTCTTCACTCAACTCTTAGAAACCCTATTGTTTATCACCATTGGTGTTTATCTCTGGTATGAGAAAATAGATCCTTATTTCGGATCTTTTGTGACGGTCATTTCTGCTAATGAACTCTTCCTTCTCCTTTCAGAGAAATCACGAGCGATGCACATCAAACCGCTCATTCAGGCTTAGAAAATGGAGGTAATGAGGCAAAATATACTGGACAAACTGACCAAGATTTGCTATAAGAGGCATAGCCTCATGATCAGGCAGAATCCAGGAGTCATTTTGAGCATATTCACTGCTCTCCTGCTTCTCAATATTCCATTTCACTCAGAACAAAATGCAGCGCCCATGTTGACGATTACGGTTTCGCATAACGCCGATGGCGCCAGGCGATATTTCAAGGATGGCCTGTCCAAAGAAGGTAACTATTACCTCGATCAACAGATCAAAGCTTACTGGGCAGGCAAAACAAGTAGAAGGTTAGGATTAGAAGATAAAGAAGTCACTGAAGAAGTGTTTTCTCGACTCGTTAATAACCTTGACCCATATATTGACGGTCAAAGGCTTACCCCTCGTACATCTGATACAAGACGAGCAGGCGTTGACCTCACATTTTCAGCGCCCAAAAGTGTTTCGCTACTTTATTCACTGACCAGGAACCCTAAGATTTTGGAGCTGCATAAGGAGGCTTATAACAAAGCAATGCTTGAGGTAGAAAAGCTCATGTACACCCAAAGCAATACACGATATGCCAGAGGGTTCACACATACAGGAAACATTGCCTTTTCGGCATTTGACCATTTCCTTTCAAGGCCTACCGAAGTAGTCGTGAATGGGGAAATCGTTCAAATAGCAGATCCCCAGTTGCACACCCATTGCTTTATCCCAAATGTTACCTGGAACGAAAAAGCCGGACGCTACCAAGCTTTGGAGATATACAACATGCACATGAACTCGGATTACATCCGTTCGGTGTATCATTCGGAGTTAAGCCGATGTCTGGAAAAGGCTGGTTTTCAAACTGAGCGTAACAGATCATTCTTTGAGTTAACAGGCATTTCAAGAGATCTTATTGAACGCTTTTCACTGAGAAGCCAGGAAATCAACAGAATCTCAGAGCAAGAAGGACTTTCAGCCCAACAAAAGGGCGAGCTCGGAAAGAAAACAAGAAACAGTAAAAGCGAGCAATCCTTAAGCGATCAACAGCTCTACGATTATTGGATCACGAGATTAACAGATCAGGAACTAAGGGACTTGAAAACATTAAAGGGGAAGAAATTCAACAGGCCTACTCCAATCAATGCGAAGACGGCTGTCGATCGAGCTATGGAACATGCCTTCGAGCGCAACTCGGTTGAAAATGAAAAGAAAGTCATAGCCTATGCGGCTGCACTTGGTTACGGCCATCTCAGTATTGATCAGATTACAAAGGAGCTTCAATCAAGAGACAACATTCTACGATCTCAGCGCAACACCATTGAGAACATCACAACCATCGAACTCGTGCACGAGGAAGACCGCATGATCGAACTGGCTACTTCCGGGAAAGGTAAGTTTCCAGCTCTTAACAAGGATTACGAAATAAAACTTGATTTCCTCAACCCACAACAGCGCAAGGCTATTCAGGATATACTCAGCACCACTGATCAGACTTTCGTACTGAGAGGAGCCGCAGGCACAGGTAAATCAACTATTTTTTCGGTTGTTAACGATGCATTGCGAAAAGTTGGTAAGTCCCTGATTGCTGTTGCCCCTTCAACGCAAGCTAGCCAGGTGTTGGCTGAGAAATCCTTGGAAAGCTACACAATTGCTAAGCTTCTTAATGATCCAAAAGCACAGGAGAAATTGCAAAATAGCGTGCTCCTTATAGATGAAGCGGGGATGGTTGGCGTCAAGAATATGGCTTCACTCCTTGAGCTTTCAAACAAATACCAAGCGCGCACCATTTTAAGCGGTGATACAAAGCAACATGGCCCACCTGCTCAATACGGTGATGCTCTTAAAATTTTAGAGAGGCAAAGCCGCCTGCAAGTTTCTACAGTCGATAAGATTGAACGACAGCGAAATACGCCTGACTATCAATCGGCCGTGCAGGATATTGCTAAGGGAAGGCTTTTGGAGGGGTATCAAAAACTAAACAAGCAAGGATCTATTATTGAAATCGGGGACCATGATGAACGTATCAGGAAGCTTGCAAAGGATTTTGACAAGTTCCATGCTCAGAAGCGTTCAACGATGATCGTTTCGCCTACCCACCTCGAAGGGGATAAAATTAACGCGGCTGTAAGGGAACTCTGGAAGAAAAACAAGAAAATACAGGGGCAGGATAAGTCCTTTGAAGTCTTAAGGGATGCTTCCCTAACAGATGCTGAAAAGAAAGATCTCTTAAACTATCAAAAAGGTCAGGTAATCAGGTTCACCAAGAACCAGCAAGGCGGTTTCAAAGCAGGTTCCCATCATGAGGTGATGGAAGTATCCAAGGATGAGAAGGTCAAGGTGCGTGATCTTAAAACAGGTAAAATCTCCCATCTACCTTATCATACACCTAAATATTATGCAGTTCATACCAAACACAATATCTCCCTGGCTAAAGGAGATCATATTCGATTGACCAACAATGCCATGTCCTTGCAAGGCACTAAAATGGCGAATGGTACCAGTTATGAAATCAAAGGATTTAATAAAAGAGGCATCGAGCTTTCAAATGGTAAAACCATACCGAATGACCTCTACCATTTACGATATGGTTATTGTGACACAAGTTTTTCATCGCAGGGAAAAGATGCACATACCGTTTTGGTATCGATGAGTGATCTATCGCAGGGTGGGGTCAACGAGCAATCTTTCTATGTCGGGGTTTCGAGGGGAACGAAGCAAGTCAAGCTATATACCTCTGATAAGGACTCTTTGAAGAAATCAATTGTACGATCAACAGATCGACTTAGCGCCAGGGATATCGCTAAAGATCATCAACAGCGATTGCTGAAAAGAAAACAGCGTGCCTATCACGAAAATTTAACTAAGGAAATAAATAAAGAACGAGTACATGGACGAGAAAAAACTCCTTCGAGGGGCATTTCCAAAGACCATACGAGAGGTTAAGGGCAGTAATTCACCCATAGCTGATTTAAACAAGCGCAGGAAGTCTACCCAGCTTTTTGCTGTGACCTCACAAGGGGAAGTAGCAAGCAGCTTCAAGGTGCTCACACGCTATGGAAGGTCTTATACGGTTAAATATGCCCACCTACCACATGTGGTTCACGAAGGCAGTGAACTCTTCATAATTCTTTACGATCTGCAAATTCTAATAACCGGAAGAGGGCTGGAAGTGATCGATGATGCAATGGCAAACTCTGAGCTACTTTGGGTTAAAGAGTCACCTTCAGGCAAAGACGATGAAAAATCCAGCGTCTTTATTGAAGAAATTCAAGCAAGAGGATCAGTACATAAGCTGATGAGGAAATTAAAAAATGATGAATAATGGAAGGATCAAATGCAAAAAAGCGAAAGGAATATGGAAAAGATCCTTTGCTTCCAACAGATGGGCAATATCATAAACCTGTTTCTGCACCCGCGCAAAGAACAAATCTCTCCAATAGAGAAGTACAGGACAAACTCGATGTCTATGCAAAGGCGAGTAATAAGATGGACAGGCACTTCGCCTACCAGAGAATTAAAGCAAAACACAGACAACATATTAAAAAGCTTACTCATGACCATTCCAAACAAGATTTATACTATGCGGATGGAGAGCGATATCGTCTGCAACAGTCTCCTACGGAGGTTCACAAAGACGATCGTCATTATGCCAACCAGAATTTCAATAACGGGATACTCAAAGAAGCAAAAAAAGAACAAAGCAAAGATGGACTGTCAAAAGATTTTAAATACCAGAAACTAGGTATGAGGCATGCATTCAATCATTCCAAAAACAAAGGGATGGATAGGGATACATAACGGGTAGGGAAAAGAAAATCGAAGAAAATTAAAAACGTAAGATCATGGAAAAGAAAAACATAATCATGATTGAGGAGGGGGACCTGGAGGTGTTGGCTGAACAAATTGCACAACGGCTTTTGGCAAACAAAAAAGAGGGGAACAAAGAGCGGTGGATAACTGCGGATGAAGCCATGAGGTTATTGGGGATAAAATCCACCACAACACTTCAAAAATACCGGGATGAAGGACTGATTAGGTTTTCTCAACCCAGCAAAAGAATCATTCAATATGATCGATTTTCCATCGATGAATTTTTAGAAAAAAACGCAAAAGAACCTTTTTAACATTATGGGACTATTTAACAATACAAATCAGAATATAGAAGCCGTATTAGATAAGGTACTGTATAAAGTTCCTGGGACAGATACCACAATCACCTGGGCGGATTCTGTTGAGGGAATATTTATAACCGGTGCCACGGGTAGTGGTAAATCATCGGGGCCTGGTAAGCATACAGCAATGGCCATGCTCAAGGCTGACTACGGGTTTTGTGTGTTATGCGCCAAACCCGATGAGCGAAGCAGATGGGAGGCAATGGCTAAAGCTGCGAGACGAGAAAAAGACCTGGTCATCTTCAATAAGCAAAGCGGCCATCAATTCAATTTTCTGCAGTACGATTTGGAACGTAAAGGGGAAGGAGCAGGAGATGTATTCAATGCAAACAACGCATTGATGAACATTAGCCAGTTAAATCGTCAAATCCTTTCAAGCGGAGGTAGTAACAACGAAGAAAGCTTTTGGGACAATGCCCTTCGCCGCCTAATAGGCAATACAATTAGTGCACTCATTCTTGCTGACGAGAAGGTAAGTATTGATAATATCAGAAAGATGGTCGCTTATTCTTTCAAAGAGAAAGAGGATGCCAACTTATACGCCCATCTACTTAGGACAGCGAGTACACAAGAAAACATTGATCCTGCCCAAAGGGAGGAAGCCATTGAAGAACTGGAAGAGATGATAGCTTCTAACTACTTCATCAATGTTATTTATAAAATTCAAAGTGCTGAATTCGCCGGTGAAGAACAAAAATATGATGCCACCCTGATCGAAGATTACTGGTTTACTGATTTTGCTGAACTATCAGATAGGACCAGGAGCAACATCACCGAATCTTTAATGGGTGTTATACAGCCCTTTCTATCCAGGGGGATCCTGAGAAACCAATTCTCATCTGGCTTAGATAATGAGCTATTGCCTGAGAAGATCATAGAAGAAAAGAAAATCGTCATTGTTGACTTCCCAATAAAGGAGTTTGGGTTTGCTGGAATGATTGCCTCGATTATCTACAAAAGCATCTTTCAAGGAGCAGCAGAGCGCAGAAAAGTAGGGAAGGAAGCGAATCCTAAACCAGCGTGTCTTTGGATAGACGAGTATCAGAACTTCTGTAATCCTCAAACAGACGCTCAGTTTCAAACGACTGCCAGAAGCTCATGGATTTCAACAGTGTACATCACCCAAAACATGAACAACCTGTATTTCATCATGGGCAACAGCCAACCCCAAGCCAGGGCCAAAAGCCTGGTGTCTAATTTGAACCTCAAATTCTTTGCGAGTAATGCCGATTTCGAAACCAATCAATGGGCTTCTGATATGATTGGGAAGCACTTTGTGGACCTGGACAATCTATCGATCAGCAAGGAAATGGAACTCAGCAAAACCAAACATCAGCGCCTCATGTCAAAGATTACACCAGATCACTTTACTACATTCAAAACGGGTAGGAAAGTGAATAACTACAAGGTTGAAACGGCGGTGTTCAAAGCAGGCAAGACCTGGGGGAAAGATAAGGCCAATTATGCCATTGTGGAATTTGATCAAAAGAAATGAACATCTCTAGGAATGCATATTTAATGTGAATATCGTTTAAGCAGCTAGGTATAATTGTCCATTGTTATTTTCAAATTGGATGTTTAGGGAAGGTTTTTTGGGGAAGAAGCAATAGGCAGAAAGTGCGCTCATCAGGTTAATAAGGAAATTACCGAGTGATCGATGCCGTGTATGCTGCAGTTTACTGATGTTTTTGAGTTCATCGTTGACTGATTCGATGATGGCTCTTTTTCGAAGTAAAATTCTATCTGCCTGGCTCAGGTTAACGTTTTTCATGTTCTTTTTGGGCTTAGCAATGAGTTGTATACCGTTTCCAAAAAGCAGATCGGAGAGTTTCCTAGAGATGTACCCCTTATCAGCAAATAGCTTCCCAAACATGTTTTCTGTCATGGATTTCATCACCTTAAGATTCCTGTCATCCACATTGCCTTTGGTTAAATGATCTCTCCTTTGTCATTGATAATCAAATGCAGTTTAAACCCATAAAACCACCCTATGGAGCAAAACCCTCGTTCAGCCACCTTTTTGAATGTTTTCTGCTGATGTATTCTTCGATTATGATACACTTTCAGGTGCGTTGAATCGATAAAACTTATGCCTCTGTATTTTCCTAATCCCCTGGTTTTTAGAAACATCATTAAAGGGACGGCTACTTTTTTCTTAAGGGCTACAAGCCTCTGGTAAGAGACTAGGTCAGGAAAAAGATCATTGAGGTGAGCACAAACGTACCGGGTATAAAATGCTTTGAAACTGGTGAATTGACCATAATGGAACAGGATGAGGATACTAATGATCTCTGAATCAGATAGTTGTGAATTTCTTAGGCGACTTCCTTTTCTTTTTGATTCAATGAGATGGTGGACAATTTCCGCTTCAAAGTCGATATAAAAGTCATCCACTTCCACGAAAAAGTCAGTAACTTTATCCTTAAGCATAATGGCTGTTTTTGGGGTTAGATATATTGAAATTCAGTACTTTAATATATCCAAAAACAGCCTTTTTTCATAGAGTAAACAATACTCACCTTATACGATATTCACATTAAGTTAATAGGTGGGCTCAAAAAATGATTCAAAAGTATTCTCCTATTCATCGAACATTTAAAAATGAATTATTGACTATTTGCCTTAATTTTAATGCTATGCTATTCAGATCAAGATAACTATGAAAAAATCACCCCCAATCAATGTTTTTTCACTTCTAACCATATAATGTAATGATAAAAAAATCAGTCATTATAATATTGATCGCTGTTCTGCCATACCGAATAGATGCACAAGAAATATTAGACTTACCGGCAGACCTGATACAACTGGATGAGACCCAGATAGATCAAGGAATTGTCAAAATACACAATTTCCTAGAATACATTCATGAATCCAGGAAACTAGCATCGATTAGCAATACCAACTATCTGTACTCAAATGAAAGGTGGCCTAAGGGTTCTTGGGGAAATGGATTCTTTACGGATTACGTAGAGGTGAGTAATTATGAGAATAGACCAGCAGATTTCAATGGATGGTTGCAAGGAACAGCCTATGGCAGTTCCATTGACTATCCCAGCTCCAGGCCTATGATAAGGTATGCAGGAAGGATCATTGCGGGATACATAAACTTATATGGCAAAGGTGTAATAGATGACGTTATTGTTAAACAGCGTATTACAGGAGGAGTGAAGTTTCTTCTGGATGAACAGTTAAAGATTGACTTTGGCAATCAGGATGAAGATGAAACAGGCGCTTTTATGCGTTGGTACTCCAGGCCAGGGAAATACCTTCCTAATTCTGGAGGAGCATTGGAGAGCGGCTATAATCAAAGACCCGAACAGTTTGATTCCGGATTTGCCATTGAAGCCCTTACAGGAGCGTATTTTTACTTTAAAAAACATAGTATTGATAATGGCTTATTTACGCTCGACGAAATTGTCGAAGCTATTGACGTAGCGGCTACATGGATGAAGCAACACGTTGAAATACATCACAACTATTCTCACGATGGGAGTTGTACGGTGAAGGGCCATTCGAGGAATACAAATCAATTGACCTGCAGTATCTGGGGACTCATTAATGCCTATAAGGTAACAAAAAAAACAACGTATCTGGAAAGTGCCATTGATTCTTACGAACGCTCTGTTGATGCACATCAGCTCGCGGATGGTGCTTGGACATATTATCAATGTAGCAATACCATTACATATCCCGTAGATTACCATGATTCACAAGGGCATTATACTGGAATTATTTTACGAGTATTAATCGAATTGTACGAACAGGTATTTTGCGAATATCCTAGTAAAATTGGTCTGGGTTTGAGCAGACAAAATTTAAGAACAAAGATCTTATCAACGATCAATCATTTCTTAAAACCAGGATTATCGAATTTTTACGACGGAGTGAGATTAAGATCAAATGGAGAAATTGCCGATCACAAGAACTATGGAGATGGTACTATCAATACCCAGGACATCGATGTTGCATTAGAGATGTTTGATGCACTGATATACTTACAAAGAAGTGATTTTTATAAGGAGCTAAGTATCACAGACAGACTCAAGATCAATAAAATGATATCTGCGATATTGACTCCTGGGCTGGATCGTATTCTTAATCAGGGGCTCGGATCATATTCTACAGCATGGCGCAGTCTTTCTTATTATAAAAGAAGAAAATTTTTATCTGATACCGATATTAATGAAGATAAGGTGGTGTTGTATAATCCTGATGGAGATCTAATTGATGACAATAAAATAGGAATTTACAATTTTGATTCTGACGAACAAATAGGATATTCCAACGCCGGAGGACATTTTCATCTAATGACTACTGGTGACTTTGATCATGATGGAGAAGATGAAATAGCCATGTACACCAGAAATGATGGAAGAATTGCTATTTTCAATGCTGGTTATAACGCTTATACAGGTTGTGCCCCCGTCTATGTAGGAAGTATTTATACACAATTTACACTTCATGATCTAATGGAGACTCTCGACTATGATGGTGATGGCTATCGAGACGAAATAGTTATGTACAATAGGTTTTATAGCGGACAATATAATAGAATTGATATTTTGGATATCGATGGCTATCTATCCAGCGGTTATTCTGATGCCGAAAATACTTTTAAATTGATAACGACTGGCGATTTTGATCAGGATGGCAAAGACGAACTTGCTCTCTACAGTGATAGTGATGGCCAAATTTCAATATACAACCCGGACCTTGCCACTACAAACGGCTTAACTATTTATACAGGATCTCCTCCTATACATGGTGGGAGTATACATACCCAATTTACACTCCATGATCTGATGAAGGCATTAGATTACGACAATGATGGCTTTAGGGACGAAATAGTTATGTACAATAAATACTATTCAGGATATTATAATCGAATCGATATTTTAGACACAAATGGATATATTTCGAGTCGGTATTCCAACGCGGGAAGTACTTTTATATCATTATCGACCGGTGACCTTGACAATGATGGAAGGGATGAAATTGCACTTTATAGTGATACTGATGGTCAAATATCAGTCTATAACCCAGAGTATTCAACAGCAAATAACAACCCTGTCGCTTACATAGGATCTCCCCCTATTTATTCCGGGAGTATTTACACTCATTCTGCTGATTATACAATGATGTCTTCTTTAAAAACAAAAATTAAGGATAACCTTCAATCATCAGCTAGATATCCACAAATCAAAGCCAAAGATAATCTTATAGAAACTGATAAAGATATCATCAATACATTAGTAACTTATCCTAACCCAGCTTCAAACAAATTAGAAATTGCATATAATATCAAGCGTAACGGTTTTGTCAAAATATTCCTTACCAATTTGATGGGTCAAGTGGTCGACATCATTGAAGATACATATAAAGATGCAGGCCATCATAAGCTTGAATACTTTAATAGATACAATAAGGGTGTTTTTCTTTTGCAATTTCAAGTAGAAGGATCAGTAATTCAGTCAAAGAAGATAATCATTGAGAAATAATAACTTGGTTTAAATCTTTACAGCCCCTTTAGTAATCAGATTTTACCTAGAGTAAATGAATATCAGATAAGCAATCAGAAAAAGTCGTTCTGGGAGCTTCGATCAGAGCCATTGGAACAACCTGTAGCCTGAACGGCACCAGAAAGCATTTGGCCCAGTATGAACAAAGACTCCATGATTTAAGTACGGGATTTTTTCTCGCTACCGAGGCGAATACGCAAAGAAATACTCTGCGTCTTAGGCCTCCGTGGTGAACTTATTGCTGTATGGTTCATCGCTTTTTTGAAAAACAGGGTAACACTTGCTTGTCACTTATCCATATGGTTAAACGTAAGCGTCCGACCAACCCATTGAAGAAAAAGCCTGATCAGGTAAAGAGAACAAATGGATTAAGGAATCTCACCCAAACTCCTATGAAATCAATAGTTTGCTTCAAAGGAAGATTTCTGAATTAGACTCGTTTTTATTATACGCACGAAGCTGATGAATAGACCCATCACTTTCGAATCAATAAAGGAGTTCTATTTCAAACAAGGTGATGGAACAGTATTCAATGAGTTTGCTTTGGACTACATCAATGGAATTAGAGGCTTTTCCCCCACTACTATAGGTATTTACCATACTTTTCTTAAGCACCTAAATAGCTTCAATGATCAAATCAAGTTTAGTGACCTCAACGAAGGTCTACTAGAATCATTTAAGAACTATCTACAGATTGAAAGAGGAATCAAAGGTGGAGCTACCAGAAAGTACTTTGGGAAGTTCCAGGTCATTTGTAAGGAAGCTGTTAAGAAGGGATACTTAGAGGTTAACCAAAACCCCTTCTACTACACTGACCTAAAAATCAAGATTGAGAAGCCACGCAGAACCTTCTTAGAAATTCATGAAATAAAAGCGATAAAGCAACTAGATTTAGATGGTCAATCATTAGAGAGGCATAAAGACCACTTCTTATTTCAAATCTACTCAGGGCTTTACTACAAAGATTTAAAGGAGCTACGAAAGTCAGACGTTCATGAAAATGAACTTGGAAAATATATAATCGGTAATCGAACTAAAAATGATAATCCTTTTATAATCCCTATTTACAAATTCCCTTTTGCAGAAGAAATTATCAACAAGTATCAACAAGAGGATAGTGAAAGAGTATTCCCAAACACGATTAGTGATCAGAAATACAATGTTTATCTAAAGGAAATAGCTGAGCTTGCTGGCATCCATAAAAACATAACAAATAAGGTGGCCAAGCATTCTTACGCTCAGCTCTGGATGAGTAAAGGAGTTGAGCGCCAATTTGTATCTAAATTTTTAGCTCATACCGAAGAGAACACGACACAACATTATTACAACACCTCCATCCATAATATCAATGACAAATTGGCTGGGGTAAACTTTGAGGATTTGTAAAATGGAAACTAGAATAATTGAAGGAGAAGTTGAAAAAATAAC
Organism: Flammeovirgaceae bacterium BBD 1991-12; assembly: GCA_001657315.1. Classification (GTDB taxonomy): domain Bacteria; phylum Bacteroidota; class Bacteroidia; order Cytophagales; family Cyclobacteriaceae; genus Fulvivirga. Next base: position 1,346 of record LYSV01000164.1, on the reverse strand, counting down.
AGTGGGAAAAACACATCTTTTATCATGGCGAACGGCTGTTATCATGAGGGATAAAAACTTTTTTTATTTCAACAGAAAAGTTCCTAATGTAGAATTAGAGGAAAAAGATGAAATCAAAGTTTTGGTAGCAAGAAAAGGAAATGCAATAGTGCTCAAGAACCTTACAAGAGCGTCTAATTTTATTGAAAGAAGTAAAGAAGAAATTATTGGCTTCATTTTTGGAGTTTTATCAGCCTCTCTTCTTTTAGCTATACCAATCCGATTTATGGTATCCGAAAACTCAACCTATGAGATATCTTTAATCGCTCTTCTAATTGCCGGATGCCTAATGTCTTTGGCCATTTTTATTTTTTGGTTGAGAGACAAATGGAGATTTGAGAGAGAAATAAAAGCCTTTAGAAAAGAGAATAACTTACCTAATTCGGATTTTCATATTCTTAATCAAATACCAAAAGAAGAAGCAAACGAATCCAATACTCTTAGAAAGGAATTCTCCACCGAAGATGAGCTAAAATCATTTTTAATATCCAGAATTCTAGAAAGACAATTTGAAGGGTGGAGTAAGATAGGTGTAGCATCAGAAGCATTGGAAATATATTGCCATTATTCAAACCTAAATTCAGAATATGCGGACTGGCTTTATGAAAATCAGCAAATTCTTTTTAGTCTTATTGAAGAGTTAGATCCACCTAATACCTTAAATTGTTTAGTTCAATTTTTGAATTCCTTGAAGCTTGAACAATGCTCCATTCTTTATTTTAATAGTTATCTAGAGGGTTTTAAATCAAGCCTTCATAGAAGTCAATCGATGTTTAAAGATCAATTAGATTGGACAAAGGCTGTTCACTGTTGTGTATCAATGTTGTTGAATTATGAAAAGGTAATCCAGGTGTATCAAGATCACGACTCAAATATTTTGTGGACTAGTGGAATAGTTGGTGATACATTTGACGAAATGGTTAAAAAGTTTATTAACTCACTAAATACTGAGATAAAAGAACAGAAACTTTTAATCGATTCAGCTAAGCAGGCTCTACCTGAAATGGATCGATTTTTTTGGTATTTATTGAATCATACATTTGATGAGTTTAGGACTAGCTATTCTAAACCAACAAAAAAGATTGAAAAAGAAAAACAATGGCTCAGGCTTTTTGAGCAAACCTTTAATCTAACTAGGATACCGTTACTTAGAACTGACACCTCTGAATACATTAAAGTAGAATGGACATCAATACATGAATATTACAATTGTTTGAATTCACTATATCACATAGAAACAATTAGAATAGGAAAAATCGAAAAGGAGATAAAGGAAAGTGAAAGTTTTAAAAAGCTTACAGTGGGAT
>LYSV01000163.1:968-20573 GCA_001657315.1 Flammeovirgaceae bacterium BBD 1991-12 | reverse complement strand
ATATTTCAACATCCAGGATCGGACAGCGTTGGGGAGTGGTGCCACGACTCCCCATTGGAAACAGGGCGAAAGGGCCTGTACAGGTTTCTGGTGGTTCCGACAGAAATGAAAAGACCGAAACGGGAGCCTTTGGGCCTCAGGCAGCAGCGTCAAAAGTATCAGTCGTGGCACCACTGATACTATATAACAGGTAATCATAAAATACCGGTTGATACTATATTTCAACATCCAGGATCGGACATCGCAAGGGAGTGGTGCCACGACTCCTCATGGGAAGCAGGACGAAAATTACATTCAGGGCCTCATGACGGTACTTTTAGTGCCTGTATAGGTTTCTGTCAGCTCCGATAGCAATAAAAGGATCGAAACGGGAGCCTTTGGGCCTCAGGCAATAGCGTCAAAAGTATCAGTCGTGGCACCACTGATACTATATAACAGGTAATCATAAAATACCGGTTGATACTATATTCCAACAATCAGGATCGGACATTGCAAGGGAGTGGTGCCACGACTCCCCATTGGAAACAGGGCGAAAATTACCCCCAGGGGTTCGTCGTGGTGTTTTCAGGTGCCAGCGAAAACATCTGCGAGTTCCGGCGGGAAATGGAAGGATACCACTGGATATTCAGGAACTTCCGGGAGGAAAAGCCAACCGGGGGATGAGGCTTCAACAATTGCCGGGCAACCAACAACCGGCCGGAATATGCTCCCGGAACCTCCGGGAGATAAAGCAGGAGCGAATCCGGGCACTCCGGCATCTCCGGGAACAAGATCAGGGACGAGCAAAAGTCCGCCCGGAATGCTATCAGCAGAACCAGGAACACATCCCGGCTCCCGGAGCTGCCGGGAGGAAAAACCAAAAGTAGTCTGAGCCGCCGGAGGTTCCGGGAGTAAAATCAAACGGGGGTTCAGGCTCCCGACAAATGTCGGGGGATGAAACGTCGGACGGAAAAGGTCCACGGAAATGCCGTGGGTAACCTCCAATACAGGCAAGAGCTGTAGGGAAATGCCGGGAATAAGCTCAGGGGACAGATAAAGGCTCGGGAGATCCTATGAAATGCCAGCCCTGTCGAATAGAAGTAACCTTACTAAGCCTCAGAGGCTTAGTAAGGTTTGTTTTCTCGCTGTAACACGATTCATCCGGCTTTCAGGTGAATATCCACTCACAGCGTCGGCAGTATCAACCATGACCCCATAAAGCGGTACCACACCCCGCCAATCTCAATTCATTATCGGTACACAGCCTGATGCTAATATGGATAATCAACAAAAGATCATGTTATTCTGCATATTTAAAGGCTGACCATAAAGAACAGTAAGTGAAGGCTTTCCCTTATACGCCGTCTACATATCGTCTACTGGCCTGGTAAAAACCGGGGCTGGATTAATTTACTCATTCCTCAGCGTCAGGATTTCATATTATTGAAGTAGCAAAGTTTAACATTCCAAATCGTAGAGATCAGATACCTTATCCGATGAAGAAGTATCCACGCTAAAGGCGAACCGGGACTTACGCAGTAAATGATCCATATAAATTATCCATAAGCTTTAGACCACCTCCAAAGTGAATATGAAGATCCACCTCATTATCCATTCCATTATTCTGATCTTTTTCTACGGGACTTATGCCCAGTCAGAAACCAAAGCAGATGACACGGCATCAAGGCCTTCGGAAGGACCTTTACTGATCGATTCTCTGAATATGGTTTCCTTTAACCTGAGGAAATCACAAAAGAAGGAGGCAATTCAACTGGCACGGAACGCTCTGGCCAAAAGCAGGGACATTAATTACGAAGCCGGAATGTATCACGCCCGGCTGAACCTGGGAATTCACTACACAAACCTCAATGAGCTCGACTCCGCCTATCAATACCTGCGAATAGCGGAAGAATACTACAGAGGCTCCGGCTCCAGGGAAGAAGGTCTTGCCATATACTACATGGCGAACATGTACAGCCAGTTGAGAGACTTCGAGCGTTCTGAATCCTATTTCACGAGAGCCAGAGAAATATTCAAGGCTTCCGGCAATATTGAATACAGCTCAAATGTCACCAACGGACTGGGTATACTGCACGGCAGGCAATCCAATTATATAAAAGCGCTTGGGTTTTTCATCGAAGCCTATGAGCTGAAATTATCCTTGAATCAAAGCGCTGATGCCGAATTAAACAACATTGCCATCGTCTACCGCTATATGGAAGAATATGACGAGGCGTTAAAATTTGCGGTTCAATCCCTGGAGCAATCAGAGGAAAACATGGACAGTACGGGTATATATAAAAGCCAGGATACCATCGGGGATATTCTTTATGACATGGGCGAGCCCGACAGCGCTTTATGGTATTATGAGCAGGCCTGTCAAATAGCATCAAAACTTGGGGACGATACAGGTATTTATTCCGCTGTCCATGAAATATCATTGATCCTGCGTGACCGTAAGGAATATGACGAGGTACTCAGGAATTATAAAAATGTCATCCGCCTGATGGACAAAAGGAGCACCGTAAGAGAGGTATCTCTCATCGAGATCGCCAAGACCTACATGGTGCTGGAAATGTATGACAGCGCCATCTATTTTGCTGATCAGGCCCTTGGGTCGGCTCAGGACCACCACAGTATCGAAAAGGCCAGAACGAGTTGTGAGCTGCTCAAAGAAGCATATGTAAGCGCCGGAGAGCTCAATAAGGGACTCTTTTACAGTAACCTGGAAGCAAAATACCGTGATACCCTGGAAATAAATAACGAAGCCGCCCAATTTACCAGCCTGAGGATACAGATGGAAACCCTGGGGCAGGAGAAAAAAATAGAATTACTGGAAAAGCAGGCAAAGATCGATTCCCTGATCTATGGCAGGCTCCTCACAATGGTAATAGTTGCAGGCATCCTTTTCTGGCTCCTGGTCGCTTTTCTGGTCTGGAGGAACCATATCAGACAAAGTATACAAAAGCTGGAGACGTCCAACCTGAAACAGGAAATAGCACAAAGTAAAAATGAATTGCATCAGCAGACCCTTCATATGGTGCACAAGAACAACGGGTTCATCATGATCGAAGAAGAGATAAAAAAAATGCAGAAGAAGGGAGAAACAAATTTCCAGAAGCTGCTGAACATCATTAGTCTTAGCAGGTCTGCTGAGAAGGACTGGGAAAATTTCAACAACTATTTTAATAAGGTGAATCCCGGTTTTGAAGAAAACATACTTACACAGTTTCCTCAGCTGAGCCTCGGCGAGATCAGGCTGGCTTCACTTATCAAGATGAAACTGACCAACCAGGAAATCGCCACCATACTCAATATTGAGGCCAAAAGTGTAAGGATGAACAAATATCGGTTCAAAAGGAAACTGGGTCTTGAGGAGCAGCAGGATCTGTTTGAATTTATCAATACGTTTTAATTACCAAGGAATCCATAGGTGAAAGCTCCTACCCTCTGGACGAGATAACCTTACTAAGCCTCAGAGGCTTAGTAAGGTTTGTTTTCCATTTCCCTGATACTCCTTTATTCAAATTCTATATTTAGGTATTTCCTGGAGTCAGTTCTATAATAAACAGAGGCCGAAAAGACCCGGCCTGTTGCTAAATTCCTAACGTCGTATCTGTTAAAAACATCAGCATACCCCATTTTATTGGAAATGATCTCCCCACCCAATTCAGAAATAATGGCAGAGATTTTCAGACTGTCATTGAATATATCCATAGGATATTCTCCATAGATCAGTTTTACACTGTCTTCACTGGAATCAAAACTGAAAACATCAAAGGGAAATTCAACTCCCTGCAATTTTATCTTTTTACAATCATCACTCGTATCCAACAGAAAATATATACGTAACGAATCCATTTGTTTCTGGTATATGCAACAGCCGTGGTCCACCGTAGAAAGTTCAAATCCAAGTTTTTCAATGTCAGCTCTGTTAAGTCCGAGGTTGGATCCGAGGGGATGTAAATTCAGCTTAACTTCATGCTGACAGGAACAGCCTGTGATCAAAGAAGTTGTGAGAAGGAGTAGTATTATTTTCACATTGTACAGTTTATTTTTAGTTCTGGTCAGCACCTCATTATTTCCTGAACACAAACATAAAGATCACCCCAAGAATGATGAAAAACACACCCAAAATATACAGGATCATTGGAACACCCCGCGTAGAAAAAAAAGTGTCCACCCTGGCGCTCGCTTTTGGATCATCGGGCGTATAAAGTACACCTACTTTTTCTCCTACCTCGAATGCCGGAGGACGGGAATAGTTATTTGACTGGAATACAATCTCCCGGTCATTTTCAGTGTTGAACTTAACTACAGGCGCTTTTGACCATGAATCCCCTGGTCTTGCTTTTAATTCAATTACTTCCCCTTTCGCACGTAAACTATTCTTAATGAATTCCTTTGCAAGGTGATCGAGATACAACCCAACCGCAACAAACAGGATACCTGCAACTAAAAAGATCTGTTTTATAGGGAAATTCTTCATATCAATGGACCAATCAGCTACTCAGGTCAACCACACCTGTCTTGTTCTGGGATTATTAAAACCCGTAGCCAAAAGTTAAGATAAACATTTGATCTTCTCCAATAAAAGAAGATGGGAAAATCGCCTAAAACTCATCAAACTTACACAAGTGTGCGAACTGGATCATGCCTTATCACATAGATCAACCTTACTAAGCCTTTGAGGCTTAGTAAGGTTTGGTTTGTGCACCGGTAAAAACCTGATCGCCACCTGCCTGTTTTTCACCATGGATCCGGTACTCCATACCTCCTGTCATCTCGCCATGGTCATTTGAGAGGCGGACGCCACAGGTTCGTCCTTTTTATTCCTCAAAGCCCTGATATTAAATTGAATAGCTATGGATACCACCAACGCCACTACGAACAGTCCTGCAAAAATATAAAGTGTTTGCTGATAGCTGCCTGTGGTTTGTCTCACATAGTCCGCCAGTTGAGGCCCGGCTAACCCTGCAACGGCCCAGGCAGTTAAAATATTACCATGTATGGCGGACAGGTTTTTGGTACCAAACATATCTCCAATATACGCCGGGATGGAAGCAAACCCACCACCATAGCAGGTAAGGATCAGGAAGATGATCCCCTGGAACAAAAACGCATTGGTAGTTTGAGGAAGCAGGAAAAAGGCAATGATCTGAACAACAAAGAATACCGTATAGGTCATCGGCCGGCCGATAATGTCTGAGAAGCTTGCCCAGCCTATCCTTCCAAGCCCATTGAAAAGTCCCATAGCGCCCACCATTGCCGCAGCTGCCACGGGAGTCAGCCCTGCAATCTCCTGTGAGAGTGGTGAGGCTACGGATATCACGGCAATTCCACAGGTGATGTTGATGAATAACATGATCCACAGGTAATAGAAGCGAACAGTACCCAGGGCTTCAATCGAGGATACCTGAGCCAGATCTGCCTTAATGGATTTTTTACCGGTCTTTGCATCGGCGTCAAATCCTTCGGGGACCCACCCTGCGGGAGGTGGTGACAGATATTGCGCAGCGCTCATCATAATGGCAAAGTAAACGATGCCCAGAATAAAGAAAGTGGACGATAAACCTACTGAGCCTATCAGATACTGGATCACACTGCTGGCAAGCAATGCGCCAAAACCAAAGCCCATAATAGCCAGCCCGGTGGCCAGTCCCCGGCGGTCCGGAAACCACTTGACCAGCGTCGATACCGGACAAATGTACCCCACGCCCAGCCCGATACCGCTGATAACACCATATCCCAGATAAAACAAATAGATGCTCTTCAGACTAACGGCCAGTCCTGCCACGATCAGTCCGGCACTGTAGAATGATGCCGAAAGCATACCACTTTTCCTCGGTCCCATTTTTTCCACCTTTCTACCCAGGAATGCGGCGGACAATCCCAGAAAAAGAATAGCTATACTGAAAGCCCAGGCGGTCTGCTTGAATTCCCACCCTATACTTTCCAGTAATGGTTTTTTTAATACACTGTAAGCATATACCGCTCCGATTGATACGTGAATACCCACTGCAGAAGCAGCAATTAACCATCTGTTTTTAACTTTATCCATAGTTTATTCATTTCCAAATGCTTAGGGGGGGTACATCGGGCGCCCGGTCAATATTTCTGACCTGCTTTTCAGGGCGTAAAGGGAATTTTTTTATCGGGATATCCCAATGATACTAGTCAGGAATATGTGTGACGGGCATCATAAATTAGCGTGGCACGCTGACTAATCTTTGCATAGCAATTTATCAGAAAGAGTTATGCCTATTGAAACTGCAAACAAAACCATGGAATTTGTCAAGGGTAGCTGGAACAATACCATTGATGTGAGAGATTTTGTCCTCAGCAACATCACCCCTTATAACGGGAATGCTGATTTCCTCACGGGGCCAACGGAAAGGACTAAATTACTCTTTGAAATATGCAACAAAGCGGTCCGGGAAGAACTAAAGAACGGGGGAGTCCGCTCCATCGATACTTCCATTATCTCAAAGATCAATTCTCATGCAGCCGGCTATATCTCCCGCGAGCATGAGCTCATTGTGGGACTACAGACGGACGAATTGCTCAAAAGAGCCATCAAACCCTATGGCGGAATAAAAATAGTGGAGAAAGCCTGCGAGGAGCACGGTGTAGTGCTGGATCCAAAGGTGAAAGACATTTTCAATAATTATGTAAAAACCCATAACGATGGTGTATTCGACGCCTACACTGCCGAGATAAGAAAATTCAGGTCCCTGGGTTTCCTCACCGGCCTGCCGGACAATTATGCAAGAGGCCGTATCATCGGCGACTACCGGAGGCTGGCGCTCTATGGCACAGACAGGCTGATCCAGGAAAAACTGAATGATCTTGAACAGCTGGGAGGCCCGATGAACGATGCCCGCATCCGGCTGAGGGAAGAGGTAAACGAGCAGATCAAGGCTTTAAGAGAGATCAAAGCCCTGGGAGAAACCTATGCGCTGGACCTGAGCAGGCCTGCGCAGAATGCACATGAAGCCGTGCAATGGATCTACATGGCCTATCTGGCCGCCGTTAAGGAGCAGGACGGAGCCGCTATGTCTCTGGGTAATGTATCCTCCTTCCTTGACATCTACATCACCCAGGACCTGGAAGCAGGGGTACTGACTGAAGAACAGGCTCAGGAGCTTATAGATCAGTTTGTGATGAAACTACGTATGGTGCGTCACCTGAGAATGGAGGCCTACAACGAAATTTTTGCCGGTGACCCCACCTGGGTGACCGAGGCGATCGGCGGGCTCAACCTGGCCGGAGGCCATAAAGTAACGAAAACCTCCTTCCGGTTTTTACAGACGCTGTACAACCTGGGTCCCTCTCCGGAGCCGAACATGACCGTGCTGTGGTCAGCAGAACTGCCCGAAGGCTTTAAGGAGTTCTGCGCGCAGGTTTCCGTAGACACCTCGTCTATTCAGTACGAAAATGATGACCTGATGCGTGATACACGAAAATCGGATGACTACGGTATCGCATGTTGTGTTTCCTTTCAGGAGATCGGAAAGCACATCCAGTTCTTCGGCGCCCGTTGTAATCTTGCCAAAACCCTGCTCCTGGCCATCAATGGTGGAAGGTGTGAGAATACCGGCACCCAGGTGATCGAAGGGATACCGGCGCTGAAAGGTGATGTGCTGGATTATGATGAAGTAATGAAGAACTTCAAAATTGCTATCAGGGAAATGGCACGGGTGTATGTGGACTCCATGAATATTATCCACTTCATGCATGACAAGTACTATTACGAACGTGCCCAGATGGCCTTTGTGGATACAGATCCCAGAGTGAATGTGGCCTACGGCATAGCGGGGTTATCCATCGTAGCGGATTCCCTTTCGGCCATCCGGCATGCTAAAGTCACGGCCATCAGGGATGAAAATGGCATAACGGCAGGCTTCAACACCGAGGGTGAATTCCCATGCTACGGAAATGACGACGACCGGGTGGACCAGCTGGCAGTGGATGTCACGGGGTACTTTAACAAGGCATTGTCATCCTACGAAACCTATAAAGGGGCAACACCTACCCTGTCCGTTCTCACCATCACCTCTAATGTGGTGTATGGCAAGAAAACAGGGGCCACTCCCGATGGCAGGGCGAAGGGAATACCTTTTGCTCCCGGAGCCAATCCTATGCATGGCAGAGATACTCACGGGGCTATTGCTTCTCTCAACTCTGTGGCCAAGCTGGACTACAACGATGCGCTGGATGGTATCTCCAACACGATGAGTATGGTACCCAAAACACTGGGCCCCAACGAGCCTGCCAGGGTCCGGAACCTGGTGACCATTCTGGACGGTTATTTCGGCCGTGGGGCACATCACCTCAATGTGAACGTGCTTAACAGGGAACTGCTCATCGATGCCATGAAACACCCTGAAAACTACCCTCAGCTGACCATCAGGGTTTCCGGCTATGCGGTGAACTTTGTACGGTTGTCCAGAGAGCAGCAACTGGAAGTGTTATCGAGAAGCTTTTTCGAAAAAATATAACGTATAATATGGAAAGAACCGGGTATAGATAACATGCCCGGTTCTTTTTTACTCACTACAGCCAACCACAGCTATGTCAGATCAAACCACAGGCACGTTAACCCGCGTGGATATATTAAATATCCACAGCATAGAGACCTTCGGTACCTGTGACGGACCGGGTATCCGTTTGGTAGTCTTTTTACAGGGCTGTCAGTTCCAGTGCCTCTATTGTGCCAACCCGGATACGATGCGTTCTGAAGACGGGAAGCCCTGCGAAACATCACATATTGTGGAAACAGCGGAAAACATGCGGTCCTTTTTCGCCAATGGCGGAGGAGTAACACTGTCCGGTGGTGAGCCCTGCCGTCAGGCCAGGAAACTGATCCCGCTGCTCAGGGAATTACGCGCCCGGGGCATCCACACCTGCCTGGATACCAACGGGTATGTAATGAATAAATACGTTGAAGAAATGCTGGAGTACATCGATCTGGTGTTACTGGATGTAAAACATATCGATCCGGTCATCCACAAAAGAATAACCGGCCGCTCCAATGCAAACACAATGGCCTTTGCCCACTATCTGGAAGAGCAGCATAAGCCTTTTTGGCTGAGGTACGTACTTGTACCAGGGCTCACTGACAATCCTGAACACCTCCACAGGCTGGGGCTGCACTTTCAGTCCTTTAAGCAGGTGCAAAAACTGGAAATACAGCCTTATCACAGGCTTGGAGTATACAAATGGGAGAAACTCGGGATGAAATACGCCCTGGAAAATACGCCTGAAAACACCAGCGAACAACTAACGGCTGCCAAAGAGCTATTCGAACAATACCTGCCTGAGGTAGTGGTCAACTGACCCGACAGCAACCTTACCAGGCCTCAGAAGCCCGGTAAGGTTTACCCTTTTCCCCGGCCAGACGGATCCGGATCTGCAATGGATCGGGTCAGTGGCTGTGTTTCATGTGCTTTCTGTGTCCGGGCTCCCATATCAACCGGGCAAAGGAGCTGAACCGTTCGTTGTTCCGGCTGATGGGAATTCCCGCCACAATCCCGATCAGGAGATCATCGGCAATACCCAGTCTCATTTGTGGTCTCATGGTCATTCCAAAATCACCGTGGTCCACGGTTTTGTTAAATTCAATACCTATAAAGTTCCGCGTGCGCAAGATCATGTAATGAAAGCTGGTATTGATCTCATAGGTGGTATGGACATCATGGTCCTGAAAATTCTGCTCGATCATGGGCCCTGTATAAATGAGGGAATGAAAGTTACTGCCCCAGCGTTTGGCCACAATAAGGAACGGGTTGTAAACATTGCCTTTAAAATAAGGGTTGCCAAAGTTCCTGAAGTCCGATAGCTCAAATTCATTGATGTAACCGAGCGCCATGGAGGTAGCCGCCCGCTCATTCACAAAAAATGACCACTGGGCGGCTACTTTCAGGCTTTCCAGTCTGTCAGACGGAACGGAGTCCTTTGGGGTCCCGTTCAATGGAGAAAAGAAGGTAAAAGGCAGTTCTACCTCCAGCCCCAGGCGGTTTACAGGCGCCCATTCGTATTCAATAAGAGCTTCATACGAGTCAAACCTGAGATTATCAGTCAGGCCAACACCAACGTTCCACTCCTTTTCTCCCTTTCTGGCGCCAAGGTCTCTGATAAGATCAATGTACAAAGGTTCGGCATGTAAAACCTTAACCGGTTGCTGCCTGGCTTCTGCTTCCTGAATATAAAGACTGTCTTTTGGTGTATCACCGATTTGGGCATGGGTATATTTTGAAGATGCCAATATCAATATCAGCATCAGGATATTTCTGATGTTCATTTTGTCGATTTTTTTAAGAATGATTGATTTGACCGGATCTGTCCATTGAAAAATGGATCAGCCGGGAAGTCCGTTGAAAAACAGATCAGACTTCAGGCGGAGGTGATTCCAGCCGGCCATAGCCCTGTGCGGACCGTACTGAATACCATGGGTATCTTTGCCTTCCTTTCTCCAAACAAAAAATGGAGTGGTCAGGCAGGCAGGAAAAGGGAAGAACAATCTTTGTTTTGTGGTTCTTTTTCTTATTGTGTTCTTCCGTATCGTGGTCGTCATACTCTTTTATGGCGTTTTCAAACCCCAGTATCTTTTCAACAAATATTTCAATAATACTTTCCTGGTCGTTGATACTAAGGTCTTCAGGTATATGCTCGGGGTTTGGATCTGCCGTATCCACACTGATGTTCAGCAGATACAGGGCCATGAGGCCTCCAAGGACCCTTGAACTGGTACTATGCCGGATATAGCTTAACAAGGTGCTAAAATAAAGGGTATTGAGCCGCGGAGCAAAGCTCCCGACCTTTATTTCCAAAGAACGGCAAATACTTCCCACACCGGTCAGTCATATCAGTCATCAGTAGCTCAATACAGATCTTTTCCCGCTCCCACCTGATATGAAAAGACACTGTGGAAAAGTTTACCTGATCTTCCGGTTACACCTGTTATGTTTATGGAATAGACAGTCAGTGGAATAAAAACAGCTTGATTGCAGGGTGTGAAAATTATCACAATGGTCACTATGGTATCCTGAGACTTCCGGAGTGTAGCCATAGTACAGCATGAAAACAACTCATTTTAAAAAAGACATAATATAACAAACCTGCATATTTGAAATGCCCGGCATTTGGAAGTATAGCATAAATGCTATACATTGATATTATAGTAATTATTGGCAAACTGCAGAACCAGTTACAACGATGACCAAATCAAACAGGATCCTGAATCTTCTCATGGTATGCATAGCGTTGAGCGTACTGAGTTGCAACGATGATGACGAGGAAACCAATCTTCCACCTGAAATAGCTGATCAGACCTTTTCCATAGCAAAGAACAGTCCGAACGGCACTGTAGTAGGAACAGTCTTAGCTACGGACCGCGAACAGGATGCTTTAACATATTCTATTACAGAAGGTAATTCCAATGATGCCTTTGCGATTGGTGAGACTTCGGGTCAGATCACCGTTCAGGATGCATCTGCCGTGCTGGCCGAAGCCAGTACTAGCTTTGCGCTGACTGTAACGGTAGATGATGGAAAAAATAACGCAACAGCCACGATCACTATTACGTTGGAAGATGTCACTCCGGCTATTGGAGATCAGGGTTTTTCCATTGACGAAAACAGTGAGAACGGCACCACAGTGGACACTGTTACAGCAACAAACCCGGGGCAGACGCCATCGGATTTTTCCATTACCGCAGGCAACAGCGGTGATGCTTTTGCGATCAATACCTCCACCGGTGAGATCACTGTAAAAACGGCATCAGCACTGGACTTTGAAGTTACGCCTTCATTTTCACTGACCGTAGAGGTGAGTAATGGCGCCGGCAGTGCCTCAGCTACTGTTACTATTACACTGAATGACATAAAAGAGCCATTCATCACCAGACAACAGATCATCGATAACCTGGCGGATAGCTATACAAAACTGAAGAGCTACACAGAGTTTTCTTACCTGTTCGATGCAGTATATGCCAACAAGATCAATGCTCCCGATACCGATTGGGATCAGATATACGCTCACAGCCAGACACCAGAGAATGCACAGGTAGAACGATTATGGTCGGATGCCTATGAGATCATCTTTATATTGAATAACATCATCAGCAGTGCAGAAACAGTGCTTCCCGAAGGTCAGGAAAAGGATGAGATCACTGCACAGGCACAGGCTATACGGGCTTATCTTTATTTCCATCTTGTGGTGTGGTTTAATAATATACCTGTGGAAACGGGCATTATGACGGCCAACACCCCATTCAACTCTGCTGAACAAGTGCTGTTACAGACAGAAACAGACCTGAACACTGCCATTGCTGTTTTACCATCGGAGTGGACCGGAGACAATGCCGGAAACTTCACCAAAGGAACGGCAAGAATGATCCTGGCACGGGTTTACGCCTACAGTGAAAAATGGGCAGAAGCCAAAGGTGTTTTGCAGGAGATAATGAGCAGTGGCCTGTATACGTTGAATACAGAAACAAACAGCTTCGCAGCAGGTGATCCGGAGATCATCTGGGGTTTTGACCAGACAGGAGATCAAACCTTTGCTGCCATTTATAACCGAGGTGATCATGTACCGCTCGTCCGGCTTACCGAAACGCATCTGCTCTGCGCAGAGGCCAACATTTACCTGGGAACATTGATCCCCGCACAGGATATACTGGACAACCTGAAAGCCCGGGCTGGTGAAGCCCCCATTATCGGAACGCCCGGACCAGATGAACTACTGGAATTCACCTTTTCGCAGGCGGAGTCCGAGATGGGCCTTGGAGGAGTCTCTTTTGTTACCTTGAAAAGATTTGGAAGAGCGGTAACTGAACTGTCTATCACCGAATTTAAACTGGTTCTCCCCATTCCTCAGGTAGTGATTGACAACAACCTAAATGCATTGCAAAATCCATCGTATTAAGTGATGGCCGGATCAAACCAGTGTAAGGTTATAGCATAAATTCCATAAGCTTAAGGATACTACGGACATGACCCAATGCAATGGGATACAGAGGGTATCCTTGAAAATTAGATTTGATGGTAAAGCACTTATTTTTGGCAAAAAAATCTGCATTTTTAAAAAGTTTCGTGTAATGCCAACCTCGAAATGAGCAGTTTAAGCGGAATTTTGAGGTTTTAAGTCCAGTTTTCATTTTTTCTGAAAGTCTCCTTGACAGCAAAATTGACTCTTGATCCAACCTGAAAACATTTGACTTGAGAGAAAAATTTTTTCTACGTGCTTGAGAGCAACAACTGTTGGTGCTTAGCGTCTGATATCAGTTTTGCTTGCGGGGTTTGGAATACCACCAGAAGAAAATACGACCTTTAATCCTTTGGACGCTTATGCCTTAAGCTTATCAATTCTTTTCTGAAGCCTTTCAATTTGGATTATTTTTTTCTTTTGAATAGCTCGTGGACTCATTAATGGCTCAGCATAAGCAACCTTATCCCTTAAGATAAAATATGCTGCTGTGAGGATCTTATGTCCAATGGCCATGGCTGCTTTTTTCCTCCCCCTGCGAGCTGCCAGGGTATGATACTTACGGGATAACAAAGTGTTTTTAGCATGACTGGCTGACCACGCGGCTTCAATAAGGATCGTTTTCAGATATTTATTGCCACGGGTAACCTTAGCGCTTTTTTTCTTTCCCGCACTCTCGTTATTTCCAGGACAAACACCGGTCCATGAGGCTAAATGTTTATGAGATGTGAACATTGACATGTCAGTGCCAATCTCAGCGAGAATACCTGTGGCAGCCTGTTTTGATACGCCCGGGATAGTTTGAAGCAACGTAACTTCATTGCAGATCCGCATCAGGTAAGCATCAATTTGATGTTGAACTCTTTCGATCATTTCATTGATCATTTTTATGGTATCCAATATGAGTTCCAGCATAAACTGATGATGACTTGAAAGCCTACCATACAGGGCTTGCTGTAATTGTTCTTTTTTTCTGACCAACCTTCCTTTAGCCAAATCAGAAAGGGTTATTGGATCAGTTTGACCGATTGCCAGCTGTTCAATAATAGCCAATCCCGTTTTTCCAAATACATCACTTACAACAGAACCTAATTTGATATTGGCATCTTCAAGGATATTCTGCAGCCTGTTTTTTTCAGCGGTACGTTGATGGATCAACTTCTTTTTGTGGCGTTGTAAACACCTTAGTTCACGTGTAACTGCATCAGGAATAAAACTTCCCTTCAACAGTCCACTGAGTAATAACTTAGCGATCCATTCAGAATCTTTTTTGTCGGTTTTATGTCCGGGAACATTTTTTATGTGACGGGCATTAACGAGTAAAATCTCAAAGAAAGGTTCCATCACATGATATACAGGCTTCCAATACACACCCGTACTCTCCATGGCTACATGAGTAACTCCATGATCTTGTAACCAACAGATCAACTTCTCTAATTCCAGGGTAAAAGTACCAAAAGTAAGGGTCTGTGTTTCAAGATCTACCCCACGTATAGTAGCCACCACCGTTTTCTGATGAACATCAAGGCCACAGCCTCGTTCAATGATTTGAGGAAATTCTATACAGGACATGTCGTTTAGTGTTTACTTATACTGGTGTAAACGACTTTTCATACCTGTTGGTGAATTTTGAATTCATGAAGGTTTTGCACGCAAAGAAAAAGAAACAAAAAGAAAAAGGCACCACGAACAAAGGCCTTCCGATTGCTATCGGAACCCCGCTTAACGCACTTCCCGGCCCCTATGGGCCGCTCACCCACAGGCTTCAAATGTCTCTCGCTGGTCGTGGACGCCCTCCCTCCATCCGTCAACGGAATTTTCAAGGATGCCCTGATCCAATGCCAGCTTTGGAAGGACAAATAGTCCACTGGCCATTCACCAAAACTTATTTTCCAGCATGGAAATCAGGGATATTCCTGCAGCAGCTCCTGAAATAAAAACGTTCCATTCCCGGTGCTTTACTCCAATGACATTAAGGAATAGAAAGGCAATGCTAACAATTATAAATACCACCAACAGTTGCCCTAGTTCAATTCCAAGATTAAAGCCCAACAAGGGTACCACAATTGAGGAGTCGCTCATTAACAACGCCTTGAAGTAGTTAGAAAAATCCATACCGTGTATAAACCCGAAGAACAAAGCCATAGCGTAGTTCCGACCCATTTTTGAAGACTTTTCGGTTGAATGATGACTGATTACATTGTGGATGGCAGTAAGGAATATAGTAGCCGGGATAAGGAATTTGATAATACTGGAAGGTATTGCAAAAGTGCCAAATGAAGCAAGAGCCAGAGTGACACTGTGACCTATTGTAAAAGCAGTCACTAAAATGAGAATATTTCTCCATTGTTCGATTCTGTAAACAGCGCAGAGTACTATCAGAAAGAGAATATGGTCGTAACCCGCGAGGTTAGAAATATGCTCAAAACCTAACTGCAGGTAAAAGGGAATTGAATGCATATTAGAAGGTTAACTGGTGAGTAGTTGTTTTTTTATTGAGCATCAAACTTTTGGATTTTCCGTTGACATGGACATAGACGATGTTGTTTTGATCGAAGAAAAGGTCGGTAAAAACGGTATTTTTGATTTCCAGCGATTCCAATGGCTGCCGTTGCTGATATTCGAAGTAGACCCCCAGGGCCGTGTTATCCCCTTCGCCGCTCAGTTTCTTGTGTTTGATCTGCAGGTCTACCGCCTTTCCATTGGCTTTTACGTAGAAAAATTGGTTGAGGTAATCCAACAACATTTGATCGGCCTGAGCTGATTCATTAGGTTGGCAGAAAGCAAGTTCCCTACTGTTCGGATCAAAAACCAATGCTTCATTCACATCCGTTAGGAAGAGCTTGAGGTTAATGGTCAGGAGTTGTTTGCCGGATGTATATTCAATCTCACACAAGGACAATCTCAACGGATGAAAAACCGCTGATACAGCTGGTGCGCATGGTCCCAAAGAGATCAAAAAAAGCAACAACGTGCGCACAGCTATCAGAATTTACGAATTAAGATAGTCCGTCGGATTGTATCTGCTCCGCAACAGCCTGGACTTCTTTGAAGACACGAATCAGGTTACCCCCCCAGATCTTTTGGATCTGCTCTTCGGTATACCCACGTTTTACAAGTTCAATCGTGATGTTCATCACTTCGCTGGCGTCGAAAACCCCTTCAATACCTCCTCCTCCGTCAAAATCACACCCGATTCCAACATGATCGATCCCGGCTACTTTGACAATGTGATCAATATGATCCACAACATGTTTAACAGTTGCTGGTGGGTTGGGATACTTTTCATCTATCTCGTTGAAGGCTTGCCGCATCGCTCTTCTTTCTTCTTGTGTCATTTCACTGGCAGGTTTCATGTTAGCCCGAAGTGCTGCTACCGCAGAGTCCCGCTTTGGATTGGCAGGAGCTTCCCGCAAATAGTTAGACAACATGGTAAGCTGCACAACACCTCCGTTCTCTGCCATTAGCTTCAGCATTTCGTCCGTCATGTTGCGTTTGTGATCGGTTACAGCCCGCGCGTTGGAATGGCTTGCGATAATCGGCGCTTTAGACATTTCAATTGCATCGTAAAATACACTGTCGTTACCATGTGAAATATCTACCATGATGCCCAGGCGATTCATCTCCCGGACTACCTCAGCGCCAAAAGCACTGATACCCCCATGTTCAGTTCCGTCGGGATCAGTAGCAGAATCCGCCAGGTCGTTGTTTGATGAATGCACCAAAGTGATATAGCGCACTCCTTTTTCAAAATACAGGGCGACATTGGAAAGATCTTTCCCAATGGGATAACCATTTTCAATACCAATATAAATGGCCCGTTTGCCAGCCTTTTCCAGGGCGTAGGCATCACCGGGGTTCAGCGCTAGTCCAACCAGGTCCGGATTTTTTTCGGTAGAAGCCACGATAGAGTCTATCATTTGGAGACAGAGGGCTTTGGCGCGCGTGTTACCGTCGTCATCGCGGATATCCTGTGCAACAAATGCCGCAAAAAAGATGGCATCCAATCCACCTTCAATCATCCGGGGATAATCCACCTTTGAGCCCGTTTCTTTGGGGTCATGCCGTTCAGCCATATCGAAACCCGGCTCGATCATCCGCAACGGGGTATCCGCATGTGTATCAACTGTAAGTACACGTTTATGGATCTCAAGGGCCTTTTCAATTAGCTCTTCTCCTGTTCCTGTTTCTGCGGTGGTGGAATTTGTAGTACAGCCGTTTACAAATAGAATAAACAGGAAAAATACAGGATAGGCCTGGGTTAGATTCTGGGACATAGCTTTTAAATTACTGGTTGAAAATTTGCCTAAAATATTTTTATTTTATCACTGGTTATAAAATGATAAACAGTTCTCGTTGATTTAGAATAGCCCCTAATCTTCAAATTGGGGAACATTTGGGAGTGAATAGGGTGTATAAGGTGCCCCTGATTCCATGAGTTGATCCTGTAAGCTTTTCAGATCCTCATTCACCAGCTTTTGTAATGATTCGAGTATAGGTTTAAATTCTTCAACCGCAATGGCATAGCTATCCCTATTGGTCTGGGTCGGATCGGAAGTAGAGGCAAATAATTGATATACCAACATTCCAACCCGATTGCCAACGCTTGGCGGACGACCCATATCCAGGGTACCTGCCACCCCATCCCAACTGAGTTTAGTATCGATCCCGGCAACTGTCTTTTCCAGCTTCCTGGCATTTGCTACCAGTTCACCATCATGTTGCACCTCCGCTCTCACCAGTGCATCGTTGATATGTTTCACCTGGTTACTAATTTCACGCAACGTTTGCTGGGCTGCCCCAACACTACCGGATAGTTTTAACACCTTTCTATTGAACTCGTTCAATGCAACACGATCGGTGGCAGGAAGTGACCTGTTATCTATGGTTTTGATCGTAAACGAAACGGGTTCTGCAATTTGTGTCACATTGTCCAGCACAATTTTGGACAAAGTAACGGTATAGTCCCCCGGAGATACCAAAATCCCTTTATCACTGTCTGCCCACGGATTGTAAAATGAGGGCTTGGACAGGTTAATAGGGTCGGTATCGGTGTACCGCAGGTCCCACGTAACCCGGTTCAATCCTTTACTGGGCTTCGTCATGATTTTTCTTACCACATTACCATCACTATTGCTTACAGTGAATAATAGCTGCGGCGCTTTTTCTTCACGCTCCGCTTTCAAAGCCTCATACGACGGATATGGAGTATCCTGTCCTTCCTTTTTAGCCTCTTTCTCTCTTTCCCGCCGTTGCTCCTTCAAGGATTTGATGTCATCCTTCAAATAATAAGTGAACATAGCAACAGGCCCGAGATTATCTCCCTGGTAGTAGCTATCTCCCTGGAATGCGACGCCCGGTAAGCCTAAGGGATAGCTATGCTCATACAGGTAAGGATCTCTAACGTCAAACAATTCTGCTTCTTTTGCAAGAGTAGATTCACTGGTGTTTCTTAAAGCGGAGTAATCATCCAATACATAGAATCCACGTCCGAACGTTCCCAATACCAGGTCATTTTCCCTTCGCTGAATGGCCAGATCACGTACAGCAATGGTGGGTACCCCGGCTTTCATTTGTTTCCATTTTCCTCCACCATCATTACTGACAAATACGCCAAACTCTGTCCCTACAAACAAAAGGTTCGGATCTACATGATCCTGGGCGATGGAATAGCTCGAGCCTCTGGCAGGTAAATTGGACGTGATTGATCTCCAGGTCCTTCCTTTGTCCGTGCTCTTAAACACGTACGGCTTAAAGTCTCCGTTCTTATGGTTATTAAAGCATGCAAACACGACATTTACATCATGTTGTGAAGCTAAAACCATGTTGACATACGTTCTTGAAGGAACGCCCGGAAAACTGCTTATCCTGGTCCAGCTATCACCCCCATTTTCAGTGACCTGGATCAATCCATCATCCGTGCCTACATAGAGCAGGTTTTCATTTTTTGGAGATTCATCCATCGCTACAATGGTTCCATAAGGTGAGGTAGACCCATTTTTCATTACAGCATCTATACCCCACACGCGACCCATCACATTCAATTCATTTCTATTAATTTGTTGTGTCAAATCATCGCTGATCACTTTCCAACTATTACCCTGGTCGTCTGAACGGAAAACCTTATTAGCAGCGAAATACAAACGCTTATTGTCGTAATTGCTAATAACCAGCGGCGCGTCCCAGTTCCAACGATATGCATTTTCATTTTTTCCTGGCTGTGGCTGAATACCAACTTCCTCGCCACTGGACTTGTCATATCTCACTAGCACACCATATTGTGACTGGGCATAAATGATATTGGCATTGGTTTGGTCTACCTGTGTTTCAAATCCATCGCCTCCATGCGTAATCCACCACTCTTCGTTGGCAATCCCATTGCCGCTGATCGACCTAGAAGGTCCGCCCAGGCTAAAATTATCCTGCGTACCACCATAGACATTGTAAAACGGTTCTGCGTTATCCAATGCAACTTTATAAAACTGGGTCACGGGAAGATTGGCTTTAAAATCCCATGTCCTGGCACCATCCCATGATTCATAGATACCTCCATCACATCCAGCGATAAAATGATCCGAATCGTCGGGATCGATCCACAGGCAGTGATTGTCTACATGTTTGGAAGCTTCACCTAATACT
>LYSV01000163.1:0-941 GCA_001657315.1 Flammeovirgaceae bacterium BBD 1991-12 | reverse complement strand
CATCCAGGTATTCATCCCATAGATAGTTTCCGGATCGTTGGGATCAACTACAATTTCCTGGTAGTAGTTTCCGCTGGATTGGTAACTTCCCTGCTTAACCCATGAAGCCCCCCGGTTTGTTGTCTTGAAGAAACCTCCTTTTTCCTGCGCAGCTTCTACGATGGCATAGATGACTTCAGGATTTGATGGTGCCATCGCCAAACCTATTCTACCCATGTCTACTTCCGGCAATCCTTTGTTTATTTTATTCCAGCTGGCACCTCCGTTAGTAGTCTTATACATTCCTGAACCAGGTCCTCCGCCAAGGTAAGTAAAGACATGCCTGCGTCGTTGATAGGCTGCAGCATATAATACGTCCGGATCCCGAGGGTCCATAATGATGTCATTTACTCCTGTGTGCTGATCTATTGTTAAAACAGCAGTCCAGGTCTTACCCCCGTCCAGGGTTTTGTATACCCCACGGTCGCCTCCTTCGCTCCAAAGCGGTCCAATAGCAGCTACATACACCACATCCGAATTCCTGGGATCAATAATGATCTTACCAATGTGTTCAGAGTTCTTTAATCCCATATGAATCCAGGACTTACCTCCGTCTACAGACTTATATATGCCGTCTCCATAGGCCACACTTCGTTGGTTATTATTCTCCCCGGTCCCCACCCAAACAACATTTGGGTTATTGGGATCGATGGTGACACATCCAATAGAATAGCTTCCTTCACTGTCAAAGATGGGTGTATAGGTGGTCCCCGCGTTGGAAGTCTTCCAAACTCCACCTGAGGACACCGCTACATAATATTCCTTCGGGTTCTTTGAATTGACTGCAAAGTCCGAAATCCGTCCGGAGGTCAAGGCCGGGCCGATACTTCTAAACTTCAAGCCAGGAATAGAAAGCTCTTCAAATGCACTTTTCGCCTGATCATTATTTGTGCTTTTTTTTC